>NZ_DATMRB010000135.1:0-10462 GCF_035566555.1 Collimonas sp.
CATCGACATCAGCACCAGGATGATCAGGGTGCCGCGGGCAACGAAGTCGCCGCCTTTCCACAGGGCGTCCAGGCCGTATGGATTGTTGACGGTTTCGTGGTCAGCAGGTGCTGGCGGTGGGGTTGGGGTGTCGACCAGCGATGCTGCAGGAGCAGCGGCCGGCGCAGATGCGGCGGCGGCCGGGGTCGATGCAGCCGGCGCCGAAGCGGCGGTTTGCGCAACGGCGAACGGTGCTGCAAGCGTCGCAGCCGAAATCATCAGGGCGGCGGCCAGGGCGGATAAGCGATTACGTGTGATAGTCATGCTGTTGCTCCAAATTTGAGAAAGTAGATTGCCGCAATCGCGACGTGGTGTTTGGCTCGCGCCTGGTTTGCGTTCGATCTTGAGCCTACTCAAGCTTCCAGACATACTGCATCTTGGTTGAAGACTGCACCGCTTTGCCGTCGGCCATGGCCGGTGTGAAATGGCACAGGCTCCAGGCTTTCACCGTGGCGCGGTCGAGCTCCTTGAAGCCGCTGCTCTTTTCCACCGAGGAATCGAGCACATTGCCATCGGCGCCGATGGTCAGCTTGACTGTGACCATGCCCTCTTCTTCATTGCGCAAGGAAGTCCGCGGGTATTCCGGCTTCTCGCAATTTCCTGCAATCTTGGCACTGGTATGCGCCGGGCCGGCCTCGCCGTTGGTGGCGGGCTGCGCCACGGACGTCGGCAAATCGTTGCTCGGCGGCTTGACGTTGGTGACCGCGGCAATCACATTGTCTGTGGGCGGCGGCGTGACCTTGACCTCGGGTGGAGGAACGAACGGCGGCGGCGCGACCGATTTTGGCGGCGGCGGTACAACCTGTTTCGGTGGCGGGGGCGGCGGCGGCGGCTTGATCTCGTCGATGATCTTGGTTTCGACCGGTTGCTGTATCACTTCCACAACCTTGCGCGCCAATCCTGTAAGAAGTCCATAAATCAGAAGAACATGCAAAACAACGACCACGCTGATGCCGACTACATTCTTGGAGGGATTTTTCCCATCCTGCGCGAAATCCATACAACGACTCCTGTTTGTTTGCCTGACTGCGGGCAATCTCGGTATAGACAGCGACACCGGTGCGGCATGTCGTTTGTCGGCTTCCTGAACTTGTACTGGTCTGCTGGTGATTACCGTGAAACGTATCTGACCTGGGCGGGAAAAAAGCCGGAGAGCGTTTTCATCAAAGCCAAGCTGCAACAATATCCGGTCAGCAGCGCTCTCCCGGCAAAATCAACGTCAACTCTTACTTCAACCACAGACAACTTCGGTTACGGCCTGCAGGCAGCAAACAGCGGCGGCATGCAGGCCTTCCGTTACTAGAACTTCAGGTGGGCATTCAAGTAGAACTGGCGGCCGTTCTTGTAGAACGCACGTGGCTGGTCTTCATTCAGTGCGTAGTACTTGAGGGTCGGGTTGTTCAGGTTCTGTGCATCCAGCGTGAAGGCCAGCTGTTCGCTGTACTTGTAGCCGAGCGACATCGCCAGTGTGCCGACGCCCGCCTGGTAGAACGCTGTGCTGCGATCCAGGCCGCTGTAGAAGCTGCTGCGGTAGTTATACGAGATGCGGGCATTGAAGCGCTCATCTTCGAAATAAGCCGACAGGTTGGCGGTACGCTTGGAAGCGCCGACCAGAGGACCGTTGGCAGCATCATAGGCGTTGATGAAAGTGGCGTTGGTGGCAAAACCGAAGTTTTTACCCAGCGGCATTTCATAAGCCAGCTCGATACCGTTCACCGTACCGCTGGTGTTGGTCGGCACCGTCAGCACATAATCCGCCATGTAGTTGGCAGGATGGTCAGGCGTGCTGGTGACATAGCTTCTGGTGACGCTGCCCAGGCCGACATAGCTGGTCAGGTTCATGTTGAAGATACTCGCCGACACCAGCGAACGCGGAGCAAAATACCATTCCAGCGAGGCATCGAAGTTGTTCGACGTGATTGGCTTCAGATCCGGATTGCCGCCGCTGCCTGAACCGACCGAGCCAAACTGCGCCGGCGGTGACAGCGATACCTGGCCAGCCAGCGCCGAATAATCTGGACGGGTCATGGTCTTCGATGCTGCGAAACGGGCAACCACATCCTTGCTCAGGTCAAACTTCAAGTTCATGCTTGGCAGCACGTCGACATAGGTATTGTTGTCCTGCTGGCGGACAAACGGACCGAATGCCGAAGTCGTGATCGCTCCCGGTGCGGTGGCAGGCGCAGCCACGTTGGAAGTGACGTTCTCCTGGGTCTGCACGACGCGCAGGCCGACATTGCCGCTCCAGTGATTGCCTTCCAGGTTGGCCTGCAGGTAACCGGCAGCATTCTTTTCCTTCACTGCGAATTCGGAATTCCAGTCTTCACGTGTGACAGGATCACGATTGGTGAACGCATTGAACGCTGCCAGCTGGCCCGGCGTGTAGTACCAGACGTTGGTCGGAAAACCGCTGCCCAGACCGCTGCCGAAATTCGACGGGAAGTTCTGGAAACCCTGTGGGAAATTGGCTGGATTGCTGGCGCCGGCGCTCGGCCCTTGTCCAATCACGCCTTCGGAACTGCGCTTGTGGTCGTTGTAGCGCAGGCCGAACTGCACTGTCGACAAGGCGCCCCAGGCGGCAGAATATTCGCCATCGACCTGCGCCCAGTTTTCCTTGTCCTTGACGTCGATGTTCTGGTCGCCGAAGATCCAGCCGAACGCTGTAGTGCCGGTGTTAGGGCTGCCGTTGTTGGTGGCACCCAGGTTCCAGTTGGCTGCAGTGCCTGTTCCATTCAACTGATAACCGGCGCCGGCGCCAACGCCGACATTCCATTCCGCCACGTTCTGGGTCGGCGTTTTGCCTTCGCCGGAAGAGGTACCCAGCTTGGTAGTGAAAGTCAGCGAATCAGATGCACGCCACTTGGTGCCAAGCTCGACGAAGTTCGAGCTGGCGCTTTCATCCGGACGTGAAATCTGGTCGTAGACGCCGTAGTTAGTGCCGGCGACAGGAGCAAAGGTCGCCGATGTCAGCGTATTGTTCTTGACCGTGTAGCCAGGATTCGGCGCCTGGCCGGCGCCGGCGTTGATAACCTGGGCGCCCCAGAATTCATAGCTGCGGTTGTAGTTGGCAGCCTTCATTTCTGAAGTGAAGCCGTTGATGTCGAAAGAGAAATCGTTGCTGACCTTGAACTGGGCATCGATCAAACCGCCGGTCCGTTTGCGTTCCTGCTCAAACAGGGCCGAGTTGATCAGGTTAGGCGCATATACGCCGGCCAGGTCAGGATTGGAAGTAGCGATCTTGCTGCCTGGAGCGATCTGGGTGTAGCCGAGGATTTCCTGTCCCTGGCGTTGCAGATGGCGCTCTTCCGAGAATGCCTGCACCAGGATGCCGAAGGTGTTGGCTTCGTTTTTCCAGTTGACCAGCGCGCTGATTTGCGGATCTGTCTTGCCTGGCAAATCGGCGTACACGGCGCCGAGAGTTGCTTCAGCAGTGAACTGTTTTTTGAAGTCCAGCGGCTTGCGGGTGATGATATCGACCGAACCGGCAACGCCGCCTTCCACCAGGCTGGCTTCGGAACTCTTGTGGACAACCACCGAACCCACCAGTTCAGACGGCAGCATGGTGTAGCTGACGCTGCGGCCGACCTGGCCCGACTGGTCCAGCACGAACCAGTCGCCCGAGGCGACGTTGTGGCCGTTGATCAGGGTCTGCGTCAGGCTCGGGCTGGTGCCGCGCATGCTGACACGGTCAGCTTCGTCGAAACCGCCTTCGGTGGCGCCGGCATTGCCGATGGTAACGCCAGGCACGCGCGACAAGGAGTCGGCCACGTTCTTGTCCGGCATCTTGCCGATGTCTTCCGCCGTGATGACTTCCACGTGCGAATCGGCATTGCGTTTTTGCGTCAAGGATTTTTGCAGCGAACCGCGAATGCCGCTGATGGTGACCTGCTCGATCTGGCCGCCTTTGTCGGTGCCCTTGCTGTCAGCCTTTGCAGCTGCATCATCGGCTTGTTGCGCATATGCCGGCATGGCTGCCGCCATGACCAGCAGCGCAACGGCAGATGCTATTGGTGTCAAATTCTTATTCACTTACTGTTCTCCCCATCGATTGCGGCCCAGCCTATCTGACGCAGGCCATTTTTCATTTACTTCTCCACGCTGCGGTCTGACGTCGCTTCAAGCCGGCAAAGGGAGAACCTTTTTTCGATACAGTCGCCAATACAACAAGTCCCACCCAACAAGACGCCGCATGTCACCGCGGGTGCTCCCACTTCTCCGCCGAGTCCTTCTCCAAAGACCTTGCGGGGAAGATGCTGTGCGTACTCTGCCCCGCACATCACCCCAACCTGCCTTGCGTCCAAGCTTCAAAATTTCATTTAGAAACGTTGCGCTGGGGACACTCTATGGACCGTAAAAGTGGCTGTCAATAGGCATTCAACTGGTATTACATAAATAAATTATTGGTATCAAAAAACACAATTCATATATCTATATATACCGTTGTTTACATTCACTATTTCACAAACTACATGACTGTTGTTTAGTGGACTGGACTGGTCGCTTTTTTTGAAAATCACAGCAGGAAAATTTGAAATTTTCTGAAAAATGAAAATTTCAGGAAGTTTTGTTGAACTTCTTTGCTTTTGACGCATCGCCGCATAACCAAGCCGGAATTTATGCCTGTATTTCGCTTGTTTTATCTATATAAACAAGCACTTGAAGCGATTTTGAAAGCTCGCGCATTTTGATGTCAAACAGTTATTTAAGCGCGCAGGAAATAGCTATTGCTGGATTCTCTCTATGTTTTTGATGTAAAACATCCAAGTCGTCACATGAATCAAGCGGCATTATCCAGGCAGCTAAACAACGCTGCGTCGCAGCATTATTCAAACCCTTAAATAAATGATCAAGACCAGTTTGTATTGGTAGTTTTTTTGTAATACCACTTTGGTGCGCAAAGCACAAAAATGGTGAACCGGCTTTACCGTCGGCGCTGCGGCCGGAATGGCAAATTGTGCGATGGCAGGGCCTGTACGCCCCGGCGTCGAGGCGTCCGCGCAAGCCGTACCGGAGCGCCAAACCATCCTCCGTCCGGCAATGCCGCCGGGATCAGTTTGGTGCATCGCAAGATGAATCGGATCGCCGCCGGCCGGCAACGGCGTTGCTGGCAGACCGGTACGGAGCAGCAAATCCGCAGATTGAGGGGACGATTTTTGCCTTATCTGCAGACAAAAAAAGCCCCGGACAGATGAAATCCGGGGCTGGCTGAACCGCAAAATTCTCTTGCCTGGCGTCCTTAGAAATCGATCAGGAAACCCGCGCCCACCGACTTCTGCGAATAGTTGTAATCGATCAGGCTTTCGCCGTAACCCGAAAACATCTGCACGTAGCCTTTCAGATTGGTTGTGACCGGAAACGCCATGCTAGCCTGCACTGCCCCGTGTCCGGTCTGGAAATTGCGGCGCGCCAGCAGCGAATACTGGTAGCCGTCCTGGCGGTAGGTGGCGCGCACATCGCCATGACCCATGTAGTCGACGATATCGATATTGTCGTTATTCGCCGTGGCATTATCGAGCCGCTTCCAGATCCTGGCCGACAGCGCCAGGTTGCCGTATTCGGCGCCCAGTTCTGTATAGAAGCGGTTCCAGCTGCGCGACAAGGTCGAGGACTGGCCGTTGGACTGATGCACCAGTCCGAAATTGAGATAGCGCAAATTGAAGTCGCCGAAACTGAACTTCAAGGGCAGCGTCGCAATCAGCTCGGGCTGGTAATTGGTTTCGCGGAACGGACTGGAGTTGGCGCGGTTATACGCCTGCCAGAAACTCTGCTGGGTGTAGGCCAGCCACAGGTCGACCGGGCTGCCGGCGATGTTTTCCGCCATCTTCATCTTGAAACTGAGCTGATAAGTCAGCTCGACCTTTTGCGGATTGAGTCCGTTCGGCGTGTCCTGGTTGTACGGCGCCAGGTTGGTCGAGCTGCTGTAATTGGCCAGCAGCACATAATTATCCAGGTAGGACTTGAGCGCGAACACGCCGCGCTTGGCGTTGGGATCCAGCTCCCAGCTCTGCGCGGTATGCGAGATCGTCTCTGCGCCCCGCTCTGTGCTCTTGCCGGCAGCGTCTGCCGGCGCCGGTGCGCTTGGCGCCGCGGCAGAAGCAGTGGCGGAAGCAGCGGCAGCTGCAGGGACGGCGGCATCTGCCGTAGCCTTGGCAAGGCCGTCGAAGCAGCTCAGGCGCGCGGCGGCGTCAGCCAATACCGAGCAGCGCGCCAGCTGCTGCTCTAGCTCGGCCGCATGCAGCAGCGCCGGCGACATGCAGCTGAAAGAAAGAAGGATTATTTTTACGTTTCTTTTCATAGGAGGTTCCCGAAGGGGCAGCTATTAGGCGAACCCGCGTTGAGCGGCGCAAGAAGTCAAAAGGCTTCCATTATGGCCAACTTCTCGCGCCCTCTCGAAAAACATGTGTATCCGTTTGCAAAGCGGGTTTTTCGATAAAACGACACGCAATCTTGATTTAGTTGCCTAAAGCACCTATATTAGAGCCTCAGGCAACTTAATCGGATCATATGACTATCGAACAACTGAACGATCGCGCCACCATGGTCCGGCGCTTCAACCGCTTCTATACCGACAAGATCGGCGTGCTGCACGAGCACTTGCTGGACAGCGCGTTTTCGCTGACTGAGTTGCGCATCCTGTACGAACTGGCGCATCGATCGGATTTGACCGCGGCCGACCTGGCGCGCGAGCTCAGCCTCAATCCCGGCTACCTGAGCCGGGTAATCTCCGGATTCGAGAAAAAGGGCCTGCTCGAGCGTGTGCGTTCGGAAGCCGACGGCCGCGTTGCGCAGCTGCGCCTGACCGGACTCGGGCGCGCAACTTTTGCACCGCTGGATGAAACCTCGCAGCGCGAAGTCGCCGCCATGCTGAGCCGTTTGTCAGTACCCGAACAACACCAGCTGGTCGAGGCCATGCAACAGATAGAAGGCTTGCTGGGCCAACGCCCCTCCTCCTATCTGCTGCGCGATCCGCGGCCGGGCGACATGGGCTGGGTGGTGCATCGGCACGGCGTGCTGTATGCCCAGGACTATGGCTGGAATGCGGACTTCGAAGCGCTGGTCGCCGATATCGTCGCCAACTACATGCGCGATTTCGACAGTAGCGCGGAACGCTGCTGGATCGCGGAAAAGGACGGCAAGGTGGCGGGCTCGGTATTCGTGGTGCGCCACGATGAAACCACCGCCAAGCTGCGCATGCTATATGTTGAGCCCAGCGCGCGCGGCATGGGGATAGGCCGGCGGCTGGTCGAGGAATGCCTGCACTTTGCGAAATTTGCAGGTTACAAGAAGATGCTTCTGTGGACCAACAGCATCCTGGTCGGCGCCCGCGACATCTACGCCAAGGCCGGCTTTGAAAAAATTGCCGAAGAATCCCATCACAGCTTCGGCAAGGATCTGATCGGCGAGACCTGGGCGCGCGATCTGTAAGCGTGGTGGACAGGCAGCACGGGCAAGATTACATGCCCGCGCGATCTAGCCGATCAGCCGGATCAAGGCCGCGCCACCGCATCGATGCCAAGCACGCTGGCATCCTTGGCGCCATGTCCCTCTGCAATCAGCTGGTCCATCCGGGCCGCAACCGCGGGCAAGGCGGCCATCGGCCGCTTGCCGGTCGTCTCCAGCATCAGCCGCACATCCTTGCGCGCCATCGCCAGTTCAAAACTCGGGTTGAAATTACCCTTGGCCATGTTCACTCCGCGACCTGCCACCATGCCATTCAAATCGAGCATGCAGAGCAACTTGATGGCGTCTTCGCCGCTGACATCGCTTGCCTGCGCCAGAGTAAGGACATCGGCCATCACCGCCGAGAGGCCGATGATCACGGCATTGCCAAAGAGTTTGTTGGCGGTGGCCAGGTCGGCGCGCTCGCCCATGTATTCGAGACGCCCGGTCATCTTGGCGAGCTCCGCCTGCACCGATTCGAACAGCGCCTTCGGACCCGCCACCATCATCGAACCCTGGGCATTGCGTGCGGCCGGCGGTCCCATGAAAACGGGGCAATGCAGATACTTGACACCGGCCGCATGCAAGCGCGCGGCACGTTCGGCGGTGAGCGCCGGCAATGTGGTGGTGTGATCGATCAGGATGGTGTCGGCAGAAAGTTCGCCGCGTATCGCTGCGATCACTTCCTCGACCACAGCGTCGTCCTTCAGCACGATATGCACTCTGGAGGCAGTCCGCACTGCTTCGGCAGGCGTCGCCGCAGCCTTGACGCCGAACTGGGAAAGGGCTTGAACCTTGTCAATGGAGCGGTTCCATGCGGTGACCGTATCGCCGCGTTTTGCAGCCGCTTCCGCAAATGCGCTTCCAAGTAAACCGGTGCCGAGAAAAGCGATGTTTGCCATGATCGTATTCCTTTTAAATTGAGCCTGAACAGCAGAGTGTCGAAATATAACACCGGATCAATTTAACGGTTTGCGATCGACTGTTTTGCGATGGCTTGATCGCTGAGGATTGCGCGCGTCCTTGTCAACCGACTGCTATTCGCCCAGCTCGACCGTCATCAGCGTAGCCGCATACTCAAGCGTTTTCCTGTAGTCGGGCATGCTGGGATGCGTGCTGTTTGCCAGCGCCGTCAAACTATTCAGGAACACCCGCTGGTTGAACGCCGGATCTCCGGCTTTGACGTTGGCCAGGTAATCGCGCACGTCGCGAATAGTAAGAAGCACGGAGAAGCGGATGTCCTCACCGTAAAGCGCCAGCGTCGCGCAGCCCAGGATTTTATCGATACTCTTGTTGAGATATGTATCGTTGATGAGCGTTTCCATTCCAAGTCCCCTAAAAAGCACTGCTCGCTAAAATCATCGTGGAGATCGCACTGTGTTGTCCAATGTTAAATCCTCAATTTCACAATCCTTTTCAAATTTGTTAAATCGAGGGAAATATTTAATGACTGGCGGCATTCTTTTATATCACTGCCATGCAGTGACTTTTTCTTTGCCCACCGGTTCCTGGAAGATATGGAGCAGGCAGCCATCGTGCCGCGCTGCGTTGTCATTTTTTAATGCGATGGCCTGATGTTTTTGGCCTCCAGCGGAATTTTTTTAATGCTGATTATTTCACCGTCACGCTTGGCAATTTCCCGATGGCACCTGGCGACGAGCGCATTGAAATCAACTGTGCAACTTGGCACGAAACAGAATATCCCTGAGAACGTGTTCATCATCAAAAGTGATTTTCAATGCATTGCCTAGCAAGGTCAAACTCGCCATGGTTCCGGAAACGGAAAAAAAGTCGGCGTCGGAACTGAACGTGAATTCATTGGCCAATTTCGGCAACTGCTCGGCAATGATGACGTGTGCGACAGAATTCCAGTCAAGGCCGTTGCCGCTCCAGCCCTCATCTCCCCGCTCCTCGAATACATGTGCTTTTTCTTGAAAACTGGCATCCAGCAAGACCAGCGCCCTGCAACTGCCGTCGATCAGAAAAAATGGCGCAAACGTTGTCATATCTACCAAGTCGCTTCTGTCCCGCTGAATGCCGACTATCGCCGGGCGTTCGGCGGTCCTTGTCATGCTGTCGAGCTTCATTGCAATCCCTTCTCTATATGAATGTGGCCAGGAGAAAACCGGCTCTGCGCGACATTTATGGGTATTTTTATAAGTGCGTGCCAGAGCGAATTAATTGGCATGAAATCTGACAGCGCATGTCATCAATAAAATCCGATTCCGGAAAAATATTTCGACCCTGGCCGGAAGAAAATGACGCATGAACAACGCCGAGAAATCGGAGGGACTGACATCGCGCGGAAATAGTTTCTCTTTGATACCGGCCGCCATATCAGTCGACGATAGGCGGCTCCTCAAGCAAAGAAACATGAATTGGATGAACACCTATCAATAACGACAGGTTGCCATACGGAAATAATGATCTAGATTTACTTTTACCGTTGGCAAGACGTTGGCTTGCAAGAGTATTTTCATGCTATTTATCTTTCGAGGAAAAAATGAAAAATTCCTATTTCGGCATCCATATTCTTTTCCTGCTCATGGCGCTGGTTTGCCCGCCCACCTTCGCTCAGAATGCTGATTTGTCCTCTGCCGTGGTGTCCAATTGCACATTCGAGGCCACTGTGACAACGACCATACTAGGAATCACAAGCATCACACCGATTCCCTGCGTCGCTAAAGCGCAAGTAAGCGCTCCTGGAATCCAGCAGCAGAGCAATCTCAACCTTAGCGTTTCATTGCCTATCGTAGGCAACCTGGCCGATTTGATCGTCACGAATATTAGCGCTGAAGAAAGCTACTCGCCCAGCACCACCAACGGGCAAGCAACTGTTACCGAGGCAGTCACTCTTCTCGGCGGCGCTATTGGCATCAATGGACTTAAAGCATTGCTACAATGCAGTACCGTCACAGGGAATCAAACCGTCAACTGCACATCAAGCTTGAGCGCAGCCAGTGTCAGCATAAGCGGGACGCCG
>NZ_DATMRB010000136.1:0-11241 GCF_035566555.1 Collimonas sp.
ATGAAAATATGCTGCATAGCAAGGCAGATCTTCAAAAAAACATCTATCCGAAAAGTAATGTCATTGGTCTATAAGCAAAATATGCATGCTTATTCATATGTCGCGACGCAACAATAGTTACATACTGACATCGCAATTTTACGACATATAGTCAATTCGATATAAAGAGCCGCATAAATCCAAATAAAAAAGCGCTGGGCCAAAAGTGGCCAGCGCTTCTTTATTTTCGAAAACACCGTTTTCACAGGATGTAAAACCGTATTTCGTTCTTTCCGGCAATTTTATTAACGCAGGCGATATTGCCGGACGGCTTCTATCAATTGGCAATCTTGACGAAATCGCCCTTCAAGGCGACACCCGCCATGATCGCCCCCGCATGGCACTCGAATTCGGTCGGGCTCGAATGCTCGATATTATTGTAATTGCTCACGATATTGGTGACCGCGTTCGCGCCCAGGTTCTGCGCGCGCTTTTGCAAACTCAGCATGGCCGACAGGAAGGCCCAGTTGCAGGCTTTTTCATCCGATTTACCAAAGGCATTGGTTTTCTGGCTGGTCTTGTCGCTGCCCAGTTTCTCCTGCACTGCCGGCGTCGGCTGGCTACCGAAATAAAAGCGGACACCCTCCCCCAGGCGGGTCTTGGCATCGTTATCCGCCATCGCCGCTGCCAGCGGCAGCATCACCACCCGGTCAGCGGCCAGCACCGGCGCTGCGCTCGACAACATTCCTGCAGCCGCAGCCAGCATCAAAATCAGATTTTTCATTTTTTCCCTTGGGTTGATAAATTCAGAAACAGCGCGACACGACACGATACTAGGCCGCCTTGCCGCCGTTTTTCTTGGCGCCGATGCGGCTTTCCTTGCCGGCCAGCAGATTGCCGATGTTCTTGGCATGGCGATACATCAGCAAGGCGCTCATCACCACAATCGCCAGCAGGATCATGTCCGCCCCTTCCATCAAGGCATAGAAGAAAGGTGCAAACAGAGCGGCAACCAGTGCCGCCAGCGACGAGTAGCGGAAGGCGTAGGCGACGATCAGCCAGGTGCCGATGGTGGCCAGGCCAAGCCAGGGATTGAGACCGATCAGGATGCCCAGCAAGGTGGCCACGCCTTTGCCTCCGGCAAAGCGGAAGAACACCGGCCACAGGTGACCCAGGAATACGGCTACCGCCGCCAGCGCCACGGCGCCGTCGCCCATGCCGAATTGCGGACCGTATTTTTGCGTCAGCCAGACCGCCAGCCAGCCCTTGAAGCCATCGCCAAGCAAGGTCAGCGCGGCAGCTCCCTTGTTACCGCTGCGCAGGACGTTGGTGGCGCCCGGGTTGTTGGAGCCGTAGCTGCGCGGATCGCTCAGCCCGAACAGCTTGCTGGTGATAATGCCGAATGAAACCGAACCCAGCAGATAAGCGCCAATCACGGCTAACAATGTGTACATGCGTGTCTCTTTCTTTTTGTCTTCATCAATGTAAAGGTGGCGCTTATTCTTCCAGCGCGCACTGGACCGTTTTGGCTTGCAGCAGATCGATCACGACCTGCGGCGCCATGCCAATCAGGTAGCCGCGCCGGCCACCGTTAATATATATCTTCTGCAGGTTCAGGATGCTTTCTTCTATATAGATCGGCAGCGGTTTGCGGGTGGCGAATGGCGAAGTGCCGCCGATCAGATAGCCCGAATGGCGGTTGGCCACTTCCGGCTTGCACGGTTCGACCGATTTGCGGCCGGTCTGCCGCGCCAGGTTCTTGGTCGACACCTTGCGGTCGCCGTGCATCAGGATGATCAGCGGCTTGGCCGCTTCGTCCTGCATGACCAGCGTCTTCACCACATGATGCTCGTCGACGCCAAGCGCGCGCGCCGACACTGTCGTGCCGCCATGTTCCTCATATGCATAGGGATGTTCGGAAAAGACCGCGCCGTGTTTGCGCAGGAATTGCGTGGCCGGGGTCTCTGAAATGTGTTTTGTCATACCGGGAATTCGGGCGCAGCATCCTGTGCCGGACGTCTGCCTGTAGTCATCTTTCGTAAAACCTGATGCAGCGACAGACCGCGGATAGGAGGTGTCCTCGATCCGCAATCCATGGAGTCAAGCTGCCGTCATTGTGCTCAAGGCTGCTTTGGCTCGTCGGCTGCAGGTTCGCCAGTCGCAGGTTCAGCCGTTTCGTCGGCTGTCTCTTCGACTTCAGTTTCGGAAGTAGAGCCCTTCTCCAGCTTGCGCTTCAGCTTTTCTTCCTTCTTTTTTTTCTTTTCTAATTCCTTTTGCCGTTTTTCATACTGAAAATTCGTTTTTGCCAATTGCGCCCCCTAAATAGACTCTTGAATGATGTAGTACAGGATACAGGAGAATAATTGGGAAGATGCAGAATTCAGTACTGCAAAAGCTTGTCAAAGCACCTATTTATAATTTCTCCATGACAACTATTACAGGGAATGATTTTACCCGCGCGGGTGATGTGCGGCATGCAAAGCCTTCAGTCGTTCCCGCGCCACATGCGTATAAATCTGAGTGGTCGATATGTCGGCGTGTCCCAGCAATAACTGCACCACGCGCAAATCCGCACCGTGATTCAGCAGGTGGGTAGCGAAAGCATGGCGCAGGGTATGCGGCGACAACGGGGCGTTGATCATCGCCTTGGCGGCGTACTTCTTGATCAGGGTCCAGAACATCTGGCGCGTCATGGGACCGCCGCGCGCCGTCACGAACAGAGCGTCGTCCATCTGGCCGTTCAGAATCTGGCCGCGCGCATCCTTCAGGTAGCCCACGATCCAGTTGCGCGCCTCTTCGCCAAACGGCAGCAAACGGGTCTTGCCGCCCTTGCCGGTAATCCGCAGGACACCCTCATTCATGCCCACCTCCAGCGACTTCAGCAGCACCAGCTCGGACACCCGCAGGCCGCTGGCATACATCAGTTCCAGCATGGTGCGGTCGCGCAGGCCCAACGGCGTGGCGACATCG
The DNA here is from genome assembly GCF_035566555.1 of Collimonas sp. GTDB lineage: Bacteria > Pseudomonadota > Gammaproteobacteria > Burkholderiales > Burkholderiaceae_D > Collimonas. The sequence goes on from NZ_DATMRB010000136.1 coordinate 2,950, forward strand.
GGCGCCGCCAGCAGCGCTTCTACCTGGGCCTCCGACAGTACCTTGGGAAAGCGCGGCGCCTGCTTGGCCGAGCGCAGATGCAGGCAGGGATCGGTACTGATACGGTTTTGCCGCAGCGCCAGCAGGTAGAAACGCTTGAGCACCGCCAGCCGCCGGTTCGACGAGGTGGCCTTGCTGCTGTCGTGCTTGGCCAGGAAATAGGCATTGAGGTCGCCGGCATCGACCGCAAACAACGATTTTCCGCCCGGCTGCTCTTGCAGCCAGAAGGCAAACAGCGTCATGTCGCGCCGGTAGGCTTCCAGGGAATTCTTGGCCAGGCCGTCTTCCAGCCACAGGCTGTCGCAAAACTCGTCGATCGCGCTTTGATGCTCGGCCTTCAGTACGGGTCTGGCCTCGAGCTCGGCCTTGGATCTCCTCACAGGCCGGTCACGCCTTCATGCTGCAGCAGCCAGCGCTTGACTCGCAGATGGAAGCCGTCGGCGTCGTCGTGATGGGAAAAGCCGCCGATGCCGCCGGACGCAGTCACGCGGTGACAGGGAATCACCAGCGGAAACCAGTTGGCGCCGCAAGCCTGGCCGACTGCGCGCGGCGCCGATTCGATCAGTTTGGCGACCTGGCCGTAAGTCAGGATTTCACCGCGCGGTATCGCCGAAATCGCTTTCCATACGCGCTGCTGGAAGGCGGTGCCCAACGGCGCCAGCGGCAGATCAAAACGGAAATCGGGCTGCGCGAAGTAACGGCTGATCTGTTCGGCCACGCGCGCCGACAATTCGTCGGCGGCATCTTTTTCGTGGAAAGAAGGGGGCAGATAGACCAGTTCGCGCAGCAGGCCGGCATCGGTGCGTATGCCTACCGCGCCGAATGGCGCAGCGACCACGGCGGTGAAGTGCTGGGCGGGAAGCTGACCGTCGGTGACTCGCTTCAATGGACTATCCGAAATTATATTCATAGCCACAGCATAAAATAAAAAAGGCGCATCTGTCGATGCGCCTCAAATTACTCCGTGTGCAATCCCGACTGTTTAGACAGCTCATTTGGATTGCACGGTCTCCTCAGTATCCCCGGTATCAATACCGTTCTTATGCACCACCACCTATAACTCTGTGATTCAAGCGCGTTGCTAACTTCCCTGCTGCTTAAAAAATCTGAATCCTGTGCTACATATCTACTGCATGGCAGAGACCCGATAAACGGCGCGGCTGGAATGCACAGCTGCTTTTTGTCTCGCAATGTCAAATTGTGGTCACACTGTAACAGGTGTTACCCAGATTTAACAAATAATTTATATGAATGAATTTGCGCAAACAACATAGGTTTACACTAAACCCTTATCAAACTAATCAAATTAGCCCTGATTAAATTTCCACTTGGAAATAAACATTGCTGCCGCAGCATAAACCGCCCTGCCAGCGGCTCCGTTCACACAATATCCGCCTCTCCATGTATATCGTCAACCTGTTGCTTCCCGATTTTTCTTTGATACTGCTGGGCGTGGTCTTGCACCGTGTCAGCAACTGGGGCAGCGCGTTCTGGACCGGCGCGGAAAAACTGGTCTACTTTTTGCTGTTCCCTGCCCTGCTTTTTTACTCCACCGCGCGCACCCAGCTCAGCTTCGACACCAGCGGCAAAATGCTGGCGGTCGGCATGTGCGCCCTGGCCGGCTCGATCATTCTCACCTGGCTGGGCAAACCATGGATCAAGGCGGCGCCCATGGATTACGAGTCCGGCATGCAAACCAGTTACCGCTTCAATTCTTACATGGCGCTAGCGCTGGCGGCGCGGCTGGGCGGCGAGCAGGCGACCGGCATGATGGCCTTGCTGATCGGCTTCGGCGTACCTTTGTGCAACCTGGCCGCAGTGCATGCGCTGGCGCACAAAAGCGGCGGCCTGTTCAAGGAACTGGCGCGCAATCCCTTGCTGATCGCTACCGCCTGCGGCCTGCTGTACAGCTTGTCCGGCTTGCCGCTGCCGGAAGTCGCCGGCGCAGTCCTGTCGCGGCTGGGCAACGCCGCACTGGCGCTGGGCTTGCTACTGGTTGGTGCGGGCCTGCGCTTGAGCGGGGTGCATCAGGCCAAGGCGTTGTCCGCTTATTTCCTGACGCTCAAGCTGATGGCGGTGCCAGCCATCGCCTGGCTGCTGGGGCAGTGGGCCGGCCTGGCGCCGTCGCAACTGCAGATCGTCGTGCTGTTCTGCGCCCTGCCTACCGCTTCCAGCGCTTACATCCTGGCCGCGCGCATGGGCGGCAACGGCCCCCTGGTGGCGTTCCTGATTTCTGCCGGCACCATGCTGTCAGCCCTGACGCTGCCGTTCTGGCTGTGGCTGCTGCAACACTAAACCACTCGTCAAACCCCGTGTTGCTGCAAGGCCCACGCCACATGTTCGCGCACCAGCTCTGATGGATCTGCGCTGCGCGACTGCAGCGCGGCAATGATTTCCGCTGTGCTGACGCCAGCCGCAGCGGCGTTGCCGAGGCCGACCGCCATATTGCGCAGCCAGCGTTCATGGCCGATGCGGCGGATCGGGCTGCCCTCCATACGGCTGTTGAATTGTTCCTCGTTCCAGCCGAACAGCTCCACCAGCGTGGCCTGGTCGAGGCCGTTGCGGACATCGAAATCGCCCAGCGTCGATGGCCGGGCAAATTTATTCCAGGGACAAAACAGCTGGCAATCGTCGCAACCGTAGACGCGGTTGCCGATCAAGGGCCGCAATTCCAGCGGGATGCTGCCTTTCAGTTCGATCGTCAGATAAGAGATGCAGCGGCGCGCATCGAGCCGGTAAGGACCGACGATGGCCTGGGTCGGACAGACGTCGATGCAGGCGCTGCATTGGCCGCAATGGGCGCTGGTGGGCGGGTCGACCGGCAGCGGCAGGTCGGTCAGGATTTCGCCGAGAAAGAAGAAGGAGCCGGCTTCGCGATTGAGCAGCAAGGTATGCTTGCCGCGCCAGCCAAGACCGGCCTTCTGCGCCAGCGCCACTTCCATCACCGGCGCCGAATCGGTAAACACCCGATAGCCGAACTCGCCGATTTCACCCTTGATGCGGTCGGCCAGCTGCTGCAGGCGCGAACGGATCACCTTGTGGTAATCGCGGCCGCGGGCATACAACGAAATCGTGGCCGTGCCAGCGGCAGCCGGCGCCAGCCGCGCCTGTTCGCGCGGACGCCACTGGTCCGGCGCATCCTGATAGCCGCGCGGCAGATAATCCATGCGCACCGCAATCGCCCGGATCGTCCCCGGCACCAGTTCCGCCGGCCGGGCGCGCTTCATTCCGTGCGCTGCCATATAATCCATCTCACCGTGGTAGCCGAGTTCGAGCCAGGCCTGGAATCCGGCTTCCTGCTCGGCCAGGTCGACGTCGCTGATGCGGATGTCGGCAAAACCCAGCTCGCGCCCCCATGCCTTGATGGCGACGGCGAGCGCCGCCAGATCCGGATCCGGCGGGTTTTGCCCGGTGAAGTGCTGCTGCGTGACGGCCATGGCTGGTGCGGTTTTAAGAGACACAATGGAATTTACTATAGAAGGACTATGTTACGAGATGCCGCATTTTACAACCCACCTGCATGATGAAGCCGGCACCAATGCCTTGGGCGCCGCCTTGGCGCGTGCATTGCTGCCCGGTCTGGCGATCCATTTGCATGGCGATCTGGGCGCCGGCAAGACCGCGCTGACGCGCGCGCTGCTGCATGCGGCCGGTCACCAGGGCCATGTAAAAAGTCCCACTTATACTTTAGTTGAACCTTATTCCATCCAGATAGACAAACACAGCGTCGAAGTCATGCACTTCGACCTGTATCGGATGGCCAGTCCGGACGAATTCCTGGAGGCCGGCTTCCGCGAATATTTCAACCAAAGCACCATCTGCATCGTCGAATGGCCGGAAAAAGCCGCCGCAGCGTTGCCGCCACCCGACATCAGCGTGTTACTCAGCGTTTCCCGTGTTTCCGACAAGGGACGTGATGTAGAATTGCAGGCGTTATCTGATAAGGGTAGTCAATGTCTCGCTCGACTGAAATTTGCACCAAACCTCTAACATCGAAGACCCGCCGCACCGTGTTGAAGGCGGGCGGGACCCTGCTCATTTCAGTGCTGGTGCCAAGCGTGGCGCGCGCCGCGCAAATTGTCGCGGTACGGGTCTGGCCGGCGGACGACTACACCCGCGTCACACTGGAAAATGATTCGGACCTGAAAACCACGCATTTCGTGGTGCAGAATCCAGACCGCATGGTGGTCGACATCGAAGGCATCGAACTGAATTCGACGCTGAAGGAACTGGTCGCCAAGATCCAGCCTAACGATCCCTATATCAAGCAGGTACGCGTCGGCCAGAACCGCCCGGGCGTGGTGCGCCTGGTGTTCGACCTCAAGGAAGAAGTCAAACCCCAGGTCTTCACGCTGCCGCCGGTGGCCGGCTACCAGCACCGCCTGGTGTTCGATCTGTATCCGGTCAACCCGCCCGACCCGATCGCAATGATGATCGAAAAGGGCGAATGGCCTTCCGCCAATCCAGGCGAAGTGGCGCCGCCGGTAGCGCAGACCAAGCCAGATCCGAAACCGACACCGCCGTTGCAGCCGCAGCCTGAGCAGCCGCAGATCGCCAAGATCGATCCCAAGCCGGACCGCACTTCCAACCTGACGCGCATGATCACCATCGCGCTCGACCCTGGCCATGGCGGCGAAGATCCGGGCGCCACCGGCAGCGGCGGCAATCACGAAAAACACGTGGTGCTGTCGATCGCCAAGCGCCTCAAGGCCAGGATCGAACAGCAGCCGAACATGCGGGTGATGCTGACGCGCGATGCCGATTTCTTCGTGCCGCTCGGCGTGCGCGTGCAAAAAGCGCGCAAGGTGCAGGCCGACCTGTTCGTTTCGATCCACGCCGATGCGTTTGTGACGCCGTCGGCGCGCGGCTCGTCGGTGTTCGCCTTGTCGGAAAAAGGCGCCAGCTCAACCGCGGCGCGCTGGCTTGCCAACAAGGAAAACTCGGCCGACATGATCGGCGGCATCAACATCAAGAGCCATGACCGCCAGCTGGCCAGCGTGCTGCTCGACCTCTCGACCACAGCCCAGATCAGCGACAGCATGAAGCTGGGCGGCGCCGTGCTGGGCGAAATCGGCGGCATCAACAAACTGCACAAAGGTTCGGTGGAACAGGCCGGCTTTGCCGTTCTGAAGGCGCCGGACATTCCAAGCATCCTGATCGAAACCGCCTTCATCTCGAATCCGGAAGAAGAAGCCAAGCTGACCGACAACGCTTACCAGGATCAGATGGCGGACGCGATCCTGAAAGGCATCAAGAAGTACTTTGCCCGCAATCCGCCGCTGGCAAGGAATGTCCTGACCTGACACCCGTCAAGCGAGAGTAATGTAAAAACGACAAGGGCGCGCTGCAAATCTGCAGCGCGCCCTTGTTGCATTCCGAACCGCGTCCGGCTGCTTACGCGCCGCGCATCTTCTTGTAGAACTTCCACAAGCCGCCCAGCGCCACCGGCACCACCGCAGCGCCGACCCCGACCAGCACGATGGTGTTCAGGTGATCGCGGATCACAGGGATATTGCCGAAGAAGTAGCCGGCCGCGACCAGGCCGACCACCCAGAGCAGCGCACCGGTGATATTGAAGAACTGGAACTTGGAGAAGTTCATCTCGGACACGCCGGCCACGAATGGCGCGAAAGTACGTACGATTGGAACGAAACGCGACAGGATGATGGTCTTGCCGCCGTGATGCTCATAGAAAGCGTGAGTCTTTTGCAGGGCGGTCTTGTCCAGCCAGCGGTAGTCGTGGGTGTAGACCTTGTGCCCGATCAGGCTGCCGATCCAGTAATTAAGGGTGTTGCCAGTGGTGGCGGCAATGAGCAGCAAACCCATCAGCGCCCAGATATTCATCTCGCCGGTGGCGCAGAAGGCGCCGCCGATGAACAGCAAGGTATCGCCAGGCAGGAAAGGAAACACTACCAGGCCGGTTTCGCAGAAAACGATCAGGAACAACACCATATAGACCAGCGTGCCATATTCCCTGATCAGGAAGCCCAGGGATTTATCGACGTGCAGGATGACGTCGATGAATTGCATAAAGTCCATAGTCCTTGTTCCTCAGTTAACCGCTTTTATGTTTGAAAAGTCTATGCACACTGACTTCCCTTTGTTGAATAAAGTTCACCGGCCCGGCCAGAACGCGGCTGGCGCCTTGTGCAATCCCGCCTGTCCAGCCAGCCAAGGCCGGCAAGCTTTTCCTCAGGGTGCGCCGGAATAATACACTACCGCAGACTGGACAAAGGCGGTTTTGGCAATTGTTTGCACGCAAGCCCAACCGACCGGCAGCACCGGCTTCGGTATAATCGCTGCATGAATGCACCGCTCTCCCCTATCCGCTCCATCCAGCAGCTGCCAGACAACCTGATTTCGCAAATTGCAGCCGGCGAAGTCGTCGAACGGCCGTCCGCCGTAGTCAAGGAATTGCTGGAAAACGCCCTCGACGCCGGCGCCAGCCAAATTACGGTGCGGCTGGAACAAGGCGGCGTCAAGCGCATCGCCATTACCGATAACGGCCGCGGCATCGCGCCGGAACAATTGCCGCTGGCGCTGGCGCGCCATGCCACTTCCAAGATAGCCTCGCTGCACGACCTGGAAAACGTCGCCACCCTGGGTTTCCGCGGCGAAGCGCTGGCCTCGATCGCCTCGGTCTCGCAGCTGACCCTGACCTCGCGCACCGCCGACGCCGCGCACGCCTCCGAAATCGACGGCAGCACCCAGGCGGTGACGCCCTCCTCCGGCGCGCAAGGCACCACGGTCGACGTCCAGGACCTGTATTTCAACACGCCGGCGCGGCGCAAGTTCCTGAAATCGGAACAAACCGAATTCGGCCATTGCGCGGAAGTGGTCAGGCGGATCGCGCTGGCGCGGCCGGATGTGGCGTTTTCCCTGACGCACAACGGCAAGACCATCGATCACTGGATGGTCACTGAAATCGGCAAACGCAGCGCGGGCATCCTCGGCAACGAGTTCGCCAACGCCCGCCTGGCGCTGGACGAAGCCGCCGGACCGCTACGCCTGCATGGCTTCGTCGGCCTGCCGACCGCCTCCAAGGCGCGCGCCGATGCCCAGTATTTCTATGTCAACGGCCGCTTCGTGCGCGACAAATTGCTAGTGCACGCAGTGCGCGCCGCCTATCAGGACGTGCTGCACGGCGACCGCTACCCTTCGTATGTACTGGGACTGGACCTGGATCCGGCGCTGGTCGACGTCAATGTCCACCCCTCGAAAATCGAAGTGCGCTTCCGCGACAGCCGCGCCGTGCACCAGTTCGTGTTCCACGCAGTAAGCCGGGCCCTGGCGCAGACGTCCGCCACCTCTTTCGGCGCGACGCCGGCGCCGCTGCCGTCGCCGAGCGGCGCCATGCCCTGGATCCGCGGCTCGCAAGAACATCTGCAAGCGATCCTGCAAGCGGGTGATGCCTCACTGGTGCCGCAGCAGCAAACCTCGTTCGGTCCGCAGTTCGCCCATGGCGCCACGGGCGTCGCCCAAAGCACCGCCAACTACGGCGCCTTGTTCGCGGACAGCGCCCGTCCTGCCTCGGAAAGCGGCGCCAATCCAGGTTTCCAAGCGCTGCCGCAAGCCGCAAGCCAGACCTTGCCCGGCGACGATTTCCCGCTCGGCTTCGCCTTGGCCCAGCTGCACGGCATCTACATCCTGGCGCAAAACACCAAGGGCCTGGTGCTGGTCGACATGCACGCCGCCCACGAACGCATCCTCTACGAGCAGCTCAAAGGCGCGCTCGATGAAGACGCCATGCAAGTGCAGCCGCTGCTGATCCCGGTCACCTTCTTTGCGGATGCAGTTGAAGTCGGCACCGCCGAAGAAAACCAGGAAACCCTGCACGCGCTCGGATTCGACATCGCCGCCATCTCGCCCACCACGCTGGCGGTGCGCTCGGTGCCGGCCTTGTTGAAGAACGCCGATGCGCAGACACTGGCGCGCGACGTCTTGCGCGATGTACGCGAGTTCGGCGGCTCGCGGGTCTTGGTGGAACGCCGCAACGAGCTGCTGGGAACGCTGGCCTGCCACACCGCGGTGCGCGCCAACCGCAGCCTGACGGCGCCGGAAATGAACGCCCTGCTGCGCCAGATGGAAGCCACCGAACGCGCCGACCAGTGCAACCACGGCCGCCCGACCTGGAGCCAGCTGGCGCTGTCCGACCTGGATAAACTATTCTTGCGCGGCCAATGATGGTGGAGAAAAGCAGTATGCCGTCCAGCAGCGCGACAGCCGCCCGCAAGCCGCTGGTGGTGGCCATCA
>NZ_DATMRB010000137.1:0-53520 GCF_035566555.1 Collimonas sp.
CCCAAATGTGTTGTATCAACCTAAGAGAGAAAGAATCCGCAAAAACCTGTGTTCAAATAATATGAAACGGAAATTTTGGACAGAACCGAGGATTATCCCACAAAAAACCTGGATTTGGCGTCGTTTCAGGCATTTTATCGCGCCTGGTAGCCAAATCTTGTGTCTAAATTCAACGGCTTATAGAGGTTTGCTCTAAAATAGCGGTCTAATCTATTTACACCTACTATGCCAAAAAATCCGATTTCCGCCAGCAGCCCGGCCTCGTTCGAACAAGCCATGGCTGAACTGGAGCAACTGGTAGCCCAGATGGAAGCCGGCGAACTGCCGCTGGAAGCGTCGGTTGCCGCCTATAAGCGCGGATCCGAGCTGGTCAAGTTTTGCGCCGCGCAGCTGGAAAAAGTCGACAGCCAGGTCAAGGTGCTGGAAGGCGACATGCTCAAGCCTTTCGTCGGCGAAGCGTTGAACGATCACAGTGGAGCCGACGAATGACGGCGACCGCTCAGTTAGCTCCGCAGTTAGCCCATGCCACGCCGGCGACAGAACAATCGTTCGGCGAATGGATGCGCCAGGTGCAGTGCGAGATGGAAGCGACGCTTGGCAGATTGTTGCCATCAGAAAATGCTGCGCCCGCCAGATTGCATCAAGCCATGCGCTATGCAGTGCTGGACGGCGGCAAACGCATACGGCCTTTGCTGGCATTTGCTGCAGGGGAACTGTTTGCCGCGCCGGCAACGGTTGTGCAGCGGGCGGCCGCCGCGGTCGAAATGATCCATGCCTATTCGCTGGTGCATGACGACATGCCCTGCATGGACGACGACGCCTTGCGCCGCGGCAAGCCGACCGTGCATGTGCAGTACGATGAAGCCACCGCTTTGCTGGTGGGCGACGCCTTGCAGGCGCAGGCTTTCGTGGTGCTGGCCGAGACCGATGGCGCCGGCTTCGATGCGGCGCGCCAGCTCGTCATGCTGCGCTTGCTGGCGCAGGCATCCGGTTCGCTCGGCATGTGCGGCGGCCAGGCCATCGATCTTGCCAGCGTCGGCCTCAGCCTGTCGCTGGCCGAGCTGGAACAGATGCACAAGCTGAAGACCGGCGCCTTGCTGCGCGCTTCGGTATTGCTCGGAGCGTGGGGCGGTAAGACCTTGACGCAGGATGAAACGGATGCGCTGGAAGCCTACGGCACGGCGATCGGGCTGGCGTTCCAGGTGGTCGACGATATCCTCGACGCCACTGCCGATTCCGTCACGCTGGGCAAGACTGCAGGCAAGGATGCCGCCGACAACAAGCCGACCTACGTCTCGATCCTGGGTTTGCCGGAATCGCAGGCTTTGGCAGAAAAATTACGCAATGACGCCCACCGGGCGCTTGCGATCTTCGGGGACAAGGCACGCCGCCTGCGCGAGCTGGCGGATTTGATCGTGCAACGGAAAGCTTAAGGTTCAGGGCATATGGAAATACTTAACACAATCGACAGCCCGGCAGACCTGCGCAAGTTGTCGCGGGCGCAACTCAAGCCGCTGGCGGACGAGCTGCGCGAATTCGTCATCGAATCGGTGTCGCAGACCGGCGGCCACCTGTCGTCCAACCTCGGCACGGTGGAATTGACGATTGCCTTGCACTACGTCTTCAACACGCCGGAGGATCGTGTGGTGTGGGATGTCGGCCATCAAACCTATCCGCACAAGATCCTCACCGGCCGGCGCGAGCGCATGAACACATTGCGTCAGCTGAACGGTATCTCAGGTTTCCCGCGCCGCGACGAAAGCGAATACGACACCTTCGGCACGGCCCATTCGTCGACTTCGATTTCGGCCGCATTGGGCATGGCGCTGGCCGCCAAGACCAAGGGCGAGACCGATCGCCACGCCATCGCCGTCATCGGCGACGGCGCCATGACTGCCGGCATGGTGTTCGAAGCCATGAACAATGCAGGCGTGTATGACGATATCAACATGCTGGTGATCCTGAACGACAACGACATGTCGATCTCGCCGCCGGTAGGCGCCTTGAACCGCTACCTGGCGCGCCTGATGTCGGGCCAGTTCTACGCCCAGGCGAAGAATGTCGGCAAATCGATCCTGCCGGCGCCGATGCGTCAGCTGGCCAAGCGTTTTGAAGAACACGCCAAAGGCATGGTGGTGCCAGCCACCATGTTCGAGGAATTCGGTTTCAACTACATCGGCCCGATCGACGGCCACGACCTGGAATCGCTGATCCCGACCTTGCAGAACCTGAAGAACCTGAAGGGTCCGCAGTTCCTGCACGTGGTGACCAAGAAGGGCCAGGGCTACAAGCTGGCGGAAGCCGATCCGGTGCTGTACCACGGCCCGGGCAAGTTCAATCCGGCCGAAGGCATCAAGCCGGCCGCGGTCAGCAAGATGACCTACACCCAGGTGTTCGGCGACTGGCTGTGCGACACCGCGGCGCAAGACGACAAGCTGATCGGCATCACGCCGGCCATGTCGGGCGGCTCCGGCCTGGATACCTTCGCCAAGCGCTATCCGCAACGTTTCTATGACGTCGGCATCGCCGAGCAGCACGCCGTCACTTTCGCCGCCGGCATGGCGTGCGAAGGCTTGAAGCCGGTGGTGGCGATCTATTCGACTTTCCTGCAGCGCGCCTACGATCAGCTGATCCATGACGTCGCTCTGCAAAACCTCGACGTCACCTTCGCCCTGGACCGTTCCGGCCTGGTCGGCGCCGACGGCGCCACGCACGCCGGCAACTACGATATGGCCTACCTGCGCTGCATTCCGAACATGGTGGTGATGGCGGCCTCCGACGAAAACGAATGCCGCCAGATGCTGACCACCGCTTATCAATACAATGGTCCGGCCGCGGTGCGCTATCCGCGCGGCGCCGGTACCGGCGCTGCCATCGATCCGGCGTTGACGCTGCTGCCGCTGGGTAAAGGCGAGATCAAGCGCAAGGGCCATCATGTCGCGATCCTGGCTTTCGGTTCGCTGCTGGCGCCGAGCATCGCTGCCGGCGAATTGCTGGACGCCACAGTGGTCAACATGCGCTTCATCAAGCCGCTGGACGTGGAACTGGTGCTGCAATTGGCCGCTTCCCACGATGCGCTGGTGACGGTGGAAGAGGGCTGCATCATGGGCGGCGCCGGCGCCGCTGTGGCTGAAGCGCTGGCTGCAGCGGGCTGTGTCAAGCCGCTCTTGAATCTTGGCTTGCCGGACAAGTTCATCGATCATGGCGACGCCGGCCTGCTGCTGGCGCAGTGCGGACTGAATGCCGAAGGCATCGCGGCCTCGATACGCCAGCGCTTCGGCAAGGACCAGCCGCGCCTGGTCGTCAATCAGAAATAAGCTGGCCCTGGCGCCGGCCGTTGTTCAAGTAATGCCAGCCAGGACGCGGCCGCTACAAGGCGGCAGCGTTCCAGCCAATCTATTTCCAATCCCCCGGTTTCCCGTCAGCACCCATGGTGCGCGACGGTGAGCCGGGACAAGACCGCCAAGGCAGTCTTTTGTCCATTGCGCAAAGGTTAAACAACAAATGAATACCCGTGACCAGAACCTGACCATTCCAGACGTCCAGAGCAGCGTCGACACCCGCCGCCTGGCGATCCAGCGCGTCGGCGTCAAAGGCGTGCGCTATCCGCTGACGGTGCGTACCGGGGCGGCAGCGCAAGCCACGGTCGGCAGCTGGAATATGTACGTGCATCTGCCGGAGCAGCAGAAGGGCACCCACATGTCGCGTTTCATCGCCTTGCTGGAAGGATTGGACGGTCCGCTGGATGTGGCGTCGTTCGGGGAACTGATGCGCAAGATGGTGACCCTGCTGGACGCTGAGCGTGGCCGCGTCGAACTGAGCTTCCCGTATTTCATCAACAAGACCGCGCCGGTTTCCGGCGTCCAGAGCCTGATGGATTACGAGGTCGGCCTGACTGGCGAGATCAGCGACGGCGAGCTGGAAATCAGCTTGAAAGTCATGGTGCCGGTCACCAGCCTGTGCCCGTGTTCGAAGCAGATTTCAGCGTATGGCGCACACAACCAGCGCTCGCACATCACGGTCAATGCCGTGCTGGATGGCGAGATCCAGGTGGATGAACTGATCGCCCGCATCGAAGCCCAGGCTTCTTGCGAATTGTTCGGCCTGCTCAAGCGCCCGGATGAAAAATACGTGACCGAGCGCGCCTATGAGAATCCGAAATTTGTCGAAGACCTGGTGCGCGACGTCGCAGTCGCCTTGAACCAGGAGCCGCGCGTGCTGGCATACGTGCTGGAAGCTGAAAATTTCGAATCCATCCACAATCACTCGGCGTATGCCTTGATCGAACACGACAAGCGCAGCAAATAAGATTGCAGCTTTACCGCTAAAAGGGCGTGGCGCCGTAAACGCCGCGCCCTTTTTTCATGTGTCCCGCACTCGCTCCTTCTGCCACAGCACATCGCTGCCGCCATCCGCCCGGTTCAGCACCCGCGACAACACGAACAGCAGGTCCGACAGGCGGTTCACATACTGCCGCACCGGCTCGCTGACGGTCTCGCTCTTGCCCAGGCTGACAATGCTGCGTTCCGCACGCCGGCAAACCGTGCGGCACACATGCGCCAGCGCGGCCGCATGGCTGCCGCCGGGCAGGATGAAATCCTTGAGCGGCGGCAGGTCGGCATTATATTTTTCCAGCAGATTGTCCAGCCGCGCTACCTGGCCGTCGTTGACCAGCGTGTAGCCGGGAATGCACAGTTCGCCGCCGAGGTCGAACAGATCGTGTTGTATCGATAGCAAGGCCTCGCGCAGTGCGGGCTCCAATGAATCGCACAGCAACACGCCGAGCTGGGAATTCAGTTCGTCGATGTCGCCGATGGCTTGTATGCGAAGGCTGTCCTTGTCGACCCGGCTGCCGTCGCCGAGGCCGGTGCTGCCTTTGTCGCCGGTACGCGTGGCGATCTTGGAAAGTCGGTTGCCCATGGGATTGAATATATGTGAGGTGAAATAGCGATGCTGCTACTGTACACCAGCAGGTAGCGGCACGACTGGCCGCCGCAGAGTAAAATTCATGGAAAAGGAGAGCTTCCCATGAATCACATCACCGATCTCGCAGCCTTGAAGAAAGCGCTGCCGGAAACCCTGCAGGCATCTCTCAAGCCCCTGTTTGGCGAACGTTTCTCGACCACGCAGGCGATGCGCGAGCATCATGGCCGCGATGAATCGTCTTACGATCCGATGCTGCCGGACGCGGTCGTTTTCGCCGAAAGCACTGAAGAAGTGGCGGCGCTGGTCAAGCTGTGCAGCGAGCATCAGGTGCCGGTGATTCCTTTCGGTAGCGGCACCTCGCTGGAAGGCCACGTGCTGGCGCTGCAAGGCGGGATCTCGGTCGATCTGTCGCGCATGAACCGCTTGCTGGCGATCCACGCCGAAGACCTGACGGCGACGGTGCAGGCCGGCGTGACCCGCAAGCAGCTGAACCACGAGATCAAGGATAGCGGCTTGTTCTTTCCGATCGATCCCGGCGCTGACGCTTCGATCGGCGGCATGGCAGCCACCCGCGCCTCCGGCACCAACGCGGTACGCTACGGCAGCATGCGCGAGAATACGCTGGCGCTGACCGTGGTGACGGCCGACGGCCGCATCATCAAGACCGGCACACGCGCCAGGAAATCGGCAGCCGGCTATGACTTGACGCGGATTTTTGTCGGCAGCGAAGGTACGCTCGGCGTCATCACCGAAATCACGGTCAAGCTCTATCCGCAGCCGGAAGCGATTTCCGCCGCGGTGTGTTCGTTTGAAAATATCGCCGACGCCGTCAATGCCGTGATCCAGACCATACAGCTGGGAGTGCCGATTGCGCGGGTCGAGCTGCTGGATGAAAACGGCGTGCGCGCTATTAACGCACACGCGAAACTGGCGCTGCCGGAGCAGCCGCTGCTGCTGTTTGAATTCCATGGCAGTGAGAACGGCGTCAAGGAACAAGCCGAAGTAGTGCAGACGCTGGTGGCCGATCATCACGCTACCGGATTCGAATGGGCGACGCGGCCGGAAGACCGTTCGCGTTTGTGGGCCGCGCGCCACAATGCCTATTTCGCGTTGCTGCAACTGCGCCCGGGCAGCCGTGCGATTTCCACCGATTGCTGCGTGCCGATTTCGCGCCTGGCCGAATGCATACTCGACACCAAGGCCGATTGCGAAGCGAACGGCCTGGTGTACTCGATCATCGGCCATGTCGGCGACGGTAATTTCCACACGCAGATGCTGGTCGATCCCGGCAACGCCGCCGATATCGCGCGCGCCGAAGGCGTGAATGCGCGCATGGTCAGCCGCGCCATCGCCATGGATGGCACTTGCACCGGCGAGCATGGTGTTGGCTTGCATAAGATGGATTTTCTGATCGAAGAACATGGCGTCGAAGCGATCGCTACCATGCGCGCGCTCAAGCATGCCTTCGATCCCAAGAACATCATGAATCCCGGCAAGATCATCCGCTGGTGAGTCGCCCAGCTATTCATGGGCGAGTCATCTAGGATCAGAGTCATCTGGGGTCAGAGTCGACTTTCGCGGCGCTTTTTCGCGAAACTCGACTCTGACCCCACATGACGGATTCGGAGAAAGACGGGACGTGCTGCATGGTTTTTTCCAGCGGCGAAGCATGTACTTCGTAGCCCGCTAAGTGGGGTCAGAGTGAAGTTTCTGCAAAAAGCGCGCAGAAAGTTCACTCTGACCCCAGTTAGCTGCGTGTGTTAAGCGCAACGAAAACCCGGTTACGATTTTATTGTGCTTAATAAGATTCTTAATAAATCAGCAAGCAGGTCATTCATGTCGAATAAAGCCCCCCTGGTCAATCGCCTGCCGCCGGTGCATGCCTTGTCCGCATTTGAAGCCGCGGCGCGCCACCATTCCTTCGCCGTGGCGGCGGAGGAATTGTGCATCACGCCGTCGGCGCTGTCGCACCGTATTCGCCTGCTGGAGGATTTTGTCGGCGAGCGTCTGTTTTCGCGCGAAGGCCGTACCGTGGCCTTGTCGGAATTCGGCCACCGCTACCTGGAAGTGGTGCGCAGCGCCTTGCGGACTTTGACTGAATTCCCGTTGCCGCAGCGTCACGCGCAGGTGCAGCCGCGCGTCAAGATCACGGCGCCGCCGACGTTTGCGCGGCAGTTGCTGATTCCGCATCTGCACAGCTTCGTCAGCCAGCATCCCGAGATCGTGGTGGAGATATTCCTGTCGGTGCCGCTGTATGACCTGAGCCTGACGGAGAGCGATCTGGAAGTCCGTTTTGGCGCAGGCAAGTATCCCAACACCACTACCGAAAAATTATTCGAGGAACCGACCTTTGCCGTCGCCAGCCCGGAATACCTGAAAAAAATCGGCCCGCTGCACCAGCCGGCCGACCTGCGCAAGGCGAGTTTGCTGCGTTCGGCGCTGGAACCGTGGCAACCCTGGTTCCAGGCGGCCGGCCTCGACTGGCCTGAACCGTCATCCGGCTTGCGCGCGGATGACCTGGGTTTGCTGCTGGAACTGGTGCGGCACGGCCACGGCGTCGGCCTGACCCGCAAGCATTTTGCACGCGAGCTGATCGAGCAGGGCAAGCTGGTGCAGCTGTTCGACATCAGCCTGACTTCGCCGCCGCACGCCTACTATCTGGTGTACCAGCAAAAGCCGCAGGAGCGGCCGGAAGTGAGCACCTTCATCGACTGGATGAAAACCACCTTCAGCAGCATCTGAAAGCGCCGGTCCGACCTACGCGGCCCGGCCCGACCTGAAAACATTTCATCGCCGGCTTGCAAGCTTTTCAGGGGGAATCGGCAGGAAAGCATTTTGCTGGCTTGGCAATGGCCTTATACTCGCTGAGAGACGTTTCAATCATAAAACCACAGCCGGGAAGCCAGCATGACGTTTTCAGACCCAGTGCCAGCGTCGGCGCCAGCCACCGGCGCCGCTGAATCGACCTTTAACCCAGCCCGCCAGCAGCAAGTGGTGGCGGCGCTGCGCGCGCTGCTGCCGGCGCACGCCTTGCTGCACAACGACGAAGATACCCGTCCCTACGAATGCGACGGCCTGGCGGCTTATCGCCAGAGTCCGATGGTGGTGGCCTTGCCTGAAACCGAGGCGCAGGTGGTGGCCATACTCAAGGCCTGCCGCGACCTGAAAGTGCCTATCGTGCCGCGCGGGGCCGGCACCGGCCTGTCCGGCGGCGCCTTGCCGATCGCCGACGGCGTGGTGCTGTCGACCGCCAAATTCACCCGCATCGTCAAGCTCGATCCCTATGCACGGACAGCGTTGGTACAGCCGGGTGTACGCAACCTGGCGATCTCCGAAGCGGCCGCGGCGCATGGTCTTTACTATGCGCCGGATCCGTCTTCGCAGATCGCCTGCACCATAGGCGGCAACGTCGCCGAGAATTCCGGCGGCGTCCATTGCCTCAAGTACGGCCTGACGATCCATAACGTCTTGCGGGTGCGGATGGTGACCATCGACGGCGACATCGTCGAACTGGGCGGCGGCGCGCTGGATGCCCCTGGCCTCGATCTGCTGGCGGTATTCATCGGTTCGGAAGGCATGCTGGGCGTGGTGACAGAAGTCACGGTCAAGCTGATCCCGAAGCCGCAGGCGGCGCGCGTCATCATGGCCTCCTTCGACGATGTCGTCACCAGCGGCAACGCGGTCGCCAGCGTGATCGCTGCCGGTATCATCCCGGCCGGGCTGGAAATGATGGACCGCACCAGTTCGCGCATGGTGGAACCCTTTGTCAAGGCCGGCTATGACACCGAAGCCGCGGCCATCCTGCTGTGCGAATCGGACGGCACCACCGAAGAGGTCGAAGAAGAAATCGAACGCATGAGTGCGGTGCTGAGCGCCAGCGGCGCCACCCGCATCGAAGTCTCGACTTCGGAAGCCGAGCGCCTGCGCTTCTGGTCAGGCCGCAAGAACGCCTTTCCGGCGGCCGGCCGCATCTCTCCCGATTACTACTGCATGGACGGCACCATCCCGCGCAAGAAGCTGGCGCAGGTGCTGCTCGGTATAGAACAGATGGAAAGCAAGTATGGTTTGCGTTGCGCTAATGTGTTCCATGCCGGTGACGGCAACTTGCATCCGCTGATCCTGTTCGACGCCAATATCCCTGGAGAATTTCATCGTGCCGAAGAGTTCGGCGCTGAAATCCTGGAGCTGTGCGTGGCGGTGGGCGGCACCATCACCGGCGAGCACGGCGTCGGCATCGAGAAGATCAATTCGATGTGCGTGCAGTTTTCGCCGCTGGAACGCGAGGCCTTCTTCAGCGTCAAGCGCGCCTTCGACACGGCGTTCCTGCTGAATCCGGACAAGGCGATTCCGACTTTGCAGCGCTGCGCCGAGTACGGAAAGATGCACATACAGCGCGGCGTCATGAAGTTCCCCGATCTGCCCCGGTTTTGAGACATGACACGACACTAAACATGGACCCACAAGATTTCAAAGAACAGGCGAGGGCGCAGATCCTCGGCGCGGCAGCAGGGCAGCGCGCGCTGGAAATCCGCGGCGGCGGCAGCAAGCGCTGGTATGGCCAAGAGGTGCAAGGCGAACTGCTGGATACGCGCGGCTACAGCGGCGTCATCGACTACGAGCCGACCGAACTGGTGATCACCGCCCGCTGCGGCACGCCGCTGGGGGAAATCGAGTCCTTGCTGGCGCAGCATCAGCAAATGCTGGCATTCGAACCGCCGCATTTTGGCAGCAGCGCGACCTTGGGTGGAATGCTTGCCAGCGGTTTGTCGGGGCCGTCGCGCCAGGCAGTCGGCGCCTTGCGCGATTTTGTGCTGGGCACGGTGCTGATGGATGGCAAAGGCGATGTGCTGCACTTCGGCGGCCAGGTCATGAAGAATGTCGCCGGCTACGATGTGTCGCGTCTGCTGGCGGGCTCGCTAGGCACGCTGGGTTTGATACTGGAAGCGTCGCTCAAGGTGCTGCCGCGTCCGCTTGCGGTCAACAGCCGGCGTTTCGCAATGACCCAGGCCGAAGCGATCCGCAGCTTGAATCAATGGGGTGGCCAGCCGCTGCCGTTGTCGGCCAGTTGCTGGCATGACGGCATGCTGACGATACGGCTGGCCGGCGCCGAAGCCGCGGTGCGTGCGGCGCAGCACAAGCTGGGCGGCGAAGCTGTCATGGACGCCGAACAGTTCTGGCAGGCGCTGCGCGAGCAGACGCACTCTTTCTTTGCCAGCGTTGCCGGCGGCAAGGCCTTGTGGCGCTTGTCTCTGCCGTCGATCGCGGAGCCACTGCCGCTGGCCGGCGCGACCCTGATCGAATGGGGCGGGGCGCAACGCTGGCTGCTGGCAGACGATAGTCCTGCCCTGGATGCCGCTACAATCCGCGCGGCGGCCAGCGCTGTCGGCGGCCATGCCACTTTATACCGGGGCGGCGATAAAAGCGTCGGCGTGTTCCAGCCGCTGGCGCCTGCTGTCGCGCAAATCCATCGCCGTTTGAAGGCTGGCTTCGATCCTGCGGGCATTTTCAATCGCGGCCGTATGTATCCGGATTTCTAGTAAAAGAAAAACACGCATCCATGCAAACCAATCTAGCCGATTTCATCAAGAATACGCGCGACGGCAAGGAAGCCGACGCCATCTTGCGCGCCTGCGTGCATTGCGGATTCTGCACCGCCACCTGCCCGACCTACCAGCTGCTGGGCGACGAGCTGGACGGGCCGCGCGGGCGCATCTACCTGATCAAGCAGGTGCTGGAAGGGAAGCCGGCCAGCGTCAAGACGCAATCGCACCTGGACCGTTGCCTTACATGCCGCAATTGCGAATCGACTTGTCCGTCGGGAGTGGAATATGGGCGCTTGCTGGATATCGGCCGCAAAGTGGTGGAGCGCCAGGTCGGGCGCCCATTCGGCGAGAAGCTGGCACGCACGGTATTGAAGGAATTCCTGCCGCGGCCATGGCTGTTCAAGCCGGCCATGGCCACCGGGCAATTGCTGCGGCCGCTGCTGCCGCAGAAACTCAAGAACAAGATTCCCGCCAGGCAGGATGCTGGAGTCAAGCCGCAGCGCCAGCACGAGCGCAAGATGCTGTTGCTGGACGGTTGCGTGCAGCCGGCGATGTCGCCGAATATCAACAGCGCCACGGCCAGGGTGCTGGATGCGCTGGAAGTACAGCTGCTGGTGGCGCCGAAAGCCGGGTGCTGCGGCGCTATCCGCTATCACCTCAATGACCAGGGCGGCGGCCTTGACGACATGCGGCGCAATATCGATGCCTGGTGGCCGTATGTCATCGGCAGCAACGGCCAGGGCGTGGAAGCGATCGTGATGACCGCCTCCGGCTGTGGCGTGACGGTGAAGGAGTACGGCCACTTGCTGGCGGCCGATCCTGAATATGCGGTGAAGGCAAAAGCCATTTCGGCCTTGACCAAGGATCTGAGCGAAATCCTGCCCGAGTTTGAAGTTGAGCTGCAACAGAAGCTGAGCGGGAAATCACTTCAGCGCGTCGCCTATCATCCACCCTGTACCTTGCAGCACGGCCAGCAGATCCGTGGCAAGGTGGAGGGGCTGTTGCGTGGCGTCGGCGTCGATGTGCAGCTGTGTGCCGACAGCCATTTGTGTTGTGGTTCAGCCGGGACCTATTCGGTCCTGCAGCCGGATCTGTCGTATCGCTTGCGCGACAATAAACTGGAAAAACTGCAGGCTAGCCAGCCGGACATGATCGTATCTGCCAATATCGGTTGCCTGACACATCTGCAGTCAGGCACGGAGACGCCGGTCAGGCACTGGATAGAGTTGCTGGACCAGGCGCTGTCATCCTGACCAGCGCCCGGCCGGGCTTTTGCTTAGAACTGATGGCGGATACCCATCGCAGCGACAAATTGCTTGCCGTTGGAAGACGGCGTGCCGTTTTGCGAATCGCCAACGACGGCGACCGCATTGACCGGCGTTACGCCATTCGCTCCCAGGGTCTGGCCGCGGGCTTTCTGATAGGCTTCCAGGAAATAGAGCGCCGTCCGCTTGGAAAAATCATAGGTCTGCTCAAGCGAAAACTGCTGGTAGCTTGCCGGATCGCTGATGCCGTTCGCCGCTGATTCGCGCGTATAGCTATAGCCGGCTGCCAGCGTGGTCGCCGTCGTCAGCTTGTAGGTGGAGATCAGGCCGCCGGTATTGAAGGTTGCCTGGTGCGCGAACAGGGAAGCCGCTCCCGGCGTCATCTGCACATTGGAAAAATTCAAGCCAAGCATCAGGTTGCCGGTAAGGTTATAACGTGCCGCGGCGGCAATCATCTGTACCGATTTCGCCGAGGCATAGCCGGCATTCACCGGCGACTGGCCATAGCTGCCTGAGGTGACATTCGGATCCCACTGCGCAAAACCCTTGAGATTGTTGTTGTTCAGCTTCAGATAGCCGATGGCCACGCTTGCCGCATTGTAGTCATAGCGCAGCGCCGCACTGGTGGAATTGCCGGAACTGATGGCGCCGGCGTTTTCGCCAAAGCCATACAGGGCGCTGGCCTGGAAGCCGGCGATCAGCGGTGTTGCATATACCAGGGAATTGTTGATGCGAATGGTGGTGTCGAGGCCATCCAGGTCGCCCGGGTGGGAGCCGGTGGCGCCGGTCAGCACGCCGGTCGGCCCCAGTCCGCCGACATAGCGCCAGTACGGGGTGTACTGGCGGCCAAGGGTAAACGTGCCGTAGCGGGCGTCGCTCAGGCCGACAAAAGCCTGGCGGTTGAAGGCCTTGGTGGCGTCGCTCTGGGCGCCGGTGTCGATGTTGAAACCCTGCTCCAGCGTGAAAATCGCCTTGCTGCCGCCACCCAGGTCTTCGCCGCCGGTGAAGCCAAGCTTGCTGGCGTTCAGGTTGCCGCTGTTGATATAGGTGTTCGCATTGCCATGCTGATTGCTTGAATGGATGATGGCGGCGTCGGCGGTGCCGTAGATCGTGACGCTGGTTTGCGCCTGGGTGTAGGCAGCGCCGCTCAGCGACGTTGTGGCCAGCAGTAGTTTCAGTGTTGTGTTTTTCATGTCTCCCCCTTGAGTTTTATTTATTGAAACGCTTCAGAATGCTGACAATCTTTTGTTTGATGGATAGCTTGGGATCGGATTGCAGCTTGATTTTCAGCTGGATTTCACGCCGTTGATTGACGATGGCATCGCCCAGGATGGCGGCGGCGTTCAGCACAACCTGGCGTGTTTCGTGCTGAGGCAGCAGCAAAGTCACCAGGTCCGATGCCGGTTGAACGCCGCTACATTCAAGATCGACCTCCAGCGTTTCTGCGTTGCTTTGCACCTGGATCTTCCACAGGCTGCTCTTGCCCTCGAGGTAAGCATGGCTGTCGCCGTCATCGTCAAAAAACTCAGTCGAGAAAACGCCGTCCGGCTGGTGCGGAAACACCATGAAGCCTTGCTGATGTGCGGTCTGGCTGAAATGCTGTTCGGCGACGTTGATGGCGATGGCGCTGCCGGCCCGCGCCAGCAACGGCGGCTGTTCACCCACCGCGGGCAAGGTGATTTCTTGCCCGCCTTGATGATGGGCGCCGCTCCAGAAGTCGTACCAGCCGGCGCCGGCTGGCAGATAGACAGTGCGGCTGGTCTGTCCCGGCTCGACCACAGCTGCCAGCAATAAATTCGAACCGACCAGCATGTCGTCGTTCTCGGCAAAGCACTTCGGATCGTCCGGAAAAGCCAGGAAAGTCGGCTTGATCATCGGTTCGTAGTGCTGGTGATAGCGCCACAGCAGATCGTAGAAGTAGGGCGTCAGGCAGGCGCGCAGCTTGAGCAGGTTGCGGATCGCGCCGGTATTTTCGGGATACATCCAGGCTTCGTTGACAGTCTTGTCGTCGTTCCAGGAATGGATAGAAAAGCGTGGCATGAAAATGCCGAACTGCACCCAGCGCAACAGCAGCTCCGGACTCGGCGCCGGGCCGCTGAAGCCACCGACGTCGTGGCCGGTGTTGGAGATGCCGGACATGGCCAGGCCCAGTCCCATCTTGATGTTGTACTTGAGCGTTTGCCACGACGTGTAGTTGTCGCCCGACCAGGTCTGCACATAACGCTGCATGCCTGCGGCGCCGGAGCGCGACACTAGGTAAGGACGCTTGTCCGGTGCGAATTCGGCCTGCGCTTCGCGCGAGGCGGCTATCATCAGCAGGGTATGCAAGCCCTTGGCCTCGACTGCCTTGAAACGCTGGCCGAAACCGTTGGCGGTGGCCTGCGGATTCAATATCTGGAATTCATTATTGTCGTTCCAGGTGCTGCCGATGCCGTATTCCAGCAAAGAGGTGGTCACCGCGCGTTTCCACCAGGCGATGGTGTCGGGATTGGTGAAATCCAGGTAGGCGCCGATTTCATCCCAGAACTGCACCATTTCCGGCTTGCCGTCCTGGTTCTTGATGAACAGGTTCAGGCTTTCAGCTTCGCTGAAGCGCGGATGATCCTGCAGCAGGCAAGGTTTGATGTTGGCGCACAGCCGCACACCATGATCCAGGTAGCGCTGGGAAAAGGCTTTGGGATCGGGAAATTTGTCGCGGTTCCAGTTGAAGACGTAGCGTTTGTTGTCTATCGAGGTGTAGCCGGACGATAAATGGAAGGATTCGCACAGCATGTCGTGCTGCTCGCAGTTGGCGAGGAATTCATTCATCTTTTCCTGTGCATTCGGCTCGTCGGTATACGTCATGGTGGAGCCGGAATAGCCGAGTCCCCATTTTGGCGTGAACGCAGGCTTGCCGGTCATCCAGGTATGGCGCCGCACTACCTGCTCCATGCTGTCGCCGGCGATGAAGTAGTAGTCCAGGTCGCCGTGGTCGGCGACGAAGTAGCGGTAGTGGCCGTGATAGTTGTCCATCTCGCAGCCCATGTCCAGCTTGCCTTCCGACAGGGTGTCGTAGAACAGGCCGAAGGCGGCTTGCTGGCGTTTGCTCCAGGTGACATAGAACGGAATATGCTTGTACAGGACGTCGGTGCTGAAGGCGTTGTAACCCATGGCATCGATGGTCTTCAGGGAAAAGCTGCGGCCATGGCGGTTGGTGTCGCCGCTGCGTTCACCGAGGCCGAAGTACATCTCATCCTCGGCGTCGCGCTTCAGGTAGTGATACACCTTGTCATCCCAGTAGCCGAAATTGACGGCTTGCGTGCTGCGGTCGCGCGCCAGTTCCTTCCACTCGCCGGCGGCCCGGGTTTCCCAGCTGCAGAACAGACCTTTCAGCTGCACCGTGAGACGGATCTTTTCAGTCTGTATCTGCAAGGCCCCGGCCAGGTTTCTGAGGGTGTAGTCAGGCAGGGAAAAGCCAGCCAGAGAAAGACGGTCGCGCCCCTCCAGCGGCATTTGCTGGGCGCCGGGAGCGATCGCCCAGGTACGTGGGAAATGCAGCTGTGCATCCGGCAGCACCACCACGCGAATGATGTCTTGTTCCAGCACGAAGATATGTGCGACGTGGCCATCGGCGCTTTTCAGCATCAGCGCCGGGCCGTTTTTTTCTGCCAGATGGAATTCAGGAATATGGTTAACCGACATGCAAATCTCCAGGATGCTTGATTCAGATTCTTGATACAGTGACGCTGCTGTCTTTGTAGCCGCGATACAGCAGGAACAGGATGGTGGCTCCTACCACGTCGAACATGCCCAAAGCCGCAAACAGCGGGGTATAGCCGATCGATTCGGCCAGTTGCCCGATCAGCAGTGAAAACGAGAGGCCGCCTATCCAGCTGATCATGCCGGTCAGGCCGTTGGCGGTGCCGACTTCGCGGGTGTTGAAGACGTCGGTGGTCATGGTGTTGACCAGGCCGGAAATCATCTGGTGGGAAAAGCCGCCTATGCAGAACAGGGCGATCGCCATGTAGGGGCTTTCCACATAGCCGACAAAGCCGACGCTGGTCATCAGCAGGGCGCCGGTAGCGATGCCGGCGATGCGCGAGTTGACCAGCTTGAACTTGAAATGCTTCATCAGGAAAGGTGACAGGTAGCCGCCCAGGATGCCGCCCATGTCGGCGGCGAAGAAGGGCATCCAGCCGAATATCGCGAACTCTTTCAGATTCATGCCGCGCACCGAAATGAAGTAGAGCGGAATCCAGAAATTGAAGGTTTGCCAGGCCGGTTCGGCCAGGAAGCGCGTGATGGCGATGCCCCAGAAGCGGCGCGTGCTGACGATAGTCTTGACGGATGGCTTGGCGTGCGCCTGGCTTTCGGCGACGCTTTCCTGGCCGGAAAGGATGTAGTCGCGTTCGGCATCGGTCAGGTTAGGATGGTCCTTGGGGGCGCGGTAAAAGAAGAACCACAAGCCGGCAAAGATGAAACCGAGCGCGCCGGTCACGATGAACGCCGCTTGCCAGCTGTGCTTGTACAGCAGCCATGCCACCAGCACCGGCGCGATCACGGCGCCCATGGAGGTGCCGGCATTGAAATAGCCGACGGCGACCGAGCGTTCCTGCTTCGGAAACCATTCCGACACGGCTTTTACCCCGGCCGGAATCGCCACCGCTTCGGTCAGGCCAAGCATGCCTCGGAAGAATGCCAGCGAGATCCAGCCTGTGGCAAAGCCATGCAGCATGCCTATCACCGACCAGGCGGCGGCAAACAGCGCAAAGCCGACTTTCAGGCCGAGAAAATCGATCACATAGCCGCACACCGGCTGCATGATGGTGTAAGCCACCTGGAAGGCGGCGACAACGTATGAGTATTCCTTGGTGCTGAATCCGAGATCGTGCTTCAGCGTGTCCGCCAGCACTCCCAGCGAATTGCGCGAGATGTAGTTAAGGATGGTGCCAAAACAGACGAGGGCGATAATCCACCAGCGCAGGCCTTTGATGCGTTTCATATGGGTTGTCTCGGTTAGTTTTTATCATTGATCGCCTTGGCGGCGTCAGGGTGTTTCCGGAACGGCGGCACTGTCAAAACAATCCAGGCGCAGGCCGCCGGCCTGCTTGTGACGGCGCTCGCTCATCTGCCTCGCGCAAGCTTGGAAGAGGGTAAAAGGGCCGTCATTTTGTGTTGGAATAATCCGCGGAGGCAAAGCCGCCGCCCTGGAAGCGCTCGGCCTGCGGCCCGCCCCGGCTCGGGATGGCGGCGATCCGGGCGGCGAACTGTTCCGCATTGTCTTGCGGCTGATAACCGATCGGATTGTCGCTCTGTTGCCACCAGCGCTGGGTATTGGCCGATACGCCATACATGATCTGGAATCCGACCTGCGGCGCTTCGATGCAGCATTCGGCCAGGTGCTGCATGTCGGCGTGCGATAACCATGTATGCAGATGACGCCGCTCGAACGGTTCAGCCTCGAACGAGCCGATGCGCAGGCAAACCGATTCGACGCCGTGCTTGTCGAAATACAGCCGGGCGATGCCCTCCCCCCAGACCTTGCTGATGCCGTACAGGCTGTCCGGCCGCACTGCGGCGTACTCGTCGATCTCGATTTCCGTGGCGTACATGCCGATGGCGTGGTTGGAACTGGCGTAGATCACGCGCACCGCATGGGCGCGGGCCGCCTGATATACGCTGAGCAGGGCTTTCAGGTTGTGCTCGATCAGCAGCTCAAGTTCCAGGTCGGTGCCGATGCCGGCCATGTGCACCACAGCGTCCGCACCTTCCAGCAGCGCTGCGCAAAAAGCCGCATCGCGCAGATCGCCGGTGTACAGGGTTTCATGCACGGCCATCGCGCCCAGCGGCTTGATATCGTTGAGCCGCAGCTGATAACGGCCGTCCGACCAGCCTTGCCTGAGAACCTTGCCGATATTGCCGGCGGCGCCGGTCAGCACGATGGTTTTCATGCTCCGAACTCCGCCACCGGCGTGCCCGCCACCGGCATGTCGACCGCAAACAGCGCACCGGCCAGCGGCTCACGCGCCAGCTCCTCGGCGTTCATGTTTTCAGTGAGCGAGGTGACGTACAGCGTGTTGAGGCCGGCGCCGCCGAAGGCGCACATGGTCGGGCGCGAAACCGGCAGCGGCAAATATCCCAGCAGCTGGCCCTGCGGCGAGAATTTGTTGATGCGTCCGGCAGTGATGCCGCAGCCCCAGTAATTGCCTTCGGCATCGACGGCGCCGCCGTCGGGGCGGCCCCATTCCGGCTGCATCTGTACAAACACCTGGCGCGGACCGAGCGTGCCGCTGGCGACGTCGAAATCATAGCGATAGATCACTGCGCGGCGCGAATCGGAGTGGTACATGGTGCGGCCGTCCGGGCTCCATGCCAGGCCGTTCGAGACCACCAGCTGGTTGCCGTGAGCGCTGATGCTGCCGTCCGGCGCGAGCCGGTAGAGCGACGCGCAAGCCTGCTTGTCGGCGCGGTCGTCCATGGTGCCGGCCCAGAAGGCGCCGTCCGGTCCGGTCTTGCCGTCGTTGAGGCGGTTGTGCGAGATGTGCGGTTCCGGATGCGCGATCAGGGTCCAGCTGGCGTCAGCCGGATCGAACCAGTGGAAGCCGCTGCGCAATGCGGCGACGATCTTGCCGTTCTTCGCCAGGCTGATCGAGCCGATGGCGGCAGGCGCCGGCCAGCTGCGCTGTTGTCCCGAGGCGGGGTCAAAGCGGTGCAGCGCGGGCTTGAGGATATCCACCCAGTACAAGACCTGTTCACGCTGCGACCACACCGGCGATTCGCCGACGATGGCGCCCTCGGCGCGGATCACGCGGACAGGGAAATCAAATTGCTGGATCATGTTGCTACCTCATTGCTGGTCATGCGATGGATGGGCATACAGTTTGCATGATGCGGCTTTTGCTGAATCTTTGTCGCCGCCTGTCTGCTGGTTTAGCGCAGCAGGCAGGGTTTTTTGTTGTCGAATTTCCAGCCGGGGATCAGGTATTGCATGGCGACGGCATCGTCGCGCGCGCCCAGTCCCATATTGCGATACAGCTGATGCGCAGCTTCCAGCTGCGCCAGGTCGAGCTCGATGCCGAGGCCGGGTTTTTTGGGTACCTCGATCATGCCGCCGACGATCTGCAGCGGCTCCCTGGTCAGGCGCTGGCCGTCCTGCCAGATCCAGTGGGTATCGATGGCGGTGATGTTGCCGGGCGCCGCCGCCGCCACGTGCGTGAACATCGCCAGCGAGATATCGAAATGGTTGTTGGAGTGCGAACCCCAGGTCAGGCCCCATTCATGGCACATCTGCGCTACCCGCACCGAGCCCTGCATGGTCCAGAAATGCGGATCGGCCAGCGGGATGTCGACCGATTGCAGCTGGATTGCGTGGCCCATTTCGCGCCAGTCGGTGGCGATCATGTTGGTAGCGGTTTTCAGGCCGGTGGCGCGGCGGAATTCGGCCATGACTTCACGCCCGGAAAAGCCGTTCTCGGCGCCGCAGGGATCTTCAGCATAGGCCAGCACCGCATGCTGGTCGCGACAGAGGCGGATCGCATCCTTGAGCAGCCAGCCGCCGTTGGGATCGAGCGTGATGCGCGCCTGCGGGAAGCGTTCGGCCAGCGCGGTCACGGCTTCCATTTCATCTTCGCCGCGCAGCACGCCGCCTTTCAGCTTGAAGTCGTTGAAACCGTAGCGCTGATGGGCTGCTTCCGCCAGCGCCACCACGGCCTGCGTATCGAGCGCCGGCTGATGGCGCAGGCGCAGCCAGTCATCGTCGCTGTCAGCTTCGCTGACGTAGGGCAGGTCGGTGGCGGTGCGGTCGCCGATGTAGAACAGGTAACCCAGCATCTTTACCGCGTCGCGCTGCTGGCCTTCGCCCAGCAAGGCCGCTACCGGCACGCCAAGGAATTTTCCCAGCAGGTCGAGCAGGGCGGCTTCAAGCGCCGTCACGGCGTGGATCGCGATGCGCAGGTCGAAAGTTTGCAAGCCGCGGCCGCCGGCGTCGCGTTCGCTGAATGCGCTGCGGGCGCTGTTGAGAATCGCCTGGTAGTTGCCGATGGCTTTGCCCAGCAGCAGCGGCCGCGCATCTTCCAGCGTTTGCCGGATGCGTTCGCCGCCCGGCACTTCGCCGACGCCGGTATGGCCGGCGCTGTCGGTGAGGATCACGATGTTGCGGGTGAAATAAGGACCGTGTGCGCCGCTCAGGTTGAGCAGCATGCTGTCGCGTCCGGCCGCCGGCACCACGCGCATGTCGACGATGAGGGGACTGCCTGGAACCTGTTTGCTCGATGATGTCATGTGTGGCTGCCTGTGACTGAAAGATGTCGAATCGGTAGTGCCGCTTGCAATCCCTGCTTTTTGGAATGCGTTTTTTTACAAAATGGGACCGCTACCAATTCAAATGGTAGCGGTCCCATTTTTGGCTGTCAATGCTTATTTTTGTAACAGAAGGGCTTAAACGCTGGCGCGCTCTATGATGGTGAAGCCGATATCGCAGACCGGTTCGGCAACGCTTTTGCCTTCAGAGCGGGCAATGATGAAGCGCGCCGCGGTGCGGCCGATGACCGTGCCGTCGATGCGCACGGTAGTCAGCGGCGGCTGCAGGTCGCGCGAAAAACCGAGGTCTCCCAGGCCGATCACCGCCAGCTGTTGTGGAATGGAGATGCCGCTGGCTTGGGCCTCAATCATGACGCCCAGCGCCAGCATATCGGAGCTGCAAAACACGGCGTCGATATCGGGGGCGCGCGCCAGCAAACCGGTCAAAGCGCTGCGGCCATTGCCAAGCGTGGTCGGCGCCGCCACTTCGCAGGAGGGAATCTCGCTTGCCCCTGCCGGCGCCATGCCGAGCCGGACTGCTTCCTGGGAAAACGCGCTGACGCGGCGCCGGCTGCGGTCGTCGCTGGCGCCGATGGCGGCGACCCGGCGGCGGCCGGCGGCGTGCAGGTATTGCGCCACTGCGATGCCGATCTTTTCATGGGAGAAACCGACCAGCATGTCGACCGGGGTCGGCGTCAGGTCCCAGGTTTCCACCACCGGAATGCCGCTCGCCAGCAAGCGCCGGCGCGCCTGCGCCGAGCGGTTGATGCCGGTCAGCACGATGCCGTCGGGGCGGCGGCCGATGATAGCGTCCAGCAAGGCATCTTCGCGTGAATTTTCATAGCCGCTCTGGCCCAGCATGACCTGGTAGCCGGCGGCGGCCAGGGTATCGGTCAGCGACTCCACGGTTTCCAGGAACATGGGGCCGGACAAGGTGGGAACCACTGCCGCCACCAGACGGCTTTTCTGCGATGCCAGCGCGCCTGCCAGCAAGTTCGGCACGTAGCCGGTCTGCTGTACGGCGGCCTGGACTTTTTGCAGCACCTTGGCGGACACCGCATCCGGTGTATTGAGTGCGCGCGAAGCGGTGATCGGCGCCACGCCGGCCAGTTTGGCGACGTCGCGCAAGGTAAAGCCGCCAGTCTTGCGGCCGCCTTTGCGGCGCGCAGTGACATCGGCAACGACTGCATCCAACAGGGTTTCTTTTTCCATGGCGAAATTCTAACATCAATGAAAATGATACCGTTACCATTTTGCAAGTTGTCATGCAAATCTGTCGCGTCCGATAGAATAGGCCGCTACAATCCAGGCTGGATTCTCCCTCTGCGGCGGAATTCCCATCATAATAAAAATCTTTGGAAAAATACGCACGGGACAGGTTTCATGCCAGAAATATCAACGCTAAAGCTGAATGGCCGTCAACAGGAGCTGTTGAGCTATGTGCAGCGCGACGGTTTCGTGACGGTAGAGCATCTGGCCACGCGCTTCCAGATTACCCAGCAAACCATCCGCCGCGATATCAACCTGCTGGCCGAGCTGAACCTGCTGCAGCGCTACCACGGCGGCGTCGGCCTGCCGTCCAGCGCCGAGAATATCGCTTACGGCGCGCGCCAGGGCTTGTATTCGGAAGAAAAGCGCCGCATCGCCGCGCTGGTGGTCGAACATATTCCCGACCAGGCTACGCTGTTCATCAATCTCGGCACCACCAATGAGGAAGTGGCGAAGGCGCTGAGCCGGCGCCGCAACCTGCGCGTGATCACCAATAATCTGAACGTGGCGGCGATCATGAGCGGCTACCCCGGCTGCGAAGTGATCATCACCGGCGGCGTGGTGCGCGCGCGCGACCTTGGCATTACCGGCGATGAGACCATCGATTTCATCCGCCGCTTCAAGGTCGATTTCGGGATCATCGGCATTTCCAGCATCGAGGCTGACGGCACCCTGCGCGATTTCGATTATCGCGAGGTGCGCGTATCGGAAGCCATCATCGAGCATTCGCGCACGGTATTCCTGGTGGCCGACCATTCCAAGTTCCGCCGGCCGGCGCTGGTGCGGCTGGGCGATATCTCGAAGGTCAACGCCCTGTTCACCGACCAGCCGGTGCCGGAAGAAATGAACGGCATCTTTGCCGACGCCAAAATCGATGTATTCGTAGCAGAGAGCAACCCATCCAGCTAATCCCATGCCGGCAGAAAATGGCCGGCTTGCCTGTCTTGTTTCTTGTTGCTTGACGGCGACACAGCTCGTTTTCCTCTGATTTTCCTCATATTGTGGCCTACCGTCCGGCGCGGGTTCGCTCATCTTTTTGACGTGCCGACGCATTCCTGCCGCCAATGGCGAGATTGAAATTAGCTATCTTTACTTAAGTTTATTTCTATCGGTAAATTATTTTTGATAAATATAAATGATTATCTATGTTCGAATTCGAACAATATACTTTCGAATATAAATATTTTATGATGTGCGGTGACATTACGAACATGCTGGTTTTGCATTTGGCAATAAGCTGTTTGTCCGATGGGTAGGTTACCGACACAAGGAGATAGCTGTGGCATCAGGTGAAATTGTAGATTTGCTGGTAGTGGGCGGCGGCGTTAACGGCGCCGGAATTGCGCGCGACGCAGCCGGCCGTGGTTTGAGCGTATTGCTGTGCGAGCAGGACGACCTGGCTTCGCATACTTCTTCCGCCAGCACCAAGCTGATCCATGGCGGCCTGCGCTACCTGGAACATTACGAATTCAGCCTGGTGCGCAAAGCGCTGCAAGAGCGCGAGCTGCTGCTGCGCCTGGCGCCGCATATCATCGCGCCGCTGCGTTTCGTCATGCCGCATGTATCGAGCTTGCGCCCGGCCTGGATGATACGGGCCGGCCTGTTCCTCTACGATCACCTCAGCAAGCGTGAATTGCTGCCCGGTTCGCGCGGCATCGATTTCCGCAAACACGTCGCCGGCGCGCCGCTCAAGAAAACCCTGAGCAAGGGCTTCGTCTATTCCGATGCCTCGGTGCAGGACGCGCGGCTGGTGGTGCTCAATGCCATGGACGCCAAGGAACGCGGCGCCACCATTCTCACCAGGACGCGCATGATACAGGCGCGTCAAGGCAGCCAGTACTGGGACGCCACACTGTTGTCGACCGAAACCGGCGAAACCAGCGAAGTGCGGGCGCGCTGCATCGTCAACGCCGCCGGTCCATGGGTTGCCAGCCTGCTGAACGGCGCCCTGAATACGCCGGCACAGCACCACATCCGCCTGGTCAAGGGCAGCCATATCGTCACCAAGCGTCTGTTCGATCACGACCATGCCTATATTTTCCAGAATCCGGACAAGCGCATCGTCTTTGCGATTCCTTATGAAGACGACTTCACGCTGATCGGCACCACCGACGTCGAATACAGCGCCGATCCGACCAAGGTCGGGATTTCAGAAGAAGAGACTGCCTACCTGTGCGAATCGGTGAGCCGTTATTTCGAAAAGGCGGTGACGCCGCAGCAAGTGGTCTGGTCGTATGCAGGCGTCCGTCCTTTGCTGGAAGAAGAAGTCGCCAATCCGTCCGCCGTCACCCGCGACTACAAGCTGGAGCTGAGGAACGAACCTGGCCTGGCGCCGGTGCTGTCGGTATTCGGCGGCAAGATCACCACTTATCGCCGCTTGGCGGAAGAAGTGATGGAACATCTGCAGCCGCTGTTCGGTTACATGAAATCGCACTGGACCGCGCATGAAGCGCTGCCGGGCGGCGACATCGCCAACGCCGATTTTGCCGAATTCCTGCGGATTTTCCAGCAGCGCCACGCCTGGCTGCCAGCTTCGCTGGCGACGCGTTATGCGCGCGCTTATGGCACCCGCACCGCGCGTCTGCTGGATGGCATACACGATGTCGCGGCGCTGGGAGAACTGTTCGGCGCCGACCTGTATGAAGCGGAAGTGCGTTACCTGATGCGCAATGAATGGGCGCTGACGGTGGAAGATATTCTGTGGCGCCGTTCCAAGCTGGGATTGCGTCTTGATGCTGTTGCGGTAGACAGGCTGCGCACGTGGTTGCAGGAGCAGGCGCAAGTACCGGCGCCGGTTGCCGCCATGCTGGCCTGAGATTCATCCCGGCCTTGCAGGCAGCAGCACTGCCTGCGCAGCCGGTAGATAAAACAGACGGATCCAGCCGCTTGGCGGGATCAAAGTCGCCCCGATCCGCAATGCCGGATTACCAACCTTGGAGTAGACAAGTTGAAAGATAAATACATTTTAGCCCTGGATCAGGGGACTACCAGCTCGCGCGCCATCCTGTTCGATCGCCAGGGCAATATCGTTTCTTCAGCGCAGAAAGAATTCCGCCAGATTTATCCGCAGCCGGGCTGGGTCGAGCATGATCCGCAGGAAATCTGGTCAACCCAGGTCGGCGTCGCCGCAGAAGCGTCTACCAACATCGGCTTGAACGGCACTTCGATTGCCGCCATCGGCATCACCAACCAGCGCGAAACCACGATCGTCTGGGATCGCGAAACCGGCAAGGCCATCTACAACGCCATCGTCTGGCAAGACCGCCGCACCGCAGCCTTCTGCGACCAGCTGAAAGCCGACGGCCTGGCGGAAACCATCCGCGCCAAGACCGGCCTGCTGGTCGACTCCTATTTTTCCGGCACCAAGATCCGCTGGATCCTGAACAATGTCGACGGCGCCCAGGCGCTGGCCGACCAGGGCCGCCTGCTGTTCGGCACAGTGGATACCTGGCTGGTGTGGAACATGACGCGCGGCAAAATGCACCTGACCGACGTCTCGAATGCTTCGCGCACCATGCTGTTCAATATCCATACCATGCAGTGGGACGACGAGCTGCTGGAGATCATGGGCGTGCCGCGCAGCATGCTGCCGGAAGTGCGTTCCTCCAGCGAAGTCTACGGTCACACAGAGGTGTCCGGCTTTGGTTCGGAAATTCCGATCGCCGGCATCGCCGGCGACCAGCAAGCCGCGCTGTTCGGCCAGATGTGCACTCAGCCTGGCATGGTCAAGAATACCTATGGCACCGGCTGTTTCATGGTGATGAACACCGGCAGCAAGCCGATCATTTCCAAGAACAATCTGCTGACCACCGTGGCCTGGAAAATCGGCAATGAAGTCAGCTACGCGCTGGAAGGCAGCATCTTCATCGGCGGCGCCGTGGTGCAGTGGCTGCGCGACGGCCTCGGCATCATCAAGACCTCCACCGAAATCGAAGCGCTGGCGCGCAGCGTCAAGAGCAGCGACGGCGTCTACCTGGTGCCAGCCTTTGCCGGCCTCGGCGCACCGCACTGGAACCCGCACGCGCGCGGCACCATTTTCGGCATCACCCGCGGCACCACCGCGGCCCACTACGCTCGCGCGGCGCTGGACAGCATCGCCTACCAGACCATGGATGTGCTGAAGGCGATGGAAGCCGATGCCGGCATCGTGATCCCGGAACTGCGGGTGGACGGCGGCGCCACCGCCAACAACCTGCTGATGCAATTCCAGTCGGACATCCTCGGCGTCGATGTGGTGCGTCCGAAAGTCACTGAAACCACGGCGCTCGGTGCGGCCTATCTGGCCGGCCTGGCGGTTGGCTACTGGAGCAGCACGGACGATGTGCAAGGGCAATGGCAGCTGGATCAGCGCTTCAAGCCGGCATTGCCGGCGGCGGAAGTGCAGAGTGGCATCAAGGGCTGGCAGCGCGCGATTGCGGCGGCCACGGTGTGGGCCGATTCCTGACCTGAATCCGGATTATTCCGTTATTGAATGAGATGCAGGACAGAGCATTGGCTTGCTCTGTTCCATCCCCCTCCTATTTCCGAAAGAGTTTGTGATGACTCCCTATTTAGCTGAATTCGTGGGCACTGCCCTGATTGTCCTGCTTGGCAACGGTGTGGTTGCCAACGTTTTGTTGAGTAAAACCCACGGCCACGGCAGCGGCCTGATCGTGATCACCGTCGGCTGGGCGATGGCGGTGTTTGTCGGCGTGTTCGTCGCGGCCTCGTCCAGCGGCGCCCACCTGAATCCGGCGGTGACGCTGGCGCTGGCAGTGGCCGGCAAGTTCGCCTGGGCCAGTGTGCCGGCTTATATCCTGTCGCAGATGCTGGGCGGCATGATGGGCGCCTTCCTGGTGTGGCTGGTGTACCGCAATCACTTTGCTGAAACCGCCGACGGCAATCTCAAGCTGGCCGCATTTTGCACGGCGCCTGCGATCCGCAACAAAGTCGGCAATGTCGTGTCGGAAGTGGTCGGCACCTTCGTGCTGGTGTATTGCGTGTTGAATATCGCCTCGCCGACTATGGGCCTGGGTGCGCTGGATGCGCTGCCTGTGGCGTTGCTGGTGATGAGCATCGGCGTGTCGCTCGGCGGCACCACCGGTTACGCGATCAATCCGGCGCGCGACCTGGGTCCGCGCCTGATGCACGCCTTGCTGCCGATTCCGGGCAAGCGCGACAGTGACTGGGGTTACGCCCTGGTGCCGGTGGTCGGTTCGATTACCGGCGGCATTCTGGCGGCGCTGGTGTACGGCTTGCAGATGGCGCATTAAACAGCTAGCAAGAACCTAGCCGTAGGGTGGGCACGCCTTTGTGCCCACGCGTGACCGGGATAACCGGAATACAGGCCCGCGCAGCATGGCAATGGCAGGTACGTGAAGTAGTTTCCGCGTGGGCACGATGTGCCCACCCTACTGTTTTTATCCCAGCAGTTTTTCTATATCGGCCGCCAGCGATTCCGGCTTGGTTTGCGGCGCGAAACGGTCGATAATCGCGCCGTCCTTGTCCACCAGGAATTTGGTGAAATTCCATTTGATGCCTTCGCTGCCGAGCAAGCCCGGCGCCGCGTTTTTCAGATACTGATAGAGCGGCGCGGCGTGGTCGCCGTTGACGTCGATTTTCTCGAACAAGGGAAACGTCACGCCGTAGTTCTTTTCGCAAAAAGCGCCGATTTCGTCGGCAGTGCCCGGTTCCTGCGCGCCGAACTGGTTGCAGGGGAAACCCAGCACTTCAAAGCCCTGTGCATGGTATTTCTGGTAAATCTCTTCCAGGCCTTTGTACTGCGGCGTGAAACCGCAGTTGCTGGCGGTATTCACGATCAGCAGCACCTTGCCGCGGTAAGCCCCCAGCGCGGCGGGTTTGCCATCCAGCTGATTGACGGTAAAGTCGTAGATCTTTGTGGCGCTAGTGTCCTTGCTCATACGATCCCCAGATGTTCAGTGCCGGCAGACAGGTCGCGGTCTTTTGCGTCCTTGCCACGCAGTTTGATGGAAAGCCGCAGGTCGTTGACCGAATCGGCATTGCGCAAAGCGTCTTCATAACTGATTTTATCGTCTTCGTACAAATCGAACAGGGCCTGGTCGAAAGTCTGCATGCCGAGCTCGCGCGACTTCTTCATGATTTCCTTGATTTCATGGACATCGCCCTTGAAGATCAAGTCCGAAATCAATGGCGAATTCAGCAAAATCTCCACTGCGACCGCGCGGCCTTTTACCGTTTTGAGCGGCACCAGGCGTTGCGAGACGATCCCTTTAAGATTGAGCGACAAGTCCATCAGCAACTGCGGCCGGCGTTCTTCCGGGAAGAAGTTGATGATGCGGTCGAGCGCCTGGTTGGAACTGTTGGCATGCAGCGTGGCCAGGCACAAGTGGCCGGTTTCAGCGAAGGCGATGGCGTAGTCCATGGTTTCGCGGTCGCGGATTTCGCCGATCAGGATCACGTCCGGCGCCTGGCGCAGGGTGTTCTTCAGGGCCACGCCCCAGTTTTCCGTGTCGACGCCGACTTCGCGCTGGGTCACGATGCAGTTCTTGTGCGGATGGATGTATTCGACCGGATCTTCAATCGTGATGATGTGACCGTAGCTGTTTTCATTGCGGTAGCCGATCATCGCCGCCAGCGTGGTCGACTTGCCGGAGCCGGTGGCGCCGACCATGATCACCAGGCCGCGCTTGGTCATCGCAACTTCCTTGAGCGTGGGCGGCAGGCCCAGGTCTTCGAATTTCGGGATGTCGGTGGTGATCGTCCGCAGCACCATGCCGACCCGGCCCTGCTGGATGAAAGCAGAAGCGCGGAAGCGTCCCAGGCCGCCAGGGCTGATGGCGAAATTGCATTCCTTGGTTTCTTCGAAATCCGCCGCCTGCTTGTCGCTCATGATGGCGCGCGCCAGTTCCAGCGTATGGACGGCGGTCAGCGCCTGGTTCGAGACCGGCGTGATCTTGCCGTCGATCTTGAAGGCCGGCGGAAAGTCTGCGGTGATGAACAGGTCGGAGCCGCGCTTGCTGACCATCAGTCGCAGCAGGTCGTGCATGAATTTGGTTGCTTGATCTCGTTCCATGTCTATCCTAGTAAAACAATAACAGTATCAGGGTGGCGCAGGGGCGGACTGCATGACACATCATCCGCCTTTTTCAGTTTGGTTGCGGCGAATGCTTGTTAGCCGGGGAAATTATCCGGCGTCTTGGCCGCGGCGCGCGCCGTCGCCAGCGAAATCACGTTGCGCTTGACCAGATCGGTGAGGTTGCTGTCCAGGGTTTGCATGCCCATGTTGCTGCCGGTCTGGATCGCCGAATACATCTGGGCGACCTTGCTTTCGCGGATCAGGTTGCGGATCGCCGGCGTGCCCAGCATGATTTCATGGGCGGCGACGCGGCCGGAGCCGTCCTTGGTTTTCAGCAGGCTTTGCGAAATCACCGCCTGCAGCGATTCCGACAGCATGGCGCGCACCATTTCTTTTTCTTCCGCCGGGAAGACGTCGACGATACGGTCGATGGTCTTGGCGGCAGAGGACGTGTGCAAGGTGCCGAACACCAGGTGGCCGGTTTCAGCGGCAGTCATGGCCAGGCGGATGGTCTCCAGGTCGCGCAACTCGCCCACCAGGATCACGTCCGGGTCTTCGCGCAAGGCCGAGCGCAGCGCATTGCTGAACGAATGGGTGTGCGGGCCGACTTCGCGCTGGTTGATCAGGCACTTGTTGGACTGATGGACGAATTCGATCGGATCTTCGATGGTCAGGATATGGGCGTATTCGTTTTCATTGACATGGTTGACCATCGCCGCCAGCGTGGTAGATTTGCCTGAACCGGTGGGGCCGGTGACCAGTACCAGGCCGCGCGGCTTGAGCGAGAGTTCGGCAAAGATGCGCGGCGCGTTGAGCTGTTCCAGCGTCAGCACGGTGGAAGGAATGGTCCGCAGCACGGCGGCGGCGCCGCGGTCCTGGTTGAAGGCATTGACGCGGAAACGCGCCAGGCCCGGGATCTCGAACGAGAAATCGCACTCCAGGTGTTCCTCGTAAGCCTTGCGCTGGCCGTCGTTCATGATGTCATAGATCATCGAGTGCACGTCTTTGTGCTCGAGCGGCGGCAGGTTGATGCGGCGCACATCTCCATGAACCCGGATCATCGGCGGCAAGCCTGCGGATAGATGCAAATCGGATGCCTTGTTCTTCACCGAAAAAGCCAGAAGTTCGGAAATGTCCATTTATAATCCCTGTGCTGAATTTTGTTTGTTGAAAGGCATCTTTGGCGCCGCATGCTACCTTGTAGCGCTTTCTTCACGATCCGGCCAGCGGCAAAGTCCTGAAAAAAGTTTCCAAATCAGCCAGCTGAAGGCGTTTGGTGATACAAGCGAGTAGTTCTTTACGGCAATTTCCAAAGTCTCCGATTATGTCCTTAATGTCCCAGAAGTTGCAAGCCGTCCATGCCAGTATTCAGGCCGCAGCCGCTGCGGTGTCGCGCCAGCCTGACAGTGTCGCCTTGCTGGCGGTCTCCAAGACCTTCGGCGCCGACATGGTGCTGGAGGCGATCGCCGCCGGCCAGCGCGCCTTTGGCGAAAACTATCTGCAGGAAGCCATCGCCAAGATAGCGGCGGTCGATCTTGCGCTGCAAGCCGGGGATGGCGCCGCGGTTGCCCGGTCCTTGCTGGAATGGCATTTTATCGGTCCGATCCAAAGCAACAAGACGCGTCCGATCGCAGAAAACTTTGCCTGGGTGCATACCGTGGAGCGTGAGAAAATTGCCCAGCGCCTGTCCGAGCAGCGGCCGCCGCAGCTGCCGCCGCTGAATATCTGCCTGCAGGTCAACATTAGCGGCGAGGCCAGCAAGAGCGGCATGGCGCCGGCCGAGGTGCTGGAAGCGGCGCGCGCCATCATCGGATTGCCGCGGCTGGTGTTGCGCGGCCTGATGGCGATTCCCGAGCCGACCGAGGATTTAGAGAAACAGCATGCGGCATTCCGCCAGACGCGGGAACTGCTGCAGCAATTACAAGCCGGGCTGCCGGCGCATGCCGCGCAGCTGGATACTTTATCGATGGGCATGTCGGCCGACATGGCGGCGGCGATCGAAGAGGGCGCCACTATCGTGCGCGTCGGCAGCGCCATTTTTGGACAACGTAAGCGGACCATTCAATCATGAAAAAGCAATTGAACATCAGTTTCATCGGCGGCGGCAATATGGCGTCTGCGCTGATCGGCGGCCTGGCAGGCAAGGTCACCGACGGCGGCAATATCCATGTCATCGATCCCAACCTGGAGGCCTTGCAGAGCCTGGCGCAGCGCTTCGGCGTGACGCCGGCCAGCGAGATCGACGCCATGGTCAGCGTCAGCGACGTCATCGTGCTTGCGGTCAAGCCGCAGCAGATGAAGCAGGTGATAGGCTTGCTGCGGCCCTATCTGACGACGCAAATGGTGCTGTCGATTGCCGCCGGCATCCGCGCCGCCGACATCTCGCGCTGGCTCGGCGGGCATGACGTCATCGTGCGCTGCATGCCGAACACGCCGGCGCTGATCGGCAAGGGCATCACCGGCATGGTTGCCGGCGCTGGGGTGTCGCCGCAGCAGCGCGAGACCGCCGACCTGATCATGCAGGCGGTCGGCAGCACGGTGTGGCTGGACGACGAGGCGAAGATCGATGCGGTGACGGCGGTATCCGGCAGCGGCCCGGCCTATGTGTTCTATTTCATCGAGGCGATGCAGCAGGCGGCCCAGGAACTGGGACTGACCGCGGAGCAGGGTATTGAACTGGCCAAGGCGACGTTTACCGGCGCGGCGCAGCTGGCGGCGCAATCGGCCGAACCGGTTGCCTTGCTGCGCGAGCGCGTCACCTCGAAAGGCGGCACGACCTATGCCGCCCTGACCAGCATGGAAAACGCCGGCGTCAAGCAGGCGATCATTGACGCCGTCAAGGCGGCGGCGGCGCGCGGGAAAGAACTGGGCGACGAGTTCGGGCGCGACTGAACGTCGCTGTGCAAAACTGCAGAGCTAAAAAAACAGCGCCAACCGCATTGCGGTTGGCGCTGTTTTTTTGAAATGCTGCCGTACTGCGGTAGATCTTATCTGTTGCGGCCGATCGCCAGGCCTGCCAGCAAGCCGATAACGGCCGCTACGCTGACTGCCTTCCATGGATTGTCGCCAACGTATTCGTCGGTGGCATGCGCGGCGTGCTTGGTCTTTTCTACCGCTTTCTTGGTCGCTTTCGGCAGTTCCGATTTGGCGGTTTCCAGCGCCGCTTTCAGTTTCGCGCGCGCCTGGTTGTACTTGGTTTCGGCGTGGTCATGGGTATCGTCGAGCAGGTTTTCTGCATCCTTGATGACCGATTTCAATTCGCCAGCCAGATTGTCGCGCATCTCTTTTACGTTGTCGGTAGTAGCCATGTTTGCCTCTTCAATGTGGATTGCGGGGAAAGGTGTTGCCTAATATATCACATAAGATGACGAAGGGTTTTCAGCGCAGGGCATAATCCAGCGCAATGCCGGCAAATACCGCCGCGCCCAGCCAGTTATTGTGGCGGAAAGCGGCAAAGCAGCCGGCCCGGTCGCGGTTGCGGATCAGGCGGTAGTGATAGACCGCGCAAGCGGCCGCCAGCAGCATGCCGGCGCTGAACCAGCCGCGCAAGCCGTACTGCCAGCCTACAGCAAATACTAAACCCAAACTGGCTGCATAACAAAGCATGATCGCCAGCACGTCGTAGCGGCCGAAGGTGATCGCCGAAGTGCGGATGCCGATCTTGAGGTCGTCGTCGCGGTCGACCATGGCGTATTCGGTATCGTAGGCCACGGCCCAGAACACATTGGCGACCAGCAGCAGCCACGCCGCTGCCGGCACGCTTCCCTGTACCGCGGCAAAGCCCATGGGAATGCCGAAGCCGAAGGCGATGCCCAAGTAGGCTTGCGGAATCGCGAAGAAGCGTTTGAAGTAGGGATAGCTGCCGGCGACGATCACGGCAATCACCGACAATTCCTTGGTCAAGGCGTTGAGCGGCAGGATCAGCAGCAGCGACAGCAGGGTCAGCAGCACGGCCACCATGACGGCTTCCCAGGCGGCGATCTTGCCGCTGGTGAGCGGCCGCTCGGCGGTGCGCTTGACGTGCTTGTCGAAATCGCGATCGGCGAAATCGTTGATGGCGCAGCCGGCCGAACGCATCAGTGCAGTGCCGAGGCAGAAAATCGCCACCAGCGTCCATGCCGGTTTGCCTTCTGCAGCCAGCCAGACGGCGGCCAGGGTCGGCCACAGGAGCAGCAGGATGCCGATGGGTTTGTCCATGCGGATCAGCTGGAAATAGAGTTTGAGACGGTTCATTGCGATGTCGGTGATCAAAAAAAGAGACCTTGAAAAGGTCTCGGGGGTCTCGGTGAAGACGGCGGCCGGGGCCGCTTCAGCCTTCGATGGCGAGCGCGTCATGCAGCAGGCTGACGCCCTTCAGTCCGCAGGCCAGCACAGCCTTTTGCACGGCTTCGATGGCCGCGTGGCGGGTAAAGCTCTTGCGCCAGACGATCACCACGCGGCGTGACGGCCCGGGGGCGGTAAACGGCACATAGCGCAGCATGCCGTCCTTGGCGTCGAGGTCCGGCACGGACGCTTGCGGCAGCACCGTGATGCCGATGCCGGACGCCACCATGTGGCGTATGGTTTCCAGCGACGAGCCTTCAAAGGTGCGGGCAATGCCGTCGCCGGCGGTCGAGAAACGCGACATTTCCGGACACACTTCCAGCACCTGGTCGCGGAAGCAATGGCCGTTGCCCAGCAATAGCATGGTTTCCGATTTCAGGTCCTGGGCGCTGATGCTGGTGCGTTCGGCCCAGGCATGGTGCTTGGGGAGCGCTACCACGAACGGTTCGTCGTACAGCGGCTGCACCATCAGGCCGTGCTCAGGAAACGGCAGGGCGATGATGGCGGCGTCCAGTTCGCCCTGGCGCAGCAGCTCCAGCAGGCGCACGGTGAAATTTTCCTGCAGCACCAGCGGCATCTGCGGCACTTGCTCGATCATGGTTTTCACCAGCGGCGGCAGCAGATACGGGCCGACGGTGTAGATGATGCCGAGGCGCAGCGGTCCGGCCAGCGGATCCTTGTTCTGGTTGGCGATTTCGCGGATGGTGGCAGTCTGTTCCAGCACCCGTTCCGCCTGCGCCACGATCTGCGCGCCCAGCGGCGTCACCGAGATTTCAGTGCCGCCTCTTTCGAAGATCACCACGCCCAGCTCGTCCTCCAGCTTCTTGATCGCGACGGAGAGGGTCGGCTGCGCCACGAAACAGGCTTCCGCAGCATGGCCAAAGTGCTTTACGCGCGCTACCGCGACGATATATTTGAGTTCGGTCAGAGTCATGTTGTTATCTTCGCATATTTTTTAAGAGAGGATGTATCTCCATGTTTCAATGCCATTTTTGCATGCCCGTAGCGCCGGCTCGCTAAACCTTGAGGAAGTCTTCCCGCCCGCCCAGCCAGCGCGCCAGATGGGCGCTGACCGTGGCGTTGTTGGCCGGCGTCGGTTCCTGCAGCAGGGCATGCGCCAGTTCGCGCGCGCGGTCGACCAGCCATTGGTCGGTCATCAGGTCGGCGAAGCGCAGCATGGCCTGGCCCGACTGCCGTGCTCCCAGGAATTCGCCGGGGCCGCGGATTTCCAGGTCGCGCCGGGCGATTTCAAAACCGTCGGTGGTTTCGCGCATGGTCATCAGGCGCTGCTTGGCGATATGGCCGAGCGGACTTTGATACAACAACAAGCATACGCTGGCTGCAGAACCGCGTCCAACCCGGCCGCGCAGCTGGTGCAGCTGCGACAGGCCGAAGCGTTCCGCATGCTCGATCACCATCAGCGAGGCATTCGGTACATCGACCCCGACTTCAATCACGGTGGTGGCCACCAGCACGTGGCAGTCGCCGGCGCTGAAGGCGTCCATCACTTCCTGCTTCTCGGCCTGCTTGAGGCGGCCGTGCACCAGGCCGACGCGCAGGTCGGGCAGCGCCTCCGCCAGCATGGCGTAGGTTTCGGTGGCGGTCTGCAGCTGCAAGGCTTCCGACTCTTCGATCAGCGGGCAGACCCAGTAAGCCTGGCGGCCGTCCTGCACCGCGGCGTGGACGCGCGCAATCACCTCGTCGCGCCGGATCTGGTCGACCGCACGGGTGACGATCGGCGTGCGGCCAGGCGGCAGTTCGTCGATCACCGAAATTTCCAGGTCGGCGTAATAGGTCATCGCCAGCGTGCGCGGGATCGGCGTGGCGCTCATCATCAGCTGGTGCGGCACCACGGCTGCGGCTTTTGCCGTCGCCGCCGAGGCCTCCTCGCCGCCATTCTCGGAGGTGGTCTTGTTGCGCAGCGCCAGCCGCTGTCCGACGCCGAAGCGGTGCTGTTCATCGACAATCACCAGCCCCAGCTTGGCGAACTGCACGCTGTCCTGGATCAGGGCGTGGGTGCCGATCACCAGCTGGGCGGCGCCGGATTCGATCATGGCTTGCGCCGCCAGCTTTTCCTTTTTCT
Source organism: Collimonas sp. (assembly GCF_035566555.1). Lineage (GTDB taxonomy): Bacteria > Pseudomonadota > Gammaproteobacteria > Burkholderiales > Burkholderiaceae_D > Collimonas. The sequence continues at coordinate 34,723 of NZ_DATMRB010000137.1, forward strand.
TGAGGCTGCCGGTGAGCCAGGCGACCTGCACCCCGAGCGGCTCCATCCAGGCAGCGATCTTGCGGAAATGCTGGTCGGCCAGTATTTCGGTGGGCGCCATCAGCACCGCCTGATAACCGCTGTCGATCGCCTGCGCTGCGGCCAGCGCCGCCACTACGGTCTTGCCGCTGCCGACGTCGCCTTGCAGCAGGCGCTGCATCGGAAACGAAGCGCGCAGGTCGGCGCTGATCTCGGCGACCACCCGCTGCTGCGCCTTGGTCAAGGTAAACGGCAGGGTCGCCAGGAAGGCGGCAGACAATTTCCCGACCAGCGGCAAGGCCCGGGCATTCTTGGCGCGGCGCGCGACCTGGGCGCGTTTCAGGGACAGTTGCTGGGCCAGCAGCTCATCGAATTTCATCCTGACCCAGGCCGGATGCGAACGGTCTTCCAGCGCATGCTCGTCGACTTCCGGCGGCGGATTGTGCAGCAGGCGCACGGCGTCTTCAAACGGACTCAGCTGCTGCGCCGCCAGCTGCGCCGACGACAAGGTATCGCGCCATTCGATGTTCTGCATGGCGTCAGCGATCGCCTTGCGCAGGAATACTTGCGACAAGCCTTCGCCGGCCGGATACACTGGCGTCAGGACCTCGGGCAGGGGCGCGCCTTCCAGTACCACCTTATAATTGGGATGGACCACCTCGGCGCCGAAAAAGCCATGGCGGATTTCGCCACGTGCGCGGACCCGCGTGCCGACCGCCAACTGCTTAGTCTGGCTGCCGTAGAAATTCAGGAAGCGCATCACCAGCTGGCCGCTGGCGTCGGTGAGTGTCACAATTAGCTGGCGGCGCGGCCGGTACTGGATCTCGCAAGCGCTGACCACCCCCTCGACTTGCGCGGTGCTGGAGCCCATCATGCCGGCCTGGCGGATGCTGACGACCTCGGTTTCGTCCTCGTAGCGCAGCGGCAGGTGCAAAACCAGGTCCATGTCGGTGCGCAAGCCGAGTTTTTCCAGCTTGCTGGCGCGGGTGTTCGCGACGGGGCCGGAGGCGGGTTTGGCAACAGGTTTTCGCTTTGGAGCTGGCATATCGGGTTGTTAATGGGCGGCAGGGCGTAAAATAGCGGGTTTGCTCAATTTTGCGCTGTCGCCCTGTCATGGACGGATTTCAGCGCTTGCCATTGTAAAGCCTATAGCTGTAATGGCAACCCGAGCGTCATTTTTCATTATTTATCCAAGCATGCATTCTCTTTCCGACTACGATTTCGACCTGCCGCCAGAACTGATCGCGCAAACGCCGCTCTCCGAGCGCAGCGCCTCGCGCTTGCTGCACCTGGATGGCGAACAGTTGATAGATCGCCAATTCACCGACATTGTCGACCAACTGAATGCCGGCGACCTGCTGGTGTTTAACGATACCCGGGTGCTCAAGGCGCGCTTCTTCGGCATCAAGGAAACCGGCGGCAAGGTCGAAGTGCTGGTTGAACGGGTGGTGGATGACCGTACCGTGCATGCCCAGGTACGCGCCTCGAAATCGCCGCCGGCCGGCACCGTGATTCGCCTGGCCGATGCGTTCGACGTCACGGTAGGCGAGCGCGTCGGCGAATTCTATACGCTGCGCTTTCCTGCCGATGTGTTCGAACTGATCGACGCCCATGGCCGCCTGCCATTGCCGCCCTATATCGAACACGATGCCGATGCCTTTGATGAAACCCGCTATCAAACGGTGTATGCCAAGCATGCGGGCGCCGTGGCTGCGCCCACCGCCGGTTTGCATTTTGACCAGGCGCTGCTGGAGCGCTTGCGCCAGAAGGGCATAAGCTTCGCCTATGTCACGCTGCACGTAGGCGCCGGCACCTTCCAGCCGGTGCGCAGCGAAAACCTGGCGGAGCACAAGATGCATAGCGAGTGGTACACCATCGGCGACGCCACGGTGGAAGCGGTGCGCGCCGCCAAGGCCGGCGGCGGCAAGGTGGTTGCTGTCGGCACTACCAGCTTGCGGGCGCTGGAATCGGCTTCGCAGTCCGGTGCCCTGCAGGCTGGCAGCGCCGATACTGCCTTGTTCATTACGCCGGGCTATCGTTTCAAGACGGTGGATCGCCTGATCACGAATTTCCATTTGCCGAAATCGACCTTGCTGATGCTGGTGTCGGCGTTTGTAGGATACGACCGGATTCGGACCGCCTATGATCATGCAATCAAGCAACAGTATCGGTTTTTCAGCTATGGCGATGCGATGTTGCTTTCCTTGCAGGAGATCGATGAATAAACGTAAAGCTGAACCTTACGTTTATTTCCGATTACCTTGACAATTAATCGAGCCAAGAGCGACAATTTGGCATGGAAAAAGCTAAAATCAAGCTTATTTGTCAATTGGTCGAGGCTGATGGGCAAAATGTTGCAGCTCGCCTCGCCGATAAAGAGCATGTCTCGAGACAAGCTGCCAGCGCCTGGCTAGCTGCGGCTAGGCAAGAGGGCGTGATTTCATCCGAGGGCACTGGCCGCGGTGTGCGCTATGCATTGGCGACGCTTGCCAGCGCCTCCAAGGTGTATCAGCGCGAGGGCCTGTCGGAAGATATTGTCTGGCGTGAATTATGCGCGCCCATGCTGCGGGAACTCCCTGATAACGTGCGTGGCATATGGCAGCATGCGATGACAGAGATGATCAACAATGCCGTTGATCACTCCGGTTCCGGGCAGGTGACGGTTGCCATGCAGATGAATGCTTTGTTTACCGAAGGATTTGTCGCGGATGCCGGCGAAGGTATCTTTATGAAAATCCAAAAGGCGCTGGATCTGTACGATACGCGCGAGGCAATACTGGAGCTGGCCAAGGGGAAATTTACGACCGATCCCACCCATCACTCCGGCGAGGGGATTTTTTTCTCGTCCAAGATGATGGATCGCTACACGATCCGGTCCGGGAAATTGCATTTCGATCATCGGGGTGAGGGACCTGACTGGCTGCTGGAGCACGAGAGCGATGTCATCGGCACCCAGGTTTCCATGCGGCTTGCGAATGACAGTACGCGCACGGCGAAAGAAGTGTTTGACCGCTTTGCCTTGCCGGAAGAGTTTTCCTTTGCGAAAACCACTGTGCCGGTGCGACTGGCGCAGCATGAAGGCGAGACCCTGGTCTCGCGTTCGCAAGCCAAGCGACTGACGCGCAGGTTTGAAAGATTTCAAAGCGTGGTGCTGGATTTTTCCGGCGTCGACGAAATCGGGCAGGCGTTTGCGGACGAAGTATTCCGGGTATTCCAGAATGCGCATCCCGATATCAGCATGATGCCGTCCAATGCCTCTGCGGCAATCAGCGCCATGATCAAGCGGGTACAGAACCCCACTTGATGCTTCAGCGCTGCCAATAAGCTGTAATAGTTGCACCATAGAAATCAATGCTGTCGCAAGGCAGCGCAATTCCGCTTTTAAAACTAACTGGCGTTTGTGCGACAGCGCAGCCATTGATAAGAAAATCATGCTTGAATTTACATTACTCAAAACCGAAGGCAAAGCCCGCCGCGGCCGTCTGAAACTGAACCACGGCACGGTCGAAACGCCGATTTTCATGCCGGTCGGCACTTACGGCTCGGTGAAGGCGATGTCACCGCTGGAGCTGGTCGAGATCGAGGCGCAGATCATCCTCGGCAATACCTTCCACCTGTGGCTGCGGCCCGGTACCGACGTCATCGACAAGTTCAGGGGCCTGCACAAGTTCATGGCCTGGGACAAGCCGATCCTGACCGATTCCGGCGGCTTCCAGGTGTTTTCGCTGGGTGCGATGCGCAAGATTACCGAGGAGGGGGTGAAATTTTCTTCGCCGATCAACGGCGATAAATTGTTCCTCTCGCCCGAAGTGTCGATGCAGATCCAGAAATCGCTGAATTCCGACATCGTGATGCAGTTCGATGAATGCACGCCCTATGAAATCGATGGCCGTCCCGCCACCAGCGAGGAAGCAGCGCAATCGATGCGCATGTCGCTGCGCTGGGCCAAGCGCTCGAAGAACGAATTCGATCAGCTGGAAAATCCGAATGCGCTGTTCGGCATCGTCCAGGGCGGCATGTTCGAGAACCTGCGCGACGAGTCGCTGGCCGGCCTGGAAGACGTCGGTTTCCATGGCATCGCCATCGGCGGCCTGTCGGTCGGCGAGCCGAAGGAAGAAATGATGCGCGTGCTGGAACACATCGGCCCGCGCCTGCCGGCCGACAAGCCGCACTACCTGATGGGCGTAGGCACGCCGGAAGACCTGGTCGCCGGCGTCGAAAACGGCGTCGACATGTTCGATTGCGTGATGCCGACCCGGAATGCCCGCAACGGCTGGCTGTTTACCCGTTTCGGCGACCTCAAGATCAAGAATGCCCGCTACAAGGATGACGAAAAGCCGCTGGACGAGACCTGCGGCTGCTACGCCTGCCGCAATTTCTCGCGCGCTTACTTGCATCATTTGCATCGCACCGGCGAAATCCTTGGCGCGCGCCTGAATACAATACACAATCTGCATTACTACCTGGATCTGATGAAAAATATCCGGGCTGCGCTGGACGTGGGGCAGTTCAGCACATTTGTCACCCAGTTCCACCTGGACCGGGCACGCGGCGTATAGGAATTGCCTGAGGGGAAATATGTATTTTGCAACTATTTCCTGGTAAACGACTCTATGCCCACTGGCCCAATCTGTCTGCAACTACTATAGTGACGGCGGATCGGACTGATTTTCCCGGCAATATATAGCGCCCGGGGGCGGCTGGACGGTTGCATGCCGTTACCCAATGCTAGAATGCTGGGCTATTTTCAAACTATTACCTGGAGCAACTCGTGTCAATTATTTCCAGCGCTTACGCGCAAACTGCACCTGCGGCTACTGCTGCCACCGGCCCGCTGGGTCTCTCCGGCAACCTGACCAGCTTTTTGCCTATCATCCTGATGTTCGTGGTGCTGTACTTCCTGATGATCCGTCCGCAAATGAAGCGTCAGAAAGAACAGAAAGCCATGATGGAAGCGCTCGGCAAGGGCGACGAAGTGGTGACGGCCGGCGGCATGCTGGGCAAGATCACCAAGGTTGCCGACGGCTACATCACCCTGGAAATCGCCAGCGGTACTGAAGTCGTGGTGCAAAAGGGTTCGGTCACCACATTGCTGCCAAAGGGCACGATCAAGACGGCTCTGTAAGCAGGCGCCTGACTGATGGAACGAGAGCATCCGGATGGGTGCTCTCTTCAAATGTAAGGTCCGGAATAAAAAAAGAGCCTAGCGGCGCAATGCTACAAGACATCGCCGCAGGGCATCGGCTGCATTAACCATGCAAGCAAGAGACTCCCTCTGAGACTCACACAGAACGCTGAATCAATATGAATCGCTATCCTCTCTGGAAATATATTCTGATCGTCATCGCGCTGCTGTTTGGCGTGCTGTACACCGTACCGAATTTTTTTGGCGAATCGCCGGCGGTGCAGGTAAGCAGCGGCAAATCGACCCTGAAGATCGACAGTTCGCTGGCGGGCCGGGTGTCGCAGGTGCTGCAGCAAGGCAATCTGCCGACGGACAGCGTCACGTTTGAGAACGCCGGCGCCCAAGGCACGGTGCGCGCCCGTTTCCATGACACCGACACCCAGTTCAAGGCCAAGGCCTTGCTGGAGCAGAACCTGAATACCGACCCGACCGATCCGGTCTACGTGGTCGCCTTCAACCTGGTGCCGAACACTCCGCACTGGCTGCAAGCCATCCATGCCTTCCCGATGTACCTGGGCCTGGATTTGCGCGGCGGCGTGCACTTCCTGATGCAGGTCGACACCAAGGCGGTCGTCAACAAGCGCCTGCAGGGCCTGCAAGCCAGCGCCCGCAGCGAACTGCGCGACAAGGATATCCGCTACAGCGGCATCAACCGCAACGGCGACGCCATCGAAATCAGTTTCCGCGACCAGGATACGCTCGACAAGGCGCGCAGTATCCTGGCGCCGCAGCTGACGGAAATGACGATCCAGGTAGCGCCGCCGGTTGCCGGCAGCGATCCGATGCTGACCGCTTCGCTCAAGCCGGAAGCCATCAAGCAGATCGTCGACAACGGCGTTACCCAGAATATCACCACCCTGTCGAAGCGGGTCAATGAGCTGGGCGTGAGCGAACCGATCATCCAGCGCCAGGGCGCGGACCGTATCGTGGTGCAGATGCCGGGCGTGCAAGACGTTTCGCGCGCCAAGGACATCATCGGCCGCACCGCAACGCTGGAAGTGCGCATGGTGGACGAGTCGGTCACCCGCGGCACGGAAGCGACTGCAGCCATCCCGTTCGGCTCGGAACTGTTCAAGGTCGGCAAGAATGCGCCGGTCGTGCTGTATAAGGATCCGGTCCTGACCGGCGATTATATTTCCAGCGCGGCTGTCAGCTTTGACCAGAACCAGCAGCCTGCGGTCAGCATCGACCTCAACGGCGACGGCGGCCGCAAGATGCGCGATGCTACCCGCGGCAAGGTCGGCAAGTCGATGGCGATCGTGCTGTTTGAAAAAGGCAAGGGCGAAGTCCTGACCGTGGCGACGATCCAGAGCGAACTCGGTTCGCGCTTCCAGATCACCGGCATGGGTTCGCCGGAAGCGGCTGCCGACCTGGCGCTGCTGCTGCGCGCCGGTTCACTGGCGGCGCCGATGACCATCATCGAAGAACGCACCATCGGCCCGCAACTCGGCGCCGAGAATATCAAGAAGGGTTTTGACTCGACCATGTACGGTTTTGCCGTGATCGCCGTGTTCATGATCATCTACTACATGCTGTTCGGTTTCTTCAGCGTGCTGGCGCTGTCGGTCAACCTGCTGCTGCTGATCGCTGTGCTGTCGACGCTGCAGGCCACCCTGACCTTGCCGGGTATCGCCGCGATTGCGCTGACCCTGGGTATTGCGATTGACGCCAACGTGCTGGTGAACGAACGTATCCGCGAAGAACTGCGTAACGGCAATTCGCCGCAGGCTGCGATCTCTATCGGTTTCGACCGCGCCTGGGCCACCATCCTGGACTCCAACGTCACCACCCTGATCGCTGGCCTGGCGCTGCTGATTTTCGGTTCCGGCGCGATCCGCGGCTTTGCTGTCGTGCATTGCCTGGGTATCCTGACCTCGATTTTCTCGGCAGTGTTCGTTTCGCGCGGTTTCGCCAACCTGTGGTACGGCCGCAAGAAGAAACTGACCAGCTTGTCGATCGGCCAGATCTGGAAGCCGACAGCCTGAGCTGCGGCACAAACCAGGATCGCGATAGATATTCAATAACGTTGCCGGCGCGCTTCATCAGCGCGGCGGCACAGGCAAGAACCAGTGGTGTGAACCAAAAGGAATGTGATGGAACTTTTCCGTATCAAAAAAGATATTCCGTTCATGCGCCATGCATTGATATTCAATGCAATTTCGGCGCTGACGTTTGTATTGGCCGTATTTTTCCTGTTCTCGAAAGGCTTGCATCTGTCGATCGAGTTTACCGGCGGTACGGTGATCGAGGTCGCCTATTCCAAGCCGGCCAATATCGAGAGCATTCGCAAGACGGTCGAAGGTCTCGGCTATACCGATAATCAGGTGACCAACTTCGGCACAGCGCAAGACGTCATGATCCGCTTGCCGGCGAAGAAGGGTGAAGACTCGGCTGCACAAAGCGCCACCGTGCTGACAGCCTTGCAAAAGCAGGACGCCGACGTCACCCTGAAGCGTACCGAATTCGTCGGTCCGCAGGTGGGCGACGAGCTGGCGCATGACGGCTTGATGGCGCTGCTGTTCGTGGTGATCGGCATCATGATCTACCTGGCGATCCGTTTCGAATGGAAATACGCGGTGGCGGCGATTATCGCCAACTTGCATGACGTGGTGATCATTCTCGGCTTCTTCGCCTTCTTCCAATGGGAATTCTCGCTGACGGTGCTGGCGGCGATCCTGGCGGTGCTGGGCTACTCGGTGAATGAATCGGTGGTGGTGTTCGACCGCGTGCGTGAAACCTTCCGCGATCGCCGCTTCGGCAAGCTGGCAGTCTCCGATGTCATGAACCATGCGATCACCAGCACTATTTCACGTACCATCATCACCCACGGCAGCACGGAAATCATGGTGCTGTCGATGTTCGTGTTCGGCGGCCCGGCGCTGCACTATTTTGCACTGGCGCTGACCATCGGTATTCTGTTCGGTATCTACTCTTCGGTGTTCGTGGCGGCTGCGGTAGCCATGTGGCTGGGCGTCAAGCGTGAAGACATGATCAAGCCGATCAAGGAAAAGGACGAGACTGACGGCGCAGTGGTCTAAGCGTCAGCAGCAACCAGAAAACCAGCCTGCGGGCTGGTTTTTTTACGGATAAAAAAATGGCTGCCGGACTGGCAGCCATTTTTATTTACGGAGCTTCAGGTAACCGTAGGGTGGGCAGATTTTCTGCCCACGCTGAATTTGTTTCTTGAATGATCGACCTTCCGCGTGGGTACAGCTGCCCATCCTACGCTGACAATATTGCTTAGATCTTCTTCGCCAGCAGCGCCGCATGTCCGATATAGTTGGACGGCGTCATCGCCAGCAAGTGATCCTTGGCTTCCTGCGGGATTTCCAGCTTGAGGATGAACTCGCGCAGCGCATCCTTGGAGATGCCCTTGCCGCGCGTCAGCTCTTTCAGCTGCTCGTAGGGATTTTCGATGCCGTAGCGGCGCATCACGGTCTGCACCGGCTCGGCCAGCACTTCCCAGGTGGCGTCCAGGTCTTCGCCCAGGCGCGCCGGATTCACTTCCAGCTTGTTGAGGCCGCGCAGGCAGCTGTCATAGGCCAGGATGGCGTAGCCGAGGCCGACGCCGATATTGCGCAGCACGGTGGAATCGGTCAGGTCGCGCTGCCAGCGTGACAGCGGCAGCTTTTCCGACATGTGCTTGAGCACGGCGTTGGCCATGCCCAGGTTGCCTTCGGAATTTTCAAAGTCGATTGGGTTGACCTTGTGCGGCATGGTCGAAGAACCTATTTCGCCAGCCTTGGTGCGCTGCTTGAAGTAACCCAGCGAAATGTAGCCCCAGATATCGCGGTTCAAGTCGAGCAGTATGGTGTTGCTGCGGCTGATGGCGTCGAACAGTTCGGCCATGTAGTCGTGCGGTTCGATCTGGATGGTGTAGGGATTGAAGGTCAGGCCCAGGCGCTGCTCGATCACGTCCTTGGAGAAATTCTCCCAGTCAAAGTCGGGATAGGCGGACAGGTGGGCATTGTAGTTGCCGACCGCGCCATTCATCTTGCCCAGGATTTCCACCCCGGCGATGCGCTTGACCGCGCGTTGCAGGCGCGCCACGACATTGGCGATCTCCTTGCCGAGCGTGGTCGGGCTGGCCGGCTGGCCGTGGGTGCGCGACATCATCGGCAATTCGGCATTGGCATGCGCCAGTTCGGTCAGCTTGGCGATCAGCTGCTGCAAGGCTGGCAGCAATACCGTGTCGCGCGCCGCTTTCAGCATCATGCCGTGCGAGGTGTTGTTGATGTCTTCCGAGGTGCAGGCGAAATGGATGAATTCCGACGCCGCCACCAGTTCCGGCACATCCTTGACCTGTTCCTTGAGCCAGTACTCGACCGCCTTGACGTCATGGTTGGTGACCGCTTCGATCGCCTTGATGCGTTCTGCATCGGCTTCGCTGAAGTCGCTGGCCAGCTTGTCGAGCAGGGCGCTGGCGCTGGCCGAGAAAGGCTTGATTTCAGCAAAGCCGGCATTGGACAAGGCTTGTAGCCAAGCAATTTCAACCTTGACCCGGTGGTGCATGAAGCCGGCCTCGGACAGGATCGGGCGCAGCTTGTCGGTTTTGGCGGCGTAGCGGCCATCCAGCGGGGACAGGGCGGAAAGCGTGGTAAGAGACATGATAGTGACGGCTATAGAGGTGGATGACGGGTGGATCATGATAAGGCTGGCGCGGCGATAGTTTCCATAATGCAAAATACGCCGGACAATCACAAGCGAAACCGAATTTTACCATTTACACCGTGGTAAATATGCCGCTTTGCGTGTGAGGCGGGTTGGCAACGGACAAAGTGGCCAAGGTCGAATGCTATAATCAGCCAACATTTTTTACCATAAGTGACATATGAAGCTGATCGGTTCCCTGGGTAGTCCTTTTGTTCGCAAAGTCCGCGTCGTGATGGCGGAGAAGAAGCTTGATTACGACTTTGTGCTGGAGGATGTGTGGGCGCCTGACACCAAGATCCAGACTTCCAACCCGCTCGGCAAGGTACCTTGCCTGGTGATGGAAGACGGCGGGGCGATGTTCGATTCGCACGTGATCGTCGAATATCTCGATACCCTGACGCCGGTCGGCAAGCTGATTCCGATCAACAGCCGCGAGCGCTCCGAAGTGAAATGCTGGGAAGCGCTGGCTGACGGCGTGCTGGAAGCCGGCGTGCTGATCCGCCTGGAACGCCTGCAACGGCCTGAGGAAATACGCAGCCAAGCCTGGATCGACCGCCAGCAGCGCAAGATCGACGCTGGCCTCAAAGCGATGTCTGCCGGTCTGGCGGAAAAGCCGTTTTGTTCGGGCACGCATTATTCTCTGGCGGATGTTGCGGTCGGCTGTGCGCTGGGCTGGCTCAGTTTCCGTTTTCCGGAAATCACCTGGCGCGAAGACTATCCGACGCTGGCCAAACTGTTCGAGAAATTGTCCGAGCGGCCGTCGTTCAAGGATACCGTTCCACAATAAGCTTTGCGCCGCAGGGCCGGTTTCAATTTACAATACTTAACCATGACAACGCCGAATTTCCACCACACCTGCCAAGCTGCCGCTACCAGCGCAGCGGCACTGTGCCGCGTTGTCAAAGCAAAAAAACAGCAGCTCATCTGACCGGAGCCAGCTGTTCCGTCAGATGGGCGACGGAACGGCAGGCTCTCGGTAATTTCTCCCGCAGGCAAATTCCCTCGCACCTCTGAACGGACCCGAAACGGTCAATTCATCTAGGAGTTTTGTCATGTCGATTTTTACTGGTATCTGGGTGCCGCTGATCACGCCGTTTACCCATGGGCAGGTGGATCATGCAGCCTTGCGCAAGCTGGTGCGCCATTACGCCGAAGCTGGCGTGAGCGGCCTGGTGACGCTCGGCACCACAGGTGAAGCCGCGGCGCTGGACCAGCTGGAGCAGCGTGCGGTGGTGGCCACTGTGGTTGAGACCGCCGCCGGCTTGCCGGTGGTTGTGGGTTTGGCTGGCAACCACAGCGGCCAATTGCGTGAAAACCTGCTGCATTTCAGCAGCGCCGCCATCGCCGGTTTCCTGATCCCGGCGCCTTACTATGTGCGGCCCTCGCAGCAAGGCCTGCTCGAGCACTTCAGCAGCCTGGCCGACGCCAGTCCCTTGCCGCTGGTGCTGTACGACATCCCTTATCGCACCGGCGTGCAGATCGAGCTCCAGACCTTGCTGACGCTGGCGGCGCACCCGCAAATCCAGGCGGTGAAAGACTGCGCCGGTTCGCCGGCAACCACCCAGGCTCTGATTGCCGACGGCCGCCTGCAAGTGCTGGCAGGAGAGGATGGCAATATTTTTACTACCTTGTGCATGGGCGGCAGCGGTGCAATCGCGGCCTCGGCGCATGTGCAACCGCAGCGTTTCGTTGCCCTCTATCGCGCTGTCAGCGAACAGCGCCTGCACGATGCGCGCACTATCTTTCATGAGCTGGCGCCCTTGATCCGCCTGATGTTTGCCGAAGCCAGCCCGGGGCCGGTCAAGGCAATGCTGGCGCAGCAGGGCTGGATCAGCGACGAGCTGCGGACGCCGATGACGCGGGCCAGTCCAGCCTTGCGCGCGCAGCTGCAGCAACTGTCGCAATCCTGATTAAATCGCCGGACCGGTTTTCTTAGGGGCAAAGAAAGTCGACGGCGACTGCCCGAAGGTTTTCTTGAACATGGCGGAAAATGCCGACTGGCTGGCGTAGCCGAGTTCGGCCGCGACCAGCGATAGCGGCATGCCGCGCGCAATCATCGGCGCGGCATGCGCCAGCCGCACCTGCTGCCGCCACTGGCCGAAGGTCATGCCGAGATCCTTTTCGAACAAGCGCGCCAGCGTTCTTTCCGACGCGCCAGCCCGGTCCGCCCAGGCGGCCAGCGTCATGCCGGAGTCGGGCGCTTCGATCAAGGCCTGGCAGATGGCATGCAAGCGTTTCTCAGTGGGCAGGGCGACCCGTATGCCGGGCGTCTTGGCCGCTACCAGTTCGTCCAGGATCAATCGCGTCAGCAGCGACTCGCGCACGCTGTCGACCTCGGCTTCGGTGAGGGCGGCGATCAGTTCGCGCAACAGGCTCGAGACTTCCAGCACGATGCATTCCTGGCCGGAGAACGGGTTGGCGTCGGCATGGATATACAAGGCGCGCAGTTGCGATTTTTCTATGGTGGCGATTTCATGTTTCAGCAGCGGCGGAATCCAGATCGCCCGCAGCGGCGGTACGATCCAGGTGCTGTTGCCGACGGTGACGCGCAGCACGCCCTCCGGCGCATAGGTGACCTGGCCCCAGGGATGGGAGTGCGAAGGCAGCAGCTTGGCGGCGCCCAGGTCACGGGCGCGCAGGCGCACCGGATGGCGCGCGTCGGGCACCACGTCGAGCAGGCCTATGGTGGTATGGGTCAGAATGTGCGCTGGCATAGGGATAGATGGAAGAATGGCAGAAATGCGATAAATTATGTCTTCCTATCTTAAAACAGTCTTCCATTTTTTGCTTACACTTCATTCTTGCGAATGATAAACGGTAACTTGGCTGCTGCTGGCGCCATTCTGTTTTCTTTTTTGCACCTTTTTCCAACTATTCAGTACATCGCCATGTCAACCGCTGCCAAGCAGATTTCCCCTGCGCTAGGGTCGTCGGATGCCGAAAAAACCGGCTTTCGCGTACTCGGCGCCATCAGTTTCGCCCATTTCCTGAACGACATGATCCAGTCGCTGATCTTGTCCATCTATCCGCTGCTGAAAGGGAATTTCAATCTCAGCTTTGCGCAGATCGGCCTGATTACCCTGACTTACCAGATCACGGCGTCGATCCTGCAGCCGGTGGTAGGGATGTACACCGATAAACACCCGAAACCGTATTCGCTGGCGCTGGGCATGGGCTTCACGCTGGTCGGGCTGCTGCTGCTGTCGGTGGCGCCAAACTACGGCATTTTGCTGCTGGCAGCGGCCTTGGTCGGCACCGGCTCTTCCATCTTCCACCCGGAATCCTCGCGCGTGGCGCGCATGGCTTCTGGCGGTCGGCATGGCCTGGCGCAATCGATCTTCCAGGTCGGCGGCAATGCCGGCAGCTCGATGGGTCCGCTGCTGGCGGCCTGGGTGGTGATCCCGCACGGCCAGAGCAGCATCGCCTGGTTTTCCGGCGCGGCCTTGCTGGCGATCCTGGTGCTGTGGCAGATCGGCAACTGGTACAAGCGCAAGCGCCAGGAAGCTAAGGGCAAGCCGGCCAAGGCCCAGCATCACTATGTGGCGCTGCCGCGCAAGAAGGTCATGTTTTCCATCGGCATCCTGCTGATGCTGATCTTCTCGAAGTATTTCTACATGGCCAGCCTCAGCAGCTATTTCACGTTTTACCTGATCGATAAATTTCAGTTGTCGGTGCAGGCGGCGCAGCTGCATCTGTTCGTTTTCCTGTTTGCCGTGGCGGCCGGCACCGTGCTGGGCGGCCCGATCGGCGACAAGGTCGGCCGCAAGCTGGTGATCTGGGTTTCGATCCTGGGCGTGGCGCCGTTCACCCTGATGCTGCCGTATGCCAACCTGTTCTGGACCGGCGTCCTGACCGTGGTCATCGGCGTGATCCTGGCGTCGGCCTTCTCGGCGATCCTGGTGTTCGCCCAGGAACTGGTGCCGGGCAAGGTCGGCACGGTATCCGGCCTGTTCTTCGGCTTTGCCTTCGGCATGGGCGGCATCGGCGCCGCGGCGCTGGGCAAACTGGCCGACATGACCAGCATCGGCTATGTCTACCAGGTGTGTTCTTTCCTGCCGCTGATCGGCTTGCTGGCGATGTTCCTGCCGAATCTTGAGGGACACCGGCGCAAGGTGGCCGGCTGATCGCGGATCGCCTCAAGCCATAAAAAAAGCGCGCTGTTGTCAGCGCGCTTTTTTATTGCCGGTATAGGTATAGCGTCTTTATTTTTTCTGTTTTGCAGTCCACTGTTCCAATGCCTGCAAGGTATTGGCGACGTGCTTGTCAGGATCCAGGCTGCTGTATTCATAGATGATGCTGCCGTTCGGCGCAATCACATAGGAGACGCGGTCGGCATAGCTGGTTTTGGACAGCAGCACGGAATCATAAGACTTCATGATTTTTTGATCGGTGTCCGCCGCCACCGCGAATTTGCTGCGGCATTCGCTGACGGAAAACTTGTTGAGGGTGTCGATGTTGTCGGCTGAAACGCCGATCACGGTGGCGCCCAGCGCCTTGTATTTGTCGACGGCGTCGGCAAACAGATGGGCCTCGATGGTGCAGCCCTTGGTGAAGGCTGCCGGATAAAAATACAGCACTACCGGCCCTTTTTTCAGCTCGTCAGCCAGGGAATAGTTGAACACCTTGCCGCCAAGCGAAGCCTGGGTGGTGAAGGCGGGCGCCTGGTCGCCGGCCTTTAGGGCGGCAAAGGCCGGTGCTGCAACAGAACTACAGATCAACAGAGTGGCAATCAGTCGTTTCATGGTGGGTGACTCCTGGTTAAAGATAAGCACCATCATGCGGCGAGTTGCGAGTATTGTCCAATTACATGTTCAACCTGGAATAGCGGACAAGTAATAGCGTTTCCAGGTTGCTGCCATGGTTAGCGCCAGCCTCTGCCACCCCAGCCACGGCCACCACCACCCCAGCCACGGCCCCAGCCGCCATAGTAGCCAAAGCCGATGTCGACGCTAGGCGCCACATACACCGGCGCCGGTGCGTAATAGCCACCGCCGTAATAATCGCCGCCATAGTATCCGTTGCCGCCATAAGGTACGGCAACACAGCCGCCTAGCAGCAGGCTGGCTCCCAGCGCTGCACTGATTAATAGTAATTTTTTCATGATGCCCTCCGTCCATGCGACTAATGCAGGTTCGATTTAAGGGTAGCAGATAAGTTCAGGGAGGGAAGTGCGCCATGTATCACGCCGGAATGGCTGAGAGTGGGAGTATCTGGCAATTAAAGATAAAACAAGGGCGGAAAGAGAGGGATTTTTCACATACCCCGCCTAGTATGACGGCGGGGCATGAAAAATGTTGTGCTACTTTTACAAACGGTAACCAAATACCCGATGGAATTGCTCATCGATTTCGGCGCGGCTGGGCGCATGGTTTTGCGGCCCTTGGTGGGCAATCTTGATGCTGCCCAGCAAGCTCGACAGGCGGCCGGTGGTAGCCCAGTCCATGCCGTTGCTGATGCCGTACAGCATGCCGGCGCGGAAGGCGTCGCCGCAGCCGGTCGGATCCAGCACCCGTTCCGCCTGGACGCAAGGGATGTCGATCTTGTTGCCGCCGGTGTAAATTTCCGCGCCGAGTTCGCCGCGGGTGACCACCAGTGCGGAAACCCGTTCAGCGATTTGCGCCAGCGTCAGGCCGGTGCGCGAAGCCAGCATTTCGGCTTCGTAGTCATTCATCGCGATGTAAGTGGCGAGTTCGATAAAATGTTTCAACTCGTCGCCATTGAACATCGGCATGCCTTGGCCCGGATCGAAGATCAGCGGAATGCCTTGCGCCACGCAGTCTTCCGAGTGCTGCAGCATGCCGTCGCGGCCATCCGGAGCGACAATCGCCAGCTTGACCGGGCCCGCTTCGGCAACCTTGTTTTCGTGCGAATAGGTCATCGCGCCAGGATGGAAGGCGTTGATCTGGTTATTGTCTGCGTCGGTAGTGACGAAGCATTGCGCGGTATAGATCGACTCGATGGTGCGCACCGTTTTGCGCGAAATGCCTTGGCGGTCGAGCCGCGCCAGGTAGTCGCCGCCGTCGTGGCCGATGGTCGCCATGATTTGCGGATCGCCGCCCAGCAGCTTCAGATTGTAGGCGATATTGCCGGCGCAGCCGCCGAAGTCGCGGCGCAAGGTCGGCACCAGGAAGGAGACGCTGATCTTGTGCAGCTGGTCCGCCAGCAGCGCATCCGAGAATTTGCCCGGATATTGCATGATGACGTCGAAAGCCAATGAACCGCAGATGAGAGAGGTCATATCAAATAAGTTGAAAGCTTGCTGGTTGGCGCTTTAGCCTGCGCAAAGATTAAGGATAAAACAGGTATACACGATAGCCCGATGCCTTGAGCTGCAACAGCTCAAAGGTTACCTTGACTGGCTGTTCCTGGTCGCTGGCAAAACCCTGTGCCAGGTTGGCCGATGGATTCAGATAGTCATGCGGCGCAAACACCCGCCGCGCGATGGGCTTCTCGTTGGCATCGTTCAAGGTCAGCTCGATGTTGGGCCAGGCTTGCACGGTGTCGCTGTGGTTGCGCAGCAGCAGGTTCAGCGAAAACAGGTTGCGCGCCGGATCGAGCGCCTGCAATTCATTGGCTTCAAACGAAATGCTGTCGATCTTCATCGGCAGGCCGACGCTGCAGCCGAGCTTGGCGCAGGCGCTGGTCAGCACTGGCTTCAGCTGCGGCATGCGGGCAGCCAGCTGGTCGCGGAAAAAATAAGTCGACTGGCCGGCCAGGGCGAGCAGCAGCACGGCGCCGATGCCCAGCATGGCGTTGCGCTGGATGGCGCCGATGCGCTGCTGGCGCCGCCCGTTGAGCACGAAGTCGGGTTCATCGGCCAAGGGTTCTTCTGCTTCAACTGCTTTTTGCCGGCTTTTTTTCTTGCCGCCTTCCGCGCCTTCGGCGGCGTCGGATGTCGCTGCGGCAGCATTCTTTTCTCCGCGCCATGGCTTGCGCTGCAGCTCGTCGATGATGCGGTCGAGTTCGTCGTCATCCGGGTTGCCGGCTGAGGCGCCATCCTTGCCCTTGGCCGCCAGCGTGTAGTCGTCCTGGCCGGCGACATGCATCAAGGTCATGCGCGCCATCTGCTCTTCCGGCTCGTCGTCGGCATGGCGATGCCAGACATTCGGCGCCGGCAGGCTGCCGTTGTCCTCGCCGGCTTCGTCGGCCGAGGGTTTGATCAGGCCGAACGGCGTGTGATGGACGTCGGCCGGGGCGGACTGGCTGGTTTCTTCGGCGATGCGCAGGTCTTCTTCGAGGCCGTCGATGGCGGCTTCGACCCGGGTGCTGCTGGCGCTTGCGGCTTTGGCATCGGCGCTGGCGGACGATGCGTGGGGAGCCGCAGCTGGCTGCGGGTGAGCATCGGCGTTTGCCGTGCCGGCTTGCTGGGACTGCTCCGGCTCAGATTCATGGAGGGCAGGGAAGGCGTGAACCGGCGCCGCCGTCTCGCTGTCGGCTTGCCGGATTTGTGGCGGCGCGATCTGCTCGGTTGCGGCAGGCAGCGCGGCCGGTGCAATTGGGGCCGCTTCTGCTTCCTGCGGCAATGCAGGAGCCGGCGTCGCCACCGGTGCCGCCAGTTCAGGCCGCACCAGGTGTTCGATGCCGTTGAATACTTCACGGCAGCTGCCGCAGCGGACCAGGCCGCCGCGCAGCTTCAGCTGGTCATTGGCGACCCGGAAGGTGGTTTGACAATGCGGACATTGCGTCGCGAGCGCCATGGCGTGCGGCTTACTTCCGAGTGCCGGTCAATGCGACCCAGCCATCTTGCTCGGCCCACACGCTCAGCGGCAGCCATTGCGCGTAGGCGGCGATGACGTCGCCGGCTTGTTCGGCCAGCACGCCGGACAGCGTCAGGCTGCCGCCGGCCGCGATGCGGCTGCACAGCATCGGCGCCATCAGCTTGAGCGGGCCGGAGAGGATGTTGGCGACCACGATGTCGTAGACCTGTGGTCCGCTTTGGTTGCCGAAATCTTCCGGCAGATAATAGGCGACTTCGCAATGATTGCGTTCGCTGTTGTAGCGGGCGGCGTCGATCGCATGCGGATCGATGTCAACACCGACCACAGTGGCGGCGCCGAGCTTCTTGGCGACCATCGCCAGGATGCCGGAACCGCAGCCGTAGTCCAGCACGGTTTGCGGCTTTTGCAGCGGCACGTTAACTTCCAGCCACTCCATGCACAGACGGGTGGTCGGGTGGCTGCCGGTGCCGAAGGCGAGGCCGGGATCGAGTTCCAGGATCAGGCCGTTGGCGTCCGGCGCATCGTGCCAGCTCGGCACGACCCAGATGTTCTTGCCGATATGGATGGGGTCGAACTGGGATTGCGTCAGGCGCACCCAGTCTTGCGCCGCGACCGGACGCAGCGAGTAGGGCGGCACTGCCACGCCGCAGGCCGCGGCAGCGTTGCTGACGATGGCGGCGTGGTCGGCGTCGACCTCGGCCAGCACCACCACGCGGCTGCGCTGCCAGGCGGCTTCTTTCGGTTCCATGCCGGGTTCGCCAAACAAGGGTTGCTCGTCGGGCGTACCGAGGTCGGCATCTTCGACCGAGACCGACAGAGCGCCAGCTTCCATCAACGCGTCGGACAGGGTCTCGGCGTCGTTCAGTGCTACATCAATAACAATTTCGGTCCAGCTCATCAGATGCCTTACACAGTGTGTGATGGATTTTTCACCGCCCGGATTGGCGGCGGTAAAAAATCCTTATTTCTTTACTGCTTTATCTGTTTCCTTGGCGACCACCGGCCGTTCGGCCAGCTTGTGTTCCAGATAATGGATGTTGGTGCCGCCTTCGATAAAGCGGGCATCGATCATCAGTTCGCGGTGCAGCTGGATGTTGGTCTGAATGCCCTCGACCACCATTTCCGACAGCGCGATCTGCATCCGCTTGATGGCTTGCTCGCGGCTGGCGCCGTAGGAAATCACCTTGCCCACCATCGAATCATAATGCGGCGGCACGAAATAGC
>NZ_DATMRB010000138.1:0-14084 GCF_035566555.1 Collimonas sp.
CGCCGGCTGGCAGGGCGGCTTCTACAATGTGGCGCGCTTCTTTTCGCTGGGCGGGCTGGTGGTGCTGGCTGGCTATTTCGAGAAGCACATGGCGGTGGCGCAAGCCTGGAGCCTGATCTTCGGCATGCTGGGAGTCAGCATGCTGCTGCTGGCGATCTATCATCTGTGGGCCTTGCCGGCGGGACGCAATCCGCCGCGTCCGGCCGGCGGCAAAGGGGTTATGCGGGGCGTCTGGCTGACCTTGCGCGAAGTGATCATCGATTTCTTCCAGAAGCCGGGCATCTGGCTGGCGATCCTGTTCATCATCCTGTTCCGCGCCGGCGAAGGGCAGATCACCACCATCGGCCCGCTGTTCCTGCGGGCGGCGCGCGCTGAAGGCGGTCTCGGGCTGGCGACAGCGGAAGTCGGCGCCGTGTACGGCACGCTGGCAACCGTGGCCTTCATCGGCGGCAGCCTGCTGGGCGGCTATTTCACTGCCTGGCGCGGCTTGAAGCGCAGCATGTTCTTCCTGATCCTGGCGATGAACCTGCCTAACCTGGCCTACTTTTTTCTGAGCACCGCGATGCCGACCAACCTGGGCGTGATCGGCGCCGCCCTGAGCCTGGAAATGTTCGGCTACGGTTTCGGCTTCGTCGGCCTGATCCTGTTCATCATGCAGGAAGTCGCGGTCGGCAAGTACCAGATGGCGCACTACGCGTTGGGCACCGGCATCATGCAGCTGGGCTATGTGCTGTTCAAGATCGTCAGCGGCTCGGTGCAGGCTGCCCTCGGCTACCAGCATTTTTTCCTGTGGGTGCTGGTGTCGGCGATCCCGGTGCTGCTGCTGTCGCGCATCGTGCCGATCGGACGCCATGAAAAGGCTGCCGCCGATGCGGCGCGGGCGGCTTAGCCATGAAACATTTTCAACGCGGTTTGCTGGCGCTTGTTTCCGTGCTGGCGGCGCACAGCGCCATGGCCGCTGCCGATGCCATATTCTTTGACGATTTCCATTATGCCGATGCCGCCGCGCTGGCGGCTGGCGGCTGGAAGATCCGCGACCAGCAAGGCCATCCCGGCATAGAGCACGGGCAGTGGGGACCGGATACCGTCAGCCTGGTGGATGATCCGCAAAGCGGCGGCCAGCGGCTGTTGCGCCTGAACGCCAGCACCGACGGTACGGCTGTAGGTACGTTCCAGGCCCAGCTTTGCCATCAGCGCAAATATTTCGAAGGGACTTACGCCGCCCGCATACGCTTCAGCGATGCGGCGGTGACTGGGCCCGGCGGCGACCTGGTGGTTGAATCTTTTTACACCTCCAGTCCGCTCAAGCACGATTTCGATCCGCAATACAGCGAACTGGACTGGGAGTACCTGCCCAACGGCGGCTGGGGCAATCCGCACAGCAGGCTGTACAGCGTGTCCTGGCAAACGGTGCAGATGGAGCCCTGGAATGCGTTCAACCAGGTGCACGAGGAACAGCGCGCACTTGGCGGCTGGCATACCGTGCTGATGCAGGTCGGCGGCGGCAAGATCCGCTACTTCCTGGATGGCGTACAGCTGGACGAACACGGTGGCCGCAATTACCCTGCGCAGCCGATGTCGATCAACTTCAATTTGTGGTTTTCTCCCAGCGGAGTGCTGCCCGATACCAAGGCGGAGCGGCGCTACCAGCAGGACCTGGCATGGGTAATCCATGTCAAGGACCAGCTGCTGTCGCCGGCGCAGGTCGACGCGGCGGTGAATGCGTACCGCCGGAGCGGCGTGCATCAGGTCGATACAGTCGCGGCCATGACGCCGCCGTTGCCGTCCAACTGCGATTTTTAAATAAACGAGAGACAGAATGAAACTGATGCGCTTATCGATGCTGCTTGCAGCGCTGTTGCCTGCCGTAGCCATGGCGGCGCCCTACAAGGTGGTCGCATACTATTTGCCGTCGCAGCAGCGCCAGTACTCTGCGGCGGACATAGACGCCAGCAAGATGACCCATCTGAATTATGCATTC
The DNA here is from genome assembly GCF_035566555.1 of Collimonas sp. Taxonomy (GTDB): domain Bacteria; phylum Pseudomonadota; class Gammaproteobacteria; order Burkholderiales; family Burkholderiaceae_D; genus Collimonas. The sequence continues at coordinate 1,982 of NZ_DATMRB010000138.1, forward strand.
GCGCTGATCAAGGATGGCGAGATCGTCGCCGACCAATCCTCCGGCAGCGACCAGAGCGCGCGCGATTACATCGTGCTGCGCGGCCTCAAAAGCCGTTCTCCCAAGTTGAAGACGCTGATCTCGGTGGGCGGCTGGGCCGGTTCCAAGGAATTTTCGGATGTGGCGTTGACGCCGCAGTCGCGCCGGAAATTCGCCGACAGCGTCGTCGCCTTCCTGCGTAACAACGGTTTCGACGGTGTCGACATCGATTGGGAATTCCCGGTAGCCGGCGGCGATGCCGCCAACATCATGCGGCCGGAGGACAAGCAGAACTACACGCTGCTGCTGCAGGCGCTGCGCCAGCGCCTCGACAGCGCCGGCAAGCAGGAGCACCGCAGCTATCTGCTGACCGCGGCGATCGGCAATAACCAGGGATTTTTCCAGAACACCGAAATGGCCAAGGTCGCTGCGATTCTCGACTGGGTCAACATCATGACCTACGACTTCAGCGGTTCATGGAGCAAGTTCGCTGGCCATGTGGCGCCCTTGTACAATGATCCGGCGCTGGCGCGGCCCGACGCCAACCCCAAATTCAATGTCAGCAGCACGGTCGAGATGGCCTTGCAGGCCGGCATTCCAGCGCGCAAGCTGGTGCTGGGCATGCCGTTCTACGGCTATAGCTGGAAGCAGTGCGGCGCGCAAATGCACGGCCAGCATCAGGATTGCAACGGCAAGGGCCGCGGCGGTGTCGAGCCGGGTGAACTGGATTTCGCCGATATCAGCGCCACGCTGGTCAATCGCAACGGTTTCACCCGCTATTGGAACGATGCGGCCAAAGTGCCTTATCTGTTCAACCCGGATACCGGCGAATTTGTCAGCTATGACGACCTCGAGTCGCTGGACTATAAAATCAGATACCTGAAACAGATGGGCCTGGGCGGCGCGATGTTCTGGCAATTGTCTGCCGACCGCAATGCGGTGCTGCTGGATAAAGTGGCGGCCGAGCTGTTGCAGCCTTGATTTTTCCGCTCCCCGGAGAGAACTTCAAGGCTTGGCGTCGCAAGCGGCTGCTTCCGCAACGGCTTGCAGATGTTCGAGGAATTTGACGGCAGCCGTTAGCTGCTGCTTGTCTACGTTGGCCAGCAATTCCTTGCGAAAAGCATCGGCTTCTGCCTTGACCTTGGCATACAGCTGGTGGCCGGCCTTGGTCAGCACCACCAGCTTGACGCGGCGGTCAAGCGGCGACGGTTCGCGCACTACCAGTTCCGCTTTCACCAGACGATCGATGGTCGCCACCATCGTCGCTGCTTCAATCCCGACCCGGTTTGCCAGTTCGATCTGCGACAGCGGTTCTCCCGCCTTGGCCGCGATCGCGATCGCGGTCCAGCTGGCCTGGCTCAGGCCAAGATACTTCAGCCGCCGGTCGACCGCCAGCTTCCAGGCGCGCGCCGTGTTGTGCAGGGCGCTGGAGAAGTGTTCTTCAAGCGTATTCGAATTCGAAGCCATCTAATTTCTGGTTGCCTGTTTAATTGCATAGTCTAGCAGAATGCGCCAGCCCGCCGTCCCTGAGCATGCGCGGAGGCGCGAGTGCGCGAAAAGAAATCTTAAAAGCCTTGTTTTTCACCAGGAAGCACATTACAATTTTAATTAGATAGCTAATGATTAGTTATATTATTATTAGGATTGAAATTGTTGACCATGGAAGAACGCTTCACGGCAGCCCTGCACAATGCGGCCCGCTGCTGGCGCCAGGCGCTGGATCGTCACCTCAAATCCCTGGGCGTAGGGCAGGCCGGCTGGATGGCGATTGCCATGATTGCCAAGGCCGGCCAGCCGCAGTCGCAAACCGAGCTGGCGCATATGCTCGGGGTGGAAGATCCGACCATGATGTCGATGATAGACCGGCTGGTGAAAGCCGGATTCGTGACGCGTCAGCCGTCGGCAACCGATCGCCGCGTCAAGCTGGCGGTGCTGACCGCTGACGGCCTTGCGCTGTACCGCAAGGTAAAAGCCGAGGCGGATGCGTTTCGCATCGAATTCCTGGCGGAAGTCGACAAGGAAAAATTGCGCAGCGCCACCGAGATGCTGGAAGCGCTGAATGCAGCGGTGGAGGCAAGGCTATGAGCAGCACGGCAGCCGCGGCCGGCCCCGAGGTTCCTATCAATCGCCGCATGATTACCATTTTCATCATGCTGGCGACCATCATCCAGGCGCTGGACGGCACTATCGCCAACGTCGCCCTGCCGCACATGCAAGGCAGCTTGTCGGCATCGCAGGACCAGATTACCTGGGTGCTGACTTCCTACATCGTGGCAGCGGCGATCACCACGCCGCTCACCGGCTGGCTGTGCGACCGCTTCGGCCAGAAGAGTATTTTCCTGGTTTCGATCGCCGGCTTTACCATCGCGTCGATGGCGTGCGGCGTCTCGATGTCGCTGGCGCAGATTGTCGCGGCGCGCTTGCTGCAGGGGGTGTTCGGCGCGGCGCTGGTGCCATTGTCGCAGGCGGTGCTGCTGGATATCAATCCGCGTGAAAAACACGGTTCGGCCATGGCGGTATGGGGCATGGGCGTGATGATCGGCCCGATCCTCGGTCCGACCCTGGGCGGCTGGCTGACCGACAGCTATAACTGGCGCTGGGTGTTTTTCATCAACGTGCCGATCGGGTCGCTGGCCTTTTACGGCATCTTGAAATACATACGCGCTACCACTGCGGCGCGCCGCATGAGCTTCGACATGTTCGGTTTCGCTACGCTCAGCATCGCCATCGGCGCCTTGCAGATGCTGCTCGACCGCGGCGAACAGAACGACTGGTTTTCCGCGCGCGAGACCTGGATCGAAGCGATTGTGCTGACCATGAGTTTTTGCTATTTCCTGGCGCATACCGCACTGCGGCCTGCCGGCAAATCCTTCTTTGACTACCGGCTGCTGAAGAACTCCAATTATGTCACCGGCCTGCTGTTCATCTTCATCGTCGGCCTGGTGCTGTTTGCCACCCGCGCGCTGACGCCGTCGATGCTGCAGGCCTTGATGGGCTACCCGGCGAAAATCGCCGGCCTGGTGACCGCGCCGAGCGGCTTCGGCACCATGCTGGCGATGCTGGTGGTGGGGCGGCTGGTGGGCAAGGTGGATTTCCGGGTGCTGCTGGCGATCGGCTTTTCCGTCACCGCGTTCTCGCTGTGGCAGATGTCGCGCTATACGCTGGTGCTGTCGCCCAGCGACATCGTCTGGCCGGGCGTGATCCAGGGGATAGGTCTGGGCCTGGTGTTCGTGCCGCTGAGCGCGGCGACGTTTGCCACGCTGACCCCGGAAATGCGCGCCGAAGGCACTGCCATCTACAGCCTGATCCGCAATATCGGCAGCAGTATCGGGATCGCCTTGGTGCAGACCTTGTTGGTGCGCAATACCCAGATCGCGCACTCGTCGCTGGTGGAAAAAATATCCAGCGCCAGTCCTGCCTACCAGGATGCGATGGTGGCTTCGACCTACAACCTGGCGACGCCAGGCGGCCTGGCCGTGATCAACGACGAGGTCACCCGGCAAGCATCGATGATCGCCTATGTCAACGATTTCTGGCTGATGCTGATCATGACCTTGCTGGTGATCCCCTTGCTGCTGCTGATCCGTCCGCCAAAAACCAGTACACCGGTGGCGATGGACCACCCGGCGATGGAGTAAGCGCATGCATCCACTGCTAACAAAAATCCTTCTTCCGTCCGGAGAAAATCTCGCTGTGCATATATCAACATTAAAACCGCTTGCCCTGTCGCTGGCGATTGCGCTGGGCGTGGCGGCCTGCGCCACGGTTCCGCCCGACCGCAACATCTATCCGCAGCAGGACCTGGCCAAGGTGCAGCTGGCGGCCGACATCAAGCTGGCCAGCGAAGGCTGGCCCGACAGACAATGGTGGACCCGCTACGGCGATCCGCAGCTCAATCGCTTGATAACGCAAGCACTGGCCGCCAGCCCGACGCTGGAAGTTGCCGCCGCTCGCATCGACTCGGCGCGCACCACGCTGGCGTTCAATCGCGCCGACAAGGGCGCCAACGTCAATTTGAATGTGGAAGGAACCCGCCAGCGCTATTCCAGCAACGGCCTGTTCCCGACGCCGATAGGCGGCGCTTATTACACGGAAGCGATAGTGCAGGTGCAGGCCAGCTACGACTTCGACTGGTGGGGCAAGCACCGGGCACAGATCGCCGCCGCGCTGGGCGAGGTGAATGCGCAACGGGCCGACTACGCGCAGGCGGAACAGCTGCTGGCCGCCGCTACCGCGCAAAGTTACTTCAGCCTGCAAGGCGGCTGGGCCAGACTGGCCAATCTGCGCCAGACGATCATCACGCAAAGCGACATCGTTGCCGATGTCAGCAAGCGCGTTGCGCACGGGCTGGCGGCGATAGACCAGCAGCGCATGGCGGAAAGCGAACTCGGCACCCTGAACCAGCAGGCCGCGCAGCTTGAAGCGCAGACGGCCGCCGAGCGTGAAGCGTTGCGCGCCCTGATTGCCGGCGACAGCAATGCGCTGGCCGACCTCAAGCCGCGGCAGTTGAACGCCGTTTCGCACGCGCTGCCGGCCAGGCTGGGCATGGAATTGCTGGCGCGCCGGCCGGATCTGCAGGCCGCCCACTGGCGCGTGCAAGCATCGCTGAGCCGGATCGAAGCGACCCAGGCGGCGTTTTATCCCGACATCAACCTGAGCGCATCGGTCGGACTGGATTCGATTTCCATGGGCAATCTGCTGAATGCGGCCAGCCGCACTCTGTTCCTGGGGCCGACCTTGTCGCTGCCGCTGTTTGACAGCAAGCGTCTGGATGCGCGTCTGGAATCTTCCCGTGCCGAGCGCAACGGGCTGATCGCCGACTACAACCAGACCGTGCTTAACGCGGTGCGCGATGTGGCACAGCAAGCCATCAGCGTGCGCGGCCTGGAGAGCCAGATCAGCCGGCAGGACGAGGTGATGCAAGCCAATCGTGACCTGCTGCAAGCCGCGCAGGCAAAGTTCCGGCAGGGGCTGGCCGATCGCAGCACAGTGCTGAATGCCGGCGTGTCTCTGTCTCGCCAAGAAGATGAAAACCTGCAGCTGCACAGTCAGCAGTTGCTGGCAGAGGTGGCGCTGATCAAGGCCTTGGGCGGCGGTTATCGCATCGACAACGCCGGTCCGGACGCAGCGCTTACCCAGACCTCAACACAAACGGAATATTCGCAATGACCACAGCTACTCAAGACTTACCCAATTCCGGCAAACGCAAGCTCGTGTTGCTGGGCATGACCCTGGTGTTCATTCTGATCGGGGTTGCTTACGCCATCTACTACGTGCTGGTCCTGTCGAAAGAAGTGGATACCGACAACGCCTACGTCGGCGGCAACCTGGTCAATCTGTCTTCGCAGGTGGCGGGCAATGTGCAGGAAATCCGCGCCGATGAAACCCAGATGGTGCAAGCCGGGGCGGAGCTGATCAAACTCGATCCCATCGATGCCGACGTCGCGCTGAACCAGGCCGATGCCCGTCTGGGCACGACCGTGCGGCAGCTGCGCGAACGCTACGCGAATCTGGCGCAGTACGATGCCACCATAGAGCAGCGCAAGCTGGTCTTGCAGGATGCCAGCGACGACCTGGCGCGCCGCCTGCCGCTGGCGGCGGATCATACCGTGTCCGGTGAGGAGGTCGCCCACGCCCGCCAAGCCGTGGCAAACGCCAAGGCCTCGCTTGAGGTAGCGCTCAAGCAGGCGGATGCGAATCGCGCCGGCATAGCCGGCGTCAGCCTGGAACAGCATCCCGGTGTGTTGGCGGCCAAGGCCGACTTTGTGCAGGCCTGGCTCGCTGTGCGGCGCAACGCGATCCTGGCGCCGGTGACGGGCTATGTGGCAAAACGCAGCGTGCAGGTTGGCAACCGGGTCACGCCGGGCACGGCCATGATGTCGATCGTGCCGCTGGACCAGTTATGGGTGGATGCCAACTTCAAGGAATCTGAACTCAGGGATATCCGCGTCGGCCAGAGCGCCAGCATAGAAGCCGATGTCTATGGCGGCAAAGTGGTTTACCACGGCAAGGTGCTGGGTTTGTCGGCCGGCACCGGCAGCGCCTTCTCGCTGCTGCCGGCGCAGAATGCGACCGGCAACTGGATCAAGGTGGTGCAGAGGGTGCCGGTGCGGATTTCGCTGGATGCCAGGGAACTGGCAAAACATCCGTTGCGGGTGGGCCTGTCGACGGTGGTCACGGTCGACATCAGCCGCACGGACGGTCCGATGCTGGGAATGTCCATGCCTGCCGCGCCCGTGTATTCCACAAAGACGCTGGGTCAGCCGGTGCCGGAAGCGGAAGCCGCGGCCGATGCCATCATCAGGAAGAACCTGGCCAGGTAAGGCCGGCCGGCTGAATCCGCACATAAAAAAAGCCCCGTGCAATCATGCACGGGGCTTTTTTACACGACGTTTTCAAGACTGCATTACAGTCCCAGGCGCGAGATGAAGGCGTTGGTGAAGCCCAGGGTACCCGCCGTGCCGTAGGTATTGCAGGTTGGCGAAGCCGAGCCCGGCGCGCAGTCGCGGTCGCGATCGAAGGACCAGTAGTGGATACCGGCCAGACCATTCTGCTGTGCAAAGTTGACCAGCGTTGCGACATCGGCGATGGAGAAGGTTTCATTGGCCGAATCGTTGCCGCCTATCATAGGCGTTACTTCGATCTGCTTGTACGGCACGCCGTTCTGGTTGTGCAGATTGATGGCCGATTGCACCGCTGAGGCGCCCATGTCGCAGCCGCCGCTGCTGTTGAGCATGCAGTTGCCGCCGGCCGGGCTGCCGTAGTCCATCGCCATCAGGTTGATGGTGTAGTTGGTCAGGCCGTAAGCCTGGATCGACTGCATCACTTGCACGCCATAGTAGCCGAGGCTAGGCGAAACATTGCCGCCCAGCGTCGCTACCGTGAAACTGAAGCGCAGGTTAGGGTAAGCAGCTTGTGCGTTTTTCACGCGCAGCACCAGGTTGTTGATATCTGCCGTGGTCTGGCCAGCTTCAATATCGAAATCAATGCCGACCAGGTTGGCTGAATAATAGGTCTGGATGAATTTCGTGAAGTCGGCATCACTGGTGCAAGTGAATGAACCTGAGGCGCCGCCGGTGGAGACGATGTACTTCTTGCCGGCGTTGACGAAGGCTTGCACATTGGCTGCGGCGAAGGCCGATGCCGAGACGCCGCCCCAGTTTTCGCTACCGCAGGCGCCGGTGGCAAAGGCCCAGGTCAGGGTGGTGAGCTTGGCTGGCATGGCGCTCAGCACGGTTTGCGCGCTGCCGTTGACGGCGGTGCTCATGGCGTAGGTATTCCAGTTCAGATTGATGCTGCCATCTTTGTACGGACTGAAAACGAAGCCGGCCGGTGTGGTGCCGCCGCCTGGAGGAGGCGGTGGTGGTGGCGGTGGTGGCGGTGGCGGTGGCGGCGGGGTGACGACGCCGCCGCAGTTGTTGACGATGGTCCATGGCTGGCCGGTGCCCGAGCCGCCGTTATTGGTCGAAGGATTGTTCCCTTGGGTCCACCAGTTGGCTTTGTAGTTGACGCCGTTGTAGCTGACGGTAGCGCCGCCGGTATACGCCACGCTGGCGTCCCACGCTGCATAACAAGCTACCGTGGTGGCTGCTTGCGCGCTGGCCGCCAGCAAGGGGCTGGCCTCGGCGCCGCCGCTCATGGCGGCGCTGCAGGCAAGGGTGAGCAAGAGACCCTGTATCAGTTTCAGTTTCAATTTTCTCTCCTGAGAAGGTTGGTCGGGCAGCGTGGGAAGAGCAACTGCCGGTAGGCATGTCTAAACCTGTTGTGCGATGTGAACCAAGAATCGAAGCCGTTGCAAATGCCGCTGCGCCGGATCGCTGAGGACAGACGGCATCTCATCCATCATCTTCCGTATTTCCATATGGAAATACCGAATTAAGGGCACTGTAAGAGCGCAAAAAGTGGATGTCAATCTGTATCTAACTGGTATTGCGTTAATAAATTTGTGGTCTTATTTTGGTGCGTTCTGTTAAAGGATAAACCGTTGTTTATATTGATTTTTATAAAAATCGGATAGACAATTTTTTGATAAGTGGACTTGTCGCTTTTTTTGCGATCAGAGACTGGAAATACGCGTCTGGAAACAAATCTGCGCCCGGGATGGCGGTTTGGCGGGAGCGCGGGGGGGGGGTGCGGCGGGCGGTTTTCCGGGCCGGCTGGCGCCAGCAAGTATAATTCCTGCCTTTTTCACTATTTCCCGCTTTTCCCGTGGGGAAGCGCCGCCCAGCGCTGGGTTTGGCGCCGCTGTTTTCAAAGGAAGTTGTCGCATGAGTTTATTTCGTACCAAAGACCTGGATCAGATGATTCATTCCAGCCGCACCGATACCGGCCTGCAGCGTACGCTGGGGGCGATGGACCTGACCTTGCTGGGCGTCGGCGCGATTGTCGGCACCGGCATTTTCGTGCTCACCGGCAGCGGCGCCTTGCTGGCCGGTCCCGGTCTTTCGCTGTCCTTCATCCTGGCGGCGATCGCCTGCGGTTTCGCTGCGCTGTGTTACGCCGAGTTCTCGTCCACGGTACCGGTCTCCGGTTCGATCTATACTTACAGCTACGCCACCATGGGTGAAATCGTGGCCTGGATCATCGGCTGGGACCTGATGCTGGAATACGGCTTGGCGACCTCGGCGGTGTCGGTGGGCTGGTCGGGTTATATGCAATCCTTGCTGTCAGGTTTTGGCATTGGTTTGCCGACTGTGCTGACGGCGGCGCCGGGCGCTGTCCCTGGGGTGACTACCTGGTTCAACCTGCCGGCCTTCTGTATCCTGCTGCTGATCAGCGGCTTGCTGTCACTGGGCGTGCGCGAATCGGCGCGCGCCAACAACATCATGGTGTTCATCAAGATCGCGGTGGTTGTGCTGTTCATCGTGGTCGGCGTCGGCCACGTGCAGCCGGCCAACTGGCAGCCGTACCTGCCGTTCGGCTATAACGGTGTGTTCAACGCTGCGGCGATCGTGTTCTTTGCTTTTATCGGTTTCGACGCGGTGACTTCGGCGGCCGAGGAGGTCAAGCACCCGGCGCGCGATTTGCCGATCGGGATCATCGCTTCGCTGGGGATCTGCGCCTTGCTGTATGTGGTGGTGGCGGCGGTGATGACGGGCATCGTGCCGTTCCAGAAATTTGCTGGGGTCGATCATTCGGTGTCGCTGGCTTTGCAGTATGCGGGGGAGAACTGGGTGGCGGGGTTTGTCGACCTGGGGGCGATCATTGGCATGACGACGGTGATCCTGGTGATGACTTACGGGCAGACGCGGATTTTGTTTGCCATGTCGCGGGATGGCTTGTTGCCGAAGAAGCTGTCCAGCATTCATCCGCGTTTTGCGACGCCTTTCTTTACTACCTGGCTGGTGGGTATTGTGTTTGCGTTTATTGCGGCGCTGATTCCTTTGAATATCCTGGCTGAGCTGATCAATATCGGGACCTTGATGGCGTTTTCCCTGATCGCGGTGGCGGTGCTGGTGTTGCGCCGGACGCGGCCGGATCTGCCGCGGGCGTTCCGTTGCCCGGGGGTGCCGTTCGTGCCGTTGGCGGCAATCGGCTTTTGCGTGTTCCTGATGTTCCACCTGCAGGCGGTGACCTGGATTGCGTTCCTGTGCTGGCTGGCAATCGGTTTCGTGATCTATTTCGGCTACGCCCGCAAGCGTTCGCTGTTGCATCCCGCGCCGTAGCTAAATGAGCGACCGCAGTAGCGGTCGCTGATGCATTACCGGCTGAGTCAAATGGGGTCAGAGTTTTTTTTCGCGGTTCTTTGCGAAAATTACTCTGACTCCATTTGACGTTCTACGGAGTGCGCTCGGTGGCATGCTATGAACGGTTGGTGCGTAAGTAAGACGTTTTCTACTCCGTGGTTACTTGCCGGGGGGCCGCCCGCCAGTTACTTTTTCTTGCTTCGCCCCCTCGCCGGGCGCAAGAAAAGTAACCAAAAAGAAGGCGGCAGCAAAGCCGTTGCCCTCCCTTCAGTTGGGTTCCCAAATCCGACCCGCGCCAGCCGGGTGAAGGGCAAAACTCGCCTTCGGCTCAAACATGCTTCTCGGAGTTCCCGGCTGACGTGCGCCGGATTTGGCAGCGTCGCAATGCGGTGCAAGTCCAAAGCAACGGCAATTTCAACAACAACCGCAATATCAACACCTAAGAAATTTAAATGGTAACTTGCCCCGATAGAATTAAGCCGTAAGAGTTAGCAGCAATTGCGGGGACGTAGATTGTTTTGCCATTTACAGTTGCGAACCCACAATTGTTGTTATACCCGTCCATGATGATGGCTGCGTATGGGGCAGTGGATTCTTGCCAGGGCAATGTGATTTGCGCTCCGACATTTGCTGAGACGCTTGTTGTTCCAGAAATATTGATGGAGAACGTTATCAAGCCGCCCTTTTTAACATATGTCCCAGAGATCGTTGGCGACCCGACGAATGTCCAATTGGCATTTAATACAGGAGTAAAGCCGATGTTTTCGCCATATCCTGTGAAGGTCAGATAGTTTAACTTCCATGTCGAGTCACCACCAATACTTCTTGGTAACTGGCTAGCGCTAACTCCATTGACATCAACGTACAGCGTTCCAGTCGTTGCCGCAATATTGTATGTAGTGTTCGCATGGGGATATAGCGACGTTGGGTTAATAATCGAAATACTCTGGTTCACACCAACAGAGCTGTCTATTTGAAATAGGTCCCCGATCCCAGTTGTTCCAGATGAGTTGTTGCTAGCACCCATTGGATTCGTGAAAACCAAATTGTATGAGCTGGATTGCATATAGAACACGCCCCTGCCATTGGCCTCTCCACCGCAACCAATAAAGGACATATTCCCGCACTTATTTATGGTATAGCCATACAGTGTAGCGTACTCGCTGGCGCAGCTAATTACGGACGAATAGATTGTGCCGACAAAATTGAAGGATCCTCCGATTTGGTAACAACTTTGGAAGGTCAAGCTAGTGTTTCTTGAGTTACTTTCAAATGCTGGCCCGCCCGCTGTGTATATTTTGCAGTTCTTGATATTTCCCATAAATGCGCAGGTCTCGTCAGTACCACCACCGAGTACGATTCCTTTTCCAAACACTCCTGTGCTTGATTCAACTTTAATGTTAGATATTTCAAAATCGTCCCCGGAATTGACATATATAGCTGTCCCGCCAGCTGTCCCGATTGTCATATGGGAAACGAAGAAGTCTTGTAAGGCTAGTCCTCTGAATCCGTTAATGACCAAACCACTTGCGCCTGATGGAATATTGTTGAAGTTGAGAGAAAATTTATTGTACGACAGCGCTTGTCGATCTATCAGTGACGCCCCGCCACCTTTAATAATTAATCCTTTTGCATTCGTAATCGTCAATGTATTGGAGAATGAATAGACGCCTGACATCAATATCGTTACGCATTGCGGTGATGTTGTACAGGCAGTCCATGCCGCAAGCGAATCGTTAGTGTTGGTCGGATCGGCTCCCCACCATTCTGGGCGTAGTGGTTGACCGTTGGAAATTGTGACTATGCTGGAAGTAGTAAAAAGCTGCGCTAAGGTATCGACTAAAAATGCAGTAATTGTTGTAGCTGTACCGATTTTCATCGTTCCTGGGATCAGAAGCGGAGCCTTATTATGTGTGGCAGCGGCGTTTGCATTTAGAAGGGGTGTACTGTCATCGGTAACTCCATCGCAAGCTGCACCATAGTCTTTAACATTGATAGGAAGATTGTTCGACAAAATTTGATCCTTCCGGATTTGCCACTGTGCCCGAGGCGCGGTTGGATCGTCGATCCGTATTTATTCTATAATATTGTTACTTTGGAATGAGTCGTTCTGGATAAAAGACTTGTACTATTTGTAATGATTTATCTGGGATTTGTTGCATAAATCAGCCGACGCGACATTCAGTAGTGGTCCCAGGCGAGCTAACGGTATGCCTAAACGTGCTTCACCGAGATATAGAACGGCGAATTGGAAAGGGAGAGGTGGCCCCGTTTGGTTGGACACGAATTTGAATTCGTTAGGTGGGGCTTTGCGAATGTAGGGTTATCCACGGCGCCGCTCGCCGGCCCATGCGCAGGGCAAGAGCATGCGGCGCGGTGGGTAACCCGGCCTGCCATCT
>NZ_DATMRB010000139.1:0-9724 GCF_035566555.1 Collimonas sp.
GATGGCAGGCCGGGTTACCCACCGCGCCGCATGCTCTTGCCCTGCGCATGGGCCGGCGAGCGGCGCCGTGGATAACCCTACATTCGCAAAGCCCCACCTAACGAATTCAAATTCGTGTCCAACCAAACGGGGCCACCTCTGCCAACCGGGGCACACGAACGCGACAATGACCGCCTATGTCCGTCATCGCAGAGGGAAGCCTGTAAAATCTGTAAATTGATTTTTGGCGGAACAAAATAAAAAGGCCCTCATTGCTGAGGGCCTTTTAAATTCCGGTGCTGGCGGCAGGACTTGAATCCGTCACTCCCTGATAGATGAAACGTTGACGTGCAGGGATAGAATCCGCGCACGGACATTAACTATCAGCGACTTGCTGCCGCTCCTGAGATGAAACATTCAAGCGCAAGCCGGCAGCAGCGCATCTGCCATGTCTCGCAACCCTAACTGGCCGTAGCCGTCGCATTGGCCCGAGCCTTATGCAATTTTTTGTAGCTGTCGATCAGGCGCTGATGCCTGTCGAGGCCCTCCAGTTTCATGCTCGTAGGCGTTAAGCCGAAGAAGCGCACGCTGCCGTCCACAGCTCCCATTACCGCGTCCATCCGAGCGTCGCCAAACATGCGGCGGAAATTGAGCACGTAATCGTCCAGTTCCAATTCGTCGTCCAGCAGCACCTCCAGCACCACATTCAAGGCCTGATAAAACAATCCGCGCTCGACCGTGTTATCGTTGTATTGCAGGAAGGCTCCCACCAGCTCGTGCGCCGCCTCCAATTGCTGCAAGGCGAGATGAATCAGCAGCTTCAACTCGAGAACGGTTAGTTGCCCCCAGTCCGTATTCTCGTCAAATTCGATGCCGATCAATGTGGCAATGTCGGAATACTCATCGAGCTCACTGTTATCCAAACGCTCGAGCAGCGCTTCCAGGCTGGCGTCGTCCAGGCGATGCAGATTCAAAATATCGGCGCGGAACAACAGCGCCTTGTTGGTGTTATCCCAGACCAAATCTTCTATCGGGTAAACTTCCGAATAACCGGGCACCAGAATCCGGCAGGCGACGGCGCCTAAATTGTCATACGCCGCCATGTACACCTCTTTGCCCATGTCTTCGAGAATACCGAACAAGGTCGCGGCTTCCTCGGCATTGGAGCTCATTTTGTCTTTCTCACCCTGGCCAGAAAAATCCCATTCAACAAAACTGAAATCCGCTTTGGCACTGAAAAAGCGCCATGACACAATCCCGCTGGAATCGATGAAGTGTTCGACAAAGTTATTCGGCTCAGTCACGGCCTCACTTGCAAAGGTGGGCCGAGGCAATTCGTTCAAGCCTTCAAAACTGCGCCCCTGCAGCAATTCCGTCAGACTACGCTCCAGCGCCACCTCCAGGCTTGGATGCGCGCCGAACGAGGCAAACACACCGCCTGTGCGCGGGTTCATCAAGGTGACGCACATCACTGGGTACACACCTCCCAGCGACGCATCCTTGACCAGCACCGGGAAGCCCTGTTCTTCCAAGCCCTGAATGCCGGCCAATATGCCAGGGTATTTCGCCAGCACTTCCTGCGGCACATCAGGCAATGTGATTTCACCTTCCAGGATTTCGCGTTTTACCGCCCGTTCGAAAATTTCCGACAGACATTGCACCTGTGCTTCGGCCAGTGTGTTGCCGGCACTCATGCCATTGCTGACGTAGAGATTTTCGACCAGGTTGGACGGGAAATACACCACCTCGCCGTCCGACTGCCGCACATACGGCAGCGAACAGATACCGCGCTGCACATTGCCAGAGTTGGTGTCGACCAGATGCGAGCCACATAACTCGTCGTCGGGATTGTAAATCTGCAGGCAGTACTCATCCAGAATTCCAGCCGGCAGCGCATCTTTAGGACCAGGCTTAAACCAGCGCTCGTTCGGGTAATGTACAAACGCCGCGTTGGCGATGTCTTCGCCCCAAAACGTACCGGCGTAGAAATGGTTGCAGTTCAACCGCTCGATATATTCTCCCAGCGCCGACGCCAACGCGCTTTCTTTGGTCGCTCCCTTGCCATTGGTAAAACACATCGGCGAATGCGCATCGCGGATATGCAGCGACCACACATTGGGAACAAGATTGCGCCACGAAGCGATTTCAATCTTGATGCCCAGGTTTGCCAGAACGCCCGACATATTGGCGATGGTTTGCTCCAGCGGCAGATCCTTGCCCGCTATATAGGTGCTGACGTCAGAAGCCGGCTTCAACGTCAGCAAGGCCTGCGCATCGGCATCCAGGTTTTCTACCTCTTCAATCACAAACTCAGGTCCGGCCTGCACCACTTTTTTCACTGTACAACGCTCGATGGAACGCAAAATTCCCTGGCGGTCTTTGGCAGAGATATCCGCCGGCAACTCAACCTGAATCTTGAAAATCTGCTGGTACCGGTTTTCCGGATCAACAATATTATTCTGCGACAGGCGGATATTTTCGGTAGGAATATTGCGAGTTACGCAATACAACTTCACAAAGTAAGCGGCGCACAAGGCCGATGAAGCCAGAAAATAATCGAAGGGCCCAGGCGCCGAGCCATCGCCCTTGTAACGGATGGGCTGGTCGGCCACTACCGTGAAGTCATCGAACTTGGCTTCAAGACGTAGCTTATCGAGAAAATTGACCTTGATTTCCATGGGGTAACTCTAAAAATGATGTAGCCGCTATTATCCGCCGCCACGCCGGTGGCGTGCAAAGTATCGATGGTTTCCTCAAACCCTGCCGCATACCGATAATTTGACAGGCAAACACCATGGCGCGGTACATGATTGCCATGCAACATGGCGATATACAAGGCAGCGCCAAATACCATTGCATCAAATGGAAGAACCGCGAGTTCCTACCTATTTGAACCTACTCCTGCCCTGTGCAAGTTGGCTCAATCGGCGGGGGAAAGTATCTTGTGCAACCCTCTGTGTGGACCGTTTCTCATCACGACAGGATTGGCGAGGAGTATAAGCGCGATGAACTTGAACCTGCCCAATGGATGCTGTTTGTCGCTCACCCAATTGTTAACAATGAAACAACTGAATCGCTTGAATTTAGGAATAAGCGTTTGGAAATGGGATTTCACGGGTGCTGGCTTACCGTGCACATACGAATTGGAGGGTCCGCAGCCGACTTAATGGAAGAAGGCGAAGATGCGCGCAAATTCTTGGCCGCGGAGGGTATTGCATGTTAGGTCGAAATGAACCCATTGTGACCGGTCCAGTTCGGCCAGCAAAGGACGCTCGTAACGTACAAAAATTACCGAGACTTGCCCCCCCGAGACGAGTGGCTATTGCGTAGATCGCGGGAAGGATTTTGCGTGGCGTGATAACACACGAATCAACCCCATCATTCCACCATCCTCGTGTTCGAGCAGGTGGCAGTGATATACGAAAGTCCCGACTGTATTCGGGTCCCGGAAATCCATGCGCACACGCACACTGGGGTAGCTCAGCATCTGGTTCTTGAAATACGGCACGTTGACGGTATCTCTTAGGAATGGTTCGTCCACCGGCATGCCCGATAAATCCATTACCAGGAAATGAATTTGATGGATATGGAAAGCATGCAATTCATTGGACCTGTTTTCGATGATCCAGTCTTCTACGTCACCTTGCTTTACCACGATGTTCGGCATGCTGGAGCGCGGGTCGAAGGGCTTCGGTTTCTGGCCTTCTACCGTGATGGCGAATTCGGTCGGACTGTTCGGATCGTTAGGGTCCGAGAGTTTTTCAGAGAAATAGAGCCTTCTGGTGCGCACCGGAGCCACTTGCCTCAGCGGCGGAAGGCTGGCGGCGGCAAGCGGCACATGCATCTTGGGCAGGCTGGAAACCGGTGCGGGCGCACTGGCGTCGGGGACAAGCACAGCCAGGGCGCGGTTGGGAACGTTTTCTCCACCCGGCCCGGTATCCACAGTCCGGCTCACAAGAAGTCCGGTTCCCCCTGGCGGCGGCCCATTCATGATGAATTCGACGCGCGCACCGGGTGGAATGCCAATGTGATCGACCCACGGTATGCTCGCATGTGACTTGCCGTCACCTTTGATCGGGACTCCGTCTATGGCCACGATCCCTAGCAACTGGGGCTTGCGCTGAACCAGCAGGGCCAGATTCAGGTAGGTGATGGACGACGCATTCAGTACGCGCCAGAACTGGCGCTCACCTGGCTTTATCTTGATCACGGCCGGCTTGTAGTCGGGATAAGGCACAGGAACGAAGTTGATCGACAGATCCTTCGCCGGCTTGCCGAAGCCGCTGCCGTTGTTGGCCGCGTCGCCATCGCTTTCGACCAGCGACTTGGGGATCACCGGTTCGGATCTGGCAGGGGCGGCCTTCGGGTTCACGAGTTCTTGATCCCGGATCACCAGCACCCGCTCGGGTAGTCCGGCAATCTCCGGAACGGCGCGTTCGATGCCCTCGACGATGAGCGCCCCGGAAGCTCCTCCCTGTACCTGCTTGCTGCTGAATCCATGAATATGCGGATGGTACCAGTACAGACCAGGAGGTTCGTCAGCGGGTATCTGGAAACGGTATTCAAAAGCAGCGTCAGTTGGCTGGACCGAGGTCTTGAGCACGTCATCCTGATGGCATACCGGCGGCACTGTCAAGCCGTGGAAATGGAGATTGCTGGACATTGCGTTCATGATGCCGCTGTCGCATGCATTGCTTTGTTTTTTTGGTTTGGCGGTGCAGATGGGTTGCGTTGTGAGTGATTGCTGATCGGAGGCATCGAGCTGGTTGGCAAGCAACTCATTCTTCAGGTGAAGAATCAGGTAGTCGCCGGGATGCACGCGTAAGGTCGGCGACTGAGTGCCATCCGGCAGCAGATAGCAATAATGCGCAGCGCCATCCTTTTGACGAACGTTGCGAATTTTCAGATCCAGCTGTAATTCGCCGTTATGGCTGCGCAGGTCGGCGGGTTCGGGCACGACGCTGCCCACCGCCGGCCGGGCGCAAGGATCCATCGGCCAGCCTTGGGCGAGAATGGGAGAGGGGCTTGCGCACCACCCGGCAAGGGAAAATAGGCCAGCCAAAACCAGGCTGGCTACGAAACGGCAAGCCATTCGCCGGAGTGCTGTATACATATTTCTCTTGGGGCTAACCGACGTTGATCAGGGCGCTTTTGCGAGTGCAGGAGCTTCTATCTTGGCCTGCGCCTTCAAATCGTCCAGCATCTTTTGCAGAGACTGCTGGCGCACCTGGTCACTCAGGCCGGCTTTCACCTGCTCGAAGGGCGGCACCGTTTCTGTGTTGGCGCGGACGTCGTCGAGCATGATCACGTGATAGCCGAATTGCGACTTCACAGGCACTTGGGTGAATGTCCCTTTCTCCAAACCGATGACCGCAGCACCAAACTCGGGGACCATGCCTCTCGTGTCGAACCAGCCCAGGTCGCCGCCTTTTGATTTACTCACTGGATCCAGCGACTGCGCGCTGGCTAGTTCACTGAACGATTGCGGATCTTTTTTCAGCTTGCCAATGATGTCCTCGGCTTGCGCCTGGGTCGCCACCAGGATATGGCGCGCCCGGTACTGTTTCCCGGCCGCGTCGGCCTTGAGTTTCTCGTATGCCGCCGTCAATTGCGCATCGCTGATCTGCACATGCTGGAAGTAGTCCTTCGCGTAAGACTGCGCCAATACCGAGGTTTTCGCCATCTCCAGTTCGTCCACCACGTCGGGCGCCTTGTCCAGGCCTTTCTTGACGGCCTCCTGTGCCACAATCGTCTGCATGGTGATGTTGTCAAGGACCCTCTGGCGCGCCGCCGGCGCATCTCTCTGGGGCGGCTGCTGCCTCAGTAAAATATCCACTTCGCGCTGGCTGATGGATGTGCCATTGATCGTCAGGGCGACAGGTTCTTTGGCATCGCCACCCTTGCTAGCATCAGCCTTCTTGTCAGCATTTTTAGGGGAGCATGCCGTCAGGGCAAACAACATGAACAGGCTTCCAATTGTCGTGCGGGAATTCATTAACATTTTTCCTTTGGATCGAATCTTCAACAAACAGCAGTAAAAAATCGCGGTAAATCGCTATGCCGGGGCCGCTAAGCACCCACTGAAAGCGGCAAGGCGTGCAAGGAATCTACACAGCGAAATAGGGCGGAGACCCAGAGGTATCCGCCCCATTCAATTCCTGACGTCCGGTGAACAGGATATCAAGACGGCGGGAAGCTAAACATGTCGAACAGATCGTTGATCGCCGGGCTATTGGTTGGCACGTATGGATTTGAGGTCGACGTTACCGGGTTCGGCAAGCGATCCCGGCTTCGGCTACTGACAGTTGGCAAGCCCCAGTTCTTCTCGATGAATTTCAGGATCGATACATGATCGGTATAACTGTGCGAGACATAGCCAGGATTCGCGTACGGGGAGACCAGGATGAAGGGGATGCGTGTGCCGTCGCCGAAGAAATCCACGGGCTGGATGTAACCGGAGTCATAGAAGCCGCCGCCTTCGTCGAAGGTGATGAAGATGGCGGTATTGGCCCACAGCTTGGGATTGGCTTTAACGGCATCGACAATCTTCTTCGAGAAACCTTCAAACAAATCCAGTTTCGACGAAGCCGGATGACCGTCGACCCAGCCGCTAGGCTTGACGAAGGACACTGCAGGCAAGTTGCCGCTGCTGATGTCGGCATACAGGTTGGTGGTGTCCTGGATATGGGCCGAGACTTGCGCCGGTTTAGACATGATGGAGGTGTCGTACTGGAACGGGTTGCAGATATTGCAGTACTCGTCGCTGTTCGCGCCGGCCGAGCCCCAGTTCAATTGATAGGGATCGTTGACGTAGTTGTTCCACTGATCGCCATAATATTTCCAGCTGACGTTGGCGCCATTCAGGTCGTCGCCGATGCTTGGCACTGTAGACGGCGGAATAGTGAACACTGTGTTGCTTGCATTGGTGTCGGTATAGGCATTCTTGCCATTGCCGAAATAGCCAGGATTGTAGTTGTTGAGCAGATAGTAGTGTCCAGCCTGGCAGTTGGAGGCAATCGGCGTAGGCAGTGCCTTCAGATAGTTCAGGATAGGCGAGACACCAGGCTGTGTGGCATCGGCGCAATTCGAATAAGAACCGCCCCCTGATGAAGCCGAACCGTAACCGCCGCCGCCATAGCCGTCTTGCGCATACCAGTTGTTGGTGCCGGCAGCGGCATTCGGATTCTCGATTTCATCAACCACGCCGGCGTTGGCGCCACCTGCACCCGCTGTCGCGTTATGCGGAGGCGCCAGGGGATTGCCAGCGCCGTCGCTGAAGTAGAGCATGTCGCCATGGCCTAGCATGATGTGGTTCGCACCGGTGCCGCCGTTGACTGACTGGTGGAAGTTGTCGCTCATTGCATATTGGTCGGCCAGCGACTTGAAGTAAGGCACGTCGCCATTGGCCATGTTGTAAAAGCCCAATGCCGTGGAACCTTCGCCCGTGGTGGTAGCTGTGGCCGAATATTCGGTGCTGAAGGTCGCCGGTTGTGCAGCGCCGTTTGCGCCGGCTCCCACCGTTGTTTCAACCCACGAGAACAGGGCGCCGTCGCAACCCGAAGGGTTGGTCGCAGTGGCGTGACTGATATTGCAGTCCAATTGTTGCCACATCTGATAGAAGCGATGCACCGGGCTGGCCGAATAGCTGTCGTAGCTCATGGTCGAGCCGGTCAACTGAAACGGCCCTGTCGGCAACGCGCTGACATTGGTGATGCGGGCATCGGGTACTTTACCGGCTTGTCCGGTGCCGCCGGTCAGCAGGTATTGGTAGTAATCCGGATCCAGGCCGCTTTCAGTCTGTTGCGCCACAGCCAATGTAGCTCCGCTGGGCAGGTAGCTGGCCGTCGGACCACCGGTCAATGGTGCAGGCAGCAATCCACCCGGCATCGGCGATTGCGCCGGGCTCAGCAGGAACGCATTGGCCGAGGTATCGGTGGCGGCTGCCTGATTTGCCAGATTGAAGTTCGCTCCAGGGCCACCATTCTGATTCACGATTTGTCGCGACAGCAGATTCGAAACGGTTTGCCCGCTTTTAGGCTGGTAGGTGGCGAATACGTTGTCAAAGCTGTGATTTTCACCAATGATTACGATGACATGTTGAATCGGTGTTGTAGGCAGGTAGGATGCGGTCACGGGCGTGCTCAGAGCACTAGAAGAAGAGCCGCCTCCGCAAGCCACCAGCATTTGAGACATCGCCAGCGTCATCGTCCCTAAGCCTACTCGTCGCATTCCCTTGGATCTGAAATATTCAATCGACATTTTTCACCTGTTTATTATTGATGAGTGCTAAAGCCATTCGTGCAATCGCACTTTGTTGAAAAGTATTCACGCCCCGGTCGGTATGATCAATTGCCGCATAAAACAATATCGCTGAAGAACAAAGTGCAGCGATATTCTGCCTCGGTAAAACAGAGGCAATGATCCCGTGCGCATCTCGCGAGTAAGCTGCTGGGCAGCTATTCCGCGCACTTGACGAATCAAGGCCGCAGTGTAGTGCTGCAGTCATTACGTCTTGATGACATAGGCAACAACAAATGTAAGCAAATGTAAGTCGATACGTTACGGGGTCACCATTGGCGCCTGTAGTAGTCCGGACGAGCAGTGATTGTGCACTCAGACAAAGCCCTCAACTATCATTGCGGGCCCCATAAAAAGGAACAGCTTTGGTAGAAGATCTACCTGTTGATTGCCGGTCAAATTAACTTCTGAGTGTAGTTGGAAAATTGGCCCGAAGATGAGAAAGAGACGCTATAGTCAGAATGGATCGAGAGCACCGGGAATTATTCGTACCGAGGGCGTGGACGTGTGATTGATGAGTCAGAAGGTCTTGTTGAGGCAAAAGGATTTATGATCGAATTTGATGATGTTTTAAGTCAAGGATATGTCGATTTCAAAATTGCGCACCTGGATATTACGCAATGACCAGTGGCGTCTAACGGCCAAAAGCCGCCGGTCACGCTTGCATTTCAATTTTATGGCGCCAGCAATATGTGCGTCTGCTAACTATTGTTACGTGCACGTTTTAGATATAAGGCAATTCATGGAACTAGATTTATCAATTCCTGGAGCAAAACAGGAGCGAACAAAATTAAAGCTCATGCACGAATTGCTGAATCATCCTAGCATCGTCCCTGAACAGTGTTATCGAATGGCGACGTCAAGTTTCCCACTTGTGAGCTACGTAAACCATATTATTGGTTTGTATCTCAGTAAGAACTATGAAGTCATTCCGATTTTCATTGGCCGAGCCCATAGACATATAGTCGACAAGCCCGCGCAGCAGAATGCGGTGACAAACTACAGACTTGTTGAAATATACCTTCGACAGGTTGCATATGTACTTCAGACCTACTCGGCTATCTCTGAGGAGGTTTTACATGCTTATGTGCCTAACGACATCTTGACGGCTGGTGCGCAAGAAACGGATGTTCTGCTCAAAGAGTTTTTGCAATGACAACGCCTAGCGAAGTCGCAACCATAGCCTTTAAAGAGGCCTGCAAATACGCACAGACCTAAGAAACACATCCGACGCTGGGAGCCGCTTGGGGTCGAATCAGTCTGCCCTGACCGGCTCAAAACGGCCAAAAGCGGACTGTCGTGCACGATAAGTGTTCACGAAAAACGAATTTCAGATTTTGATCCGTAGCCGGTGAAGAGCTTTTCAATCTCCGTGTCGATGGTTTCTTTTGTCCATGTGACGAAACGGCGCCAGTGATACTTGGCGTGCTTCCAGAGGATTTCGATC
>NZ_DATMRB010000140.1:0-9821 GCF_035566555.1 Collimonas sp.
CTGAGCAAGTTGCAGGAGCTGTACGGCGCCGACCGCGTGGTCGACCAGATCTCGGTGGGTTCGGTGGTGGCGCCTGCCAATTGGAACGGCTACGTGCAGAAACTGCTCAACCCAAGCCTGAAGCAGGTCAGCCGCGGCCAGCTGAAAATCGACGGCAACACGGTCAGCATCAACGGCGAAGTCAGCAACGAAGCGCAACGCCAGCAGATCGCCAGTGAGATCGCCGGCAACCTGAACCCGACCTACACGGTCAAGAACGGTTTGCGGGTTTCGGCTTCAGAGCAGGGCTTGCTGGACCAGACGCTGGCCAACCGCACCATCGAATTTGACAGCGGACAAACCACGCTGACGCCGTCCGGCATGCGCATCCTCGACGAAATGTCGGCGGCGCTGTCGAAGCTGAGGGATAAGAAGGTGGAAGTCATCGGCCATACCGACAACCAGGGTCTGCGCGCGCGCAATATATCGCTGAGCAAGGCGCGTGCCGACGCCGTTAAGGACTATCTGACGCAGAAGGGCATCAATGGCGATCTGATCGTCACTTCGGGGCAGGGGCCGGACCGGCCGATCATGACCAACGATACCGCCGATGGCCGCTCGCGCAACCGCCGGATCGAGTTCCGGGTCTCCCAGTAAACAAAGCAACCGGGGCGCTGCGCCCAGCGCCTCAGTTCTGGTCGTGCTGCTGGTTGTCTCCGTGCAGGCCCAGCAGTTCTTCGACATGCGCCAGCGATCCCGGATCCTTGATGACCGTGCGCAGCCAGTGATGCAGCGGCAGCTCGCCCCAGTGGGCGGCTTTTTCCGCGAGATAGGCGACCGGGCTGTGCGGCTCGGTGCGGCGGAAGAAATCTGCCACGTGGCGTAGTTGCATCAGGGCCTGGGTGCGATTCTGAATCGGGCCGTTGAGAGTTGTCTGCGGTTCCTGCTGCTCCACCTTGTTCACCTCCTGTTGCACCTTGGGTGCGCTCTGTTCATTGCTTGTGTTGGTATCGGCACCATTGGCCGGCGACGCAGGGCGGGTATTGATCCCGGCTTCCTGGGCGAAACGGGTGATGGTGCCAATCACGCTCTCCAGCGCTTCCTTGACCGCGGAAAAAGCCGGGCCGTCCTGGCCGACCCGGAAATCGATCGACTTTTCCAGCTGCAGCAACGCCTGCTGGCAATAGCCGGCATCGGCCAGCAGTTTTTCGTAATAGGCGGGAGAAGATTTGCGCCGCGCCGATTCAACGTCCGCCAGCTTGACGCCATCGCCGCCATCGCTGTTGCCGCGTTCTTCATTGGCGGCGCGGATGCGGGCTGATTCAAAATCGATGCTGGAAAATGCTGTGCCGCGGCCTTCCGTGATCGGGATTTCGCGCACCAGTTGCACCGAGCGCGACAGCAGCCAGCCGACATTGCCGATGCGCAGTTCCTGGTCGTCGTCTTCCGGGATCGGATACAGCATGTCCCAGAAACGGTCGCTCAGGCCGGCCAGCAGCAGATAGCCATCTCCGAGCCCGCGGAAATGGCGCACCTTGGCGTTGGCTTCGCTCAGCCAGACCGCCAGGCGCAAATCCTTGCTCTGGGTTTCGATCAGGCGCGCGCAGTTGTCGACGACAAAGCCCCAGTCGGCTTCTTTCAGTTCGGTGATCCACTCGCCCTGGTCCAGCGACGGGTCGTCGAAGCGGCGCGCGTGAGCGATGGCGTCGAGGTCGCTGGAAAAGGACAGGTCGGCGCCGCAAGGTGCGGACTCAGCAATTGGATTAAGTAATTGTTCGACAGAAAACATGAAGGCAAACCCACAAAAAGAATTCAGGCTAAGAAAGGCCGCAGTCGCGGGATCCTTGGAAACTCCGCTACGCCCCAGACCAGGAATATATTGCAACAACAAATGAAATCTTGCCAATACATTACATGAAACATCGGACAAATGCTGAAATTTCCTTGGTGCAATCATACTCCAGTGCCGGCGCCGGCTTTACGAATGATAGGTAAATTGCCTATGCCGGCAGCTGTGGTTTTTCGGTAGCTTGTCTTCGATGCAGCTGTCAAAAAGGAAAAGGATATGTTTCCGTAGTAACATGTGTCCTCAGTGCATGTATCGATAAAGCGCTGTCACCTGTCATGCGATGCCGGCGCCCCGACTGTTATCGACAGGTGAAAACGATGCCGCATGCTGAGAAAGCAGCTGCTTCCGACCGCTGTGCGCGTGTGAATTGTCATTATTTGTTAATTGGGTAGCAATAATCGCAGCGATAGTTGATAGCCGATTATGATGCTTCTATTTGAACGGCTGTGTGCTGCTGCCCCGGTTTTAATATTTTTAAGAAAGCGAGCAGGAATGATGAATCAATGGAAAAACAAACTGATCTGCAGCGTCGCCATGAGCTGCCTGATGCTGCCGCTTGCGGCCTCGGCCGCGCCGGCGGCTGCCGCGGCCCCGGTTGCGGCAGATGCGGCGCAGAAGAACAGCGCTGCCGACCAGGAAATCAAAGTGCTCAAGGACGTGGCGCAGGCGCGTCCGACGGAAAAAACGCCCTGGGTGCGCATGACCCAGATCAAATACGATGCCGGCAGCTATGGCGACGCGGTTGCTTACGCACTGGAAGTGCTGCAGCGCGACCCGGCCGATAAATATGCGCGTGGCGTGGTCGCCCTAGGCAGCCTGAAGCTGTCGATCAAGGCTTTGAACGACCTGAGCGCGCAGAGCGATCTGAACGGGACTGTGCTGACCGATGCGCAAAGCCAGACAAAACTGCTGCGTGAAAGCCTGGGCGAAACCGTGGTCGACCCGGCTGCGGTTGCTGAAGCCAAGCCTAAGGTCAGCCGGCCGTTGAGGAAGAAAGCCGTACGTGCCGCCAAAGCCGCTGCGCCGGCGGATGCCGGCGGCGATGCCAAGCCGTTTGGCGCGCTGCAATAAGGTAATCCGGCGATGCCGGCCATCGCCATCCCTATCCCCATCCTTGCCGCCTCCTTGCGAGGCTTGTGCGCAACCAGCCGCCGGCCGGTTGCGCATCTCCCTATCGCCACCTGTCATTCCATCAATGTAAATTATTGTTGCTGAATGTCGCATTTCTCTCAAATGTCGATATAATTGCAATTCGGCAATAATGTTGCCGCTCAGCAGTTCAATGAAGCATCCAGCGCATGGAAGTCCGCGCCACACTCATTCAGGATCGTGGCTTGCACAGCTATCCTCGGCAGAGCCAGTCCTTTTGCGAAATGGAGAATCTCAATGTATCCAAACGCCTCTGCGATGCTGGCCCGCGTCGGCCGCTTCAACCAGGACCGGCGCCTGGTCCGGATCAAGACGCCGCTGGACGCCGACCTGCTGTTGGTGCACCGCCTGCACGGCAAGGAAGCGCTATCCAAGCCCTTCGACCTGACGCTGGAATTATTGTCGCCCTACGACCAGCTTGAGCTTAAGCAGCTGGTCGGCCAGCCGCTGCTGCTGACCATGCAGACCAAGTCCGGCGAGCGGCATTTCCATGGCTTTGTGCGCGAGTTTGCACGCACCGGCAGCGACGGCGGCATGGCTACCTACCAGGCCCAGCTGGCGCCCTGGTTCTCCTTCCTCGATTACGCCAGCAACTGCCGCGTGTTCCAGGATCTGTCGGTGCTCGACATTGCCCAGGAAGTGTTCCACAAGTACGGCCAGCTGGCCGACTACCGCTTCGACCTGATCGCCAGCCGCTATCCCAAACTGTCTTACTGCGTGCAATACAACGAATCCGATTTCAGCTTCGTCTCGCGGCTGCTGGAGGATGCCGGCATCTACTATAGTTTCGAGCACAGCGAGAGCGGCCATAAACTGGTGCTGGCCGACGATTCCACCCAGTCCCTGCCGCTGGAAGGAAATGCGACGGTGCGTTTCCAGCCGAACCAGGAACTGCAGGCCAGCGACGTGCTGGACGACTGGCGGCCGCGGCGCAAGGTCGGCGCCACGGTGCACAGCATCAAGAGCTTCGATTTCAAGCAGCCGCGCAACCCGCTGGCGGTGGAGCAGAAAACCGAGGTCCCGCGCGGCAACCTGCCGCAGTTTGAACGCTATGCCTACGACGGTTCCGCCAGCTACGGCAGCAGCGCGGTCGGCGAGCAGCTGAGCGCAGTGCGCGCCGAGGAAGCGGGCTGGCAGACCAAGCTGTTCGAAGGCTCAGGCACTTACCGTGAGCTGGTCGTCGGCCGTTATTTCGACCTGCAAGGCCATTTCGAGCATGAGAGCGACGACGCCACCGAGCACCGTTTCATCGCCTTGCAGATCACGCATGACGCCCGCAATAATTTCGCCAGCGATTTCAGTACGGCCCAGGATTGCATCTACCGTGTCGAAGTCACGGCATTGCGCCGCAAGATTCCTTTCCGCCCTTCGCGCGACACTATGCGGCCACGGATGCCGGGACCGCAGACAGCGACCGTGGTAGGGCCGAAAGGGGAGGAGATCTGGCACGACAAATATGGCCGCGTCAAATTGCAGTTCCACTGGGACCGGCTGGGCCAGTTCAATGACCAGAGCTCTTGCTGGGTGCGGGTAGCCAGCCCTTGGGCCGGGGCTGGCATGGGCGGGGTATCGGCGCCGCGCATTGGCCAGGAAGTGGTGGTCGATTTCCTTGATGGCAATCCTGACCGGCCCATTATTACCGGACGGGTCTACAACGCCGACAACATGCCGCCGTTCGGCCAGGAAGTCAGCGGCATGCGCTCCAAGACCGTGCGCGGCGGCGGCTTTAACGAAGTCACCATGCACGACACCGGCGGCAGCGAACTGCTCAACATGCATGCCCAGAAGGACATGGCGGTGACGGTGTTGAACGACCACAACAGCACGGTCAAGAACAACAAGGCGACCACGGTCGCGGTCAACCACAGCCTGAATGTCGGCGCCAACCAGGATATCTCGGTAGGCGGCAACCGCGGTGCAACGGTGACCGGGACCGATACCCGCACCGTCACCGGTACCGATACCGCAACGGTGACAGGCGCCGTGACGCAGACCTACCACGCCGGCCAGAAGCGGACGATTACCGCGGCG
Organism: Collimonas sp.; assembly: GCF_035566555.1. GTDB lineage: Bacteria > Pseudomonadota > Gammaproteobacteria > Burkholderiales > Burkholderiaceae_D > Collimonas. The sequence continues at coordinate 5,009 of NZ_DATMRB010000140.1, forward strand.
GGCTATAACGAAAACATCACCGGCGATTACGGTAGTACGCTGATCGGCAACTATAGCGGCAATACCAATGGCAACTGGAAACGCGATATCAGCGGCACGCTGACACACACCGTCACCGGCGCCGTCAGCGACACCATGCACGCCGGCCGCGACGTCACGGTGACCGGCCTCGACCAGCGTACCGTCACCGGCGAAGTCAAGGATAGCAATACCGGCCATCGCTTGTTGTCGGTGACCGGCGACATGAATCACGAGGTGTCCGGCACCCACACACAGTATTCGGGTTCCGACCAGACCATTGTTTCCGGCAGCAAGGTTGACCTGATCGTCGGCGGCGCCGGCATCAGTATCGATGGCGGCGAAATCACGATTACCGCAGGCGGCTCGATCATCAAGGTTAACGGCAGCGGCGTGTCGATCAACGGCAGCAAGATCAACCTGAACAGTTAAGCGGAGAGGGCGCCAGCATGGCCAAGAATCCTGTCGAAAAACGAGTCGCGACCCTGCGCGATCTGTGGCTGGAACATACCGAGGACCCGCGCATGAGAGTCCTGGTATGGCGCATCCCCGCCAATGCCGATCGCATGCTGCAGGCATTCTTCGAAATCCAGCAGCATCCGGGCGACTGGACCACGCCAGACCTGTTCCTGCGTTTTAACGCTGCTTTCGATACCGGCTTCGGCTACAGCCGCGCGCTGCGCCAGGCGCTGGCGGAAAGCTATATCGACAGCAAGGACAGCCTGCGCGAACAGGGTGTGCGCACAGACTGGTCGCTTGCGCAGGTGCCGCAACACGATTCGGCCGCCGGCGTGATGGCGACGCTGGCGTCGTTCGCCCGTTACCACCAGGCTCAGCTGGAACACATGCGCTACGTGGCGGCAGTGCTGGCGCCGCATCCGGTCACCAGCCAGGAAGCCTGGGAAGCGTGGCTGGATGCCGCGCTGCGCAGTTCCGCATTGACGGCGGATGGTGCAGGTGTGCGTCTGGTGCTGGTGGATACCTCTACCAATCTGCGCTGGCAAACGCTGGCTCAGCGCCATGGCGACCGCGTACGGGTGGTCGAAGCGCCGATCGACATGTTCGACATCGCCCGCGAAACAGTGGCCCAGGCCGGCGGCGCCGGCCCCACCGTGGCTTACCGGCAGCTGCTGACCGATGTCATCACGCTGGTAGAGAAGGGCAGCGCTGCGCAAACCGCGGCACGCGCCGAAAAAGCCATGCAGATCGCCCAGCGCGAACAATGGCCGGACCAGCAGGTGGTGCTGCAGATGGCGGTCGCCGGCGCCTACCTCAAGGAAAAGAACCATGCCGACGCCATCAAGCGCTATCGCGATGCGCGTGAATGCGCGACCCAGGCCGAGCAACGCAAGCACCCGATGGGCGCCGACCTGATCATGCAAACCTGGTTCGGCGAAGCCGGCGTGTGGCTGGTGGCGAAGGAGCCTGAGCGTGCCGCGCAAGCCTATCGCAGCGCGGCGGAGCAGGCGCAGCGCGTGCCGAACCCCATGTTTGAAATCGAAGGCTTCCGCATGGCCGCCTATTGCTATGCGCAGAACGGCCAGCTGCAGCCGGCGCGCGATCACGGTGCGCTGGCCTTGCGTGCAGCCAAGGCGGTGAGCCCGGCTGAACGCCCGCTGACTACCATGCCGCTGGCCCTGCACGATTTGCTGCGGGTGCAGGACCCGGCGCGCACCGCAAAACTGGAACGCTGCGCGACCGACTATCAGGCAGCGATCGCGGCTGCCCATCTGCAAGCGGAACAGCAAGCAAGCAAGCTGGGCGAGCGGCCACAGTCCAGCGACTTGGAAAAAATCGAAAACGCCATGCATGCGCGTTTCGAAAGCAGTTTCCAGCGCCAGCGTCAGGAGCGAGAGCACCTGATCGCCGGCGGCGACGAATATTTTCGCAAGGTGGTGGCATTGGCGCGCGAGCTGCTCAACCCGCTCTGGAACGGACTGCCAGAGGTCAAGCATCCGCTCGATAAAGACGTCCCGCAATGGAGCGAGCCGCCGCAATTCACCAAGCTGCCTGATTCCTCAGGCGTGATCGACGGCCCGCTTGCCGCCGATCCAAACGCGCCTGCAGCGGAGCCGCTGGGCGCCGCCACAACAGCCTGACAGGGAAGCGTCTATGACCAACGCAGCCAAACATTTCGATCCGCAGATCGGCATCGATATCCACATGTACGAATTGCCGCCGGGGCCGCTGCCGACGGCGCATATTTCGATTGTGCTGGATCCGTTCGACTATCTGCCGTTCATCGGCGCCACGGTGCAGGTGGCTGGCGTCAAGCGCGCCATAGCCGGGACCGGAGGGCTCTCGGTCCACATCCCCTTGGGAATGTGGATGCCGCCCATGCGCGCACCCGAAGGACCGCAATTCGACGATGAAATCTTCATGGGCAGCAAGACCGTGCTGGCCGATGATTCGCCGTTCTCGCGCCTCGGTATGCCAGTACTCGACTGCAGCGTGGTCGGCATGGTGCCCCCTTTTCGCCTGAAGAAACCGGAAAAGCCGCATATGTCGATGAGCATGCCGACGGCGGTCAATCTGGCGATACCGGACACTGTTTTCATTGGCGGGCCGCCGACGATCTCCATGATGGCGATTGCTACCAAGTTGGGCTTGGCCGCATTGGGCAAAGGACTCAAAGCCCTGCGCCGAACCAAAGGTTACCTGCGCGCGGCAGAAGCGTTCAAGAAAGCAAGGCAAAAACTATTCAAGAACATGGGGCCGGGTTTCTTGAAGTGCAAGGTATTGCGCGCCGAGCCAGTCGATATCCGAGATGGCAGCGTGACAGTATCGCACGAAGATTTTGTGGTGCCGGGACGCTTGCCGTTGACATGGAGCCGCGACTATTCTTCGAACAATGGCCATGCAGGCATGTGCGGATATGGCTGGCAGACACCTGTGGATTTTCGGCTGGAAATCGAAGCGGACGGCATGGTGCTGTTTTTCGAGGCAAATGGCGCCGCAGTGTTTCCACATTTACCTGAAGCGGTAGGCGCCGATCATGCAGTCACAGAGTTTGTCGACGGTGCGCGTCTGAGCTGGGAACTCAACGACGGGGCAGATGAGCTGCATGTGCTGACGAAAGAAGATTTGCGTTATGTCTTTCGCAAGCCTGGGATGAATCTCGCATTGCTGCATCAGGCTTTGCATCTGCGGATTGAAAAAATCGAGGATCTGTGCGGCAATCACTGGCGTTTCGAACGAGTTGACGGCCATCTGACGCGGATCATAGAGAGCGGTATCGATGAATTGCCAGGGCGTTTTATCGAGGTACATGAATCCGCGGGGAAAATTCATCAGCTAAGCTTGCATGATCCAGCCACCGGCCTCAACCATTCTCTGGTTACATACAAGTACCAGAATCAGGACCTGGTTGCTGCTCTCGATGCGCTCGACGCCGCCCGTACCTTCGATTACGATCAGCATCGCATGGTGCGCCACGGTGATCGCCTGGGGCTGTCTTTTTACTATGCTTATGACAGCGAATGGCGCGTAGTGCATACCTGGGGCGACCACGGATTACATGACTACCGATTCGCCTACAATGCCGCGTTGCGCGAAACGGAAATCACCGACTCCTTAGGCAATACTTCCCTGATCAAGTTCGACGAGGACAATTTGCCTTTATGTGAAATCGATCCTTTGGGTGGCGTTACCGTATTTGAATATGATGAGGTGGGCCGCACCACAGCAGTAATTGACCCTGTCGGGCGGCGTTGCGAATTTGAGCATGACGAACGCGGCAATTTGTTGAAGCTACTGCTCACCGATGGCAATGTGACGGTCATGACCTATGACAATGCCAACCGTATGACAGAGATGGTCGATCCGCGTGGCCAGTGCTGGCGGCAGAGCTGGGATGAACGGGGCCTGTTGCAGGAACAGAGCAGTCCTATGGGCGCCCGTTCGCGCTTTACCTATGACGCCCACGGCCAACTGCTAACCCATATCAATCCACGCAATGCTGTCACAGCGTTGGTTTTCGACCGTTATGGCAATGTGTCGCAGCTCGCGGATGCTCTGGGATACCGCACCTGTTTCGAATATGATGCGCTCGGTTGCCTGAAGCGTCGCACCGATGCCATGGGGAATGCTAGCGAATATAGCTATGACGCCAAGGGCCGCTTGTTGCAGGTCCGCCAGGCCGCCGGCGCCGGTATTCTATGCGGCTACGACGCGGAGGACCAACTGATCAGCCATACCAGCCAGGATGGAGCCCGGACCCAGCTGGAATATATCGGCACCGGTCAGCTCTCCAGGCGTATACAGGCCGACGGCCACGTCATGCAGTACCTCTATGACACGGAGGAACAATTGATTGGGTTGGTCAATCAGCGCAAGGAAAATTACCAGCTTAAGCGCGACGCGTTGGGTCGCATCATTGAAGAAATTGATTATTGGGAACAGACGTATCGATACCGCTATGATGCCGGCAGCAACTTGCTGAGCACCGCCGATCCGCTGGGGCGTACGATCACCTATGCCACCGACAGGCTGGGTCGCATTGTCAGGAAGACGTTGCCCGATACTGACCATTCGGCACAGTACATCGATGAAATCTTTAGCTACGATCAGAACGGCGCTATAGTGGAGATGCGCAATCCGCATCGGCACATACAACGCAAGTTCGATAGCGATGGCCGGCTCAGCGAAGAAATCCAGGACGGTTTCCAGATTGAATATCGCTATGACGAAGCGGGCAACCGGTTGCTGCGGAAGACCAGCGCCGGCAACCAGATAGTCGCTACCTTCGATCTGTGCGATCAGGTGGCAACTATCGCCATCAATGACGAATCGCCGA
>NZ_DATMRB010000141.1:0-54126 GCF_035566555.1 Collimonas sp.
GCTGGGACCGCTGGTGGGCAGCGTGCTGAACCTGCCCCTGCTCGACGGCGGCCGCAACAAGGCTAACCTGGCCAAGGCCGACGCCAACTATGAATCGGTGGTGGCCAACTACCGCCAGCAGGTGCTGGTCGGCTTCCAGGATGTGGAAGACAACCTGAGCGCGATGCGCACGCTGGATAACCAGATCCGTTTCCAGGAAGACGCCGTGAAATCGGCGCAGCTGGCTGCGCGCCTGGCCGATTCGCGCTACAAGAACGGCTCGACCAGCTATTTCGAAGTGATCGACGCCCAGCGCTCCAGCCTCTCGGCGCAACGCGCCAAGAGCCAGAGCGTCGGCCAGCGGGCGGTCGCATCGGTGGGCCTGATCCGGGCGCTGGGCGGCGGCTGGGGTTCGCCTGCCGCTGCTGTTCCTGTCGCTGCCTCTGCCGCCACGTCTACTGCACTGGCGCAGGCCAGGTAAGCCAACTTGTCGACGTGAAAATGGCGATGCTGGCACTGCTGCCTGCATCGCCATTTTTTTTCGTCCAGATAGGACTTGCGCAACGATTGCGGGCAGTTCTAAGAGCGGATCCGTAATGCACCGCTACTTCCCACCAGCCGGCATGCATGGCAAAGCAGCGGCCGATTAACATCGACCAATTTGCCCAAATCAATTTTTCCACGAAAACCGATCGCCTATTGGGCGCGAATGGTTTTGTCCGTCATAATGGTGGCGAAAATAGACGTGATTTTTTCCAGATAAATACGCTATTGCTTATCAATCAAATTGTTTTCCTGCTACAGGAACCCGTATGTCGGAAACTCAAGTCGTCGTCGTTAGTCCGGAAGGCGAGCTGTACGCTGGCAGCGCCGGATTGGTCACCTTACCGGGCATCGAAGGCTCGCTCGGCATCCTGCCAGGCCACACGCCGCTGCTGACGCGTCTGAAGCCAGGCGCAGTCCATATCAAAAGGCCGTCGGGCGAGGACGATTTCATCTATGTCGCCGGCGGCTACGCAGAAATCCAGCCGCATTCCGTCACTATCCTGGCCGACACCGCGATCCGCGGCAAGGACCTGGACGAAGCCAAGGCCACGCTAGCGCGCCAGCAGGCCGAGGAACGCTTGCAAAACCTGCATTCGGATATCGACTATGCGTTGGCGCAAGCCGAACTGGCGCAAGCCACTGCGCAACTGGCGACGCTGGCGCAAATGCGGCGCGGGAAATAGATCACCCGAGGCGGCCGGCTTGCGTGGGCCGCCTCGTCGCGATCGTCAGCGCGGCTGCGGCCTGTTTTGGCCCGGCCGGTTGCCGCCACCAGGTGGCCTGCCGCCTGGTGGCCGGGCGCCATTACCCGGCGGTCTGGCGCCACCCTGCGGCGGACGCTGGCCGCCCCCGATTCCTGGCCGATGTGGTCGTTGCGGAAAGACGCCTGGCGGCGTTGGCCGTGGTGGCGGTGGCCGCACAATCGGCGGGCGCGGCCGGATCGGCCGGTGCGCCCAGTGCGACTGCTGGCCGTACCAAGGACGGCCGCGATAATACTGCCCCCAATACGTACCAATCGAGAAAGCGATAATCGGCAGGCCGATGGCGCTGCCGTATGTGATCAGCGGCACCTGGTTGCCTTGATAGGGATAGTTCAGGTTCTGTGCATAGACCCAGCCGCGATTGCCATCCTGCAGCGTGACGTCGCACCAGCTATATCCGTTCACGCAGCCCGCCACCTGGACCGGCGTACCCGGGCCGAGCTGCGCCACCAGCGGATAGTCGCGCGCCGGGCCGGCGCGCAAATTGACCGGCTTGCTGGTAAAGGCCTGCTGGGCCATGGCAGCTAGCGGCGCGGCTAGGCAGGCGGCGGCGATCAGGGGGATCAGTCGGATACGGATCATAGGCGGGCTCCTGGTGGTAGGGCGGTCGATAGCGGCGTCTGGGTCCAGCGTTTTCAAGGATACCCTTAAAAACTTTCGATGAGGCAACAAAATCAATCCGCTTGCCGCACAATCCTATTCTGAACTCTCCGGGCTGTCACGTAGCATTTCGATAAATAAACGCAAGCCGGTCGGCAACTGGCGCCGGCTCGGGTAGTACAGGAAAAATCCCGGCATCGGCGGGCACCAGTCGTCCAGCACCCGCAGCAGCCGGCCCTGGTTGATCCATTCCCGGGCCTGTTCTTCGTACAGATAGCTGAGGCCGATGCCGTCCAGCGCCGCCCGCAACATCAGTTCGTCGTCGTCCAGCAGCAAGGGGCCGTCTACCGCCACCGCCAGCGCCTCGCCGTCCTTGGCGAATTCCCAGGCGTACAATGCGCCGCTCGGAAAGCGGCGGCCGATGCAGGCGTGCTGCTTCAGCTCCAAGGGTTGGCGCGGCAAGCCGCGGCGTGCCGCATACATGGGTGCAGCCACCACAATCAGGCGCAACGGCGGGCCCATCGGCAGCGCGATCATGTCGCGCGCCAGGGTTTCGCCGAAGCGGATGCCGGCATCGAAACCCTGGGCGACGATATCGACCAGGCTGTCGTCAGTCACCACTTCCAGCCGGATTTGCGGGTAAGCCGCCAGGAAGCGCGCAAAGATCGGCGCCAGCAGCCAGCGCGCTGCCGCGCGCGGAACATTCAGGCGCAAGCTGCCACGCGGCGTGTCGCGGAACTGGTTGACCTGATCCAGCGCCTCGCCGATTTCGCGCAAGGCCGGCGCCAGCCGCGCCAGCAACTGCTCGCCAGCCTCGGTCGGGGTCACGCTGCGGGTGGTGCGGTTGAGCAGGCGCACTCCCAGCCGGGTTTCCAGCGTGCGCATGGCGTGGCTCAGAGCGGAGGCGGAAACCCCGCATTCCGGCGCCGCCTTGGTAAAGCTGCGATGGCGGGCAACGCTGGCGAAGGCATCCAGTTCGGTCAGGTCGGGCTTGTCCATTAATGAATTTTTTTCAGTATTACATCAAATATAGCATGGCTTATCGATAGCAATTACTCGGAGGATACTGGTCCCGTCATCACTCACCAAGGAACAAGTCCAATGAAAACCCGCACACTGGGCCGCAACGGCCTCAAGGTTTCCGCCATCGGCCTCGGCTGCATGGGCATGAGCTTTGGCTATGGCGCCAGCGACGACGCCACTTCCATCAAGACCTTGCAGCATGCCGTGGATATCGGCGTCACCCATTTCGACACCGCAGAAGTCTACGGTCCGTACATCAATGAAGAACTGGTCGGGCGCGCCCTCAAGGCTGTGCGCGGCAAAGTCACCATCGCCACCAAATTCGGCTTCAAGATCCTGCCGGAAAGTAAAGACGTGCAGGGCCTGGCGCGCATGGCAGGAGTCGACAGCCGGCCGCAGCATGTGCGCGACGTGGTCGAAGCTTCTCTCAAGAGGCTGGGGGTGGAAACCATCGACCTGCTGTACCAGCACCGGGTCGATCCGCAGGTGCCGATCGAAGATGTGGTCGGCGCCATGGCTGAACTCGTGCGCGCCGGCAAGGTCCGCCATTTGGGCCTGTCGGAGATGTCTGCGGCCACTTTACGCCGCGCCCATGCGGTGCATCCGATCGCCGCAGTACAGTCCGAATACTCATTGTGGAGTCGTGACCAGGAGCAGGAAATCCTGCCGCTGTGCGCCGAACTGGGCATAGGTTTCGTCCCTTACAGCCCGCTGGGCCGCGGTTTCCTCACCGGCAAAATCAGCGACAGCGGCCAGTTGGCGGCCGACGATTTTCGCCGCACGCTGCCGCGCTTCCAGGATGGCGCGCTGCAAAGCAACCGCCTCCTGCTGGAGGCGCTGACGCCGCTGGCTAACGCGCGCGACTGCACGCCAGCGCAACTGGCGCTGGCATGGCTGCTGGCGCAGGGAGATAGCATCGTGCCGATACCCGGCGCCCGCCAGATCAAGCATCTGGAAGAGAATGCCGCAGCTGCCGACATCGTGCTGCGCGCCGACGAACTGGCCACCATCCGTGCGGTGCTGGACGGCGACCTGGTGGTCGGCCAGCGCTACGGCGCACCGGAGTTGGAACTGATCAATCGCTGAGCACGGCGCTTGCAACCCGAGCCAGCGTGGTAAAAGAAAAAGCCATATCGCTCAAGGAGAGATATGGCTTTTCATCGGACTTGTTACAGCATCAAGGCAGGCTGGACGACGTGCGTCGTCAGCGCCGCCAGAAAGAATTACTTGCTGGCCATCATGCCGGCATCATGCGCCTGCTGGTCGGCATGGTAGGAACTGCGCACCATCGCGCCAACCGCCGCATGCGCGAAACCCATCTTGTAGGCTTCTTCTTCGTACATCTTGAAGACGTCAGGATGGACATAGCGGCGCACCGGCAGGTGATTCCCGCTTGGCATCAGGTATTGGCCGATGGTCAGCATGTCGACGTCGTGGGCGCGCATGTCGCGCATCACTTGCAGCACTTCTTCGTCGGTTTCGCCGAGGCCGACCATGATGCCGGATTTGGTCGGGGTGTTCGGGTGCAGCGCCTTGAAGCGTTTCAGCAGGTTCAGCGAATACTCGTAGTCGGAGCCGGGGCGCGCTTCCTTGTACAGGCGCGGTGCGGTTTCCAGGTTGTGGTTCATCACGTCCGGCGGCGCCAGGTTGAGGATTTCCAGGGCGCGGTCCATGCGGCCGCGGAAGTCCGGCACCAGGATTTCGATGCGGGTGTTCGGCGACAGCGCGCGCACGTGGCGGATGCATTCGGCAAAATGGCCGGCGCCGCCGTCGCGCAGGTCGTCGCGGTCGACACTGGTGATGACCACGTAGTTCAGTTTCAGCGCAGCGATGGTCTTGGCCAGGTTTTCAGGCTCGTTGACGTCAAGCGGATCGGGACGGCCGTGGCCGACATCGCAGAACGGGCAGCGGCGGGTGCACTTGTCGCCCATGATCATGAAAGTGGCGGTGCCCTTGCCGAAGCATTCGCCGATGTTCGGACAGCTGGCTTCTTCGCACACGGTCACCAGGTTGTTGGCGCGCAGGATGTCCTTGATTTCATAGAAACGCGAGGACGGCGAGGCCGCCTTGACGCGGATCCAGTCCGGCTTTTTCAGGCGCTCGATCGGGATGATCTTGATCGGGATGCGGGCGGTCTTGCTGGCGCCCTTCTGCTTTTCGGATGGATTGTAGCTGGCGGTAGCAACAGTGGCTTCGGTTGGCAGCGACGGCGTGGTTTCTGTGGTCATGGTCTGGTGGAGTCCCGGAGGGCGCTCGGTTAAATCGCGCAGTTAAATTCAGCAGTAAGTTCGGTAATTAAGTTCAGCAACTAAGTTGAGCAGTTAAGCCGCAAATGTTTCAATCAATTGGTCAGCAAGCGCTAACTGCATCTCAGAGAGCGCTATATCGACACCAAGTGTTTTCATGTCGACGGTCTGCAGGCCTTCGTAGCCGCACGGGTTGATCCAGGAAAATGGCGTCAGGTCCATGGCGACATTGAGCGATACACCATGGTAGGTGCAGCCGCTGGCCTTGACTTTCAAGCCAAGCGCGGCGATTTTCGCACCCTGCCAGGCGCCGTCAGCGACATATATCCCGGGCGCGCCGGGCTTGCGTTCACCGGCCAGATTATACGCTGCCAGCGTGTCGATGACCGCCTGCTCGATACTTTGCACGAATTCCCGTACGAACAGGCGGGCGGAAGGACGGCGGCGGCGCAGATCGAGCAGCAGGTAGATCACTACCTGGCCGGGGCCGTGATAGGTCACTTCGCCGCCGCGGTCGGTCTGGATCACCGGGATCTCGTGCGGCGCCAGCACATGGCTGGGATCGGCGCCCAGACCCAGCGTATATACCGGCGGATGTTCGACTATCCACAGCTGGTCAGGCGTGTCTACCGTGCGGGCGGCGGTAAACGCGCGCATGGCATCAAAGCTGACGGGGTAGGATTCGACGCCGCGCTGGATGATCTGAAGGCTGGGCGGATGATCGGAGGAACGGAGTTGCTGCGCACTGGACATAGCGCAAGTGTAACGAAAAAAGGCGGTCGGCGTGCAAAAGCGGCTGGCACGCCGGACCGCCGTCAGGTCCTCAGAGGGCCAGTAAACTTTCAGGAGATTGCCAGTTTGGCAATTGACGGATGCGCTGCAACCAGGCAGCGACACGCGGCGGCAGCACAACTTTGGCGGCATCCGCCCAGAACAGATAGCCGCACAGGGAAAAATCGGCAATGGTCGGCAACTCATCGATGATGAAAGCACGGCCGTCGGCCAGTTCCGCTTCCAGCTTGGCGATGTCCACCTCAAAACGGCTTTGCAGCCAGTCGATGGCGCCCGGCGGGTAGTCCTGCGGCGCAAAACTGCGCGCCCAGCGCAGCTGAGGCAGGCACATGCCGAGCCGGTTGGCTTCCCAGAACAGCCATTCGCGCACGCGCGCCATCCGCAGCGGTGATTCGGCGCCAAAGCCGCCACTCAACTCGGCCAGGTGCATCAGGATGGCGTCGGACTGGATATACGGCACACCGTTGTGCACCAACAACGGCACCTCGCCGAACTTGGCGAGGCTGCGGAACGGCTCCGGCCGCAAATGACGCGGCTGGCCGATATCGATGGACTGATAAGTATGGGCAAGGCCGCTGACCGCCAGCATCAGGCCGACCTTGTATGCATGTCCCGAATCGGCGTTGCCGTAGAACGTGATCTGATCCGGCATGTCCGTCATCGGATCAGCAGGCTGCAGGCGCGCCGTTTGGCGTCTTGCTGAAGCCGGCGCGGGCGCTGACTGCCGGCAGGCGGCCGGACAGCTGTTGCACTTGCACCACGCTGTTGCCCTTGTGGGCTTCGATCACGACATGGCTGTCGGCGGCGACATGCAGGAATTGCCCGGCCGACAACCAGTAATCATCGCCCTGGCCGGAAACCGTCACCCACACCCGGCCTTGCGTGATTTGCAAGGTTTGCGCTACCGGCGCGATGACCGACAGGGCTTGTCCGGCGCCGATCGCCAAAGACTCGTTAGCTAATAATTTTCTCATGATGCTGCTCCTTGAAACTGCTGGTATATTGACCGCTACATCCTCTTCAAGCGCTTGATATAGCCGTTCCTTGTTTCTACAGAGTCATTTTAATCAAGTGCAGAGTGTTAACAAAACGAGTAATTTTCCCTTTCCTTGCTAGTTTTTCTCACACTAACCCGAGCCCGCCATGGCCGATCTCAGAAAACTGCCGAATCTCTCCGCCCTGCGTGCCTTTGAAGCCGCGGCCCGCAATGACAGCTTTTCGCGCGCAGCCGAAGAAATTTATGTGACGCCGGGGGCGATCAGCCACCAGATCCGCACACTGGAACAGGAACTGGGCGTGCAGCTGTTCATGCGCCACGGCAAGCGCATCACCATCACCGCCCAGGGCCAGCGCTTCGCCGCCACCATCCGCAAATCGCTGAATGAAATCGCGCTGGCGGCCGAGGCCTTGCAGCTCGACGCCAAGCAGAAGCGCCTGACGGTCTCCGCCCTGCCCTCGTTCGCGGCGCGCTGGCTGGCGCCGCGGCTGTGGAAATTCATCGACCTGCACCCGGATACGGAAGTCGTGCTGCAATCGAGCAATCACCTCAATGATCTGGAAAGGGAACCGATCGACGTCGGCCTGCGCTACGGCCTGGGCAACTATCCCGGTCTGATTGTGGAAAAACTGATGGATGATTTTTATTATCCGGTGGCCAGTCCGCACTACCGCGACGGCAAGCTGCCGAAAACCCCACAGGAACTGGAGCAGTGCAGCTTGCTGCGGATGGATACTGAATCTTCCTGGCTGCCTTGGTTCGAGGCGGCGGGCGTGGACCTGGTGGAGCCGACCGGCGGCTTGCTGATCGAAGATGCCTCGATGCTGCTGCGCTCGGCGTCGGATGGCCTGGGGATAGCGCTGACGCGGCACGCCATCGCGCTGCAGGAAATCGCCTCGGGCGAGCTGGTGCGCCTGTTCGATGTCGTGGCGCGCTGCCCTTTATCCTATTATTTCGCCTGCACCAGGGAGGCGATGGACAAGCCGCAGGTGCAGGCTTTCCATCGCTGGCTGACAGCCGAGGTGCGTGCTTTCAAGGCGCAAAGCGAATGGCCCGGAGAGCCCGGGGCCTGATCCGCACGGGACTTACAACACCATCTTGACCATCGGATGGGACGACAAGGCGCGGTACAGATTGTCCAGCTGCTCACGGTGGATGGCATACACATTGGCCGTCAGGCCGGTGTAGTTGCCCTTGGACGAAGGCCGCACTTCCAGCTTGTCGATATGGAACGTAGGATCATGCTGCAGCACCACGCCGACAATGGTCTCGACGAAAGCATCATGCGTCGGTCCCATGATCTTGATGGGGAATACGCTGGGATACTCGATCAGGCTTTCTGCTGGATCGATGGGCTTGGTCAGGTCGGTCATGGTCTTTACTCTTCAGTGATGTTGCAGACAGGTAGTTTACTCCTAGTGCAGTGTTTCGTAGGTAATGGCGCTTCAGAAATGGCGTATTTTCGTGCCAGGCTAGGCGCAAACCGGAGCGATAGCGGGTCTATCGCGAGGATTTGCAACGACGCATGGCGCGAAAAGACGCGGTCGGCTAGACGCTGTTTATGAAGTGTCATTACCTGCGAAACACTACACTAACTTATCAGTGGCGCGGGATTCTGCAAGAACCGCTTGTGCAAATGAAAACAGGGTGGAATTTCCACCCTGCAACCTTCGCTCCGACTACCTGACAGAAAGCTGTTCCGTTCAGGCAGCAGCCTTGGCCAGCTGATAAGCCTCGTATAACTGCTTGTATATGGGGCCGGGGGCGCCGTTTCCAATAGCCTTGCCGTCGATCGACACCACCGGCAACACTTCCTTTGTGGCCGACGACAGCAGCACCTCGTCTGCTCCGAACACCTCTTCCCGTGCAATCCGGCGCGCCTCGAAAGGAATGCCGCCGGCGGCGCACAGTTCCTCGATCAGGCGGTAGCGGATGCCTTCCAGGATCAGGTTGTCCTTGGGCGGCGCCATCAGCTTGCCGTGCTTGACGATCCACACATTGGAAGAAGAAGCCTCGGTCAGCCAGCCGTCGCGGAACTGGATTGCTTCCACCACGCCGTGCTCGGCGGCGTTCTGCGCCGCCAGCACGTTGCCCAGCAACGAGATCGACTTGATCTCGCAATGCAGCCAGCGCTGGTCTTCCATCGCAACGCAAGGCACGCCGCTGGCGCGCAAGGCGGCGCTCGGCAGCACCAGCGGGTTGGTCATGATGAACACGGTCGGCGTCAGCGCTTCCTTGGGAAACGCGTGGCCGCGCTTGGCGACGCCGCGGGTGACGTGGATATAAACCATCTGGTCATCCGCCGGATGGGCGTCGATCACGCCCTGGATCAGCGCCAGCCACTGTTCCTTGTCATGCGGATTTGGAATACTGATCTTGGCCAGGCTGCGAAACAGGCGCGCCAGGTGATGTTCGGAACGGAACAGCTTGCGGCCATAGATAGGCACCACTTCGTAGACGCCGTCGCCAAAAATGAAGCCCCGATCCAGCACCGGGATGCGCGCTTCGGACAGCGGGGTCATGCAGCCATTGAGATAGACCAGCGGGTCTTGCATGATCGGATTCCTGAAAAAGTAGAGAAACCAATTCTGGCACAGCGCCAGGCGACAGGGTATGCAAAAAAAGTATGCGGAAATGCGTCAGAAACGAACTGATCCCTCGCTCACATGGCCGGCGCTTAGCCTGCTGCCGCAGCAGATGATTTTGTGCGGTAGCATGTGCGTAACTCAACTTCCGGGAAACCTTAGCGTTTCTCCTCCCAGTTCGCCATGACCAAGTCCCTTACCCGCTGTGCCTGGGCCAATCCCGCCAACCCTCGCTATCTTGCCTATCACGATGAGGAATGGGGCCAGCCCTGCCACGACGAGGTGCGCTTGTTCGAAATGCTCAATCTGGAAGGCGCACAGGCCGGCCTCAGCTGGGAAACCATCCTCAACAAGCGTGAGAACTACTGGCGCGCGTTCGACGGCTGGAACGCCAAGAAGATCGCCCGCTACGACCAGGACAAGGTGACGGCGCTGCTGGCCGACGCCGGCATCGTTCGCAACCGCCTCAAGGTGGCCGCCGCCATCACCAATGCCCAGGCTTATCTGCGCCTGCAGGCTGAACTGGGCGGCCTCGATCCTTATCTGTGGGCCTTCGTCGATGGCGCACCGATCCAGAACCAGTGGACATTACTGGGCGGCAATCCCGCCAAAACCCCGTTGTCAGACCGGATTTCCAAGGATCTGGCCAAGCGCGGCTTCAAATTCGTCGGTTCCACCATCATTTACGCGTATATGCAGGCGATCGGCATGGTCAACGACCATTGCGTCGAATGCTTCCGCCACCACGCCGTACAGGAGTAATTGTTCGCGAAAACGGTTGCGGACGGTCACACAAGGTATCATCGCGCCATTCCACGATGCTGATGAGCTTGTCATGCGATGCTTGCCATGACAAGCGCCCTGCCATCCTGCCCCGCCCGCTTTCCCTGCATTACTCCCATTCCAGGAATTCACATGACAACCGAAAGCTTTATCCCCGGCAAAGATGCCTCGCTGGAATCGTCCATCGGTTCAATGCAATCCAAGCTGGAAAAGCTC
Organism: Collimonas sp.; assembly: GCF_035566555.1. Lineage (GTDB taxonomy): Bacteria > Pseudomonadota > Gammaproteobacteria > Burkholderiales > Burkholderiaceae_D > Collimonas. The sequence continues at coordinate 10,529 of NZ_DATMRB010000141.1, forward strand.
GGCTTTCATGTCGAAGAACGTTCCTGGCTCAATCCGATCGACGGCGTCTGGTCAGTGCATATCCGCGAGCGCGATTGCCCGCTGCTGTTCACCAACGGCAAAGGCGCGTCGGAACAAGCTTCGCGCGCCAGCGCACTGGGCGAATTCTTTGAACGCCTGTCCTGCAATTATTTCTGGAGCCACTACTACCTGGGCGAACAGAACGCTAACGCTGCATTCGTCCATTACCCGCGCGAACAATGGTTCAAGCTCAACGACGACGATGAAAACTGGCCGGCAGGCTTGCTGACGCCGGAGCTGCAAAAATTCTACAACCCGGAAGGCTCGATTGACGCCACTACCCTGGTCGATTACAACTCGGGCAACGAAGAACGCGGTATCTGCGCAATTCCTTACGTGCGCGAGCGCGACGGCGCCACGGTCTGGTTCCCGGTCAACATCATCGGCAACCTGTACCTCAGCAACGGCATGTCGGCCGGTAACACGCTTGCCGAAGCGCGCACCCAGGCACTCTCGGAAATCTTCGAACGCGACGTCAAGTTCCGTGTCATCAAGGAAGGCTTGTGCCTGCCGGATGTGCCGGAACAAGTCATCGCGCGTTACCCGCGCATCGCCGCCGGCATCCGCGATCTGCGCGCCGCCGGCTTCGGCATCCTGGTGAAAGACGCTTCGCTGGGCGGCAAATATCCGGTCATGAACGTGACCCTACTCAATCCGCGCGACCAGGGCTGCTTCTCCAGCTTCGGCGCCCATCCGCGTGTCGAGATCGCGCTGGAACGCGCGCTGACCGAACTGCTGCAAGGGCGCGCGCTGGATGCGCTGGACGGCTTCCCTGAGCCGAGTTTCGACCTGGAAGAAATCGTCCAGCCGCAAAACCTGGAAATCCACTTCGTCGATTCCAGTGGAATCATCGGCTGGAACTTCCTGCGCGCCACGCCGGATTTCGCGTTCTGCGACTGGAACTTCAGCAACACCACCGCCGAAGACTATGCCTGGTCGGTGGCCGCCATCCACGCTACCGGCCACGATATCTATGTCGCCGATTTCAGCCACCTCGGCGTGTACGCCTGCCGCATCCTGGTGCCGGGCATGTCCGACATCTATCCGGTGGAAGACCTGGAATGGGACAACAGCAGCGTCGGCAACGATATCCGTGAACCGATCCTGTACCTGGCCGAGCTGGACGACGACGAATGTGTCGACCTGCTGGAAACATTGAATGAACTGGGCTTGGCCGACCAGCGTCCGGTGGCCGCTCTGATCGGCCTCGCCGCCGATGCCGGCTCACTGTGGAAAGAACTGCGCGTCGGTGAGCTGAAAACCCTGCTGGCGCTGGCCATCGGCGATCTCGACGCGGTGCGCGAAGGCTGCGACTGGATCCGCCATTGCAACCAGATCAGCGTCGAACGCCAGCTGGTGTACCGCTGCATCGAAAGCCTGATCGGCCTGGGCGACGCTACCGTGTACGCCGACGCGCTGCAGCAGCTGTACGGCGCCGCTACCCTGCTACAGGCCGAAGCCCTGCTGCAGCGCGAACAGCGTTTCTTCGGCCTGAATGCGCCTGGCCTCAAGCTGGAAGGCTGCGAGATGCATCAGCGTTTGCTGGCTGCTTATGCCAAGCTGAACGCCGCCAAGCTGACGTAATTCAGGCAAAAACGACTAGCCCGCCGCGGGGTCATTGTTTGCCAGCACGTAAGCGACTGCGTCAGTCAGCTGCTCGACCAGTTCCGGATCCATGTATTGATATTCATCGGGAATATCCAGCACATGGATCCGTTTGTGTTCCAACAAACGCCCGAACTCCGCCTGGATGCGGTTCTTGTGTTTCTTTTCCATCACGAAAATCAGGTCCGCCCAAGCGATATCGGCGGCACTGATTTTTCTGCGTGCATTCGGGCTGGTGCCCGCCGAACGGGCCTGGATTCCCGGCTGGCGTCGCCATACTTGCTCGCCTGTAGGGCTGCGCCACTGATTGCGGCTGCAGATAAAGAGTAATTTGGTCATTTGCCGATTTGCCATTTATTCATCTGGCAGCATGGTACACGTCTCAGCGCCCCCTTTCCGTCCGTCCCTCCTTCTGCTACATTGCCGCCATGCCTAAACTGACCTTAGACCGGATCCTGCAATCGCAGGGTTTCGGCAGCCGAAAATATTGCCGTGAGTTAATTGAAGATGGCGAAGTCGCTATCAACGGCACCGTCGTGACCGACTACAAATCGGTGCCGGAGACCGACGGCCTGGTGTTTACCTTGTTCGAAGAAGAATGGACTTACCGCGAGCACGTCTACATCGTGCTCAACAAACCCAGCGATATCGAGTGCTCGCGCAAACCCAGCCATCATCCCGGGGTACTGAGCATCTTGCCGGAGCAGTTCAGTTGGCGCGACGTGCAGCCCGTCGGCCGCCTCGACCACGACACCACCGGCCTGCTGCTGATGTCGGACGACGGCAGCTTCATCCACGCCCAGTCTTCCCCCAAGCGCCACGTGCCCAAGCTGTACGTCGCCACCACCCATGAGCCGGTGACCGAGGAACTGGTGCAAAGCCTGCTGGCCGGGGTCAAGCTGCATGACGAGCCGCAAACCCTGGCCGCCATCAGCTGCCGCATGCTCGGCACGCATGAAATCGAGATCGTCCTGGAACAGGGCAAATACCATCAGGTCAAACGCATGCTGGTGGCCGCCGGCAACCACTGCACCGCCTTGCGCCGCACCGCCATCGGCGGCCTGACGCTGGATGCGCTGGAACTGGAATTGGGAGAATGGTGCTACCTGGAGCCAGAGCACCTGGCTTTGCTGGTGCCTAACTAGAACGTAAAAACACACTTTGCTAGGGCGGGCATTTTTTACCCACGCGTTGATCGTGGAATTCACGCGTGGGCACGGGTGCCCACCCTACGACGTAAAAAAAGCGCAGGGCCTGAGCCTTGCGCTTTCCTGTTTTCGGCTGTTTCCGCCGCTTAGTGCGAGCGGATCATGGTGCCGAAAGCCTGTTCGGTCAACACTTCCAGCAGCAGCGAGTGCTCAATCCGGCCATCGATGATGTGCACGGTGTTGACGCCCGACTTGGCCGCATCCAGGGCCGATGAAATCTTCGGCAGCATGCCGCCGGAGATGGTGCCGTCCTTGAACATTTCGTCGATTTCACGAGCCGACAGATCAGTCACCAGATTACCCTGTTTATCTTGCACGCCAGCAATATTGGTCATCATGATCAGCTTTTCGGCGTGCAGGATTTCAGCGATCTTGCCGGCCACGACGTCGGCGTTGATATTGTAGGCCTGGCCATCGGCGCCAAAGCCGATCGGCGAAATGATCGGGATGAAGGCATCGTCCTGCAAGGCCTTGACCACCGCCGGGTTGATTGCTTCGATTTCGCCGACAAAGCCGATATCCAGGAATTCGCCCGGATGCTCGCGGTCCGGCATGCGGTACTTGCGGGCGCGGATCAGGCCGCCGTCCTTGCCGGTCAGGCCGACTGCCTGGCCGCCGTAGTGGTTGATCAGCATCACGATGTCCTGCTGCACTTCGCCGCCCAACACCCACTCCACCACTTCCATGGTTTCTTCGTCGGTGATGCGCATGCCTTGCACGAACGTGCCTTGCTTGCCGATTTTCTTCAGGGCGTTGTCGATCTGCGGACCGCCGCCATGCACCACCACCGGGTTCATGCCGACCAGTTTCAGCAAGATGACGTCGCGCGCGAAGCCGTGTTTCAGGCGTTCCTCGGTCATGGCGTTGCCGCCGTATTTGACGACGATGGTTTTCCCGTGGAATTGACGGATGTACGGTAACGCTTCGGCCAGAATTTCAGCTTTGATTCCTGGGGCAACGTTGGCAAGATCGTTGGTCAAATCGGCCATGAACAGTCCTACAAGAGATTCCCGGATAGCTGCCTGAGGAAGAATCGCGGCCCGGCGGGCGCCGGCGCCTAACGATTCTTCTGGGGCCTGGGACAGCTGGCCGGAAGAGAATAAAAGGGTGCAAAGACTGCAACTCGGAGGAGTTAAAAATCGCTGCGCGATGGATCAGCGAGATTTTACATTGAAATACGCAAGCTTAGGTGTGACAAGCGTGTGATGTGTTGCGCAGATATACCATGGCGGCCAAGATGGTTATCATGACGGCCGGAGCTTCCCGATTCACCACCCGCGATTCACCCCCGCTTAAACAAAGGATAGCCTGAATGGCGCAATGCCCGATCTGCCAGCAAGCGTTTTTCTGCGGCGCCGGCCAGCATCCGGCCCAGCCTTGCTGGTGCAGCCGCTTGCCGCCGCTGGCCGGAGCCAGCCTGGCCACCTCGGCACTATGCTATTGCCCGGCCTGCCTGGAACGCCTGCTGCAAGAGCAGGCCACGGCCGCTCGCCAACCAGCACCCGGATAGTCAAGGGCAGCTGCGTACTTCCTGGGTCGGAAAATCGGTCTTGATCTTGTCGAACGCCAGCCTGGCGTCGCCGCCCATGTCGCGCAGCTGGAACGCCACCTTGCTGGAACTGACGCTGCGGGTGCCGACCTTGGCCCCGCTCAGGCCGCGCTTGGCCAGGCTGGCGACCTGCTTCTGCGCCGCCTCGTCGGTCTTGAAGATGCCAAGCGAGATGCCGTAGCGCAGCGCGCTGCTGTCCTGGATCACGAAAAAGTCGTTGATGCCGAGGCGCCGCACTTCATCGGCCTTATTGTCAGCCGCTTCCTTGCTGCCCAGCGAAGGCAGGTACACCATGTGGCTGGCGACTTCCTGGATTTCCCGCCGCACGAACTTCAGGTTCGGCGTACGCTCCGCCAGCTGGCTGGAAAAACGGCGTGCTTCGGAAGCGCTGAAATTGCCGATTTCGGTGCAGGCCACCGGCGCCAGGTCGGCCGCCGCCGGCGCGCTCGCGGCGGGAGCAGAGGCGCTTGCCGCGGCCGTTGCCGCAGGCGTCGCATCGCTGGCCACCAGCTTGATCTTGTCCGCCTGCAGTTGCTTGCCGATGCGGGCCGGCTCACGGCCGTCGCTGTAGAACGCGCCCAGATAGCCCTTTTGCATGGCAAACAGGGCGGCATTCGCCAGTAACAGCAGCCAAAAGATGAGTTTCAACATGTTTTAAATAGTCGCCGCTGCAGTTTGTAGACCGATCAATACCAGATTATCAACTATTTCATGCCGGATGGACAGATAAGGCGCAATCAGCCCCGCCGAACCGCCCGCCACGATACAGCGTAGCGCCGTTCCCGCGGCCTGCTGCCCGAGCAAGGCAAAGCCGCGTTCGATCGCCCCGACCTGGGCGTTGATGCAACCGCTGATGATAGCGCCATCCGTGTTGTCTGCAAACAGCGTGTCGACTTGCACGTGGTCGGTGATATGCGGCAGCTTGGCGGTGCTGCGCGCCAGCGAGGTCGCCATCAGGCCCAGTCCCGGCAAAATCATGCCGCCGCTGAAGACGCCGTCGGCGGTGACGGCATCGATGGTGGTCGCCGTGCCGCAGGTGGCGACCAGCAAGGTCTCGCGCGGAAACAGCTGCTGCGCGCCCAGCGCCGCGGCGAAACGGTCGCAGCCAAGCTGGGCCGGATCGCGGTAGCCGTTGCGCAATCCCGCCAGCTGCGGCGGCGAGGCAAACCAGCCAGGCTGCACGGCGGCGCCGAACACTACTTCCAGCATGGTCTGCAGGCGTTCCTGCATATGTTCGCCGGCCACATTGGAGATCAGTATCTGCGCCACCGCCAGCTTGCGCCAGCGCTCGCTCAGCATGGACAGCTCGGACAACGCCGCCGAGCCGCTCTCCAGCCACGCGCCCGGCGCCGCGCCGGCTGCCGCCAGCGCCCATTTGATGCGGGTATTGCCGACATCGATCAATAGCATGGCCATGGCTCAGCCTTCCTTCGCGCGCAATGAAATATCCCCGGCCATGATGGCCAGCGGCCTGGCGCCGCCGTCCGGCTGCAGCATCAGGCGGCCGATCTGGTCGATCCCAAGCGCCCGGCCTTCATGCAGCACCTTGCCCTGGTCCAGGATCAGCACTTGCTGGCCGGCAAACGCGTGCAGCCGGTTCCAGCGCTCGACGAAGGCAGGCAAACCATGGCTTTCGAATTGCCGCATGTTTTGCGCCAGCGCGCTCAGCAATGAGGCCAGCAGCAGATCGCGGTCTTGCGCGGCCGGCGCCGGCAGACTGGCGGCACGCTGGCCGATCTGCTCCTGCAACTGCTCCGGTATGCTGAGATTGATGCCGATGCCGATCACCGCCCACACTTGCTGGTCGGGTGCGGTCGCGGTTTCGATCAGGATGCCGGCTAGCTTGCGCCCTCCCTGCAGCACATCGTTGGGCCATTTCAGCTGCACTGCAACGCCGAAATCGGCCAGCGTCTCGGCAATCGTCACGCCCACCGCCAGCGGCAAGCCGACCAGCGCGTGCAAGGGCGCGGCAAACGGCCAGGCCAGCGAAAACGTCAGCGCCGCCGCCGGCGCCGTCAGCCAGGTGCGGCCAGCGCGGCCGCGGCCGGCGGTCTGGGTTTCCGCCGCCAGCAAAGTCGCTGCGCTGAGGCTGCGCTGGGCGACCCGCGCCAGCAGGTCGGCATTGGTGGAACCGGTCTCGGCCACCACTTCGATCTGGCAATGCTCGGCGTGATGGCCGGCAAAAGCAGCGATGCGGGCGGGCGACAAATGGCCCGTGAAAGATGTTGGTGCAATAGTTTGTGCAGTCATGCCGCGCATTGTAGCGGGAGTTATGGCGAAATGCGGCCGCCGATGCACGGTTGTGCAATGGAAAACCGCGCAAGCGCCTGTCATCGCCCTGGATTTTTATTTCATAACAGGCAACTACTCCGTCCTATTACACTTTACCTACAAGTTTTATCACTACTGCAATAGTGCTAAGCACGATTCTCCCTTAAACTGGTGCGATGCCGAATCCCGATTCCTCCACGCCCGTTCTCGATATTACAGATGGCAGCCTGGTCGCCGCGCGCGGCAACTGGCAGGTGCACGCCCTGACCCGGCCGGGCGTGATCCAGGCCATCGAGGCCAAGCTGAAAGGCTTGAGCCGGCAGTCGACCGCGCTGCGCTGGGATCTGACGCAGGTCGGCACGCTCGACCATATCGGCGCCCAGCTGCTGTGGAATGCCTGGGGCAAGCAGCGGCCGCCGCAACTGACCGTGGCGCCGCAGCACCGCGACTTTTTCCAGCGCCTGGCCGACGCCGGGCCGCTGCAACTGCCGCCCAAGCCGCCGCGGCGGCGCCTGTTCAACGCCATCTACGACATGGGCAGCGACACCCTCAGCCATGTGGCCGGCTTCATCACCCTGCTGGGGCAGCTGGTGCTGGATTTCCTGCGCATGCTGCAGCTGCCGCAGCGCGCGCCTTGGAAAGAAATTTCCGCGAATATCTATCATGTCGGCTACCAGGCGCTCGGCATCACGGCGCTGGTCGGCTTCCTGATCGGCGTGGTGCTGTCTTTCCTGTCGGCGCAGCAGCTGCATACCTTTGGCGGCGACATCTACCTGGTCAACATCCTCGGCATGAGCATCATCCGCGAACTCGGACCGCTATTAGCCGCGATCCTGGTAGCAGGCCGCTCCGGCTCAGCGATCACCGCCCAGCTGGGCGTGATGCGCGTCACCGAGGAACTGGACGCGATGCTGGTGATGGGCCTGCCGCACGGCTTCCGCCTGATCCTGCCGCGGGTGCTGGCCTTGCTGGTGGCGATGCCCTTGCTGGTGATCTGGACCGACGCCATCGCCTTGCTGGGCGGGATGACGGCAGCGCAATTGCAGCTGGGCCTGTCGCCGACCTATTTCCTGCAGCAGCTGCCAAATGCGGTGCCGCTGCCGAATTATCTGATCGGGCTCGGCAAAGGCGCGGTGTTCGGCGGGCTGATTGCCATGGTGGCCTGCTATTTCGGCCTGCGCATCGAGCCGAATACGGAAAGCCTGGGCCATGGCACCACCACCTCTGTGGTGACCGCGATCACCATCGTGATCGTGGCCGACGCCATCTTCGCCATCATTTTCAGCGGCGTGGGGTTCTGATGGATAACACGCAACTAAGCACGCCACTAAGCACGCAACCAAGTGCTCAACCGGGTATCCAGCCGAGCGCCCAGCCGATTATCGAGATCGACAAGCTGTGGACCCAGTTCGGCCCGGTAGTGATCCACCAGGACCTCGACCTAAGCGTCGCGGCCGGTGAAATCGTCGGCCTGGTGGGCGGCTCCGGCTCCGGCAAGACCACGCTGGTGCGGCAGATCCTTGGCCTCAACCGTCCGACCAAGGGCAAGGTCAGCGTGTTCGGCACCGACATCAGCCAGGCCGACGTGGAACAGATGTATGCGCTGCAAAACCGCTGGGGCATGCTGTTCCAGCAAGGCGCGCTGTTTTCCGCGCTGACTGTGCTGGACAACGTCGCGCTGCCGATGCGCGAGCTGCGCGCCTTGCCCGACAAGCTGATCCGCGACGCCGCCCTGCTCAAGCTGCAGATGGCCGGCATCGGCCCCGAGCATGCGCTGAAGATGCCGTCCGACCTGTCCGGCGGCATGATCAAGCGGGTGGCGCTGGCACGCGCGCTGGCGCTGGAACCGGAGCTGCTGTTCCTGGACGAACCGACCGCCGGCCTCGATCCGGCGTCCTCGGCCGCCTTCATCGAATTGATACGTTCGCTGCACAAGGACATGAGCCTGACCGTGGTGATGATCACCCACGACCTGGAGCCGTTGCTGGCGCTGTCGACCAAGATCGCGGTGCTGGCAGACAAGCACGTGATCGCCTACGACACGCCGGAGCGCGTCATGAAAGTACGGCATCCCTTTATCGAGACATTTTTTCTTACAGCCAACCGCTATGAACACGACACTTGCGGCTAAGCCGCTGCTGGCAGCATAGATAGGAAACACCATGGAAAACAAAGCACATGCCCTGATCGCCGGCCTGTTCACCGTGATCTTGCTGATCGCGGCGATCATCGGCGTCATGTGGTTCAACAGCGACCGCGTCGAACGGGTCCCTTATGAAATCGCCACCAAGCTGTCGGTGCCCGGCCTCAATCCGCAAGCCGATGTCCGCTATCGCGGGCTGGACGCCGGCAAGGTCGATACGATCACCTTCGATCCCAAGTTTCCCGGCCAGATCCTGATCAAGATCAAGATCAATCCGGACACGCCGGTGACGCAATCCACCTTTGCCACCCTGGGTTATCAGGGCGTCACCGGCATCGCCTATATCCAGCTGGACGACGACGGCAGCAAGCCGGTCAAGCTGGCCAGCAGCAAGCAGCAGCTGGCGCGCATCGAACTGCGCCCCAGCCTGTTCGACAACCTGCAGAGCAAGGGCGCGATCATCCTGTCGCGCGCCGACGAGATGATCAACAAGCTCAACGACCTGCTGGACCCGGCAAACCAGAAAACCATGGTGAAAGCCTTCAGCGATGTCAGCGATACCGCCAACGCATACCGGGACATCCCGCAGAAACTGGAGCCGACCATCCGCCAGCTGCCAGCCCTGACCGGCGAGCTGAACCAGGCGCTGGCCTCGATCACAACGCTGTCGAACAACATGAGCGTGCTCAGCAAGAACTTGAACAGCCTGACCGCCAGCCTGCAGGGACCGGACGGCGCCGTCACCAACCTGACTGGCGCGGTGCAGAACATCGGCTCGGTGGCCAGTGGCGTCGAATACGATACGCTGCCGCGCTTCAATACGCTGACAAATGAAGCGCGCAGCTCGATGCGGACGCTGAACCAGACCCTGGATCACTTCAACCAGCAGCCGCAAAGCATCCTGTTCGGCAGCAAAGGCCTGCCGCCGGGTCCGGGCGAGGCTGGATTTGTCGCGCCGGTAAGATAACAAATTGGGGACAGAGTTTATTAGCCACCGTAGCGTGGCGAATTACTCTGTCCTCGACTAAAAAAGGGTAAGCCATGACAATTTCTAAAATTCTTTCATCCCTCCTGGCCATTGCGCTGATCGCCGGTTGCGCCAGCAAGGTCGATGCCCCGACCCAGTACGATCTCGGCCTGCTGCCGGCCGTCGCCGCACCCGTTGCACCGGCCCTGGCCGCCATCAGCGTGGCCGACGTCAACGCCCCCGCCTGGCTGGACAACAGCATGATGTTCTTCCGCCTGGCCTATGCCAACGAACAGCAGCCGCGCCCCTACGCCAGCAGCCGCTGGACCATGCCGCCGGCGCAGCTGTTCCAGCAGCGCCTGAAAGCGCGCCTGGCGCAGAACGGCAGCGCGGTGCTGGCGATGTCGGATGCGGCCCTCAACGTGCCGCTGTTGCGCATCGATATGGACGATTTCACGCAAACCTTCGATACGCCCTCGCACAGCGTGGCGACCTTGCAGGTGCGCGCCTCGCTCTTCAACGGCCGTCTGCTGCTGGCGCAAAAGAGCTTCAGCGGCCGGGCGGATGCACCTAGCGCCGATGCCGCCGGCGCGGCGCGCGCTTTCGTCAGCGCCAACGATGCCGTGATCGGTGACATGATGACCTGGCTGGCGACGGTGGCGCCGAAAAAATAATGGCGCAGAATTCCGCACCGGAAACCGCCGCACCGCGCTCTTTGGCGGCATCATCATTTGCGCGCGTCAGCCTGCTGATCTACCTGCTGCTGATCATCTATGCCAGCTGGTATCCGTTCGCCGGCTGGCGCGATCTCGGCTTGACCGCCTTCGCCTACCTGAGCGCGCCGCTGCCGCACTATTGGACCGTGTTCGATGTCTGGACCAATGTCGCCGGCTATCTGCCGCTGGGCATGCTGATGGTCTTGTCCTTGCCGCGCTGGCGCCGCTGGTCGCCTTACTGGGCGGTGCTGCTCGCCACCATCGCCGGGGTGCTCATCTCCGGCAGCATGGAAGCGGTGCAGACCTTCCTGCCGACCCGGGTTGCCTCCAACCTGGACCTGATGACCAACAGCATCGGCGCCCTGCTTGGAGCGATGCTGGGAGCTATCCTGCGCCCGCGCTTCGGGCCGGACAGCCGCCTGCTGCAACTGCGAGAACGCTGGTTCAACCGCGAAGCCAGCCAGGGCATGGTGGTGGTAGCCTTGTGGCCGCTGGCGCAAATCTATCCGCTCAGCCACCTGTTCGGCTTCGGCCAGGTAACTTCGATGCTGTCCTCCTGGCTGTCCGACCTGATGGAGCAACCGGTCGATCTGCAAGGCTGGATCACCAGCGATTTCCAGTTCAGCGCCGACCAGTACTGGCTGACCGAAACCATCATCACCGCCTGCGGCCTGACCGGCGCCGCCCTGACTTTCCTGATCCTGCTGCGCCAGCAGGCGCCCAAGCTGCCGCTCAGCCTGCTGCTGGTGTTCCTGACGCTGATGGCCAAGACGCTGGCGACAGCGCTGCTGTTTGCACCGGATAACGCCCTGGTCTGGCTCACCCCCGGCTCCTTCGGCGGTTTGCTGATCGGCGGCCTCATGCTGAGCGGCCTGGCCTACGCACCGCCGCTGGCGCAACGGCGACTGGCGGCGCTGACCCTGGTCATCGCGCTGCTGCTGGTGAATGTCATGCCTGACAACCCGTATTACGTCGAAACGGTGCAGACCTGGACCCAGGGGAAATTCCTCAACTTTAACGGCGTCGCCCAATTCCTCGCCATGCTGTGGCCGTTCTGCACGCTGTGGTTCCTGCTGCACCCGATGCACAAGCGGCGCGCCGGCAAGCAGCAACGGGATTCCAGATAGCGGCAAGCAGGAAACAAAACCCGTGCAGGTGTATGATTCCTGCCTGTATTCATGCTTGCAGCACGCAACCCATCATTCCGAGACCATGAGCGACAAACCATTCTACGAACACCACGTCTTCTTCTGCCTCAATCAGCGCGCCCCCGGCGAGCGGGTCTGCTGCGCCAACAGCGGCGCCCAGGCGGCGCAGGAACATGCCAAGAAGCGCATCAAGCAGCTCGGCCTGGCCGGCGACGGCAAGGTGCGCATCAACAAGGCCGGCTGCCTGGAGCGCTGCGAAGAAGGCCCGGCGCTGGTGATCTATCCGCAAGGCACCTGGTATACCTATGTCGACAATGAAGATATCGACGAAATCATTGATGTCCATATCGTCGGCGGCAAGATCGTTGAACGCCTCAAAATTTAAGCAGTGTGTAGGATGGACAGGCTTTTGTGCCCACGCTGTAGCGCCATCCGCGTGGGCACAAAAGCCTGCCCACCCTACCTCTAAACAAGAAGTACAAATCAACTACTCACGATGGCAAAACAGTCTCATCGAATCAATTCCATCCAATGAACGCTCAAACTCTCCCCTTCTTCATCGCCGGCGCCGTCGGCCAGCTCGAATGTGCGCTAGACCTGCCTGACGCCACAACTTTCCCGGAGCCGCGCGGCCTGGCGCTGGTGGCGCATCCCCATCCGCTGTTCGGCGGCACCATGGACAACAAGGTGGCGCATACGCTGGCGCGCGCTTTCCTGGCGCTGGGTTACGTCACGGTGCGCATGAATTTCCGCGGCGTCGGCAAATCCGAAGGGGTGCACGACGAAGGCCGCGGCGAGACCGACGACATGGCGCTGCTGCTGGCCCACATGCGCCAGCAGTATCCGGAACTGCCGCTGGCGCTGGGCGGCTTTTCTTTCGGCACCTTCGTGCAGTCGCAACTGCAGCAGCGGCTGATCGATGCCGGCACGCCGGCCGAGCGGCTGGTGCTGGTCGGCACCGCTGCCGGCAAATGGCCGCTGCCGACAGTGCCGGCCAACAGTATCCTGATCCATGGCGAACTGGACGAGACCATTCCACTGACTGCGGTGTTTGAATGGGCGCGCCCGCAAGACATCCCGGTGATCGTGATTCCCGGCGCCGATCATTTTTTTCACCGGCGCTTGCAACATATCAAGAATCTCATGGTCGAAATGTGGCATCGCTGAGCCGGCGATTCGAACGCAATTCAAGCTGCTTGAATGATTGTTAAGTCGACCGGCGAGGCGGTAGCGCTATAATTCTGTCGGCACGCTTGTTTGCGGTTGTTTGCTCACCGCCTCCGCTTAAGCATTTTTCGACCCGTTTTCAACCCATTCACGCCAATAAAGTTGCTTCTTATCACCATCGATGCAGGTTTGCTGGTCCTGATTTCATTACTCGATACTCCATGAAAAAAATATTCGCGGCGCTTGCTGCAACTGTCCTCTCCATATCCGTTGCCTTTGCCCAGACCTTGCCGTCGCCGACCGTGGCGGCAAAATCATGGCTGCTGCTGGACACCACCAGCAACCAGGTGATCGCTGCGCAAGATCCTGACATGCGCATCGAGCCGGCTTCGCTGGCCAAGATCATGACCGCCTATGTGGTCTTCGACGCCCTCAAGGACAAGAAGATCAGCCTCGACCAGATGGTGACCGTGTCGGTACGCGCCTGGAAGGTCGACCCGAGCAGCTCGAAGATGTTTATCGATCCGGCCACCCCAGTGTCGATCAACGACCTGCTGTACGGCCTGATGGTGGTTTCGGGTAACGACGCCGCGGTCGCGCTGGCGGAAGCCGTCGCCGGCACCGAAGACTCGTTCGTCGCGCTGATGAACCAGGAAGCGCAGCGCATGGGCATGAAAAACACCCATTTCGGCAATCCGCACGGCTTGCCTAGCGCCGACACCTACTCCACCGCGCGTGACCTCTCCACGCTGGCGGCGCACGTGATCACCGACTTCCCCGAGTTCTACAAGATCGACTCGACCAAGAAGTACACCTACAACAAGATCACCCAGCCTAACCGCAACCGCCTGCTGTGGAGCGATCCGACCGTCGACGGCATGAAGACCGGCCATACCAGCAGCGCCGGCTACTCCATCATCGCCAGCGCCAAGCGTCCGAACGCCGGCGGCGACCGCCGCCTGCTGGCTGTCGTCATCGGCACCAACTCCGACGGCACCCGCACCCAGGAAGCGCAGAAGCTGTTGAACTGGGGCTACCAGAACTTTGACGCGGTCAAGCTGTACGCCAAGGACACTGCCATCGACACCCCGCAAGTCTGGAAAGGCGCCAAGAATCTGGTCAAGATCGGCTTCACGCACGACGTCTACGTGACCGTACCGAAGGGCATCGCCGACAAGATCAAGCCGGTTCTGGAACGCACCGACCCGCTGATCGCACCGATCCAGCAGAACGCCAAGGTTGGCGCGGTCAAGGTCAACGCTGACGGCAAGACGATTGCCGAATTCCCGGTAGTGGCGCTGGAAAGCGTCGGCCAGGCCACCATCTTCGGCCGCGCCTGGGATTCGATCCGCCTGATGTTCAAGTAACAATGTAGCCCTGGCCCTGAAGGGCTGCACATAAAAAATGACAGCCGCGGCTGTCATTTTTTATGCTGCCATTCAAACGCGCCTCGCTTCAGCGCTTCTGACGATGGTTCCACGCTTCCAGGAAAGCCAGCGTCACGCTGGCTTCGTTGGTTTCCGCCAGGCCGCTGCCGAAGAAGGCGCCGACATCCTTGAAGTCATTGCCGCCGGCCAGGTCCGACAGGCTGCGGAAGGCAATGAAAGGCACGCGGTTGGCGTACGCCACCTGGGCGAAAGCGGCAGTCTCCATATCCACTACCTGCGCCTGCAGGTTCTCATAGAGATAAGCACGGTAGTCGGGATTGGCCAGGAATGCGCTGCCGGAGACGCCGCGGCCGCCGACCCGCAGCTCAGGCTGGACGCTGACGCACAGCGACGGATTTTTCGGTCCGCACTTGGCCAGCGCCGGCTTCAAGGTGCGCGCCAGCGCCAGCATCTCGGCATCGGCCTGGAAATCGAAGCGGAATTCGCCTTGCGGCGCATTACTGGCATTCATCACGAAATTTTCGCGCATGAACAAACCGCTGCTGACCGGCCCCTGCGGCGTAGCGATCTTGAAATCCGGACGCGGCTTGCCGTTTTCCGTCGCCAGCCTGACGCCCAGGCAGCCGACATCGCCGGCCGTGCCGCATGGCGCCGGCAGACTGCCGTCGCCATTCCAGTAAACTTCCATCGGCATCGCCCAGCTTTCCGGCACGATCACGTCGCCAACATGGTTGTCCGGGTTGACGCCGCCGGCGATACCGCTCATCAGCAAACGCTCGACATGGAAATGATCCATCATCAGCTGCGTCACCATGGTGGCGTTCACCACGCTGACGCCGCTCAGCACGATCACCACCGGATTGCCGCGCAGTTCGCCGGTAGTAAAGCGGTTGCCGTTGATTTTCCAGTCGCGCTTTTTCTGCGTCTGTTCCAGCAGGATATCGGCCTCGGCGCCGAAGGCAGAGACGATGCCGATGCGCGGCTTGCAGTCGCTCAGGCAATGCTTGTCGGCTGTTGGCGCGGCGGCGGCAGCGCTGCTCAGTGCGGCGCCAAGCAGCAAGGCGGAAGCGCTGCGGCGCAGGGTTTTAAATAGGGGCTTGGAGACAGGCAAGGGCTTTCCTTTCGCTTAGAGATGGCTGCAGGCATCAAGTCATCAGGAGCACTGCAGCGGACAGGATAACTCAGAGAACATCTTGCAGAAAAGACTATTGACGCATTTCCCGCCCGGCAGGGAGCACCCGGCGACGCCACAGCAGCAAGCCGACCGCGTAGGCGACGTAGTAACCGGCCAAGATGCCGAAGATCAGCAAGGTCAGCGGGCTGCCGGAAAATTCAGCGGATGGAAAGGTATTCGACGCCACGCCCGATGCCGAATAAAGCAGCACGCCGCGATACACCAGGCGGCCGATGAACAACGCCGACAGCGCTATCCCCAGATGCAGGCTCGGGGTGTAAAACAGCCCCTCCGGTGTCTGCTCGAACCGGGTCAGCCGGATGCCATACCAGCCCAGGGCTGCCCCAGCCGCGGTCCCGCCCAGCAGCGCCGCCGCATGCATCGGGTGCACGACGGAGCCAAGCAACAGCATCGCGATCAGGACGCTGAAAAACACGATGCGGATCCAGGTCCGCCGATCCGACATTTTCTGCCGCCCGACCATGCGCCGGACGCGCGAATACAGGCGCCAGACCACCAGCGCGGCAATGCCGAGATAAACCACCAGGGAAGGATGAGCAGGAATTGCCATGCGCCTAACTCCAAATGCCGAAAAATCAGTTAATAGGATTAACTCAGCGGATCAATTCAGCGAACGAGCCGAGATCAATTCAATATCGGGAAGGTTTTCAGCGACTTCCCGCACAGAAGAATACGCCAATAATGCATGCACCACCTGCGGCAAGGGTTCGGCCCAGATTTCCGGCAAATCCCTTTCCTGTTCCGCCAGCACCGGAAACGCCAGCCGTTCCAGCGGTGGCATGAATTGCGCATCCACGCCCGGCTTGTTGCCGCGTGCATCGATGCGGTACCAGCCGTGATTCTTCAGATAGACCGCGTTCAATCCGTGCAGGCAAAACGGCGGCCCTTCCATGCCCACCGACAAACGCTGGTAACACAAGCCGGCCGGAATGCCGTTGCGGCGCAACAGCGCCGCCAGCAAATGGCTCTTGGCATAGCAATAGCCGGTGCCATGGAGTAACACATCGGAAGCGCGGCAAGTCACCGGATCGCGCTTGAAATCCCAGCTGTGCTGGATGGCGTCGCGTACGAATTCGAAGCAGGCTTTGACCACATCCTCTTCGCTGGCGCAACCAGCCGCCAGTGCCGCTGCCTTGGCGGCTACCTGCGGGTGGTCACCGTCGATGTAGGTGCTGAACGCAAGATAGGGATTCACGCTGCCTGCTCCGCCGCTTCAAAATTCATCTGCGCCTGCTCGCGCACCTGGGCGCGCCGCAATTCCCACAGTTCGCGCAACTTGTCGGAGCGTAGTTCGCGTTCATCCGATTCGGAAACGAAGCCAACCTCGCCGTTGCCGTCGGCGACGGTGCGGCTGAAACTCCATTCGCGCGAAAATTCCGGCTTGATGGCGCCGGCGTGCTTGGTCGGCATGGCGCAGATCAGCTGCATGCCGAGATTGTCGCGCAGGAATTTCAAGACATCGCGTGCGCGCCCTTCATCCATCTTGGCGAACGATTCGTCGTTGACCAGCAGATGCAGGCTATTGCCTTTCTCGAAGCGCTTGAGACGGTTGGTCACAACGGCCGCGTGGATGATGTAGGCGGGTGTTTCCAGCTGGCCGCCGGAACCGGTGCCCCACTCGGACAAGCGCACGTGCGAACCGGTATCGGATTCCTTGTAGATTTCGTAGCGGCGGTAGTTGCGATAGTCGGCAACCCGCTGCAATTCCTTGACCGCCTTGTCTTCATCGTCCGACAACAGCAGTTGCACCAGGCGGTCGCGCACCAGGCAATTCTCGGCGCTCAAGGCAGGATCGGCGAACAGGCTGCTGCTGGCTTCCTGGGTATCCGCCATTTCCGAGGTGGCGCAGAAGAAGTCGTAGTAGGCCTTGAACTCCGGAATCCATTCCGACCAGTCGATGCGGAATTTGTCGGTACCGAACTTGAGTTTGTCGAGTTCGGTATTCAGTGTCTTGAGGGTGCGGACGCCGGTATCGACGGCATTCCGGATCTCGTAACAGAACTGCTTGGTGAAAACGTCGTTGAACGAGGATTCGGCAGTGCGTAGCTGTTCCAGGTTCTTGATCAGGCCGATGTCTTTCTGCCGCGTCAACTGGGCGCGGGTGCGCTCCTGCAAGGTCACCATCATGGCGTACAGCGGCGTGAAGTCGCCGTCGCGCAGATCTTCGCCCTGGGCGATTTCGAAGCGTTCGTCGATACGGGCATGGGCGTGGTATTCGCCCAGCGCGTTGCGCGCATCGCCGTACAGCTGCCAGCTGAGCGCGGTCTGCTTGCCGACGTTGTTCGCTGCCTGAGTCTGTGAATAACTGCCGTCGCTGACCCAGTCCGCCACTTCATCGGTCACGGCAGTGAACGACAGGCTGCCATTGACTACGCACAGCTGGCGCAGGCGTTCGCTGTCGGCGTCGACCCTTGCCTGCTTGCCGCCGAGACCGAAGTTCAGGCGTGTAATCGCCGCCTGATGACCCTGGATGGCTTTTTCATGACCGCCGATGTTCTTGCTGCAGGCTGTCTTGCGCGCTTCCAGCGCAGCGATTTCCAGGCCCAGCGCCTGCGCTTCGTCTTCCAGCTTGCTGACCTGGGTCAGGTCGAGCCGGCTCATGTCCTGGCGCGCTGCATCCAGCTGCCGCACCAGGTTTTCCAGCTTATCGATAGCGGCGAACGAAGGACATTGCAACTGTCCCATCAGCGCCAGCGCACCTTGCAGTTCGCGCAGCTGGACGCGGATCTGGGTCAGTTCCTGCTCGGCCTGCGCATGCTCCTGTTCGGCGCGCTGCTTGGCGAGGCGCTTGGCTTCCTGGCCGAACACCAGCATGTCGGTATCGGTGGTGAACATGGTGCGCGATCCGCTGCCCTTGCCGTCCTTGGTCAGGCCGCGCGAAGTATGGCGCAGCGCCTCGGTATCGGCCACCTTGACCACCTGGCCGAACTGGTCGTGCAGGTAGGCGTGGGCGATCGGATGCTCTGTGCTGAGTTCGTGGATGATCGAGTCGCTCGGCGTTCTTTCGATTTTCAGGTTCTTCAGGCAAAAGCTGCCCTGGATCACATTGGCGCGCAGTTTTTTCTGGCGCACGAAATCGATCGCCTTGCCTTCCCAGGCCTGGTCCACCACCAGGTTGAAACGGGCGCCGCCGAGATAGCCTTCAATCGCCGCCTGCCATTCGGCCGAGGCCGGTTCCACCAGGTCGCACAGCACCTGGGCGCGGGCGGCGCCGAGTTCGGCGCGGAATTCTTTCAGCGCGTGGCGGATATGCGCGGGATAATCGGCGCCGCCCTCGGCCAGGTTGGCTTTGCGCGAAGCGGCGTCTTTTTCGCGGCGCAAAGCTTCGTGCTCGCCGGCGCGCAATTGCGCGATCTGGGTATGCAGGGCGGAGACAAAACTCTTTTCGGTACCGGCCAGCGCGCCGTGCAGCTTCACCAGCGCGGCGTCGACGCCTTCAAAGCCACTGACCAGCATCAGCGATTTCAATACGTCGACCTGCTCGGCCTTGGCCAGTTCGCCAATGCTGCGCAGATGACTGGCAATCTCCAGCGTACCGGCAGCGGCCAGCGCCAGCACGACCTGGCGGGCGGCATCGGCAATTTCCTTTTGCTGCGGCGGGATCTGCATGCCGGCGACGTTGCGCGCAGCGCTGTCCAGCTGCTGCGCCGTCTGCGCGTTATGCAACAGCGAATTGAAGACCGCCTTGATCTTGCCGTCGCACTGCTCGATCTGATTCTGGATGCGGGTCTTTTGCTCGACGGCGGGAATCCCCATCATCTGCGCATGGATCTGCGTCAGGCTGCGGTTCTTGGCGTTGCGATCCTGCTCCAGCTTGTCGACGCTCTCGCTCTCGTCGTCGATGAGCGCCTGCAAACCCTCGATCGCCGAACTGGCCGCTTCCAGCTGGCGCTGGTCTTCACGCAAAGCCAGCGACGACGCCAGCAGCTGCGACTGGCTGGCGGCCTGGTGCGCGCGCGCAGTGTCGCTGACAGCTTTGCCAAGCAGTTCCAGGCGCTTGACGTTGTCGCTCAGGCGTTCGCCTTCCTTGCGCAGCTCGTTGACCTGGCGCATCAACTTGCTGATCTGGCCGATGCGTTGCCCCAGCTGGGTGGTGTCGAGCTCCAGGATCTGGTGCTTGACCAGGTCGTCGACGCTGCCGATCGGCTTA
Organism: Collimonas sp.; assembly: GCF_035566555.1. Taxonomy (GTDB): domain Bacteria; phylum Pseudomonadota; class Gammaproteobacteria; order Burkholderiales; family Burkholderiaceae_D; genus Collimonas. The sequence continues at coordinate 30,096 of NZ_DATMRB010000141.1, forward strand.
TGCGCAATCGACTGGCTCCAGGCGCGGGCCGCGCTTTCGGCTTCGGCGAAGGAGACCGTCTTCTGCCCACGGAAGCGGCCGTACAGCTGGCACAGGTACTCGCGCTTGCTGTCGCGGAAGTTGGTGACGCCGTGATATTTCCCGGACAGATGACGTTCGATCTTTTCCACCGCCACCACCGCCATGCCGCCGTCGATTTCGGTCGAGGTCAGGTCACCCAGCTGCAGGGCGACGCCATCGATGATCAGCAGCGCCAGCCGTTCCGATACCGCCTGGCGCCGCTCGCCGGCGCCGTCGACGCGTGCCGAAGCGGCCACCAGCGCGGTGAACTCGCGTCCCTCCTCGCCCTCGCTCGGCTTGAACACTGCGGCAACATAGCCGTGTGCGCCGTTGGGACGAGCGAACAGGTTGTCCTCGGCGCCGACCACGTAGGACCACAGGCTGCGCTTGGTCTTGCCGTTGCGCGCGCCCTGGGTGGTTTCGTCCTGTCCCGGGTTGTAGCTGAAAATGTTCTGGTAGACCGCTGTCATCACGGTTTGCAAGGCGTCCAGCATGGTCGACTTGCCGGAACCGGTAGGACCTGTCAGTAAGGTCATGTTGCCCATCGGGTATTCCTGCGAGCGCAGCGCGCCCCAGTTCACCAGGATCAGTTTGTCCAGCTTCATTCCATGTTTCCTTCAATGCTTTCTTCCTGCTCTTCCATCGCTGCCTGCACGCCGGGCTGTTCATCGTCGGCAACAGCGAGCGGCAACGGCTCGGATTCCAGCGCCGCTTCCAGCATGTCGTCGCTGATGATGCCGAGGATGGTCGGCCGGATCGCCAGCAACGCATCCTCATCGTCCATGGAGAAATTGGCGGCCAGGCGGATCAGCCGATGGCGCTTGAGGTCGTTCAGCAAGCGCTGGCGCTCGATATTGGTGGGCGGCAGCGCCCGTTTCAATTGCGTCTGCAAGGTTGCCGACAATTCTTCGAAGCGGGTCAGCACCTCGCCGGAATCGGTGAGGCGGTTGCCGCCTTCCGACAAACCCTGCTGGTATTGGAAGCGTAGCGCCAGGGCGGCGGCGACGAAATCCGGCGACAGCCTGGCGCGCAAGCCCGGCACCGGCTCCAGCCCGTCCTCCGGCATGCCCGGCACTTCGGCGCCGGGCGCATACAACCGGAAAAATTCGCCCTTCAGGTTATGTTCAAGACGGAAACCGGCAAGCTGGAAATAATCGTGCAGGCAGGCTTCGATACGGCGCGCATCGTCATACAGACGCTGTTCGACGCCGTCTTCTTCGCGGATCACGATGCCGGCGGCAAACAGCCGGCCGACGATCTCGCGGAAACGTTCCGGCGGCAGGTTGTGCAGCGCCAGCTGCTCATGCAATGCTTCAATCAGTGTCATGTTTCATCTCGATCTGGTAATCGTCGCCGGCATAAAACTCGTTCCAGAGCTTGCTCGGCAATTTCTGCACGGTCAGCCGTTCATCGCGCGCACCGCGCACGGCTTCCACTATCTGCATATTGTTGAGAACGTCGGTGGTGGTCGCCACCGGCAAGGTCGACAGGCGGATCGGCCGGTCGCGCAGGCGCAGCTCGGCGCGGATGCGGTGCACGATGTCGTCGTTGGAGAGGGCGAAGGCATCGGCTTCGGCGCGGTACATGGCAGCCGCCAGGCGGGCGTCGCGCGTGACCTTGGGCTGCGCGGTCACGGTCAGCGCACGGCGTCGCTGCGAAGCGCTGCGCAATTTGAACGTTGCGGGGTCGAGCAAACGGATTTCGGCCGGCGCAATGGCCGCGCCCAGCCGTTCCAGCAAGGCATCCTGAGCATTGCCAGCGCCGCTCAGCCTGGCGATCTTGCTGATGGCCACGCTGTAGGCCTGGCGGGTATGGCCGCCGCGCAGCATCAAGGCTTGCTGCACGATGCTGGCGGCGCGCTGCATGTAGACACTCATTGCCTTGATCAGCTCCGGATGCTTGGTGGTGCAGGCGGCTTCCACCATTTCTTCGATGCGGTCCAGCATCCAGTCCAGCGTCGACGGCCCCTGCCGTTCCTGGCTGGCCCAGCGCGCGATATCGTTGAGCTGGTCTTCCAGCGCCTGCGCCTGGTCGTGCTCCAGGCTGTGCAGGCGCGCGATCAGGTCGCGGATGGCCTGGCGGTGGCGCTCGATGCTGTCGGCGGTGAGCTGCTTCTTGAACTCTTTCTCGAAGCGGTCGAGAAATTCCATGAAACCGTCCCATGGCGTTTGCGATGCTTCCAGCATCAGGCGCCGCACCAGTTCCTGGAAATAATCGACACCCTCGGACAAATCGCTGATGACTTTCTCCGCGTAGTCGTAAGCATCGATCAGGTCGTAGGCGTCGACATTGCGCAGCGCGGCGTTGAGCGCATTGCGGCAGCTGCGCACATTGCGCTGGCGGGTGCGGGCGCTGCGCCGGTCGATGGCCCAGAAGGCTTCTGCAAACAGCTTGCCGGCACGGCTGAAACGGTAGGCCGTGACCAGGCCGGCGCGGTCGCCGAAGGTTTCCAGCCAGCCGTCCCTGAGCAAGGTGCGCAGCAGCGCGCTGCTGCTCTGCTGGTCGTCGGCGCCGGCCGGGATCAGATCGTCGTCGGCCAGCTCGGCGGCGGCCTCGTCCTGCTGCAGCATGGTCTGACGTGCTTCTTGCAGCGCTTGCTGCACCACCGGCAGCAGCAGGTCGCGCAAGCCGTCGCGAGTCAGGTTCTGGCCGTAATCGGCGCTCGGCCCGTGCAGCCGCTCATACAGCGCGCGCACGCAAGCCACCACCACGCCGCGGTGCTTGCCGGCCAGGGGCCTGAAGAAATTTAATCTGTCTGGTTCAAAAAACAATCGGATTGCCTGCAAAAGTTGCAAAAAAACGAATATATCGCGATATTGGCGCTGGGCGCTTCAAACTGCCCGGCCGCCAATTTACCTAACTCACCATTGTAAGGGCTCAGGCCTGCCAGCAGGTAGCTTAGACAGTAGACAGGAGACAAGGCTATCCGTAACATTCGTTTCCATAATGCAACTAGACATTACCAGATCAGCCGTCAGGAGACACCCATGCCATCCCGTTGCCCCAACCGCCGCCACAATCTTGCCGTTCAGCCCAAGCCGGGCGATGCCTGTCCACGGAATCTTGCAATATGGACCCGCGCTGTGGCGCCAGCCTTGGCGCACATCCGATGACATCCTCATCTGCAACCATACAAAACCTGCCCGCCGCTCCCGCCAACGTCATCGATGAGGTCGGCCAGCCGCGCATGGGCCGCTATGCCGGCCGTACCGGCGCCATCGATTGGTCGGCCCTGGCGCCGCCCTTTGCCCGCAACAGCCTGTGGCGGCGCTTCCACCATAAGCGCTGGCAGTATGTGGCGCTGTCGACGCCGCGGCTGCTGTGCGGCATCGCGATTGTCGACGTCGGCTGGACCAATACCGCCTTCGCCTACGTCTTCGACCGCCAGCTAGGCAAGCAGATCGCCGGCTTCTCGCAGGATGGCATCCCCGGCCTGAGCGCCCAGGTCAGCGACCGGCCCGACGGTGCCAGCAGCTTCAGCTGCTTCGGCCACCGCATCCGTTACCAGCCGCCGGCCGGCAAAGGCAGCGATGCGGACGGCAAGTATCGGCTCAGCCTGCACAGCGCGCAATTCAGCATCGACGCCGAGTTCGACGACAGCCGCGCCGCGCCGCTGCTGCTGGCGGTCGGCCCGATCGTCAACGGCTCGGTGCATGCGACCCAGAAATCGCCCGGCATGCCGCTCAGCGGCGAAGTGCTGGTGGGTGAGCAGCGCTTCGACTTGCAAGACGGCGTCGCCAGCTTCGACTATTCCAACGGCTTGCTGGCGCGCGACACCGAGTGGCGCTGGGCCTCGGCTCACGGCCTGGATATCGGCTTCAACCTGCAGGCGGGCTATTTCGGCAAGCAGGAAAACGTGCTGTGGCTGGACGGCCAGCTGCATGCGCTTGGCCACGTGCGCTTCGAGTACGATCCGGCGACGCCGCTGGCGCCCTGGCATATCTATACCGACGACGGCTTGCTCGACCTGCAATTCATGCCGGACGGCGCCCGCCGCGAAAACAAGAACCTGGTGATCGCCGCCACCCGCTATATCCAGCCGATCGGCAGCTTCAGCGGCTGGGTCAAGCCGGAGCGCAATGCGCCGCCGCGCGCGGTGGAGCACCTGGCGGGCGTGACCGAGGAGCACTTCTCGCGCTGGTAACATTTCCGCCAGACAACTTAAACCGAAGGCGATTTGCAAATTTCCAACACCTGCGGCATTTCCGCTGCGTAGCCCATACGTTTGGTATACCATTGCCGGCCAATTTTGTGTACGAGGTACGGCGATGTCAAATGCTTGTGGTGTGGATTTCGGCACGTCTAATTCCACGGTCGGCTGGAGCCGGCCCGGACACAAGGCCCTGCTGCCGCTGGAAGACGGCAAGGTCACCCTGCCTTCGGTGGTGTTCTTCAATGCCGAAGACGATGCCTTCAGCTTCGGCCGCGCCGCGCTGGGCGCCTACCTGACCGGTTACGAAGGGCGCCTGATGCGCTCCCTCAAGAGCCTGCTCGGTTCCAGCCTGATCGACGCCCAGACCGAAGTCGGCGGCCGCGCGCTGCCGTTCCGCGCTTTGCTGACCCATTTCATCGCTGAACTCAAGCAGCGCGCCGAAAGCGCCGCCGGCAAGGAATTCCAGAGCGTAGTGCTGGGCCGGCCGGTGTTTTTCGTCGACGACAATCCGACGGCAGACCAGCGCGCCCAAGACACGCTGGCGGAAATCGCCCGCTCGGTCGGTTTCCAGCACATCGCTTTTCAGTACGAGCCGATCGCTGCCGCCTTCGACTATGAATCCACCATCCAGCGCGAAGAACTGGTGCTGATCGCCGACATCGGCGGGGGCACCTCGGACTTTTCGCTGGTGCGCCTGGCGCCGCAGCGGGCCGCCAACAGCGAGCGGCGCGACGATATCCTGGCCACCGGCGGCGTGCATATCGGCGGCACCGATTTCGACAAATACCTGAGCCTGTCGAGCGTGATGCCGATGCTGGGACTGGGCAGCCGCCTGCAAAACAATAGCGAAGTGCCGTCCAGCTATTACTTCAACCTGGCGACCTGGCACACCATCAACCAGATCTACACCCGCAAAGCCTGGCTGCAACTGAAAGACGTGCATCGCGAAACTGTCGAGCGCGAGAAGTTCGGCCGCCTGCTCGACCTGGTCGAACAGCGCGCCGGCCACTGGCTGGCATTGCAGGTTGAACAGGGCAAGATCGGCCTGTCGGATGCCGAAACGGTGCAGATGAGCCTGGACCGCATCGCTCCTGGCCAGGCCCTGAACCTGACGCGTGAACAGTTCAACGCCAGCATCACTCACCTGGTGGGCAGTGTCGAAGATACCGTCACCAAGCTGCTGCGCGATGCCGGCGTTACGCCGGCCCAGGTCGATACTGTGTTTTTCACCGGCGGCTCCAGCGGCGTGCAGCTGCTGAGGCATAAGATCGCGGCCCTGGTGCCGTCGGCAAAAGCCGTGGAAGGCGACCTGTTCGGCAGCATCGGCGCCGGCCTGGCGCTGGATGCGGTGCGCAAGTTCGGCTAGACCGCCGCTAGCCGGCTCCTTGATCCGGTTGGCGCGGCTGCTCCGGCGCATGGCGTTTTGTCTGGCCTATGCGCTGCGCATGATAAATCCCGCTGTGGCCTGAAAACAGATAGCTGACCACGCAGGCGATCCCCGCCAGCACGCCGATCTCCGGCCCGAATAATTCGATCGCCATGATGGTCGAGGCAATCGGCGTATTGGCCGCTCCCGCAAACACTGCCACAAATCCCAGACCGGCCAACACCGGAATCGGCATGGATAAGATCTGCGCCAGCGCATTGCCCAGCGTAGCGCCGATATAGAACAGCGGCGTCACCTCGCCGCCCTTGAAGCCGGAGGCCAGCGTCACCACCGTGAACAGGATCTTGCCGCCGAAGTCGTACAGCGGCAGCGGCTTCTCGAACGCCTCGACGATGGTCGGAATCCCCAGTCCCAAATACTTGTCGGTGGCCGGCAGCATGGCCAGCAACAGCACCGCGACACCACCGGCAAACGGCCGCAAGGGCGCGAACTTGATCAGACGCTTGAATAGACGCGACAAGCCATGCGTCGCCTGCGCAAACAGCATGCCGACCAGGCCGAACACGATCCCCGCCAGCAGCGTGGCGGAAAAAATGCCGAGGCCGAAATGCGGCACGAAGGGAATCGCATAGTGGGTGTGGTGCACGCCCAGCAGCGCCGGAATCTGGTCGCTGATGATGGCGGCGATGAAGCAGGGCAGGATGGCGTCGTAGCGCAGACGGCCGATGGCCAGCACTTCCAGGCCGAAGATGGCGCCGGCCAGCGGCGTCCCGAACACCGAGGCAAAGCCGGCGCTGATGCCGGCCATCAGCAGGATACGCCGCTCGTCCGGTCCGAGGCGGGCGATGCGGGTCAGCACATCGGCCAGGGCGCCGCCCATCTGCACTGCGGTGCCCTCGCGGCCGGCGGAGCCGCCGAACAGGTGGGTGATCACCGTACCCAGGAAAATCAGCGGCGCCATGCGCTTCGGCACGATGCGCTTGGGGTCGTGGATTTCATCGATCAGCAGGTTGTTGCCGCCCTCCACCGACTTGCCGAGGAAGTGATAGAGCAAGCCCACGGCAAAACCGGCCAGCGGCAGCAGCAGGAGCAGCCAGCGGTGTGCGTTGCGGATATCGGTGGCCCATTCCAGCGACAGCAGCAGCAGCGCCGAAGCGAGGCCGGCCAGCGCGCCCACCAGGGAAGCCAGGATCAGCCAGCGCGCGAGATACAGCAGCATCAGGAACTGCTCGGGATAGTTGTTTTTTTTCATCGTCAGGGACAAAAGATTTGAAGAACTCAAACCCGAACGGCAAGGCGAGGTAAACCGAAAACGCACGCCTACAAATCCCGTTCAGGACTTTGTAGGCATCATCAGCTGCTTGCACAGCGGTTCAGGGAGGCATGCCATCTCCCATTGCATCCGTGTCATTGTGCCGGAGCGCGCGCTCCGGCGCAACCGGCGTTCATCGAACGGGTTTCAGGCCGGATCGAAAGTCGTCAGCCTGGCCAGCGCATCCAGCCACCAGGTCAGCGCCGGGCCGGCCTCGCGATCCGGCCGGTACACGCATTGCATCGCCAGCACGGCGCCTTCGGGTGGATGGGCTGTAGTGACGATAGTCACCAGCCGGCCGCTGGCAAGGTCGTCGGCGACGATATGCCGCGGCATATAGCCCCAGCCCATGCCGGCGCGCAGCAAGGCATGCTTGGTGCCGAGATCGCTCATGCGCCAGGCCAGCGAAGAATGCACCGAGAAATCCTGGTTGGCGGTCAGCGCACTGCGGTCGCTCAGCACCAGCTGCACTTGCCGTTCCAGCACATGGCCGGGAATGCGGCCCTGGATCTGCGCCAGCGCATGGACTGGCGACACCACCCCAACCAGCAGCACGCTCGGCAAACTGACGTGCAGCAGGTTGGGCGGCACGATCGGCAAGGTGCCGAGCACGCCTAGCATCGCCTCGCCGTCGATCACGCGTTCGGCGACGGCGCCCAGCGCCTCGATCTCCAGCCTTACCGTGACGCCGGGAAAGGCCACCCGGAAATCCGCCAGCAAAGCCACCAGCGCCGTGGTCGGGAAGAACACATCGAACGCCAGCGTGATCTCCAGCTCCTGTCCTTGTGCATAGGCAGCCGCGCGCGCCTGCATGGCGTCGACCTGGCCCAGCACCTGGCGGGCGTCGCGCAACAGTTCAATGCCGGCGGCGGTCAGCCGCGGCCGGTAGCTGCTGCGGTCGAACAAGGGCACGCTAAGCTGGTTTTCCAGCGTGCCGACGGCATAGCTGACCGCCGACTGTGCCCGGCCCAAGGCGCGCGCCGCCGCCAGGAAGCTGCCGCTGTCGGCAACCTGGGCGAATACCCGCAATTGATCCAGCGATAGCCTCTCGATATTCATGGCGCCCCAACACTATCTAATAATCAGATATTGATTATCGCAAGATAAACAATATCTTGCTGAGCCCGGGGGGATTAATATGAGCTCGTTCGCTGCAATCAGTAGCCGATATCCGGTGGCGCCAGCCAACGCTTGCTTACTTCGGGTTTTACTTACATCGCAGTTTTACATCTACTTATAGATCGGACACATCATGCAAACTTCGCCAACCCTGTACCGCATCGGCCGCGTCCTGCTGGGCTCACTGTTTTTCATTTCCGGCATCCTGAAGATCACCGCCTTTTCCGGCGTGGTCGGCTACATGACCAGCCTCGGCGTACCGCTGGCGACCTTCGCCGTCGCTGCCACCATCGTGGTCGAATTCGGCGGCGGCCTGGCCATCATGAGCGGCTGGAACGTGCGGCCGATCGCCATCGTCGTGGCGCTGTTCACGGTAGCTGCCACCCTGACCGCGCACCGCTTCTGGGAAGCCGATCCGGCCAATGTGCAGAACCAGCTGAACAACTTCCTGAAAAACATCTCCATCATCGGCGCGCTGCTGATGCTGGCGGCAACGGATGACGGCAAATCGAAACAGTAAGCAGTAGATCAACTATTCAAGGAACGGAGCAAGCCATGAAATTCAATCGCCAACTCGAACGCCTGGTCACCGGCATCAACACCCAGGACGGCGCGGGCGTCAGCCTGGTGCGGGTCTTGACCAATGATCTGCAGCGCCGGCTTGATCCGTTCCTGATGCTGGACAATTTTCACTCGGACAAGCCGGAGGACTACCTGGCCGGCTTTCCCGACCATCCGCACCGCGGCTTTGAAACCGTCACTTACATGCTGGCCGGCCGCATGCGCCATCGCGACAACGCCGGCAACGAAGGTTTGCTGCAGCCCGGCGGCGTACAGTGGATGACCGCCGGCAGCGGACTGGTGCATTCGGAACTGCCGGAACAGGAAGACGGCCTGATGAGCGGCTTCCAGCTGTGGCTCAACCTGGCCTCGGGCGACAAGATGATCGCACCCAGCTATCGCGACCTCCAGGCTGAGCAGATTCCGCAGGTGTCGCCGCAGCCCGGCGTCAAGGTCAAGGTGATTGCCGGCGAGGCTTTCGGCACCGCCGGCGCCGTGCAACGGCCGCATACCGAGCCGCTGTATCTGGACGTGCAGCTGGAAGCGGGCCAGCCGCTGGATCTGCCGATCCCGGCCGGCCACAACGCCTTTCTATATGTGTTCGAAGGCACCCTGCGCATCGGTGAAGACAGCCGCAACGCGCCGGCAGGCCGCATGGCGGTCCTGAGCAATACCGCCGACGCAGCCGGCGTCAGCCTGCAGGCGGAAGGCAACAGCCGTTTCCTGCTGATCGCAGGGAAGCCGCTGAATGAGCCGATTGCACAGTGGGGACCATTCGTGATGAACACCCGCGAGCAGGTGGAACAGGCGATCCAGGATTTCCGCGACGGCAAGATGTAAGCGGGTAGTGGGCAAGCCGGCAGCTTGCCCGCCCTGCCGGCGCGCTCCGGGCTGGGCGTCTACTTTGCTTCCATCGACAACGCCAGCGTCTCCTTGATTTCTTCCATCACCACATAGCTCTTGGACTGCGCCGCCCCCGGCAGCTGCAGCAGCATATCGCCCAGCAGCTTGCGGTATTCCGCCATTTCCCGGATCCGGGCCTTGATCAGATAATCGAAATCGCCTGACACCAGATGGCATTCCAGCACTTCCGGAATGCGCAGCACTTCGCGGCGGAACTGCTCGAAGGCGTTCGCCGATTTCTGATTCAGCGTAATCTCCACAAATACCAGCAGCTTGGCGCCGACCGCGGCCGGATTGATGCGTGCGTAATAGCCGTCGATGACGCCGTCGCGCTCCATGCGCTTGACCCGTTCGATGCAGGGCGTGATCGATAGCCCGACCTGTTCGCCCAGGTCTTTCATCGACATGCGGCCGTCCTGCTGCAACAGGCGCAGGATGTGGCGGTCCAGCTTGTCCAGGGCGCGGTTGGATTCCTTGTAGATTCTCATGACGATTTTCTTGAATTTTTAGTATTAATTACTGAATTAATGGGCTTATACAGTAACAAATGCTGGGAAATTACTAATAGCATAGCGCTTATTACTGCAAATCAAAAACAATTCATTAGCACGCATTCCGTATCGCCGGCGCCCCGGATTTCCGGTGCGCAGTAAGATACGCACAGGCGTTACGGAGATTCAAGATGCGAGTACTTATCCTTGGCAGCGGCGTGGTGGGCGTCACCAGTGCGTATTACCTGGCGCGCGCCGGCCATGAAGTGACCGTGATCGACCGCTTGCCGGGCCCGGCGCAGGAAACCAGCTTCGCCAACGCCGGCCAGATCTCGCCCGGCTACGCCTCACCCTGGGCCGCACCCGGCATCCCGCTGAAAGCCTTGAAGTGGATGCTGCAGGAACATGCACCGCTCTCCATCACGCCCGACGGCACCCTGTTCCAGCTGCGATGGATGTGGCAGATGCTGCGCAACTGCAGCTCGGCCCGCTACGCCGTCAACAAGGAGCGCATGGTGCGCCTGGCGGAATACAGCCGCGACTGCTTCAAGGTCTTGCGCGCCGATACCGGCATCGCCTACGAAGGCCGCCAGCTCGGCACCATGCAGGTATTCCGCAGCCAGCAGCAGCTGGACGACGCCGCCAAGGATATCGAAGTATTGAAGGAAACCGGCGTGCCGTTCGAACTGCTGACGCCAGACCAGCTGGCACAGGCTGAGCCGGCGCTGGAAGCGGTCAAGCACAAACTGAGCGGCGCCCTGCGCCTGCCGAACGATGAAACCGGCGACTGCCAGATGTTCACCACCAAACTGGCGCAGATGGCCGAGGACCTGGGCGTACGTTTCCGCTACAACGTGCAGATCGATGCGCTGACCTTGTCCAATGGCGAAATCGCCGGCGTCCAGTGCGGTTCCGAGCACTTGCAGGCGGACAGCTATGTGGTGGCGCTGGGCGCCTACTCCACCGGCTTCCTCGGTGCGCTGGTGGACATCCCGGTGTATCCGCTGAAAGGCTATTCGATCACGGTACCGATTGTCGATGCCGAAGCGGCGCCGGTCTCCACCATCCTCGACGAAACCTACAAGATCGCCATCACCCGTTTCGACGACCGCATCCGGGTCGGCGGCATGGCCGAGATCGTCGGCTTCAACAAGACCCTCAAGCCGAAACGCCGCGCCACGCTGGAAATGGTGGTCAACGACCTGTTCCCGGGCGCCGGCAACACCGCCGCCGCCAGTTTCTGGACCGGCTTGCGGCCGATGACGCCGGACGGCACGCCGATCGTCGGCGCCACCCATATCCGCAACCTGTTCCTCAATACCGGCCACGGCACGCTCGGCTGGACCATGTCTTGCGGCTCGGCGCAGCTACTGTCGGACCTGATCTCCGGCAAGCGCCCGGCGATTGCCGCAGATGACCTGGCAGTCAGCCGCTACAGCAAGCACTTCGAGCAAGCAACGCATCCTGCCTATGCCTGAAACGCCTTGGCCGGCGCGCAGTGTGATCCACCCCGTTTTAAGCGATTCTTGAGCGAGACCCGATGAACCCACAAGCAGCACACGCCGGCGCCATCCTCACGGTCGACCTGGACGCCATCCGCGGCAATTATCGCCTGCTCAGGCAACAGGCCGGCAAAGCGGCCTGCGCTGCCGCCGTCAAAGCCAATGCCTACGGCCTCGGCGCCGACCAGGTGGGGCCAGCGCTGGCGGCGGAAGGCTGCCGTCACTTCTTCGTTGCCCACCTGGATGAAGGTATCGCCCTGCGTCCGCACCTGCCGGCCACCGCCGACATCTTCGTCCTGCATGGCGCACCGCCCGGCACTGAGCGCGAGTTGATCGCCCACGGCCTGACGCCGGTGCTCAACAGCCTGCAACAGATCCAAGCCTGGCATGCGCTGGCGCAAACCCTGCAACGGCCGCTGCCGGCGATTTTCCAGGTCGACACCGGCATGTCGCGCATGGGCTTGCCAGCCGCCGAAGCGGAAGCCTGGCTAGCCAACCCGGCCTTCATGGAAAGCATCCCGCCGCTGTTCCTGATGAGCCACCTGGCCTGCGCTGAACATCAGGGCCATGAAATGAACGCCAGCCAGCTGGCGCGCTTCAAGACCTGGCGCCAGCGCCTGCCGCAGATCGCCGCCAGCCTGGCCAATTCTTCCGGCATCTTTCTCGGTGCCGATTACCAGTTCGACCTGGTGCGCCCGGGCGCAGCGCTGTATGGCATCGCACCTGTGGCCGGCGCCGCCAACCCCTTGCAGCCGGTAGTGGCGCTGCATGGCCGCATCATCCAGAGCCGCACTATCCAGCGCGGCGACCACGTCGGCTACGGCATCAGCTATAGCGCCAGCGAAGAACGGCAGATCGCCACCGTTGGCGTCGGCTATGCCGACGGCTGGCTGCGCAGCATGAGCAACCGCGGCATCGCCTTCATCGACGGCCAGCCGGCGCCCATGGTCGGCACGGTCTCCATGGATTCGATCACCATCGATGTCACCGGCATCGCCGCCGAACGCGTGCAGGCCGGCGCCTTGGTGGAACTGATCGGACCGCACCGGCCGCTAGACGACGTCGCGCGGCTGGCCGGCAGCATCGGCTATGAAATCCTGACCGACCTCGGACGCCGTTATCACCGCGAATACGTCGGAAGCTTGTAGAGTGGGCAAATAATCGAGGGCGATTTCGGGTGGGCAGAAATCTGTCCACCCTACGTTTTCCCTCTCATGGCGCCAACGTCGTAGAATCAGGTACTTCTGCAACTTTTCCCGCCGCCGCCATGACTAAAACAGCGTTATCCGCACAGCTCGCCAGCTGGATCGACAGCCACTTTGACGAAGAAGTCGGGTTCCTGCAAAAGATCGTCCGCATTCCCACCGACACGCCACCCGGCAACAATGCGCCACACGCCGATGCCGTGGCCGAGCTGGTCACAGCCTGGGGCTGGCAAGCCGAGAAGCATCCGGTGCCGGCCGCCACGGTCAAGGATTACGGCATGGAGAGCATCACCAACCTGATCGTCCGCCGCAAGTATGCCGGCGCCGGCCCGACGCTGGCGCTGAACGCCCACGGCGACGTCGTGCCGCCGGGCGAAGGCTGGAGCAAGCAGCCGTATGGCGGCGAGATCGAGAACGGCCGCATCTACGGCCGCGCCACCACCGTCTCCAAGGGCGATTTCGCCACCTATATTTTTGCGGTGCGGGCGCTGGAAGCGCTGGGCGTGCCGCTCAAGGGCGCGCTGGAACTGCACTTCACCTACGATGAAGAATTCGGCGGGCTGCTGGGCCCTGCCTGGCTGCTCGAAAACCAGCTGACCAAGCCGGACCTGGTGATCGGCCCCGGCTTCAGCTACAACGTCGTCACTGCGCATAACGCCTGCCTGCAGTTTGAAGTCACGGTGCACGGCAAGGCCACCCACGGTTCGATGCCGGAAACCGGCCATGACGCCCTGCAAGCCGCCACCAAGGTGCTGCAGGCGATCTACGCCAAGCTGCCCGAGCTGAAGAAAATCAGTTCGGCGATTCCCGGCATCACTCATCCGACCATGATCGTCGGCCGCATCGACGGCGGCACCAACACCAATGTGGTGCCCGGCAAAGTGGTGCTGAAGATGGACCGCCGCATGATTCCGGAAGAAGATCCGGTCGCGGTCGAAGCCGAGGTGCGGGCCATGATCGCCGCAGCGGTCGACGGCCTGCCCGGCATCCGCGTCGAGATCAAGCGCCTGCTGCTGGCGCGTGCGCTGCGTCCTTTGCCCGGCCACGAAAAACTGCTGGCCAGCGTACAGGCGAATGCACTGGCGGTGCTGGGCGAAGCGATTCCGGCCAATGGATCGGCGCTCTACACCGATGCCCGGCTGTATGGTGAACATGGCATACCGGTCGTGCTGTACGGCGCCGGCCCGCGCACCCTGATGGAATCCAACGCCAAGCAAGCCGACGAGAACCTGGCGCTGGACGACTTGCGCAAAGCCACCAAGGTGATCGCCATGACGCTGCTCGATTTCCTGGCGGCGTAGGGTGGGCACGACGTGCCTACCCTAGGATCAATCGCGATTCCTTCATGCAGTCGCCCTGTATGCCACCGGCAGGAATCCCGAAGTTCCTGTAACATGAACGCTCGCTTGAACGCATAGGCATTTTTTCGCAAACGCCCGGCAGTTCCTGCCAGCGCACTCCACCCGCTTCAAATATTTAACCGGCGCCAGCAACTGGCGTCCTCCTAAGCATTCCATGACAAACACACCTGCAACTTCAGCCCCGGAGAAACTGCTCCCCGGCTGGCTTCTTTTACTGGGCGCCCTGACTGCCATCGGCTCGCTGTCGATCGACATGTACCTGCCAAGCTTCCCCACCATCGCGCAACAGTTCGGCGTCGGCAGCAACCTGGTGCAGCTGACCCTGGCTGCCTTCCTGGTCGGGCTGGCGGTCGGCCAGATGTTCTACGGACCATTGAGCGACCGCTTCGGCCGCAAGCCGCCGCTATATGTCGGCATGACGCTGTACCTGCTCGGTTCGCTAGCCTGCATGGTGTCGCAGGACGTCACGACGCTGATACTGTTCCGCTTCCTTCAAGGCCTGGGCGGCTGCGCCGGCATGGTGATCGGCCGCGCCGTGATCCGCGACCGCCTCGGCACCACCGGCGCCGCCAAAGCGTTTTCGCTGATGATGCTGGTGATGGGCCTGGCGCCTATCCTGGCGCCGTTGATTGGCGGTGCAGTGCTCAAGCTGTGGGGCTGGCGCGTGATCTTCGGCGGCCTGGCCGGCTTCGGCCTGTTCTGCCTGCTGGCGATCCACTACACCATGCAGGAAACGCTGGACCGCCACAAGGCCGAGCCGCTGCACCTGGGGCGCACGCTGAAACAGTATGGCCGGCTGCTGCTGGACCGCCAGTTCGTCGCCTATAGCCTGGTCGGCGGCCTGATCCAGGGCGGCATGTTTGCCTACATCACCGGCTCGTCCTTCGTCCTGATCGAACTGCACGGCATCAAGCCCGAGCATTTCGGCTTCGTCTTCGGCACCAATGCCTTCGGCCTGATCGCCGCTTCGCAGATCAATGCCCGTCTCGTCGGCAAGTATTCGCTCGACACCATCCTCGGCCGCGCCTTGTGGATACCCGCCATGCTGAGCCTGAGCGTAGCGCTGCTGGTGGCCTGCGGCGTCAACAGCCTGCCGGTGCTGCTGATCGGCTTCTTCGGCTTCCTCGCCAGCTACGGCTTCATCAGCCCGAATGCCTCGGCGATCGCCTTGTCGCAACAAGGCAAGCAGGCCGGCGTGGCATCGGCGCTGATGGGCACCTTGCAGTTCGCGCTCGGCATCACCTCCGGCATCAGCATGAGCTTGTGGCACGACGGCACGGCATTGCCGCTGATGGTGGTGATGGCGATCTGCGGCGTCGGCGGCTTGCTGCTGCATCGTTTCGTGGCGCGGCCGGAGCACCAGCGTCTGATTCAGGCGGCAAAGGCATGAGTGTGGCCATGGCAGCCCAAACCGGCAGCGCACTGGTGTCTTGGAGCGGCGGCAAGGATTCCTGCCTGGCGCTGTGGCGCGCACGGCAAAGCGGAATGCAGATCCATCGCCTGATCACCGCGCTGGACGAAAGCGGCCTGCGCGCCCGTTCGCATGGCGTGCCGCCAGCCTTGCTGCAGGCTCAGGCCGACGCGCTCGGCGTGCCGCTGGCGTTCTACAGCGCCAGCTGGCAGCAGTATGAAGAAAAATTCATCGCCGCCTTGCGCGCCGCCCACGGCGACGGCATGCGCCACGCGGTGTTCGGCGACATCGACCTGCAGGCGCACCGCGAGTGGGAAGAAAAAGTCTGCGCCCAGGCCGGCCTGCAAGCTTGCCTGCCCTTGTGGCTGCAGCCGCGCCGCCAGCTGGTCGATGAATTCCTGGCGCTCGGCTTCAAGGCGGTGGTGGTCTGCATCAACGGTAATTATCTGCCGCAGGAATTCTGCGGCCGTGAATTCGATGCCGCCTTCCTCGCCGGCCTGCCGGCCGGCGTCGATGCCTGCGGCGAGAACGGCGAATTCCATACCTTTGTCTACGACGGCCCCGCGTTTGCCCATGCCGTGCCGTTCCGGCGCACCCGCATCAGCCCTTACCAGGCGCCTCCGGAACTGGGATCGACCCTGTTTTATTTTCAGGAGCTGGCGGCAATCTGAAGCGCCTTGCGTGGCCGGATGTTGCATTACAACTATACGCTTGCCGGATATTGCGTAAAATGCCATATGCCGTCCGCTCGCAGCGCGCCACCGACAGGCGTCAAAAGAACAATACCGGCGCCGCCCCTCACTCTCGATCGATCACACCATGCAAGCAGGAATGCTCTACGCCATCGCCTCCTACGTCCTGTGGGGCTTGTTCCCGATTTATTTCAAGGCGCTGGAAGCGGAGATCCCGCCGGTCGATATCGTCGCCCACCGCATTCTCTGGTCCTTCTTGTTCCTGATGATCGTGCTGACCGTGCGCAAGCAGTGGGCCTGGGTCGGGCCGGTGCTGCGCCAGCCGCGCGTGATCGGCGGCTTCGTCGCCAGCGCCCTGCTGCTGACGGCCAACTGGACCACTTACATCTGGGCGGTCAACAATAACCACATCGTCGAAGCCAGCCTGGGCTACTTCATCAACCCGATGGTCAGCGTCGCGCTCGGCCTGGTGTTCCTGCACGAACGGCCGCGGCCGCTGCAATGGCTGGCGATTGCCATCGCCGCCGGCGCCGTGCTGTGGCTGACCTGGCAGGCCGGCCATCCGCCCTGGATTGCGCTGACGCTAGCCGTAACCTTTGGCGGCTACGGCTTGCTGCGCAAGACCGCCAGCCTGAGCGCGCTGCCCGGCCTGGCGCTGGAAACCGCGCTGGTGCTGCCGCTGGCGCTGGCCTTCCTGGCATACACCTCGCTGCATGGCCACAACACTTTCAGCAGCGCCTCGACCTCCACCAAGTGGCTGCTGGCGGCAGCCGGGCCGATCACCTCGATCCCCTTGCTGATGTTCGCCGCCGGCGCCCGCCGCATTCCCTTGTCGCTGGTCGGCGTGCTGCAATACATCACGCCCTCGCTGCAACTGCTGTTCGGCGTCTGGCTGTACGGCGAACAGCTGGATGGCGACCGCCTCAACGGTTTTATCCTCATCTGGTGTGCTTTGGGGCTGTATTCGGCCGAGGGACTGTGGCGAACGTTTAAAATACGCCCAGGCGCGTCGGCCTGAAGGCTTGGCCTTAACAACTCGTCAACCCGGCGCGCATAGGTTATTCTTGGCAGTTCCGGCTCCTTAGTGCAGTGTTTCGCAGATAATGACACTTGCCCGAGCCGCTCTATTCACCGCATTATTTTTTTATCATCACTGCTCCTCATGGCCCAATACGTCTACACAATGAACAAGGTCGGCAAGATCGTGCCGCCCAAACGCCAGATCCTGAAGGATATTTCGCTGTCGTTCTTTCCCGGCGCCAAGATCGGCGTGCTGGGCCTGAACGGTTCCGGCAAGTCGACCCTGCTGAAAATCATGGCCGGCATCGACAAGGACATCCAGGGCGAAGCGGTGCCCATGCCGGGCCTGAACATCGGCTACCTGCCGCAGGAACCGCAGCTCGATCCGGAACAGACCGTGCGCCAGGCCGTCGAAGGCGGGCTGGGCGAAGCGTTTGAGGCGCAAGCCAAGCTGGATGCGGTGTATGCCGCCTATGCAGATGAAAATGCCGACTTCGACGCGCTGGCAGCCGAACAGGCACGCCTGGAAGACATCCTCGCCACCGCCGGCGACGGCAATCTCGACCTGCAGCTGGAAATGGCCGCCGACGCCCTGCGCCTGCCGCCATGGGACGCCAAGATCGGCGTTCTGTCCGGCGGGGAAAAGCGCCGCGTCGCACTGTGCCGCCTGCTGCTGTCGAAACCCGACATGCTGCTGCTGGACGAGCCGACCAACCATCTGGACGCCGAATCGGTCGACTGGCTGGAACAGTTCCTGCAACGCTTCCCGGGCACCGTGGTCGGCATCACCCATGATCGCTACTTCCTCGACAACGCCGCCGAGTGGATCCTGGAACTGGACCGCGGCCACGGCATCCCGTGGAAGGGCAATTACAGCTCGTGGCTGGAACAAAAGGGCGATCGCCTGAAGCAGGAAGAAGCCACTGAATCCTCACGGCAGAAGACCATCGCCAAGGAACTGGAATGGGTACGGCAGAATCCGAAAGGCCGCCAGGCCAAGAGCAAGGCGCGCCTGGCCCGCTTCAACGAACTGAGCGAACACGAATACCAGAAGCGCAACGAAACCCAGGAAATCTTCATCCCGGTCGCCGAGCGCTTGGGCAATGAAGTGATCGAATTCAAGAACGTCAGCAAATCGTTCGGCGACCGCATGCTGATCGACAACCTCAGCTTCCGCATCCCGGCCGGCGCCATCGTCGGCATCATCGGCCCGAACGGCGCCGGTAAATCGACCTTGTTCAAGATGATCACCGGCAAGGAACAGCCGGACAGCGGCGAAGTGGTGCTCGGCACGACTGCGCGGGTTTCCATCGTCGACCAGTCGCGCGATTCCCTGTCCGATCAGAAGACCGTGTTCGAAGACGTCTCCGGCGGCGCCGACATCCTCACCGTCGGCCGCTTTGAAATGCCGTCGCGCGCTTACCTGGGTCGCTTCAACTTCAAGGGCGGCGACCAGCAAAAAATCGTCGGCAACCTGTCCGGCGGCGAACGCGGCCGCCTGCACCTGGCCAAGACCTTGCTACAGGGCGGCAACGTGCTGCTGCTGGATGAACCGTCAAATGACCTCGACGTCGAAACCCTGCGCGCGCTGGAAGACGCTTTGCTGGAATTCGCCGGCAGCGTGATGGTGATCAGCCATGACCGCTGGTTCCTGGACCGTATCGCCACGCATATCCTGGCTTTCGAAGGCGAATCGCAGGTATCGTTCTTCGATGGCAACTACCAGGAATACGAAGCCGACAAGCGCAAGCGCCTCGGTGAAGAAGGCGCCAAGCCTAAGCGCA
Organism: Collimonas sp.; assembly: GCF_035566555.1. Taxonomy (GTDB): domain Bacteria; phylum Pseudomonadota; class Gammaproteobacteria; order Burkholderiales; family Burkholderiaceae_D; genus Collimonas. Next base: position 49,057 of record NZ_DATMRB010000141.1, read on the forward strand.
TCCGCTACAAGCCTGTGACACGCTGATAGACGTAAAACAAAAACGGGAAGCACAATGTGCTTCCCGTTTTTTCATCTGCGGCGCTTAAATATGCTGCCAGGCCAGGATGCCGAGCACCACACTGACGCCTCCCGCGCCATAGGCCAGCTTCTTCAGCCACTCCTTGCGCGTCAGCAGCGTGATCGCCGCCAGCGAAATCGCGATCTGGATTGCCGTCATCGCCTGCGCCCAGCGGTGATGCTGGTGCAATACCTGCTCTGATTTCTCATCCCAGGCGCTGGCCTCTTCTTCCAGCTGCTGCGCCTTCTTCTGCACCACTTCTTTTTCACTCTTGTAGCGCGCCGCCTCGGCTGCGTAGTGCGCGGCATCGACGCCCGGAATATGGGTCGCCAGCTCGGCCAGGTTTTGCCGGCTGGATTTGGCCTGGTAGTAGTTCCACTGGTTAGATGCTTCGGTTTTCTTGATGGCGGCGTTGTTCTTGTTCATCGCCGCTTCGCTCTCGGTAGAACCGGCCTGGTAGCTGAACATGGCGCCGACGGTCGCCATGATGGCGGTCATCACGGCGATCTTGCCAGCGAAATTGTCGCCGCTGGCGTGGGCGTGCTCGGTGACGTGTTCCAGGTGGTGCTCGTGCGGGCTGGGGACTTCGAATTCTTCGGACATTGGCAAGTAATGATTAAGTGTGATGGGGCAGACGTTAATTTACATTATGCAATATTAAGGCCTCTTGAAATTCCATCTCAAGAAAATATTGATTGTTCGGAAAAATGAAATGGTGTGTTTTTTGCTCCAAGAAGAGCGGGCGCCCTTGAATGCCTTGCTACATATACCGATCCCTTACTCTAGTTTGCCGGATTCGCTCAATATTCCCGTTTCTCAAAATTGCTATTGGGATAGAATTCATGGCCAATTGCTATCGAAACAGATGATGCGGCATCGTCATCAAAAGCGTGGATTTCCAGCAAGTGAGTTTGCTCAAGCGTTTCAGTATCGTTCTCGCAATATGACAAATAATAAAAAATCCCTGCTGGTTTTTTTCACCCTGCTTCTGCTGACCCTGGTTTTTTGGTGGCCTACGCTATTCGAGGGCAAGAGCCTGATACACGGCGACTCGATCATCCATGGCTTGCCGCTGTTCGATTTCCACTCCCGCTTCCTGCATGGCGGCGACACCCCGCTATGGACCGACAAGGTCTACGGCGGCCATCCGCTGTTTGCTGAAGGACAAGGCGGTTTCGCCAATCCGCTCAATATCCTGCTGGCCTGGCTGCTGCCGCCGGTCATCGGCGTCAATATTTTTCATCTGGTGTGCATGCTGATTGCCGCCGGTGGCGTCTTCGTACTGTGCCGGCTGCTGGGACGCAGCGTCTGGTCTTCCGGCTTCGCTGCGCTGGCCCTGGTTTTTTCCACTGCCTGGCTGCAGGAACAGAACAACCTGACCATTTCCGGCACGCTGGCATGGGCTCCCTGGGCGCTCGCGGCGACAGAAGCCTGGCTCAGGAAACCGCTTGCCAGGCAGGCGGTACTGCTGGCGGCGGCAGCGACGATGATGATCCTGGCGGGATATCCTCAGCTGGTGCATGCCACTGTGCTATATGCCGTATTTTCCTTGTTCGCCATGCCGTTTTCCGAGGATGGCAGGAAGTTGTGGCGAGCGCAGCGGCTTCAATTGGTGACGACCGCAGTGCTTGCTGCATTGCTTTTCCTGGGGCTCGCAGCGGTGCAATTGCTGCCGCTGCTTGAACTTGCGTCCCTCTCCCACCGTAGCGCCGGGGTTGGCCTGTTTTTTGAATTTTCGCCCATGGCAGTGCTGCGCGGATTGCTGTATACCCCCACCCCGCTGGCGCTGGCGCGCGACCGGCTCGACCAGATTCCGGGAGTCGGCAGCTTACTGGTCTGCATGCTGGCATCGCTTTTCCCGCTGTTTAAGTCGTCCTGGCGTGAAAAAGGGTATCTGCTTGCGGTACTGATACTGATACAGCTCGGTGCAGGCAAGGCGTCGCCGCTATTTCTCGCGCTCTACGACTGGCACCTGGTGCCGGGCCTGCATTTCTTCAGGACCACGCAATCCTATCTGGAAATCGCCTGCATCGGCATCGCTGTCCTGGCCGCCTTTGTCATCGACGGCTTGAGCAGCCAGGCGCGTCCGTCCGCTGTCGGCTGGCGGCGCCACAAGCGCCTGTGGCTCGGCGCCGTTTTCTATATCGTGGCCTGGGGCATCCTGATCGCCATCAGCGTTGAAGCGGCGACGCCATGGCAGCATCTCGCCATCGCGGCCCTGGCACTGATCGCCGCTGCGGTCCTGCTGGCCAGTGGCAAAGGGCGCCACATCCCGCTGCTGATGTTTGCGCTGTTGTTGCTTGAGTGCTGTGCGCTGCGGCTGCATCTGTTTCATTTCGGCGACGTCTCCCTGCTGCAGCGGCCGGCAACCCTGCAGGCATTGGCGCAACGCTATCCGATCCAGGACACCAAGTTCATCAATCACAGCCTGGCGGTCGCCTATGCCATGCGCAATTCCAGAGTTCCGGATCTGGATGCCAATGCGGAAAGAGCGCTGGCCTCGAACGCAGCGCTGAGCAACATGCGCTGGGATACGCCATCGGAAGACGGCGCCCTGGCCTTGCCCTTGCGCGCCCGCGCTCTGCTGATCCCGGTGTTTGAAGACGAGATGGAGGGCCGCACCAAGACAGGCCCAGGCCAGCGTGCCATCGATCTGCTCGGCGTCCGTTTCATTTCCGCCGACCGGCAATTGACGGCGCCGGGTTTCCAGGTTGCGGTGCACGACCAGCGCCAGAACATGTGGATCATGGAAAACACGGCGGCACAGCCGCTGTTCCAGACCTTTACCCGCTATCGCCCGGTGCATTCGGACGACGAAGCACTGCAGCTGCTGCAAACGCCGCGCCAGCCGGAACTGATCATCGAAGCGGCCAAAGGACAGACGCTGCCGCCGTTGTCGGACGCTGACAACAAACCGGATGCCATCCGCTTCAAGGTGCTGGCCAAGCAGCCGACTTTTTACGCAGTCGATGTAGATGCCGCCGAAGCGGGCTGGCTATTCCTCGCAGACGCCAATTACCCCGGCTGGCGCGCCACCATCGACGGCCAGCCGACACACGTATTCAGCGGACAGCTGCTGGGCAAGGCAGTCATGGTTCCGGCAGGCCGGCACAGGATTGAATTCCACTTTTCTTCATCGACCTTCCGTTACGGCTTGTGGTTATCATTGCTGACGCTGTTGATTTCTGCGGGATTGCTGGCTCGCTCATTTCTGCTGCAACGCCGCCGGCATCGCTTCGATGCAATAGCCAGATAAAATTAACGCCGACTCCGCAACGACGGGGGAGGACATAAAAGATGGAGACGTATGTCAAACGCAGCCTTATCGAATCAGCTAATCGCAGTCATCCTGCCAGCCTACAACGAAGAACTGACCATCGCCGATACGGTCAAGGCGTTTCACGCCGCCTTGCCGGAAGCGGTCATCTACGTCATCAACAATAATTCCAGCGACCGCACGCGTGAATTCGCCGAACAGACGCTACAGCAGCTGTCGTGTCCCGGCCGCGTGCTGAACGAAGCCCGGCAAGGCAAGGGCAGCGCCCTCCGGCGCGCGTTCATCGAAATCGACGCCGACATCTATGTGCTGGCGGATGCCGACCTTACCTATCCGGCAGACCAGGCGCGGGAACTGATGGCGCCGGTGATCGAAGGCCGCGCCGACATGGTGGTGGGCGACCGCCAGTCCGGCGGCGACTATGCGCGCGAAAACCAGCGCTCATTCCATGGTTTCGGCAACCGCCTGGTGCAATGGATGGTGAACCGCCTGTTCCGCGCCAGGCTGGTCGACATCATGAGCGGCTACCGCGTCTTCAGCCGCGACTTTGTAAAGACTTACCCGGTGCTGGCCGAAGGCTTCCAGATCGAAACCGACATGACTTTGCATGCCCTGCACAAGCGCCTGCGGATTGTCGAAATACCGGTGGCCTATAAAGACCGGCCGAACGGCAGCGTATCCAAGCTCAACACCTTGTCCGACGGCACACGGGTGCTGTTTGCGATCGCCCAGATTTTCCGCTATTACCGTCCGCTGGCGTTCTTCAGCGTGCTCAGCATCATTCTGCTGCTGTCCGGCCTGGCCGCCGGCGTGCCGGTGTTCGACGACTGGATCCAGTACCGCTACATCTATCACGTCCCGCTTGCCATCCTGGCGACCGGCCTCTGCATTGCGGCGGTAATGGCGCTGGGCATCGGCCTGATCCTGGATTCGGTGGCGCATCAGCAGCGTCTCGAATTCGAACTGCGCTGGCTATCGCGTTCGGAACGCCGTCAAGGGTAGCCAGGAAAGTTATCCCAGTTTCCTGCGGAAGACAAAATAGCGCGCAAAGAAATAGTTGACGAACATGCCCGCGATGCTTCCCAGCGCCACGCTGGCCAGCGGCAGGTAGGAAGCCGCGGGAAGCAGCGATACTGCAATCGCGTAGACCAGGTAGTTGACTGCGCCGCCGCCCAGCATCAGACCGAAGTACTTTGCATATTCCTGGAAGATCGAGACGCCGGAGACGCGGCTGCGGAAAGTAAACTGGCGGTTCAGCAGCCAGGTCGCCGTCGCGGCGCAAAAGAAAGAAGGCACGCGCGCCCAGTACAAACCCAGGCTGCCCTTGAGCAGGTACAGTACGCCTGCATCCACCAGAAATCCCAGCGTTCCGACAATGCCAAAGATAAGAAATTCTTTGCGGATGTTCAATTGCGGCCTCTGGTTCTGATGTCTGCCATGGGCAGAGATGCGGTTATCGCCTGTGCGGCCGCTATCTTAGCATCGTTGTTCCGGAGACCTTTCTGATGCCGCCCGGCCATCCCCACAATAAAAAAAGCCAGCTAATGATTTCAGCTGGCTTTTTTGCTGCCCGGATCAGGAATTCCTGATCAATAAGTATAGAACATGCGCTGGATTTCTTTGGTGTCTTTGGTCTTGGTCAGCGCCAGCATCAGAAGGATGCGGGCCTTTTGCGCATTCAGCGTATCGGCCACCACAAAGTCCAGTTCGTCGTCGTTGGCTTCGCCGTTACG
>NZ_DATMRB010000142.1:0-20862 GCF_035566555.1 Collimonas sp.
CCTGCTTTTCAGGCGCATGTGGCAGGCGCCGGACGACATTGCCTTCGTCTCGCATTTCACCCAGCTGATCGACGCGGTGACGCAGCGCTATGGCAAGAACCTGCGTCCGATGGCGACCACCACGGCGCATCATCCGCAGCGCATGCTGGCCATGCGGCGCGTGCTCGACTGCATCGAAGCCAATCTCGACCAGACGCTGCACATCGATACCCTGGCGGCGGAAGCCGGCATGTCGGTGTTTCATTTCGTGCGCACCTTCGCCGCCGAATTCCATGCTACCCCGCACCAGTACCTGCAGGCGCGCCGCGCCGCCCGCGCCAAGATCCTGCTGGCCCGGCGCAGCACGCCGACCGACGCCGCCGCCGCGGTCGGCCTGGCCGACCAGAGCCACCTGACGCGCTGGTTCAAGCGCGCCTATGGCGTCACGCCGGCGCAGTACCAGCAGCAAATTGGTACAAGACCGCTGGCTTGAAGCTTGGCATGATGAGTGCAATCGCTACTCATCCTTGAAATCCCTATGGCTTCCCCTCGCTTTACCTTTGCAATCCACTGTGACGGCGGCTCATGCTGACCGGGCTTTTGTGCGCGCTCGGCGCCGGCCTGATGTGGGGGCTGGTCTTCATCGCGCCGCTGCTGCTGCCGGACTATCCGGGCCTGATGCTGTCGTTCGGCCGCTATGTGGCTTTCGGCCTGATCGCACTGGCGCCGGCGCTGCTGCATCGCAAGCGCATCGCCGCCTTGAGCAAGGCTGACTGGCGCGCCGCCCTGAAACTTTCGCTGGTCGGCAACCTGCTGTATTACGCCGCTCTGGCGACCGCGATCCAGCTGGCCGACGCGCCGCTGCCGACCATGCTGATCGGCACCTTGCCGGTAGTGATTTCGGTATTTTCCAACTGGTCGCCCGGGCATGCCAGCGAAAGCGTGGCCTGGCGCCGGCTGGCGCCTTCGCTGGTGATCATTTTCATCGGCATCCTGTGCGTGAATGCCGCCGAGCTGAAGCATATGCAGCAGGCCGGCAGCGGCAATACCCGTTCCATGGGCGATTACCTGCTGGGCTGCCTGATCGCGCTTGGCGGCGTCGCCGCCTGGACCTGGTACCCGATCGTCAATGCCCGCTATCTGCGCGCCAATCCGCACATCAGTCCTTCGACCTGGGCCACGGCCCAGGGCCTGGCGGTGCTGCCGCTGGCGCTGATCGGGCTGTTCGCTTACGGCGCTTACCAGAAGCTGAGCGGCGGCAGCTATGCCTTCCCGTTTGGCCCGCGGCCCTTGCAGTTCGTCGGCCTGATGCTGTTTATCGGCCTGTCCGCTTCCTGGATCGGCACCCTGCTCTGGAACAAGGCCAGCCAGCGCCTGCCGACGGCGCTGCTGGCCCAGCTGATCGTGTTCGAAACCCTGTCGGCGCTGCTGTATGCCTTCATTTTCCGTGGCGCAGTGCCCGGCGTGCAAGTCATGGCGGGGATAGTCTTGTTGTGCATAGGCATCGTTTTTGGTGTGCGTACCTTCCAGCATCAGATACCATAGAGGCCGTTTCCTCTTTGCAGCCTGCTGCTTAATTTTGTGAAAACTCGCTCGTGAAAACCGCCTCTCACCCAGCCTGCCGCGCCTTGTTGCTGTGCGCCGGCGCAATGATCCTGCTGTCGGCCTGCTCGCCCAAGTTCAACTGGCGCGAAGTGCGCAGCAAGGACGCCCCTTACAGCATCCTGCTGCCGACCAAGCCCTCGACCTTTGCCCGCCCGGTCGACCTTGACGGCACCGTGCTCACCATGACCATGACCGCCTCCAAGGTCGACGACACCGTGTTCGCAGTGGGCAGCGCCACGGTGCCGGACGCGGCCAAGGCGCAGGCCGCCCTGATTGCAATGAAAACCGCGCTGGTGAAAAATATCAACGGCACGGTACGCTCCGAGAAATCCACCGCGGCGGCCAGCAGCAGCCAAGGGCTGTCATCCAGCATCGACATCGAAGCGGTCGGCAAGACCCCCGCCGGCAAGGAAGAAATCCTGTTCGGGCATTTTGTCAGCAAGGACAAGGAAATCTACCAGGTGATCGTGATGGGTCCGGAAAAGCAGGTTACGCGGGAAAATGTTGACACTTTCATCACCTCGTTCAAGCATAACTAGGTATGGCAGGCTAGGTGCGGCCGGCGCCGCTACTTGTCAGCTGTGTAACCGGCGGTGACAAAACTGGCGGCAACCGGGACAAACAACTATTCTGTACAATGTCTTTTTTATCAAAAACAATATTTTGAGGTTTTATGTTAGTTACGTTCAAATCCAAGGCATCGTCCGAAGTCATCATGTTCGAACAAGACGCCAAGCGCATCCTCGATCTGCTGCATAAAGACGTCAAGATCGGCGTGATCACGGCCGCAGAAGGCGCAGCAGTCATTGCCCGCCTGGAGCAGGAAACCTCGGAAAGCCGTGCCCATCCAGCATCCGACAGCGTGCAGCGCGACATCGCAGCCCATCACAACGACCAGGGCGACGACAGCGGCCATGAGCCGGTACAGACCGTGAACTTCGCCAACAAGATCTATCCGCTGCTGGAAATGCTGCGCGAAGCCCACAAGCACAACAACGACGTACTCTGGGGCGTCTGATGCCCCTGGTCCGTGAGCAGCAGCTTACGGCCGACGACGGCGTCTCGCTGTTCGTCACCGACTGGCCACTGGCTCCCGGTGAGCCGGTAACCGGCAGTATCCTGCTGATGCACGGGCTGGGTGAACATTCCGGACGCTACGCCCACGTCATACGCTTTTTCAATCGCTGCGGCTTGCTGGTGCGCAGCTACGATCATCGCGGCCACGGCCGATCCGGCGGCCGCCGCGGCGACGCGGCGGACGACGGCGCCCTGCTGCGCGACGCAAAGCTCGTGCTGAACGACTTCCGCCGGCAGCAAGAGCTGATCCATCCTGAGCTGGAAAACACCACTCCTATCTTGTTCGGCCACAGCATGGGCGGCCTGTTCGCGGCCCGCTTTGCGGTGGCGCACATGGCTTCGCTGCGCGGCCTGATCCTGTCTTCGCCGGCGCTGGCGCTGCGCATGAGCGGCTTCCAGCATGGCCTGCTCAAGCTGATGTCGACCCTTGCCCCTGGCCTGGCGGCGCCCAACGGCCTGGATGTCAACCTGCTGTCGCACGACCTCACCGTGGCCAAGGCCTACCGCCTCGATCCGCTGGTGCACAATAAAATCAGCCCGCGCCTGCTGAACAGCATGCTGCATGCCGGCGCCTTCGCCATCGAGCAGGCGCCGACGCTGGCGCTGCCAACCCTGATGGTGATCGCCGGCAGCGACCGCATCATCGATCCGGAAGGCAGCCGCCGCTTTTTCGCCGCCCTGCGCCCTGAAATCGCTACCATGCACGACTACGAAGGCATGTATCACGAGATCTTCAATGAAATCGGCGCCGAGCGCGTATTTGCCGATGTGCGGCGCTGGCTGGACGCGCAGCACATGCTGCAGCCGCTGGCCGCCGCCAGCGTAGCGTTGGCAAGCTGATACTTTTCCATCCGGAAATTATCACAAGGACATTTGTGCTGCCGGCAGCCCCGCCGGTTAGGACAAGCTGCCGCCGCTGTCAAGCGATCCGCTGATTTCATCATTTTTCCTGCCACAATCGCGACCTAACCGTAGGTGCGCGGGCATATCCCCGCTACAATCGCATTGTTACCATCCTGTCTAGCGCCGCCATGATTTCGTTCGGCATTACCGATTTTGGCCTGTTCCTGATGGCCGTCCTGTTACTGAACGCCACTCCCGGCCCGGATACCGCCTATATAGTCGGCCGCAGCGTGGCGCAAGGGCGCCGCGCCGGCTTGCTGTCGGCGCTGGGCATCACTGCCGGCTGCTGCATCCACGCCACCCTCTCGGCTTTCGGCCTGACCGCCTTGCTGGCGGCCTCGGCGACCGCGTTCATGGCAGTCAAGCTGGCCGGCGGCGCTTACCTGATATATCTCGGCCTGAAGATGCTTTTCAGCAAGAAAAAGACTGCCAGCCAGCCGCAGCTGGACCTGCGTTCGCACAAGACGATTTTCCTGCAAGCCTTGATCACCAACGTGCTCAACCCCAAGGTGATCTTGTTTTTCCTGTCATTTTTCCCGCAATTCGTGTTGCACGATGCGCCGCACAAGACCGTCGCCTTCTTGTTGCTGGGCGCCGTGTTTTCCGTGGTGACGTTGTGCTGGAACAGCGGCACCGCCATGCTGGCCGGAACGCTCAGCCAGCATGCCAGCAACAATCCGCAGGTGAAGCACTGGCTGGAGCGCAGCGTCGGCGCCGCCTTTGTCGCGCTGGGAATGAAACTGGCGCTGACCCGAAACTGAACTGTGATCTTTTTGTCGCCTGACTGATCTTTTGCAAACCATAACCGTAGCGTAGCCCTGAACAACCTGTGACCTATTCAACCCTCAAAAAAGATTCTCTCGCGTTTAGCCTGCTGGGCGCGGCCCAGGCCATCGCCCTGGTGCGCGACGGTGCGGCGCTGCCGCAGGCGCTGACCCAGGTATTTGCGCAGTCGGCCGCTCCCGCGCCGACCCGCGGCGCGATCCAGGACATCGCCTACCGCACCATGCGCGGCATCGGACGCGCGGAAACCTTGCTGGGCAGCCTGGCCAGCCGGCCGCCGGAGCCGACCCTGCTGCACTGCCTGCTGTGCGCCGCCTTGTGCCTGCTGGCCGATGTCGACGATCCCGCCTATGAAAATTTCACCGTGGTCAACCAGGCTGTCACCGCAGTCGATTCCGACCCGCAGATGGCCCACGCCAAGGGCATGGCCAACGCCGTGCTGCGCCGTTTCCTGCGCGAGCGCGAAGCCCTGGTGGCGATCGCCGTTAAGACGCCGTTCGGCTTGTGGAATTATCCAGTCTGGTGGATAGACCGCATGAAAGCGGCATACCCGGAACAATGGCAAGCCATCCTGACCGCGGGCAATGCGGCGCCGCCGCTGACCTTGCGTATCAACCGCCGCAAGACCACGGTAGCGGCCTACCTGGAAACCCTGGCCAGCCACGACATCGGCGCGCGCCAGATCGGCGCCGACGCCATCCGCCTGGACACCGCCATGCCGGTGACGCAGATTCCCGGCTTTGAAGACGGCCTGGCCTCGGTGCAGGACGCGGCAGCGCAACTGGCGGCGCCGTTGCTGGATGTGCAAGACGGCATGCGGGTACTGGATGCCTGCGCCGCTCCCGGCGGCAAAACCTGCCATATCCTGGAAAGCGCCGAGGTCGAGCTGACCGCGCTGGACAACAATCCCAAGCGCCTGCAACGCATCACGCAGAACCTGCAGCGCCTGCAATTGCAAGCCACGCTGCAGCTGGGCGACGCCAGCATCGGCAGCGACGGCAAGGACTGGTGGGACGGCAAGCTGTTCGACCGTATCCTGGCCGACGTTCCCTGCACCGCCTCCGGCATCGTGCGGCGCCATCCGGATATCCGCTGGCTGCGGCGCAAGACCGATACCGAGCAGCTGGCAACACTTTCGGCAAAGATTCTGGACAATCTGTGGCAGATGCTACGGCCGGATGGTAAATTGCTGCTGGTGACATGTTCTGTCTGGCCGCAGGAATCCGAGGCCCAGGCTGCGGCGTTCGCCCAGCGCAACAATGCCCGCAGGCTGCCGGCGCCCGGCCAGTTGCTGCCGCGAGCCGATGGCGAGCAGGACCATGACGGGCTGTTTTATGCCTTGTTTCAAAAATAATGAAATAGAAAAGCAGTCCGGCGCTACCAGCAGCATGGCGCCGTCTTCCTTGTTAATGCACTATTTTTAGCGGATTTTGCTCCGTAACAGATACCAGTGACACGACCATTGCCTCAATTCTTAAAATACTGGCTGCTGGCCCTGATGCTGGCGCTGTCTTTTAGCCACGCATCCAGCTTTGCTTCTGACGGCGTAGAGTTGAGCCAGGCCCATATCGAAGCCGGCGACGACGGCTACAGGCTGTCGGCAATCTTTTCCTTCGACCTCAACCGCGGCCTGGAGGACGTCATCAGCCGCGGCGTCACCCTGTACTTCACGACCGATGTCGAACTGACGCGGCCGCGCTGGTACTGGTTCGATGAAAAGGCCATCACCGCCACGCAGACCATCCGCCTGCAATACAACGTCATCACGCGGCGCTATAACGTCGCCATCAACGGCAGCCTGCAGCAGAGCTTCAACACGCTGGACGATGCCCTGGCGCTGATCCGCCGCCCGAGCCGCTGGCTGATCGCCGACAAGAGCGCGCTCAAGACCGGCGAGGTGTACCAGGTGGCCATCCGCATGGGACTGGACCTCGGCCTGCTGTCCAAGCCGTTTCAGATCAATGCGCTGAGTAACAGCGACTGGCGCTTTTCCACCGACTGGAAGCGCTTTAACTACAAGGCGGAATAATCGTGCCGCGCGCGCTACGCTATCTGCTGGTGGTCGGCGGCGCCATCGTCAGCATCCTGCTGTTCCTGCTGTCGTCGGCCTCCTCCAATTCGGATTTCTTCGCCCAGCACTATCCCTGGCTGATCGGCTTGAATGCGCTGATGGCCGTGCTGCTGTTCGTCCTGGTCGCCCTGCTGCTGATCCGCTTGTACCGCCGCTACAAACGCGGCCAGTTCGGATCGCGGCTGACGGCCAGGCTGGTGATCATGTTTGCGCTGATCGGCATCTTGCCGGGCGCAGTGATTTACATAGTGTCGGTACAGTTTGTCTCGCGTTCGATCGAGTCCTGGTTTGATGTACATGTTGAAAACGCCCTGGCATCCGGCGTAACCTTGAGCCACACGGCGCTGGACACATCGCTTAACGAACTGCGCAACAGAGCGCGCTCTTTAGCGTCGGAATGGTCGGAGCTCTCCAATTCCGAACAGGCAACCCAGCTGGGACGGCTCAGCGAACAGGACCTGGAAGCCTCGATTGTCACCGCTAACGGCCAGATCATCGCCTCCGTCGGCGGCAAACTGGGGACGCTGAAGCCAGACGTGCCGCCAGCGGCGGTACTGCAGCAGGCCCGCCTGCCGCGCGGCTATGCCAACATGCTCAGCGACTACGATATGCCAGGCAATCGCGGCGCCAAACAGATGAGCGTCAATGAAACCTCTAACCTGCGCTACCAGGTGGTGGTGGAAATTCCACCGCCACTGAAGAGCACCTCGCTGCAAAACGAGACGCACTACCTGCAAATGGTGCAACCGGTATCGAGCTTCCTGGTCGCCAACATCAGCTCCCTGGCTTCGGCCTCCAATGAATACCAGGAACGCTCAGTCAGCCGTGACGGTTTGCGCCGGATGTATCTGGTGACGCTGACGCTGACGCTGCTGCTGGCGGTATTCGGCGCCATCGCCAGCGCCTTCCTGATCGCTACCGACCTGGCCAAGCCTTTGCTGCTGCTGGCGGAGGGCACCAAGGCGGTGGCCGAAGGCAACCTGTCGCCGCGGCCGATCGTCGCCACCTCGGATGAGCTGGGCACACTGACACAGTCGTTCAACCTGATGACGCGCCAGCTGTTCGACGCCCGCGCGTCGGTCGAAAAGAACCGCAGCGAACTGGAAAACGCCAAGGCCTACCTGGAATCGGTGCTGGCCAACATGTCGGCCGGCGTGATGGTGCTGGACGGCGACTTCCGTCTGGTCACCAGCAACCAGTCCGTGGCGCGCATCCTGCAATACGATTTTTCGCCGCACATCGGCCAGCCGCTCAATATCATCGACGGCCTGGCGCACTTTGCGGAAGTGATCACCAATGCTTTCTCGGAACAGAACGCGCAGTTCGCGACCGGCAAGATCGGCCCTGAGCTGCTGCACTGGCAGCAGCAGATCGAGATTCCGCGCCGCGTCGAGAGCGGCGAAAGCAGCGACAGCGACGACATCACCCTGCTGGCGCGCGGCTCGCGCCTGCCGGTCGAAAACCGTACCGGCTATGTGGTGGTGTTCGACGATATTTCCGACGTCATCTCCGGCCAGCGTTCGATCGCCTGGGGCGAAGTAGCGCGCCGCCTGGCGCATGAAATCAAGAATCCGCTGACGCCGATCCAGCTGTCGGCCGAACGGCTGCAGATGAAGCTGGAAGACAAGCTGATGACCCAGGACGCCGCGATCCTGAAGAAGAGCACTGACACCATCGTCAACCAGGTGGCAGCAATGAAGCGCATGGTGGACGATTTCCGCGACTACGCCAAGACTCCGCCGGCAGTCCTGGGCGAGCTCGACCTGAACGTGCTGGTGGCGGAAATCCTGCACCTTTACCTGGCCGGCGACGAACGCGACATGATCCACGCCTCGCTGGCGCCGGACCTGCCGCTGATCATGGGCGACGCCACCCAGCTGCGGCAAGTGATCCACAATCTGCTGCAGAACGCGCAGGACGCCGTCATGGACCGCAGCGGCGACCCGCAGCCGCCGCGCATCGACCTGGTGACCGAACGCGTCAGCTATCAAAGTTCGGACGGCCTGTCGCGCACCGCGGTAAGGCTCTCGATCACCGATAACGGCGCCGGATTCTCGCCTAAAATACTGGCCAGGGCGTTTGAACCCTATGTCACATCGAAGCCGCGCGGCACCGGCCTGGGCTTGCCGATGGTGAAAAAAATCATCGACGAACACGGCGGCCGCATCGATCTGCAGAATCGAAGCGACACAAAGGGCGCAAAAATCCTGATTTTGCTGTTAAAGTTAGCCTCAAGTCATGATTCATCCATAATTTGATACAGAACACCTGCAAAATGACGGTTGAGTGATATAGCATGTATCCGGACGCGGAAATAAAACAACGAGACATCAACAATTTAACTGGGCCATCTGCACGGTCCATACAGTGGGATTTGATGCAACAGGAAATGGGAAGGCAACCGCATGGCTAACATCCTAGTCGTTGACGACGAAATGGGAATTCGGGAATTGCTCTCGGAAATTTTAGGTGACGAGGGGCATGTAGTAACCGCCGCGGAAAATGCACAACAGGCTCGCGAGTTTCGTCAGGGCGGCGTGCCCGATCTGGTGCTGCTCGATATCTGGATGCCCGACACCGACGGCGTGACGCTGCTCAAGGAATGGCAGCGCGACGGCTTGCTGACCATGCCGGTCATCATGATGTCCGGCCACGCCACTATCGACACCGCGGTAGAGGCAACCCGTATCGGCGCCCTGAATTTCCTGGAAAAACCGATTGCCCTGCAAAAACTGCTGAAAGCGGTACAGCAAGGCTTGTCGCAAGGACCGAAGACCGCCCGCGCGCCAACCCTCTATCCGCAGCCGGTCACCACAGCCAACGAGCTGGGCGACGTGGTGGTCGCTTCCGGCACATTCAACAACCCGATATCGTCTGAAGCCGGACACGCGGCGGCGATGCCTTCGGTGGCCGCCGCCTCCGAAAACCTGTTCTCAACCTCGTTCGGCCTGCCCTTGCGGGAAGCGCGCGATGCTTTCGAGCGCGCCTATTTCGAATACCATCTGATCCGCGAAAGCGGCAGCATGACCAGGGTGGCGGAAAAAACCGGCCTGGAACGCACCCATCTGTACCGCAAACTGAAGCAGCTCGGCGTCGATCCAGGAAAGCTCTCGAAAAAGGGCGGATGACCCTCACGACACTGGTCAGCGGCAGACCGGCGAGCGCGCGCGAAGCCGCGATCTGGTCTGCCCTGCAGCAAGAATCGGCGTCCGATGGCGTCCAACAACACACCGCTTTGATCCTGGAAGGCCTGGCTGACGGCAAACTGGCGGAGGCCGACCTGCCGCCGGAACTGGAAGTCAAACGCATCGCCCCAGGCTGTTTTTGCTGCATTGGCAACCTGACGCTGCGGGTCACTTTGAACCGCTTGCTGCGCAAAGCGCCGGCCCGCCTGTTTATCAGCATCGCAGACGACACCCACTTGCCGCAAATCCGCGCTTTCCTCAGCCAGGCGCCGTACGACGCTTATCTCTCCCTGACCCAGGACCTGACGGTCTGAGCCGCTGGCCGGCAGCTGGAATTGCCCTGCGGCTATGCAGCATTTTCCTGCCGCCAGTACGCAACTTTCCTGGGTTTTTGCCCTCTAAGATGGTGCATATGGCAATCATAAGAATAATTCCAATAGCAGCACCCTATATACATTCTCTAACAAATCCTATTAGCACTCTGTATTAGAGAGTGCTAATATATTCCCGTCATACGTCTGATCGTTGATCAACCGGCAGCCTGAGCTGGCCGGACAGCAAGGAGAAAGAATGAAGAATCCATCAGTCAGCACCGCATTAATGCCTACCGAGAGCAACGCCCTGGCGCTCGGCTTTTCCGGCACGCTGGGGAATATCGACGCCTATATCTCGGCCGTGAACCGCCTGCCGATGTTGACACATGATGAAGAGATTTCTCTTGCGCAACAATTACGCGATAAGAATGACCTCGGCGCCGCTCAAAAGCTGGTGCTGTCGCATCTGCGCCTGGTGGTTTCCATCGCCCGCGGCTACCTCGGTTATGGCTTGCCGCACGCCGACCTGATCCAGGAAGGCAATATCGGCCTGATGAAAGCCGTCAAGCGCTTCGATCCGGACCAGGGTGTACGGCTGGTGTCGTACGCCATGCACTGGATCAAGGCGGAAATGCATGAATACATCCTGAAAAACTGGCGCCTGGTGAAAGTAGCCACCACCAAGGCGCAGCGCAAGCTGTTTTTCAACCTGCGCAGCCACAAGGAAGGCCTGGACGCGATGACGCCATCCCAAGTCGATGCCCTGGCCAAGACTCTCAACGTCAAGCGCGAAGAAGTGATCGAAATGGAAACGCGCCTGACCGGCCGCGATATCGCGCTGGATGCGCCGACCGATGACGACGATGACAAATTTGCACCGATCGCCTATCTGTCCTCGGAATCGCAGGAGCCGACCAAAGTGCTGGAAGCCCAGCGCTATGACCGCCTGCAGTCGGAAGGCCTTGAATCTGCCCTGAGCAAGCTGGATGAACGCTCGCGGCGTATCGTGGAAGCCCGCTGGCTGGCTAACGACGACGGCTCCGGCGCCACCTTGCATGAACTGGCGGATGAATTCGGCGTGTCGGCGGAACGGATACGGCAGATCGAGGCAGTTGCCTTGAAGAAAATGAAAGGTTCGCTGGCAGCATTTGCCTGATCATCGACCTTCCCACCGAAGCCCCCTGTGACCTGACGGTCCAGGGGGCTTTGTTTTTGCCTGTTACACTATTGCTTTTGCGCAAGCACGAGCGACGACAAAAGAAAGCACGATGATCAGCAGCGATACAGGCAAGGCGACATGAGTTTCTCCGACTCGCTCTACCGCCAGGTGATGGCCGAAGATTTCAATGCGCTGGCGCCGGACCTGCAGCATTTCCACAGTCTGCGCGGACAACTGACGCTGCATGGACGCTGTACGGTCAAGGGGCCAGAGACCATGCTCGGGCGCTGCCTCGGCCGGCTGTTCGCCCTGCCCAAGACTTGCGCGGAAACCAGCTTCAGGTTTGAACTGGATGCCGACAGCGAGCAGGAAACCTGGCGCCGCCGCTTTCCCGGCCGCACCATGGCTTCGCGCATGCATGTCCGCGCCGGCAGGCTGGTGGAACAGCTGGGGCCTGTGGCTTTGCACTTTGCGCTCAGCGTCACGGAAGGACGCTTGAACATGCGCCTGTTGCGTATCACCTGCTGCGGCATCGCCTGTCCGAAATTCATGATTCCTGCCGTGCTGGCGGAAGAAACCGGCGCCGGCGGCAAACTGTACTTCAACGTCGCGGCGACACTGCCGCGTGTCGGCGTACTGGCGCAGTATCATGGCTACCTCGATCTCAGGCAGGTGAAGAGCAGGCCATGATCATCGTCTTCGACGCCCACCGCCTGCTCTGCCAGGCCTTTGAACAAGACTGGAATGCAAAAGGCAGGACCACAGTAAAGCGGTCCTGCCTTTTTAACATCCGCGGCGACTTCGCCGCCGCGGCTCATTGCGGCAATAATTTCAGTCGTAGGGTGGGCACGCAGTGCCCACGCGGACCTCAACTCCAGCCCCTGCGTAATCGTGCTTATCTCAGTCCCGCGTGGGCACTGCGTGCCCACCCTACGAATTAATTCAACAGCAATTTCAAGTCATGCGCGATCGGTTCCGGGCCTTGGCCATGACGTATGAACAGACGGATGTGGCCGTCCGGATCGAACACGTAGCTGCCGGCGGTGTGGTCCATGCTGTAGCTGCCCGGAGTCTTGCCCGGCACCTTCTGGTAGAACACGCGGAATTCCTTGGCCACCTTTTCGGTGGCGGCAGCATCGCCGTACAGGCCGACAAAGCTCGGATCGAAAGCCGGCACATACTTGGACAGCAACTCTTGCGTATCGCGCTCCGGGTCAACCGTGACGAACAATACCTGCACCTTGCTCGCCAGCGGCCCCATCTCTTTCAGCACGTTGGCCATTTCCACCATAGTGGTCGGGCAGACGTCGGGACATTGGGTATAGCCGAAAAACACCACCACCACCTTGCCCTTGTAGTCAGCCAGCGTGCGCGGCTTGCCGGTATGGTCTGTCAGCGCGAAATCGCGGGCGTAGCCGAGGCCGGTGACGTCGGTATTGTTGAACGCGGTCTTGGCCGGCGACAAGGTCATTTCCTGGCTGCCGCCGGCCGATTTGTCGCCGCATGCCGCCAGCGACAAGGCCATCAGCAAGCCGGCCAGCAGAGAGACGGCGGAGGTAACACGTTTCATGTTGGCTTTCAGAATTTGAGGTAGTGGTCGACCAGCAGCGCGGCGAACAGCAGCGACAGGTAGATGATCGAATAGGCAAAAGTCTTGCGCGCGATCAGATCGGTGTAGTGCTGGTAGATCTGCCATGCGTACCACAGGAAAACCAGCCCCAGCAGCGCCGCGCTGGCCAGATAGATCAGGCCGCTCATGCCGACCGCGAACGGCAGCATGGTGGTGGCGACCAGCGCGATGGTGTAGAGCCAGATCTGCAGCTGGGTGAATTTCATGCCATGCGTGATCGGCAGCATCGGCAGGCCGGATTTGGCGTAGTCGTCGCGGCGGTACATGGCCAGCGCCCAGAAATGCGGCGGGGTCCAGACAAAGATGATCAGCACCAGGATCCAGGCTTGCATCGGCACGTCGTTGGCGATCGCGGCCCAGCCCAGGGCCGGCGGCATGGCGCCGGCGAGGCCGCCGATGACGATGTTCTGCGGCGTCGCCGGTTTCAGGATGATGGTGTAGATGATGGCATAACCGACAAACGTGGCGAAAGTCAGCCACATGGTGAGCGGATTGACGAAGTTGTACAGCACCCACATGCCGCTGCCGCCGATGACGCCGGAAAACACCAGGGTCTGGTTGACAGTGATCTCACCGCGCGCCATCGGGCGGCGGGCAGTGCGCGCCATGCGCGAATCGATTTCGCGCTCGACCAGGCAGTTGACGGCAAAAGCGGCGCCGGCCAGCAGCCAGATGCCTATCGTTGCCGCCACCACCCGTTGCCATTCCGGCAAGCCTGGGGTTGCCAGGAACATCCCTATCACTGCGCAAAATACTGCCAGCTGCGTCACCCGCGGCTTGGTCAGCGCCCAATACTGGGCAATTCGGTTAGGAGGTATGGTCAATGCGGTCATGGATGCTGGTTGAGACTCTCAACAATTGCTGAATGGCTGCCTGCCCCGGAAACAGCGTAGCGGCCGGGAGCAAGCCTAGCCTTATAGTTTAACATGACCAGCAGCACCAGCAGCGCCGCCGCCCCACCGTTGTGGACCACGGCTATCGCCAGCGGCCAGTTAAAGTAAATGGTAGACAAGCCGGTGAACAATTGCAAACCAATAACAATCAGCAGCCAGCGGCCGGTATTTTGCAAGCCGGCAGTGCGCAGCGCTTTCCAGGCCAGCCAGACGACGAAGGCGATCACCACGAAGGCAAAGCTGCGGTGGGTCCAGTGGATCGCCGTCAGCGCCTGGAAAGTCAGGAAATCGCCACCCGCGGTCATGCCCAGGTGGCGCCACAGCGTAAAGCCGTTGGCAAAATCCATCTGCGGCACCAGCGCGCCATGGCACAGCGGGAAGTCAGTACAGGCCAGGGCCGCGTAGTTAGTACTCACCCAGCCGCCGAGGGCGATCTGGATCACCAGCAAGACCAGCCCAATCACGGCCGGCCGGACCAGGCCGGCGGCGCTGGCCGCCACTGGTGCGTGGTCGCTCTGGCGCGCTGCCAGCCAGGCCATCATCGCCAGCAAGCTCAGGCCGAGCAAGAGATGGGTGGTGACAATCACCGGCTGCAGTTTCTGGGTCACGGTCCAGGCGCCGAAAGCGCCTTGCAGGCAGACGCAGAAAAACAGCAGGGTTGGAAACCAGGGCGAAAACTTGAGCTGCCTTTGCGCCGGCTGCTTGCGCGACTTCAGCCAGCGCATCCAGCTGATCGCCATCAGGGCGATGATCAGCACGCCGACGCCCATGGCGAAATAGCGGTGGATCATTTCGATCCAGGCCTTCTTCACCGATACCGGCCCGAACGGCATGGCTTCCTGCGCGGCGCTAATGTGCGCGTGCGCCAGCAGCGGATTGGAATGGCCGTAGCAACCCGGCCAGTCGGGACAGCCGAGGCCGGAATCGGTCAGCCGGGTAAACGCGCCGAACATGATCAGGTCGAAGGTCAGGAACAGCGTGACCCATACCAGCTTGCGGTATTTATTGGTGTCGCTGGAAACCCAGACCACGCAGAACGCCAGCACGGCGACCAGCACGCCCATGCTGCCGAGCTGGAACAGCATGGGCGCCGTCATTGGAAGCTCCTCATGGCAAACTCATCCTATCGCCGAAGCGCGCAGCAGCTTGGACAGGTCTTTCTTGACCTTGTTCGGATCGGCATCCTTGGGGAAGCGCATCATCAGGTGGCCGAGCGGATCGATCAGGTAGATATGGTCGGCGGCGCTGGTGCCCTCCTCCGTCGGCAGCCAGGCTTTCAACAGCTCAGGCTTGACCCGCAACAATTTGGTGCCGTCGTATTCGCGCATCACCATGGTTTGCAGGGGCTGCTGGTCGGTGATCAGCCAGACGCGCTCGATGCGTTCCATTTCCTTGCCTTGCATCAGGCGCAGCTGGCGCATTTCAAACAGCTTGTCCTGGCACGCCTTCTGACAATCGCCGCCGTCGACCTGCAGCATCAGCCATTTACCCTTGTAGGCGGTGAGCGCTTCCGCTTTGCCGTCGAGCGTGGTGCTGCCCAGCTCCGGGATCGGATAGGCGCGCGGATCGATCAGTGCGCCGTAATTGGTGCGGCTTTGCGGCTTGATCACGTAATACGTGAAATAGGAGGCGAGCATCGGCGCCGCGCAGATGGCGATCACCGCAAACAGTTTCCAGCGGCCGCTGCGGCGCTGCTGGTCTGCCGCCGGCGGCTTAGCCGGACTGCTGAGCGGCGGGCTTGTTGGTATTTTCTGATCCACGTCTAAATCCTGTCACAACAAAAAAAATGAATGCCATCACCGCCAGCGCATACCACTGGAAGGCATAGCCACGGTGCTTCTCTATTCCTAGCGAGGGCCGGGGCCAGGTCCGCTGCAGCTGGTCATCGGCGGCGCTGGTCTGCTCCAGCACGAACGGTTGCAACTTGTACTTGCTGGCAGCGGCGAACTCGCCGATGGCCAGGTTCTGCACGATGGCCTTGGGCTGCAATGGGCCGGCGTCGCCCAGTTGCATGACATGACCGAAATCACGCCTGACCAGCCCTTCTATTTCAACCGTGCCGGCCGGGGTCGGATAGGCCGGCAGCTTGCTGCGGTCCGACGGGTCGCGCGGCAGCCAGCCGCGCGCCACCAGTACATAATTAGCCAAACCCGTATCCGACCCGGTGCCGGCGTCGGCCAGCTTGAACGGCATCAGCACATAGAAGCCGGCCACGCCGTTCAAGGGACGGTTATCCAGATAGACAGGCCAGCTGTCAATAAATTCACCGCGCAAGGCCAGGCGGCGGTATTCGAGCTGGTCGAGGTCGGCCGCACCGGGGCCGAATTTGAGCACCGGTTCGGCTTCCCGCTGCAACAGTTTGCTTTCAATCAGCTGTTTCTGGTCGCCGCGCCGGGTCTGCCATTGCGCCAGGGCGATGCCGAGCACGACCAGGATGACTGTCGCCACAAAGGGAACCAGGCGAAAACGGAAGCGTGGTCTGGAGTCGGGTTTCGCGCCGATAAGCATTACAATATCGCCTTAGTCAACATTTCCCCTGGCACAAAATGAAAATCGTCGTCGCCATTGCCTTCATCCTGATCCTCGGCAGCCTCGCCTCCGCATTGGTATTCCTGATGCGCGACAAAGGCAAGAGCAACCGCACGGTGCAGGCCCTGACCTGGCGCGTCGGCCTGTCGGTCTGCCTGTTCCTCATGATACTGCTCTTGTACAAGCTGGGTTATATCCAGCCGACCGGCCTGCACTAAAACACGCGCTCAAGCCATCGTAAAAAAAGGCCGCACCCGAGGTGTGGCCTTTTTTATGCGTCGACGCTCAGCTCGTTGGGTGGGCATCTGTGCCCACGCGGAACCTCGGTCAGTCGAGGAGTGAGCTCAGCGTGGGCAGAAATCTGCCCACCCTACGGTTGCCGGTTTTACAGCCAGTACACCACTACATACAAGCCGAGCCAGACGACGTCGACAAAGTGCCAGTACCAGGCCGCGCCTTCAAAGGCGAAGTGGTGATCCGGCGTGAAATGGCCCTTCAGCACACGGTACAGCACGACCGACAGCATGATGGCGCCGATGGTGACGTGGAAGCCATGGAAGCCGGTCAGCAGGAAGAAGGTCGAACCGTAGACGCCGGAAGTCAGCTTCAGGTTGAAATCGGTATAAGCCTCGATGTATTCGGCAGCCTGGAAGCCCATGAAGGTGGCGCCCAGCACGATGGTAGCGAACAGCCAGGCCGCGGTCTTGGCGCGATGGCCGGCGCGCAGCGCATGGTGGGAAATCGTCAGCGTCACGCCGGATGTCAGCAGCAGGAAGGTGTTGATGGTCGGGATCGGGAACGGGCCCATGGTGCTGAACGGCTCGATCGTGCCGGCCGGACCGGCATTGCCCCAATGCGCGGAAAAATCAGGCCACAGCACCTTGTTGTCGAGGTCGCCCAGCCATGGCATCGAGATGCTGCGGGCATAGAACAGCGCACCGAAAAACGCCGCGAAAAACATCACTTCGGAAAAAATGAACCAGCTCATGCTCCAGCGATACGAGGTATCGATGCGCGCGCTGTACATGCCGCCTTCGGATTCGCGGATGGAGTCGCCGAACCATTTGTAGAGCACTGTCAGGAACGACAGGATGCCGATCACGCACAGCTCCGGCCCCCAGACAACGCCGTTGACCCATGCCGCCGCGCCAGCCATGGTCGCCAGCAACGCCGTGCCGCCCAGCACCGGCCACTTGGACGGACCAGGGACAAAATAGTAAGGTGCATTGCCTTGTTGAGAACTCATTGCCATCTCCAGATACAAATTTAATTGGTTATTTCAATATTTGCTGTCTTGTGCTGCACTTACCTGTTACTTGGCGACCACCAGCTTGACGATGGTGATCAGTATCCCAATAAAAATCAACACGCCGAGGATGGCTGCGATCACTACATGTATCGGGTTCAGCTGCGCCGCATCGCTTTCATAGTCTTTCCTCTTGCGGACGCCGAAAAACGACCAGAATATTGCTTTCATGGCCGCGCCAAACGAGGCTTTACGGCGGCTTGCTTCTTTCAGATCCGACATTCGACACCCCTGCATGGCCCTACCAGATCAACTTGCCGGCTTGTCCGGCTGGCCCGCAATTTCAAAAAACGTGTACGACAGCGTAATCAGCTTCACATCCTTAGGTATAGCAGGATCTATGTAAAACACCACCGGCATTTCCTTGGCCTGGTTGGGCCCCAGGGTCTGCTGGGTGAAACAGAAACATTCGACTTTCTTGAAGAACTCTGCCGCCTGCATCGGCGCGTAGCTTGGAATCGCCTGGGCATCCATCTTGCGCGCCTGCTTGTTCACGACTTCATACACCACCGTGGTCATCTCGCCCGGATGCACCTGCACGCTGCTGACGGTAGGCCGGAAGCGCCATGGTCCTTGCGTATTGGCATCGAATTCAACAGTAATGGTACGGCTCTTGTCGACCTGGGTATTGGCCGGCGCTGCCACCGTGCCATCCTTCGGCGTCAGGTAATTGACGCCGGTGATTTCGCAGATCTTCTTGTACACCGGCACCAGGCCGTAACCGAAACCGAACATCATGACGGCGATCACCATCAGCTTGCCCAGCATCTGCCAGTTCATTTTCCGGGATTCTGCCTTGGCGCTGCCGTCTTCAGGATTGCTCATCTACTTGAACCACAACATCTTGACGAAGATCGCAATGAAGAAACTCAGGGCGAGCAAGCCCACCAGCAATCCGGTGCGCAGGTTATTAGGTTTTTTCTGCTGATTCATGTTGAACACCCATGCGTAACCGGCGGGTGGCGCATGCCCCCGCCGCTTCCATTATTTAAAGACTGGCGGCGTTTCGAATGTGTGGAACGGGGCAGGACTAGGAACAGTCCATTCCAGTCCCTCGGCGCCTTCCCACGGCTTGTCGGCTGCCTTCTTGCCGCCCTTGATCGATGGAATGATCACGAAGAACAGGAAGTAGACCTGGGTCAGGCCGAAACCAAAAGCACCGATCGACGCCAGCATGTTGAAGTCGGTGAACTGCGCCGGGTAATCAGCGTAGCGGCGCGGCATGCCGGCCAGGCCCAGGAAGTGCATCGGGAAGAACGTCACGTTGAACCAGATCAGCGAATTCCAGAAATGGATCTTGCCGCGGGTTTCGTTGTACATGAAACCGGTCCACTTCGGACCCCAGTAGTAGTAACCGGCGAACAGCGCAAACAGAGAACCGGCCACCAGCACGTAGTGGAAGTGAGCGACCACGTAATAGGTGTCCTGCATCTGGATGTCGATCGGCGTCACTGCCAGGATCAGGCCGGTGAAACCGCCCATGGTGAACACGAAGATGAAGCCGATCGCGAACAGCATCGGTGTTTCGAAAGTCATCGAACCGCGCCACATGGTAGCGATCCAGTTGAAGATCTTGACGCCGGTAGGCACCGCGATCAGCATGGTTGCATACATGAAGAACAACTGCGCGGTAACCGGCATGCCGGTGGTGAACATGTGGTGCGCCCAGACGATGAACGAGAGGATCGCGATCGACGCCGTTGCATACACCATCGATGCATAGCCGAACAGTTGCTTGCGGGCGAAGGCCGGGATGATCTGCGAGACGATGCCGAAGGCCGGAAGAATCATGATGTACACCTCAGGATGGCCGAAGAACCAGAAGATGTGCTGGTACATGACCGGATCGCCGCCGCCGGCAGCGTTAAAGAAGGAAGTGCCGAAATGACGGTCGGTCAGGGTCATGGTGATGGCGCCGGCCAGCACAGGCATGACGGCGATCAGCAGGTAGGCGGTGATCAGCCAGGTCCAGCAGAACATCGGCATCTTCATCAGCGTCATGCCAGGCGCGCGCATGTTGAGGATAGTAGTGATGATGTTGATCGAACCCATGATCGACGAGGCGCCCATGATGTGGATCGCGAAAATCGCCATGTCCATGCCAGGGCCCATCTGGGTCGACAGCGGCGCATACAAGGTCCAGCCGGCAGCGGTAGCGCCACCTGGAACCAGGAACGAGGTCGCCAACAGCAAAGCGGCAGGAGGCATCAGCCAGAACGAGAAGTTGTTCATCCGCGCAAACGCCATGTCGGAGGCGCCGATCTGCAGCGGGATCATCCAGTTGGCGAAGCCGACGAAGGCCGGCATGATGGCGCCGAACACCATGATCAGGCCGTGCATGGTGGTGAGCTGGTTGAAGAATTCCGGCTTGAAGAATTGCAGGCCAGGCTGGAACAGCTCGGCGCGGATCAGCAGGGCCAGCACGCCGCCTGACAGCAGCATGGTGAACGAGAACCACAGGTACAAGGTGCCGATGTCCTTGTGGTTGGTGGCGAACAGCCAACGGCGCCAGCCGTGCGGATGGTCGTGCGCGTGATCATGGTCATGCGCGTGGTCGTGTTGGTGATCGACTGCGGTAGTGCTCATCTCAATCTCCTGGATTTCAGTGGAGGACAGAGTAATTCATCACAAGCTTCGCTTGCTGACTCATAAACTCTGTCCCCCAAAAGTTTTATTTACGCGCAGCCAGCACTTCTGCCGGTTGGACAATATTTTCTTGTGCCTTGTTGGACCAGTTGTTGCGGGTATAGGTGATCACCGCAGCAATTTCGGTATCCGACAACACGGCTTTCCAGGCCGGCATCTGCAGCGCGCCGTCGATCTTGCCGTTCAACACGACATTGATCTGCGCCGCACGCGGACCGTTCACGATCGGATCGCCATCCAGCGGCGGGAAAGCGCCGGGGATGCCCTTGCCGTTAGCCTGGTGGCAGGCCGCGCAATTGGCGGTGTAGACTTTTTCGCCGCGCTGTTTCAGTTCGTCGATGGTCCAGGTCTTGTTCGGATCGTCTGCCTGCGCAGCCATTTCCTTTTTCTTGCCGTCGACCCAGGTCTGGTAATCGGCGTCGCTGAGGACGTTGACGACGATAGGCATGAAGGCGTGGTCCTTGCCGCACAGTTCAACGCACTGGCCGCGGTAGACGCCGACTTTCTCTGCCTTGAACCAGGTGTCGCGGACGAAGCCGGGAATCGCATCCTGCTTGACGCCGAAAGCCTGCACCGTCCAGGAGTGAATGACGTCGTTGGCGGTAGTGATGATGCGGATCTTCTTGTTGACCGGCACCACCATCGGATTGTCGACTTCGATCAGGTAGTTGTCGTTCTTGACCTTGGTCGAATCGACTACCTGTTCGTGCGGGGTGGAGAGGTTGGAGAGGAAGGAAATGCCGGCGCCATTGCCGTTGAGGTAGTCATAGCCCCATTTCCAT
>NZ_DATMRB010000143.1:0-30504 GCF_035566555.1 Collimonas sp.
CAGCTCGGTGCCGAACGGCCGGCTGTCGACCTCGCCCTTGGCGCGCTGGTAGACCAGGCTGCGCTCCTTGCGGGTGAACGGCGCGCCGTCGTTATCGCTCTCGAAAAAATACTGCCGCATTTCCGGGCGGATCATTTCAAACAGAAAACGGAAATGACCCATCAGCGGATAATTGCGCAGGATAGCGTGGCTGCGCTGGTTCATGTCCCATATGCCAAGCGCGCTCAACAGCGCCGGCGCCACCGCCCACCACCAGGCAATCTTGCCCGCGGCAGCAGCAGCGGCGAGCGCCACCGTCAGCAACAGCACTATCCAGAAACTTAGGTAACGGCTGACTTTCATGATTTCTTTCCTTTTATCGCTGGTGATTGCTCTGTGATCGACCGGCGGGAGGGATATTTCGCCAGTGACAGACCGATAATTCTACACATTGACGAGGTAGTCCGTACCGGCTGGTTTCCGATTAGGCCGCAACTTCCTGCTAGAGAGCCACGATTTTTGAGTCAGATACGAAATTGCTGATCAAATTTGAGGATTTATCTGGCATTGCCACGACTGTGATGTGCGTATACTTAAAAAGCCAGTGGGGGTATGGGTAAATTGATAAGGGAGTAGGCGGTTTTATCGGATTTATCTTTGTATCGATGTACATTAATTTGTATCTGGCGGTGACATTTACGTCCTCGGCAATTTATATCGTTCTGCGTCAAAAGAAATCGGTCCAAAATTTCATTTCGTGAATGATGAAGAAAGATAAATCTGTCTAATTGTAGAGAAAGAGACTTTCAATAGACTTCTTTTGGTGCAGTTTCGCGCGAAGGAAGTAGTTACAGAAGTATACAAATACGTGCAAATAAAGAGCGATATGGAGTGAATAATATAAATCGTATCCCTTAAGACATTTTCTATGCCATCCGACGCCTCACCAAAGGTTGCTATTCTTCTTTGCACCTATCATGGTCAGCGTTATCTTGCTGAACAGCTGGATTCGTTCGCTGCCCAAAGTTATAAGAGCTGGGAAGTGTGGGCATCCGACGATTGTTCCCGTGACAAAACACAGGAAATACTCAATTCCTATCAACGGAAGTGGGGGCGGGATCGATTGTCGATCCACTCTGGCCCGGCGGAAGGATTTGCTGCAAACTTTCTTTCTTTGACGTGCAAGAAAAAAATTCAAGCCGGCTATTACGCATATTCGGATCAGGACGACATATGGGAAACAGACAAGCTCGAACGTGCCATGAATTGGCTGACGAGCATGCCTGAAAATATCCCCGCGATGTATTGTTCCAGAACGCGGTTGATCGATGAGAAAGACCGTGACATTGGGCTTTCTCCGTTGTTCACCAAACCGCCAAGTTTTCCGAATGCCTTGATGCAAAATATCGGTGGCGGCAACACTATGGTGTTCAACAATGCAGCTTGCGAGCTTTTACGCGAGGCGGGAGCCGATATTGACGTGGTGACGCACGACTGGTGGGTGTATCTGGTTGTCAGCGCCTGCGGTGGCAGGGTTTTTTATGATACCTACCCTTCATTGCGATACCGTCAACATGAGGGTAATCTGGTAGGAATGAATATAGGCTGGCGCGCCCGCCTGGTTCGGATGAGCATGTTGTGGCATGGACGCTTCCGAGACTATAACGACCGTAATATTCGCGCGTTGGGACGCTTGCGTCACAAAATCACACCAGAAAACCGGGAAATATTTGATCGATTTTCGATCTCGAGAAATCGCGGTCTTTATTTCCGTCTTATCGGTATCAAACAATGCGGTCTATATCGCCAGACCACGCTGGGAAATCTCGGGTTGGCCCTGGCTGCGATTTTTAAGAAATTCTAAATGAATCTAATGAGGACGATTATTGTCTGCGGCAGTGAGGCACATGAGCGTATGGAGAAACCGTAGATATGAAGATTCTTCTTCTGGGAAAAGACGGACAAGTTGGTCAGGAATGTCAACGGAGCTTACCGCCATTGGGTGGTGTAAGCGCGTTGAGTCGTGATGAAATCGATCTGGCGAATTTGGATGACCTGTCCACACTGCTGACAATCGCTGCACCGGATGTGATTGTCAATGCGGCTGCCTATACTGCGGTAGACAAGGCTGAGGCCGACGAACTGGCTGCACAAAAGGTGAATGCCGAAGCGGTTGGCGTCTTGGCAGCATATGCGCAGTCCAAGGGAAAATTGCTGGTCCACTATTCCACGGACTATGTATTTGACGGGGAGAAAGCGACCCCCTACTTGGAAGATGATTCAGCTAACCCGCAAAGCGCTTATGGGCGCTCCAAGTATGCGGGAGAGCAGGCGATCCTTGAAAGTGCCTGCAATGCGCTGATTTTTCGTACCACCTGGGTATTTTCAACGCATGGCAATAATTTCGTCAAAACCATATTGCGCCTGGCTAAGGAGAAAGAAAGTCTTAATGTGGTGTCTGACCAGGTCGGCGCTCCAACGTCTGCGAGGCTGATTGCCGATGTGACCGCGTCGGCGATCGCCGCTTATCATGCAAAGACGCTGAAAGGTGGGATTTACCATCTGACTGCCGCAGGAGAAACCTCTTGGCATGGTCTGGCGCTTCATACTGTGACCCGGGCTCATGCCAACGGCGCGGTGCTCAAACTGAACGCCAGACAGATCAATGCCGTTCCCACAGAGGCATATCCACTTCCGGCCAGGCGTCCACATAACTCGCGTCTAGACACGGGATTGCTATCACGCGCGCTGAATCTAAATTTCCCCGACTGGAAAGACGATGTCGATCAAGTGATCGACCAAATGCTGCGATCGGAAACTTCGATATGAAGCGCAAGGGCATTGTTCTAGCTGGAGGTTCCGGCACGCGTCTGTATCCTGCTACGTTGGTGATGAGCAAGCAGTTGTTACCGGTGTTTGACAAACCGATGATTTATTATGCTCTCAGCACATTGATGCTCGCGGGAATACGGGAGATTCTCTTAATCTCCACGCCACAAGATATTCCGCGATTTGTGCAGTTGCTCGGTACAGGAGAGCAGTGGGGGCTGAATCTGCAATACGCCACGCAGGACTCCCCAGACGGCCTGGCGCAGGCATTTATTATCGGCGAATCGTTTATCGGTGACGATCTTTCCGCTTTGGTGCTAGGGGATAACATTTTTTACGGCCATGATTTTGACCATCTTCTAGGAAATGCTATGGCCCGCAGCGAGGGTGCCAGCGTGTTCGCATATCACGTGCAGGATCCCGAACGTTACGGCGTGGTGGAATTCGATCCAGATGGAAAAGTATTGTCGCTGGAAGAAAAGCCGACACAGCCAAAGTCCAATTATGCCGTGACCGGCTTGTACTTTTATGACAGGCAAGCCGTTGAGTTCGCCAAAAGTCTAAAGCCGTCTGCACGCGGTGAACTGGAAATCACAGACCTGAATCGCTGCTATCTGGAACAAGGCAATCTCAACGTAGAAATCATGACACGAGGTTACGCCTGGCTCGATACCGGAACGCAGGAATCTCTGCTGGAAGCCAGTCATTTTATTGCTACCTTGGAGCATCGCCAAGGCCTGAAAGTCGCTTGCCCAGAGGAAATATCCTATAGGAAAAAGTGGATCAATGCTGCACAGTTGGACAGGCTCGCGCAGCCACTCGCCAAAAATAATTACGGCCAATATCTTCTGCGCGTGCTGAACGAAAGAATACTCTGATGAAAACTACATCTCTTACAATTCCAGACGTAATTTTGCTCGAGCCAAAAGTGTTCAGTGATGAACGAGGGTTCTTTTTTGAAAGCTTTAATCAAGCCAAATTCGAAGCTGCAATCGGCAAAAAAATAACATTTGTTCAGGAAAACCACTCACGTTCAGTCAAAAATGTGTTGCGCGGACTTCATTATCAAATTCAACAGCCGCAGAGCAAGCTGGTGCGTGTTGTCGCCGGTGCGGTGTTTGACGTTGCCGTAGATGTCCGTAAAAGTTCTCCCACTTTTGGGCAATGGGTCGGCGAAATTCTCAGCGCGGAGAACAAGAAGCAACTCTGGATCCCTGAAGGATTTGCACACGGCTTCATTGTATTGTCGGATACCGCGGAATTTCTTTATCTGACCACCGATCACTGGGCCCCCGACCATGAGCGCTGCATTCTATGGAACGATGCAAACCTGGCGATCGACTGGCCCCTTGACGGTGAACCATCGCTTTCGGGTAAAGATGGGCAAGGAGTACTTTTCGAGGCGGCAGAGGTTTTTGCCTGATGCAGCGTTTCTCTTCCTCGCCACAGGAATTGACCGCGAGCCTGTGGCGCAACCGCAGATTGGTAAAAGCCCTGGTCCAGCGGGAGGTGGTCGGCCGCTACCGCGGTTCCATCATGGGCATTCTTTGGTCATTCTTCAACCCAGTGTTCATGCTGGTCGTCTACACCTTTGTCTTCAGCGTCGTGTTCAAGTCGCGCTGGAGCGGAGGCAGCGATTCAAAGACTGAATTTGCGCTCGTGCTGTTTGCCGGACTGATTGTGTTCAATCTGTTTGCAGAGTGCGTCAACCGGGCTCCGGGCTTGATTCTGGCGAATGTCAATTACGTAAAGAAGGTGGTTTTTCCGCTGGAGATACTTCCTTGGGTTGCATTGGGCGCAGTGGGGTTTCACGCCTTGGTCAGCCTTGGCGTATGGCTGATCGCCTACCTGATTTTTTTCGGTGTTCCTCACATCACGGTGTTGCTTTTTCCGTTGGTTGTGCTGCCGCTGCTGCTGTTTGTCATGGGCTTGACCTGGGCGCTGGCATCGTTGGGTGTCTATCTGCGGGATGTTTCCCAGTTTATCGGTATCTTTACTACGGTAGTCATGTTCCTGTCGCCGATTTTCTATCCGACCAGTTCGGTGCCCGAAAAATATCGACATTGGCTGCTGCTGAATCCCCTGAGTCCCGCCATAGAACAGGCGCGGGATGTATTGTTTTGGGGCCGGGTTCCGGACATGACATTACTGGGAATTTATTTGATCGTCGCCGCATTGTTCGCCTGGGCTGGCTTTGCATGGTTCCAGAAAACGCGAAAGGGTTTTGCCGATGTCCTCTGAGATCGCCATCAAGGTAGAAAAGCTCAGCAAGTGCTACCAGATATACAATCAGCCGCACGATCGCTTGAAGCAGTCTGTCTATCCCCGCTTGCAAGGGCTGGCAGGCAGGCCGCGGGGCCAGTATTTCCGCGAATTCTGGGCGCTCAAGGATATTTCTTTCGAAATCATGAAGGGCGAGACCGTCGGCATTGTCGGCCGCAACGGCAGCGGCAAATCGACGCTGCTGCAAATGATATGCGGAACGGTGAATCCCAGCGGCGGCGAAATCCAGACCAACGGCCGCATTGCAGCCTTGCTGGAGCTGGGTTCGGGTTTCAATCCTGAGTTTACCGGGCGCGAAAATGTCTACATGAATGCCGCTATCCTTGGCCTGAGCAAGGAAGAGGTCGATGAAAAATTTGATGACATCGCAGCGTTTGCCGACATCAGGCATTTCATGGATCACGCGGTAAAGACCTATTCCAGCGGCATGCTGGCGCGGCTTGCTTTTTCGGTGGCGATCCAGGTCGATCCGGACATCTTGATCGTCGATGAAGCGCTGAGCGTCGGCGACATGGCGTTCCAGGAAAAATCCTTTACCCGGATGAAGAAAATCAGGGACCAGGGAACGGCAATCCTGTTTGTTTCACATTCGACTTCCGCCGTCAGGAATTTTTGCGATCGCGCGATCTGGCTTGATACCGGAAACATGCGCGGCATGGGCGAGCGCTTGTCCATCTGCGATGAATATCAAAAGATGATGGAACATGAAATACGGTTGGAGTCCAGCCAGACCGCGAACAACAGAAGCAATAGCGTTTCCGGCCAGGGTGGCGCGGCGCCGGAGGAACGCAAGATTAGTATCGCTTCCGTGGTTTCGGACAAGCTTTCCTATCGCATGGGCGATGACGTCAGGATTGAGATCGGCCTTAGTTTCAGCGGCCAGACGCCGCAATTTGGCGTCGGCATCATCCTCTATGACTTGAAGGGCAACGTCGTCACCATCCTCAATACCTTGCGCGACGACATTGTCTTCAATGAGAAAAAGGAAAAGGTGGCACTGCTGATCCGCGACAACCATCTGGCGCCGGGAGAATACACGGTCAGCATTTCGGTATCGGACGAACAGGGCATGTTTTCATACGATAAACTGGATGCGTGCCTGCAAATCAAGATCGAGATGGAGCGCAGCGCCAATGGCTTTGCAAAAGTGGATGGCATAGTGAGGTGCGAGCATGAATGGTCGTGAAGATAGCTGGAGCCTGGCTGCGGCGGAAAGCATCTGGCAACGCGACCAGGCGCGCATCAACAAAGTGCCTCTGCTTGTCCTGCTTCGCATCCGCAATGAAGAATTGATTCTCGAGGATACGCTTGACCATCTGGCCGGCTTCGCCGATCTGATCTGCGCCTACGATGACGCCAGCACCGACGCCACGCGCGCCATCTTGAAAGCGCATGAGAAAGTCGTCATGATTGTGCAGAACGATGAATGGCAGTCAAGCGTCGACAGCCGCCTGCTGTCCGAGACGCGGCATCGCGGTTTGCTGCTGCAGGAGGCTCGCAAGCGTTTCGACTTCGCCTGGTGCATGTGCTGCGATGCCGACGAGCGCTACGTCGGTCCGATAAGAGAGTTCGTTACTGCGCCGCCTGCGGCAGAGGTCAACGCCGTCAGGATTCGTTTGTTTGATGCCTACATGACCGAGAGCGATGACCGGGCTTTTGAAAAAGGCATGCAGTTGTTGAATTTCCGGCGCTATTTCGGGCCGGAACGCAGAGACATACTGATGCTGTGGAAGAATCGCGAGGAGGTGAAATTCGTCGGCCTGGATGCGCGCGAGCCTATCGTTGCGGACGGCGTCGAGACGGATTTCTATTGCCAGCATTACGGGAAAAGTTTGTCCTATGCGCACTGGGAAGCTACCTGCGACTATTACGTCAAGCATTTTCCCTGGGATCCGTATGGCCAGAAATGGCAGGCCAGGAAAGGCAAAGCCCTGCATGAGCAATCGGATTTCGGCACTGCGCTGCATGTCTGGGGAAGCGGCTTGTTTGACGCTGCGGTAAAAATATACTGACATATGGAAAAACAGAAATACATTCCACGGACTGCACTGGTCGCCTGCTCACGCCTGGTGGATTTCGCCGGCGCCGAGATTGCTTCGCTTGAAATTGTCGAAGCGTTGCGGGATCTAGGCGTCGAGGTGACGCTGGCGGCTTTCGAGATCGGCGCGCCAGTTGCTGAAGAAATCAGGCTGCTGGGCATCGAGTGCATCGATCTCTTCGCGGCCGATATAGGTGCACGCGAATTCGACCTGTTATGGGTGAGCCACTACGTCACCGCGCATCATTTATTCGCAAAGGGCGCACTGAGAATCAAGGTTGGCATTTATTCCTCGCTTTCCCATTTCGAAGCATTGGAAGCGCCGCCCATGTCGGGCTTGTCATTTTCCAGATATGTTGTCCATTCGCAGGAAAATCTCGAATATTTTGTCAGCAAGTATCCACATTTTTCTGAGAAAGCGCGCGTCTTTCCGAACGCCTGTCCTGCCAGGTTCTTGCATGCATGCAGTGATGCGGCGGACACCTCCATAAGATCCGTAGCGATAGTGTCGAATCATCCGCCGGCAGAAATCATGGAAGTGATCCAGATCCTGCGCAGCAACGGGATACGTGCGGACCTGATTGGCGTCAACGGCAAGGTTCAGCGGGTAACGCCTGAAATCCTGTCAGGCTACAGCGCTGTCATTACCATCGGCAAGACGGTGCAATATTGCCTGGCGGGCGGGACGCCGGTGTTCTGCTACGACAGGTTTGGCGGACCCGGCTGGATCACCGGCGCTTGCTTCGGGGCGGCGCTGGCCAAGAATTTTTCCGGCCGTTGCACTCCGGTCATGCAGTCGGCCCGGCAAATATATGAGCATCTGTTCGACGGTTTTGACCAGGCTTACAGTCAGCGTGAAATCCTTCATGGATTGGCGCTGACCTATTTTTCTCTGACTGAAAACCTGCTCGCTGTCATGGAGGAAGCATACGGCTCGGATTTCTCTGTCCAGATATCCGTCACCGACAAAGAAGTATTGGCGGCCGACGCCAGGCAGTTCATCGGCTTGCGCCAGATGATCGGCAATCACCAGTCCGAGCTCAGGCTGCGTGACGATCAGATGGCGGCACTCCAGGAACAATTGCTGGAAAAAGAACATGCCCTGGATCTGTCGCGACGCGAATTTGCCAGTGTCCTGGAATCCAATTCCTGGCGCTTGACAGCACCGGTGCGGCGCGCTGCAGGCAGTTCGCGGGTGATGCTGGAGCGGTCGCGTGCATTGCTGGCCCGTGCGCGCTTTGTCTTGAGGCAGGAAGGCGCGCTCGGTCTTTCCCGCAAAGCCGCCGGCTATCTTGGACGGCGCCGGCGGCGCCTGGCTTCGGCGCAGCAACTCGAACGCTTCGTCATGGACCGGTCCCATGAAACCAGGGATGCGGCGCCGCTGGTGTCGTTCATCATCCCGATATATGACCGCACCGATGTCCTGCGCACCACGATTCGTTCGGCGCTGGAACAAAGCGTGCAGGCATTTGAGGTGATCCTGGTTACGGACGGATCACCGGCTGCTACGCTGGCGGTGGTCAATGAATTCCGCGCCGATCCCAGCGTCAGGATATTTCATTATCCGGTCAGTTCCGGCAACGCCGTACGCGGACGCAACAAGGGGATTCTCGAAGCGCGCGGCCGATACATTGCGTTCCTCGACAGCGACGACATTGCCGCGCCTGAGCGCCTGGAACTTTGTTTGCCGCTGCTGGAATCCGGCAGCGCGGATGTGGTTTACGGTTCCTGGCGCGCACTGCTCGACGGCAGCCGCGAGATTGATGGCCTGGCGCACGGGCAGGTGGTGCATAGCCCTGATTGCGACCTCGACATGCTGTTGAAAATCTGCGTTCCTTGCCAGAGCACGGTGATGCTGCGACGCGACTTGCTGCTGCAAGCCGGATTCCTCAAGACGCGCATGGAATATCGCGAAGATCATGAGCTTTGGGTAAGGCTTGCTTACCATGGCGCGCGCTTCAGGTCGGTGCCGCAGGTGCTGACCGACCTGCGCCTGCATGCCGGCAATAATGAACTTAACTTCAAGGCCAACGACGCCCATTGGGCAGGATTGATCGAGCAGGAATTCCGCCTGCCCGGGCCGAAGCCGCGGAAGATCGTTTTCATGCTGGCTTCGCTCGGCATTTCCGGCGGTGCGGCGGTGGTCCTGAAACACGTCAGCATGTTGATGGAAGCGGGACACGATGCCTTCATTCTGAATCTGAGCGGGCACGGCGATATTGCCTGGTATGGCAACCCATCCATACGGGTGTATGGCGTCCAGGATGTCGAGAAGTATGGATTCGATAATATCGATATGCTGTTCGCTACTTTCTGGAGCACTGTCGAATGGCTGGAAAAAATACCGGCGCGCCGCAAGCTGTATTTTGTGCAGTCGGACGAACGCCTGTTTTATGATGCAGAAGCGGTAAAGGCGCAAGTAGCTGCTACTTATCGCAAGGACTACGAATACGTCTGCATCGCCGGCTGGCTGGTCGACATGTTGCGCAAGGAATTTTCTCAGCCTGCCGCCTGCCACGTGCCGAATGGCCTGGACAGCAAGCTGTTCTATCAGGACCAGCCTTTGCAGGACAGAAATCCACGGCGCTTGCGAGTCTTGATCGAGGGGCCGATTTCGGTGCCCTTCAAAGGAATGGCGGAAGCATACCAGGCTGTTAGCGGCCTCGATTGCGAGTTATGGATCGTCAGTTCGAACGGTTATCCGGAACCCGGCTGGCGCTACGACCGTTTCTTTGAAAGCGTGCAGCAAGCCGACATGCGGCGCATCTATTCTTCATGTGATGTGCTGCTGAAAATGAGCCGGGTTGAAAGCTTTGCCTATCCGCCGCTGGAGGCGATGGCCTGCGGTTGCGTCGTCGTGCTGGGCGAGGTGGCCGGAGGCATCGAGTATGCTTGCGACGGCCAGAATGTCCTGATGGTGGCGCAAGGGGATATCGAGGCTGCGCGCGCCGGAATTTCGCGGCTCGCGGAAGATCCGTCATTGCGGCTGAAATTGCAGGAGGCGGGGTTTGCCACAGCCAGTCGCTGGGACTGGGAGCGATCCAAACAGGCAATGACGAATATTGTTGAAATGACATCTTGAAAGCGCAGTGAAGGCATCGGCAGCCTTGGAAAGACGGCTCATAGTCTGTGTTCGGGCTGCGTTCCCTTAAATATCTGCCGCAACCGGCTCCTCTCCGCTGGGTTTTACAGCATCCTCTTCCGTTTGTCCTACAAGCCTATCGGTTGCCGTCCTATAGGCCATCCGACCGTGCTTGGCTACCATGGATACAAGTTAGCGCTGACGACCTGCCCGAGCAGCTGCATTGCCACATTATTCAAAGGAACGGCTTATGAGCATCAAGAAAACCATCGCGAGCATATTGATCGGGGTTGCCGCTTGCAGCGGCGTTTCCCTGGCTTTGGCGACAGACAGTTCCCGGGCTGCCTACAGTGCTGCGCAAGACGCGGCTGACGCTGCTTACAAACTCGACCGCGCCAAGTGCGACGCGCTCAGCGGCAACGGCAAGGACGTCTGCGTCAAAGAGGCCAAGGCCACGCGCGAACACAGCAAGCAGGACGCCAAGGTGGAATACAAGAAAACTCCCAAGGCGCTGGCCAGTGCGCGCAAATCGGAAGCGGACGCCGACTACGCCGTAGCCAGGGAAAAGTGCGACAGCCTGGCGGGCAACGCCAAGGATGTCTGCCTGAAACAGGCCAAGGCTGGACAAAGCGATGCGATCGCCAATGCCGATAAGCAGCTGGACATCAGCAAGGCCAAGGCCGACGCTCGCGAAGAGCGCGCCGATGCGCGCTACAAGGTTGCACTGGCCAAGTGCGATGCGCTGGCGGGCGCGGCCAAAGACGATTGCACAAGCGCCGCCAAGGCGGAGCTGAACAAGTAATGGCGGGCTGGCCGCAGCGCTGCCTTGCGCTGCGGCGGCTGGCGCTTCGCACCACGAGGAAGCTGTGATTTTTACTAATTTGTT
Organism: Collimonas sp.; assembly: GCF_035566555.1. Classification (GTDB taxonomy): domain Bacteria; phylum Pseudomonadota; class Gammaproteobacteria; order Burkholderiales; family Burkholderiaceae_D; genus Collimonas. The sequence goes on from NZ_DATMRB010000143.1 coordinate 11,098, forward strand.
TACATTGACGCCGGGCGGCCGCACACTAAACATCATGTAATGCCTTCTGCTTTTCCCTGGCCCCGGCGCGTTGGATCGCCAGGCCATAGGAAGGCCGATAACCTAACTGATTGTGACGGTTGAACAGATGATAAAAATCCTGGTGGTTGACGATCATGCGGTAGTACGCGCCGGCGTCCAGTTCTTCATCGCCGACATTCCGGACTACGAGATCGCCGGCGAAGCTGCCAATGCGCATGAGGCAATACAGCTGGTGCGCGGCAACGACTACGACATCGTGCTGCTGGATATCGCGATGCCGGACAAGAGCGGCGTAGAGGTGCTCAAGCAGATCAAGCGCGAGAAACCGAAGCTGCCGGTGCTGATGCTCAGCATGCATCCTGAAAGCCGCTATGCGGTGCAGGTGCTGCGCAGCGGGGCTGACGGCTATGTGCAGAAGGAGGCGCTGGCGACGGAGCTGGTGAAGGCGATCAGTACGATCTTGCAAGGCCATAAATACATCAGCTACGGCGTCGCCGAACTGCTGACGGCAGATCCGGCAAGCAATGACGACACGCCCTTGCACGAAACCTTGTCGGCACGCGAGTACGAGATTTTTTACAAGCTGAGCCAGGGCGAAGGGGTGACCAAGATCGCGGAGGAGTTGTGCCTGAGCGTAAAAACCATCAGCACCTATCGCACCCGCGTCCTGCAGAAAATGAGCATGACCAGCAATGCGGATATTATTTATTATGCAATCAAGAATAATTTGATCGACTAGCAGAATTCGTGTTTAATTTATTCAAAGGACTCTAATCACCTGCATGTTGCCGTATCGAGGGACTTGCCAGTCCCTAGCATCCAGTTCTGGCGCAATGCACGAAAAAATGAGCTCACCCGCCGTCAGTCACTATGGACCATACAACTGCCTCCAACACCATCAGGTCGGGCGTCACGCCGCTGCGGATTTTTCTTGTGGAAGATTCGGTCGATGTGCGTGATCTGATGATTGAAACCTTGAGCGAGATTCCAGGCGTGGTGTTTGCCGGCTTCTCTGAAGAGGAAGACGATGCCTTGCAAAAGATCGATGCTGACTCTTTCGATGTGCTGATCCTGGATATCGAACTGAAGCAGGGCAACGGCATGAGCTTGTTGCGCACCTTGTCAAAATCGACGAAGCCGCTCAACTCGCTGAAAATCATTTTCAGCAATAATGTCAGCAATGCCTTCCGGCGCGCCGGAGAACAATACGGCGTGCGGTTTTTCTTCGACAAGAGTTCGGAGTTTACCAAGCTGCGCGATTTGCTGGCAGCCTTGGGGACCGGCTTGCCGGATCATTGATCGCACCTGCGTCGTTGAAGATGGCATCGCTAGTGTCTGCCCGCTTAACTGAGCGGGCTTTTCATGTTTTTAAGCCTAGTGTCGTGTCCTGCCTCATCTGTCGGTATATCGCGCCGGCCTTGGCCCGTAGCGCTAGGCGCAACGACGCGATACGGGCCAAGGCCGGCGCGATATACCGACAGATGAGGCAGGACACGACACTAGATGCAAGCCGCTGCCGCGCGCTCCCTTGATGCCGGCACGCACATACAGCGACGTTCCTGGAGCCGATTTGAATAATATAGAGAGCGAAACAGCCGCCAGCGGCAATCCGCATTATCAGGATCTGCTGAAGACACGCGCGCTGGACAGTCTGGCATCGACCAAAACCTATGTCTGGCGCACCACCGCCGCAGCGCTGGCGGTGAGCACGCTGGTGTTTGCGGTCGCGGCGCTGGTGCTGGTCGCCTGCCTGTACCAGATCACGCTGCCGTTTTCGGAATCGCAATTGCCGCTCATGCGCGCCAATACGGCAGCCGGCTTCCTGCTGGCCACCGCCAGCCTGATCGTGCAATGCCTGGTGGTCGGGCCGCGGCGGCTGATCAAGTTTTTCGGCAAGCTGCTGGCAGTCCTGCTGCTGGCGCTGGCGGTTGCCGCGTTGATGCAAGACTTGATGGGCGGCGCCGGCTGGCTCGATGCCGTCCTTGCCCGGCTGGTGTCGCAGCCGAGCCTGCACCTGCCCATCGGCTTGCACCCGATGGTTGCCATCGGCTTCATTTTTGCCGGCAGCGCGCTGCTCCTGCTTGATTTCCATCTCGGCAAAGCGCAATACGTGGCCGAATACCTGGCCATCATCCTGCTGTTCCTCAGCGCCATTCCTTTGCTCGGCTACCTGTATAACGTCTCCGCCATGACGCAGATGGTGTATGCGACCAGCATTCCCTTGCTGTCGGCGCTGGCGTTTCTGTTGTTCGGCCTGGCGCTCATGATGTCGCGTCCGCGTCACCGCCTGATGGCGATCATCACCCGCCATGCTCCTGGCGGCCAGATGCTGCGCCGTTCCTTGCCGCAGATGCTGATCCTGCTGATTGCTTTGCACTGGCTGGCGGACTGGGGTACGCGCCAGGGTTTATACGATCGCAGTTCCTTGCCGCCCTTGCTGACGCTGGTCGATAGCGTGCTGGTGCTGTTCATTTTCTGGCGCGCCGGCGGCAAGGTCGATCTTGAATACGGCGCGCGCCTGCAGAGCGCGGCCGAGCTGGCCGAGGCCACCGCGCTGCTGATCGCCGTCAGCGACAACACCAACGACCCGATCTTCGTCAAAGACCACCAGGGGCGCCTGATTTTTGCCAATCCGGCCTGCCTGCGCCGGCTCGGCCTGAGCTGGGAGCTGGCAAAAAACCGGCGCAGCCGCGAAATCCTGCCGCTGACTGAAGATGCCGACCGGGTCGACCAGGACGATGCCCGTATCATGAACGGCGGCGTGTCGGAGACGCTGGCGCAGACCGTGCAGCTGCCGGAGGGGATCGTGACTTTCCAGACCACCAAATCGCCCTGGTTCGGCCAGCAGGGACAGGTCATGGGCGTAGTCGGCATCGCCACCGACATCAGCGAACGCAAGCGCGCCGAGGACTCGCTCAAGCAGCGCGAGCTGGAACTGGAGCGGACTATCGCCCATCGCACCGCCTTGCTGCGCGAGCTGGCCAACCATATGGAAACCATCCGCGAAGAAGAGAAGCGGGCGATTGCGCGCGAGCTGCATGACAATATGGGGGCTTCGCTGACAGCGCTCAGCATGCATCTGGAAGGCGTCTACAAGATCCTGCCGGAGAATGAACATTGGCAGAACCGCCGCGGCCAGATGCAGACTTTGCTGGCCTCGCTGGTGGCGACCACGCGGCGGATCCAGACCGAACTGCGGCCGAACATGCTGGAACTGTTCGGTTTGAAAGCGGCGATCGTCGAACAGCTGGAAGATTTTGGCGCGCGCACCGAAATCCTCTGTAAATCCAGCTTGCCGGATGAAGACATCACGATTGACCACCGCATCGAAATTGCGGTGTATCGCATGCTGCAGGAAATCCTGAATAACGTTTCCAAGCATGCGCACGCCAGCCAGGTGGAAGTCATCCTGGATATCGACGAGGACCGGCTGGCGCTGACAGTGCGCGACAATGGCGTCGGCATGTCGCAGGAGCGTTTTGAAAACACCAGCACCCACGGCTTGCGCGGCTTGAATGAAAGGGCGACTTACCTGGGCGGGAAGGTGCGTTTTTCCTCGGCAAAGGATAAAGGCACAGCGGTGGTGATTGAGCTGCCCCTGTCGGTGCAGGTGCAAAACAGCGGCGAGCAGGCCCAGGCCTGAAAAACCGCTGAGCACCCGGCGCCGCGCCGGGTGCAAGGAAAGGCCTTGCTCAGGCCGGGCAGATGTCGGTCGCCACCAGGACGCTGCACGGTACTTTTTCGACCAGCATGGTGTCCACGGAACCGCGCCACCAGCGTGTCGCCAGCGGCTTCTTGCGCGAATGGCCGACGATCACCAGGTCGATGCCCAGCTTGTTGACCAGGTCGCTGATGACGTTGACAGGTTCGCCGCTTTCAAAGTGGTCGATCGGCTTGAGGCCGGCGTCGGTGAGGAGTTTATGGCCCTTGATGAGTTCCTGTTCCAGCAGGGTCTTTTCGGCCCTGATCGCGGATTCGGCGACGAATTCGCCTGCCATCAGATAGGTTGCGAGATTGATGACGCCCAGCAGATGGACTTCGGCCCCGGGACCTGGCGCCAGTTGGATGCAGGAATACAAAGCCGAACGGCTTTCGGGCGTGCCATTGTAGGCGACGAGAATTTTCCGGTACATATGCCCTCCTGAAAATTGTGTTTGCAATGGTCTCCGTCTTCATCATAGCGCAGACTGGCGCTGCGAACCAGCGGCCTTTGCGCTAATTCGGAAGCGCTTCTTCCCAGGCGGTTTTGCATGCTGAAAGCGGATTTCGGCGTCCGGCCGGCCGCACTGTTTTGTGCGGCGGCGTCTTTCCCGAATACTGCAAATTGGCGTAGCGTGATCAATAAAACGCGAAAACACGTCACTATTGCGCATTGCGCCATTATAAAAGTAGACTTACTGCGTGCTTCGCTGCCGCGCAGCGCGTAGAAGGTTGAAGCGCTATTGATTAATGTATCGGTGAAGGAAAGATGGATGTCGGATCAAATCGTGATTGTAGGCGGTGGCGCAGGCGGTCTGGAATTGGCTTGCAAGCTCGGCCGCAAGCTGGGAAGCGGTCACGTGACCCTGGTCGACCGGGCGCTGTATCACATCTGGAAACCATCACTGCACGAAGTCGCCGCGGGCACCCGCGATATCCACCAGGAAGGCCTGTCCTACCAGATGTTGGCGCATGACAATAAGTTTCGCTTCGTGTACGGCAACATGACCGCACTCGACAGTGCCGGCAACAGCATCACCGTGGATGCTGTCACCGACGAGTCCGCCGCCGAGCTGCTGCCGCCGCGCCAGATCGCTTTCAGCAAGCTGGTGATCGCGGTCGGCAGCGTCTCTAATTATTTCGGCATCCCGGGGGCGGAACAAAACACCATTTCGCTGAACTCGACTGAAGATGCGGAGCATTTCCGCGTACGCCTGCTGAAGATGCTGGCGCTGGCCGACCTGAAGAAAGAAAAGAATCCCGATGCCGGCGTCGATATCGTGATCGTCGGCGGCGGCGCCACCGGCGTCGAGCTGGCGGCGGAGCTGCGCGATGCCAGCAGCGTCTATACCGACTACGATTTTCCACACCTGAATGCCAACCGCGACGTCCGCATCACTATCCTGGAGGGTGCGCCGCGCTTGCTGGCGCCGCTCACCGAACGGGTCTCGAAAGCGGCCAGCAAGCTGTTGCAGGAGCGTGAAGTGCGGGTGGTGACCGATTGCCGCGTCGCCAGCATCGCCGAGAATTTTGTCACGGACGCCAACGGCAATGACTATGCTTCCGACCTGTGCGTCTGGTCGGCCGGCATCAAGGCACCCGATTTCCTCAAGGGGCTAGGACTGCCGGTGATCAAGTCGGGCCAGCTGGAAGTGGATGGCTTTCTCAAGGTAGCCGGTACGGAGAATATCTACGCGCTGGGCGATTGCGCGGCTTGCATCGGTAGCGACGGCAAGATGGTGCCGCCGCGCGCGCAGGCAGCGCACCAGCAGGCCGACTACCTGGTCGAGATGTTCGTCCGCGTCAGCAAGGGCCAGCCAGCATCGGACGCCCCCTATGTCTACAAGGACCACGGTTCGCTGGTGTCGTTCGGCAGGAATACCTCGGTTGGCACGCTGATGGGGTCGCTCACCAAGCTGGGCTGGTTCGTCGACGGCTTTTTCGCCCGCATGATGTACGCCAGCCTGCACCTGATGCACCTGAACGCCTTGCTGGGACCGGTGCGCACCGGCGTTACCGCAGCCGCCAGCGGCTTGATGAAGCACGCCAAGCCGTCGGTCAAGCTGCACTGATGGCGGCGCCGGATTGCGGATTTTGAATGTTACCTCAGGTGTAAGCATGTTGTGCAAATGTAAAAATATGTATCGTTTGCAGGCATTTGACGGTCGCTCGGCTATAGTTCAACTTAACAACCGTGGCCCCGCAGTGTGCGAAGGTGGCGGTTTTTGATGGTGTTGATTAGGGCTGTATGACCCTTGAAGGATGCAATCATGCTGTACAAAAAATGGATCTGTATCGCTCTGCTGGCTAGCTCGACTGCCGCAGTTTCCACTTCCGCCCTGGCTTACGATGACGGCGCCAATACGGCGATCGGCGCGGTTGCCGGCGCAGTGATCGGCGGCGCGGTCGGCGGCCGTCACGGCGCGATTGTGGGCGGTGTGCTTGGCGCTGCGGTGGGCGCCACTTCCGGTTACCGCCAAGGCGGCTACTACGGCGGTGGCGGCTATTACGACCGTCCGGCAACTTACTATCAGCCTGCGCCGGTGTACTACCGTCCAGCCCCGGTCTACTATCGTCCGGCGCCGGTGTATTACCAGCCGGCCCCGGTCTACTACCGCCCGGCGCCCGTGTATGTCGAGCAAAGCCGCGACGATTATTATCCGCAACCGTATCAAGGCGGCTACTACGAGCGTTGATCGCTCACCAGGCATAAATCTTTGATGTTCCGCGACGCCGGCCCAGATGTGAATCTGGGCCGGCGTTTTGCATGGCCGGCAGGATTCTTCGCTACCGTCTGGGCGTGCGAGGCTCTATAGTGAAGGAAGGCGACCAGCCCGTCGTCGCGCCATGAGGAGACGCCATGTCTAAAACCAAACTGCCAGCCGCCCCTGTCAAGGACAAGAAGACGCAGGCCGTCAATCCGGCAGATCGATGGACCGGCCACGCCCTGGATGGCAGTCAGCAGATGGATATCGTGGAAGAGCAGATGTATGCGAATGAACCAGGCTCGACCAGGGACCAGCCGCTGGTGCCGCCGAAAGCGCCGAAGTAGGGACTGGACGACATCTTGTTCAATGTTGTCATGTGTTAATAAACTTGCTAGTTTATAATCTGACCTGAATACCTTCCCGAAAAATGCAGCAGCATAAAAAACCAGGAACATCATGTCGATTCTTTTGCAGGGACCGGAGGCAAGGCGTGCTGTGCGACGCTTGCGGTCCGGGTTTCTTGTAGCGCTTGTTTCGGCCCTGTTCGGCCTGGCAGCGCAGGCGGCTGAAGTCGATGCCGCTGCCGTTCCAGACACCATCAAGCAGCGCCTCACCGCCTGTACCGCCTGCCACGGCGAACAGGGACGCGCCACCAACGACGGCTATTACCCGCGCATCGCAGGCAAGCCGGCCGGCTACCTCTACAACCAGCTGCACAATTTCCGCGAAGGGCGGCGCCAGTATCCGATGATGACCTACCTGGTCGATCATCTGTCGGACGCCTATCTGCAGGAAATCGCCGCTTATTTCGCCGACCAGCACCCGCCTTACCCGCCGCCGCAGCCTCACGATCCATCCGAGGCCACCCGCGCCCGCGGCGATATGCTGGTCAACCGGGGCGACGCCGGCAAGCAGATCCCGGCCTGCATCGCCTGCCACGGCAGCGCCATGACCGGCGTGCAGCCGGCCACGCCGGGTTTGCTCGGCTTGCCGCGCGATTATCTGGTGAGCCAGATCGGCGCCTGGAAGAACGGCGCGCGCCATGCGCTGGCGCCGGATTGCATGGCGCAGGTGGCGCAGCGCCTGAGCGCTGAAGATATCGGCGCGGTGGCATCCTGGCTGGCGGCGCAGCCGGTGCCGGCCGGCGCCACTGCGGTTGCTCCTGGCTCCGTCAAACTGCCGCTGGCTTGCGGCAGCGTCCCTGTCTCGAATTAAGCGGAGCGAACATGAAACGATTACTGATGTGGCTGGCGGGCGCAGCTTTGCTGCTGATCGTCGCCGTAGTGGCCGTGCTGGCGCTGCTGAACGCCGATGACGACAGCGCAGCTGCAAGGCAGCCGGCGACGGCCGTGGCGGCGGGGGTAGATGCTGCTGCACAGATTGCCAGGGGCGGCTATCTGGTGCGCAGCGGCGACTGCATCGCTTGCCACACCGCGCGCGGCGGCAAGGAACTGGTCGGCGGGCGGGCGATACAGACACCGTTCGGCGCCATCTATTCGCCCAACCTGACGCCGGACAAGGAGACCGGCATCGGCAGCTGGAGCGCCGACGATTTCTGGCGCGCGCTGCATAACGGCAAATCGAAGGATGGTAGCCTGCTGTATCCGGCCTTCCCCTACACCAATTACACCAAGGTCACGCGTGAGGACGCCGACGCCATGTTCGCCTATCTGCGCAGCGTGGCGCCGGTAACGCAAAAGAACCTGGCGCCGGCCTTGCGTTTTCCCTATGACCAGCGGATCCTGCTGTACGGCTGGCGCGCGCTGTATTTCCGGCCCGGCGTGTACCAGGAAGAGCAGGGACAGTCGGTGGAATGGAACCGCGGCGCTTATCTGGTGCAGGGCCTGGGTCACTGCAGCGCCTGCCACACCACCCGCAATGCACTCGGCGGCAGCGATCTCAAGGCGGAGCTGGGGGGCGGCTTCATCCCGGTAGTGAACTGGTATGCGCCATCGCTGACGTCGGACGATGAAATCGGCCTGGGTGACTGGGATATCGAGCACATCACCGGCTTGCTGAAAAACGGCGTCTCGCCGCGCGGCACCGTGCTGGGGCCGATGGCGGAAGTGGTGGGCGCCAGCCTGCAGCACCTGAGCGATGCCGACGTCAAGGCCATGGCGGTCTACCTGAAATCCTTGCCGCGCCAGAAGGAAGCCGAGCCGGCCAAGGAACGCGCCAGCGCGGACGAGGTTGCGCGCGTGCTGGAGCAGGGCGGGAAGATCTACAAGAACCATTGCGCCGATTGCCACCAGGCTTCCGGCAAAGGCACATGGCCGGCCTATCCGCCGCTGGCCGGCAATCACGCCATCACCATGGCCTCGCCGGTGAACGCGATCCGGGTGGTGCTCAACGGCGGCTTCTCGCCCAGCACGGCAGCCAATCCACGGCCCTATGGCATGCCGCCTTACGGTCCGGCCTTGAGCGACGGCGAAGTAGCAGCGGTGGTTTCGTATATCCGCAACAGCTGGGGCAACAAGGCGCCGATTGTCAATTCGGCCGAGGTCAACCGTTATCGCGCCATCCCTCTGGATTAAGGCGATTCTCTGGGTCAAAAAAAAGCGGCCTGCGCCATGCAGGCTGCTTTTTTTACGTCTCAACTACGTGGTGGCTCAGGTCGTCAGCATGATCTTGCCGATATGCGAGCTGCTTTCCATCAGCGTGTGGGCTTGCGCTGCCTGTTCCAGCGGGAAGGTCTGGAAGATCACCGGCTTGATTTTCTTGGCTGCCAGCAGCGGCCAGACGCGCTCGCGCAGCTGCGCTGCGATGGCAGCCTTGAAGGCGATCGGCCGCGGCCGCAGGGTGGAGCCGGTGATGGTCAGGCGCCGCATCAGCACCTGGCGGAAATCGATGCTGGCGCTGCTGCCGCCCAGGGTGGCGATGAACACCAGGCGGCCGTCGTCGGCCAGGCAGCTGATTTCGCGCGGCACATAGTCGCCAGCCACCATGTCGAGGATGACGTTGACACCCTTGCCGTCGGTGACCGCCTTGATCACGGCAGCGAAATCTTCGCTGCGGTAATTGATCCCGCGTTCGGCGCCCAGCGCTTCGCAAGCGCGGCATTTTTCATCCGAGCCGGCGGTCGCAAACACGCGGTGGCCGAGTGCGGTGGCGATCTGGATCGCGGCGGCGCCGATGCCGGAACTGCCGCCTTGCACCAGCAAGGTTTCGCCAGGGCTGAGGCGGGCGCGATCGAAGACATTGCTCCATACCGTGAAAAAGGTTTCCGGCAGCGAAGCCGCTTCCACCGCGCTCCAGCCATCCGGCAGCGGCAGACATTGCGCCGCCGGCGCGCTGCAGTATTCGGCATAGCCGCCGCCCTGCACCAGGGCGCAAACCAGGTCGCCTTTCTTGAAGGACGTGCCGCTGAAATCGCCGTCGACGATTGCGCCGGCGATTTCCAGTCCCGGCAAATCGGAGGCTCCCGGCGGCGGCGAATAATTGCCGGTGCGCTGGAATACATCCGGCCGGTTGATGCCGGCCGCCTGCACCTTGATCAAGACTTCACCGGCCTTGAACGTGGGCACAGGGCGTTCGCAGATTTGCAAAACCTCGGGGCCGCCGGGTTGGGTAATTTCGATAGCGCGCATGGCTTGGTCTCTTGGAAGGAAAACGGTCATTGTATGACAAACACGATTTTCTCTTTTGCGAGCGGGGGTGATAGCTTTTCTGTATTAGCTTGGGATGGCCATTCAAGTTATTATTTTGATGCTTTTGGGCAAAATTTACCTCAAGGTAAGCCGTAGTTTTTCGGGCATGGTTAAATCGCTAATGATCGACCGCGCAACTATTGCACGCAACAAAGCCGCCGCCAGGCCGCCGTGGACCAGTAAAAGCGTGTCGCCGGCGACCCGCCAGGCGACGACGCGCCAGCGCCGCCGCGCGCTGTGGGTCTGCATCGGCATTGTTGTCATGACACTGGTCCTGCTGCCGGTCGCCAGCGTGATGGGGCCGCTGTTCCCGTTTTTCCTGCCTTCCTACCAGACCGCGACGGTGGTGGCCTACGTCATCATCACCTACCTGATCTTTGGCCATTACCGCGCCACTAAGGAAGTCGATCTGCTGTATATCGGCGCCGGCTGCTTCTATGCCGCGGTGATCCTGATCATGCAGTTCCTGGCCATGCCGGGCGCATTCTTTCCGCACCAGAGTTTGCTGGGCGGCGCCCAGACCACCATCTGGCTGTGGTTTTTGTGGCATGCCGGCCTGGCCCTCAGCATCTTGCTGTACGCGGTCAGCCGCTGGTGGAGCCCGTCCTGGCTGGCGAGCCACCCAGAGCGCATGCCGAACTGGCTGATCGCGGTGGTGCTGGCGGCGCTGGCTGCCAGCCTGCTGCCGGTGGTGGTATTTCATGCCGACCTGCCGACGCTGATCGAGCAGGGCAATTTCCATCGCGTCACCACCAGCGGCCTCGGCTTTCTGCTGCAGTCGCTGACGGCCCTGGCCATGCTGATCCTGTGGCGCGCCACCGGCTTCCGCGCCGTGCTGCATGTATGGCTGGGGGTGGCCCTGGTCGCCTTGCAATGCGACAACGTGATCACCATGGCCGGCGGCAGCCAGTTTTCGATCGGCTGGTATGTCGGCCGCTGCAACGCCCTGATCTCGGCCACGGTGCTGCTGATGATTTATTTGCGGGAAATGAACCAGGTCTACCTCAAGACGGTGCAGGATGCGCGCCTGCTGGCGCTCAACAACGCCATGCTGGAAGTGCGGATGGACCAGGTACGGCTGGATGACCTGACCGGCCTGCCCAGCCGCTCGCTGTTCCTGGAGCTGGCGGAAACCTTGCGCGGCCGCGGCAGCATCAGCCGCCAGGCGGTGGCGCTGCTGTTCATCGATCTGGATGGCTTCAAGTGGATCAACGACAACCTCGGCCATGACCGCGGCGACGCCGTGCTGGTCGAGGTGGCGGCGGCGCTGCGTTCGGCGCTGCGCGACAGCGATATCGCCGGCCGCGTCGGCGGCGACGAATTCGTGGTTTGCCTGATTGCTCCGGCGCTGGCCATCAAGGCCACCGCCACCGCTGTCGCTAGCCGCATCGTCAGCCGCGTCGCCGCGATTGGCGACGGCATCGGCTGCAGCATCGGCATTGCCCTGTGCCAGGCCGAGAGCCTGGAGTGGGATTCGGCCTTGCGCCAGGCCGACGAAGCCATGTACCAGGCCAAGCGGCAGGGCAAGAGCCGCTTTACCGTGTACGGGCACTCCCTGATCGACGAAGTGGCCTGAGGCGGCAGCCGGCCTGCCGGGGTTTGATGTCGATACATTAATGATCGGAAAATTCGATCATTGACCTGCATATTTTCCGTTTTTCATTTGATTTTGCGTCCGCCATACTGGATTGCATCGGCGTCAGGCATTGTCATTATTGGATTGAAGCGTGATTTCCTGTGGCGCCGGATGATGTTCAATATTTTGAATAGCTGACTCTCAGGAGAACTTCCATGCACGCAGACATGATTTTGTTGAACGGCCGTTTCCATACGGTCGACCCGTCGCAGCCGCTGGCGACGGCGGTGGCCATCCAGGATGGCAGGTTCCTCGCGGTCGGCGACGCCGAAGAAGCCATGCGGCATCGCGGGCAGCACACGCAAGTGATCGATCTGCGGGGACGCACGGTGATTCCCGGCCTGAACGACTCGCATATGCACCTGATCCGCGGCGGCCTTAACTACAACCTGGAATTGCGCTGGGAAGGCGTGCCGTCGCTGGCCGACGCCTTGCGCATGCTGAAAGAACAGGCGCTGCGCACGCCGCATCCGCAATGGGTGCGGGTGGTTGGCGGCTGGACCGAATTTCAGTTCGCCGAAAAGCGCATGCCGACCCTGGATGAGATCAACGCCGCCGCGCCCGATACACCAGTGTTCATCCTGCATTTGTACGACCGCGCCTTGCTCAACCGCGCCGCTTTGCGCGCGGTGGGGTATACCAGGGAGACGCAGAATCCACCCGGCGGTGAAATCCAGCGCGATGCCGCCGGCAACCCGAGCGGCATGCTGATTGCCAGGCCGAACGCCATGATCTTGTACGCCACGCTGGCGAAAGGTCCGGCGCTGCCGCGCGAACAGCAAGTCAATTCGACCCGCCAGTTCATGCGCGAACTGAATCGCCTCGGCGTCACCAGCGTCATCGACGCCGGCGGCGGCTTCCAGAACTACCCGGAAGACTATGCCATCGTCGAGCAGCTGGCACGCGACCAGCAACTGACGATACGCATCGCCTACAATCTGTTCACCCAGCGCAAAGGCCAGGAACTGGAAGACTTTCAGAAATGGAGCGAGATGGTCAAGCCGGGCGACGGCAACGATTTCTACCGTCATAACGGCGCCGGCGAGATGCTGGTGTTTTCCGCCGCCGACTTTGAGGATTTCCTGGAGCCGCGGCCGGAGCTGGCCGCCGGCATGGAAGGCGAGCTGGAAAAAGTGGTGCGCCACCTGGTCGCGCAGCGCTGGCCGTTCCGCCTGCATGCGACTTACGACGAATCGATCAGCCGCATGCTGGACGTGTTTGAAAAGGTTGACAAGGAAATCCCGTTCGATGGCTTGCATTGGATCTTCGACCATGCCGAAACCATCACGCCGCGCAATATCGAAAGAGTGCGCGCGCTGGGCGGCGGCATCGCGATCCAGCATCGCATGGCTTTCCAGGGCGAATATTTTGTCGACCGTTATGGCGCCGACGCCGCCAGGCACACGCCGCCGGTAGCGCGCATGCTGGAGATGGGCGTGCCGGTCGGCGCCGGTACCGACGCCACTCGTGTGGCCAGCTACAATCCCTGGACCGCACTGTACTGGCTGGTGTCGGGACGCACCGTCGGCGGCATGCGCCTGTATGATACGGCCGGCCAGCTGTCGCGCCATACCGCGCTGGAATTATGGACCGCCGGCAGCGCCTGGTTCTCCAGCGAGCAGGGCAAGAAGGGCCGCATAAAATCTGGCCAGCTGGCCGACCTGGCGGTGCTGTCGGCTGACTTCTTTGCCGTCGACGAAGACAGTATCAAGGCGCTGGAATCGGTATTGACGGTGGTCGGCGGCAAAATAGTTTACGGCGCGGCGGAATTCAGCCCGCTGGCGCCGCCGACTATCCCGGTGCTGCCGGACTGGTCGCCGGTGAAAACCGTGCCGGGCCATTATCGTCCATTGCCGCAACAGCGCCAGGCCCAGGCCCTGCAGCATCAATGCGCCGGCGCCTGCGGCGTGCACGCGCATGCCCACGATGTGGCGCGCAAGTCGACAGTGCCGGTATCCGACTATGCCGGTTTCTGGGGCACTCTGGGTTGCAGCTGTTTCGCCTTTTGATTTGCACTGCAAAGGAAGATCATGCCTGATATGAAAAACCGCCGCACCTGGCAAAGCATCGCCCTGAGTTTTCTGGCCGGCTATGTCGATACGGTGGGCTTCATTGCACTGTTCGGCCTGTTCACCGCGCACATCACCGGCAACTTCGTGCTGATCGGCAGTGAACTGGCCAATCCCTCGCATGGCGTGCTGATCAAGCTGCTGGCCTTTCCTGCATTTATCTTTGCGGTGGCGCTGACGCGCATGGCGGTGGTCTGGCTGGAGCGCGGCGGCAGGGCGCCGATGTTCTTCCTGCTGTTGCTGCAACTGCTTTTCCTGCTGGGTTTCATGCTGGCTGGCTATCTCTCGGGGCCGGTCATCGATTCGCGCGCGCCGCTGGCGCTGCTGGCCGGCATGCTGGGCGCTGCCGGCATGGGCGTGCAGAATGCCAGCAGCCGCCTGCTGCTGCAGCATCTGACGCCGACCACGGTAATGACTGGCAATGTCACGCAGGTGATCATCGATCTGGTCGACATCGTGCGCGGCGACGCCAGCGAGGAGATACGGCAGCGCTGCGTCAAGTTTTTCTGGCCTATCGTGGCATTCGGCGCCGGCGCCATCGGCGGCGCCTTCGCCTACAAGCAACTGTTGTTTCTGGCATTGCTGCTGCCGCTGGCGATACTGCTCTGGCTGAGCGTCAATGAATATCTTTCTGAAAAGGCCGGAACCGTTACGCCATCAACTTTATAATATCCATAGATGCTTATTGCATCATTGTGAAATTGCCAATCCGGCAATCACGGCCATGGATACGAGGCGACGACAGCGATGACCTATTTGTTTCATTTGATCGAGCAATACGGGCTGATTCTCGTCTTCTTCAATGTGCTGGCGGAGCAGCTGGGCGCTCCGGTGCCGGCCTATCCGACGCTGGTGATCACCGGCGCGCTGATGCATCGCGGCGAGTACTCGGCGCCGGTGCTGTTGCTGACGGCGGTGGCGGCGGCGCTGATCGCCGATTTCTTCTGGTACTTGGCGGGCCGCCGTTACGGCCGTAAAGTGCTGTCGACGCTGTGCCGCATTTCCTTGTCGCCGGATTCCTGCGTGCGCCAGACGGAATCGATCTACTCGCGCTGGGGCGCGCGCTCGCTGCTGGTCGCCAAATTCATTCCCGGTTTCGCTTCCATCGCCAGCGCCCTGGCCGGCACGGTCGGCACCAAGCGCACTACCTTCATTCTCTATGATGGCCTGGGCGCGGCCTTGTGGGCCGGCCTGGCGATCTACCTCGGTTCGCTGTTCAGCACCACCATCGACGATCTGCTCGGCGTACTGACCGAGCTCGGCCAGTACGGCATGGTGCTGGTGGCGGCCGCCTTTGCCGTTTTTGTCGCCAGCAAATGGTGGCAGCGCTGGCGCTTCCGCCGCTCGCTGCGCATGGCGCGCATTTCGGTGGAAGAACTGGACCAGCTGTTCAAGCAAGGGGTGACGCCGGCCATCGTCGACATCCGCTCGCCGGCATCGCAGCTGGCCGGGCGCATTCCCGGCGCGCTCACCATCTCGCACAAGGAAATCAATACCTTCGTCTTCGATGCGCCGATTGACCAGGAAGTGATCGTGTATTGCGCCTGTCCCAATGAAGCCTCGGCGGCGCTGGTCGCCAAGCAGCTGATGCAGCGCGGCTACAAGAAAGTGCGGCCGCTGTCGGGCGGCATCGATGCCTGGATCGCCGCCGGCTATGCGCTAGATTCCTGATGCTTCACTTGCGCTTGCCGCTATCTCTCTAACGGAACCCCATGTTCAGAATCAGTCTCGATGCGTTGTTAATTCTTGACGCCATCGACCGTCGCGGATCGTTTTCCGCTGCCGGCAGCGAGCTGCACCGCGTGCCTTCGACTATCTCCTATACCGTCTCCAAGCTGGAGCAGGATCTTGGCGTGCAAGTATTCGAACGGCAGGGGCCGAAAGTGACGCTGACGCGCGCCGGCGTGGAATTGCTGAAGGAAGGGCGCTATCTGCTGAAAGCGGCGGAAGACCTGGAGCAGCGCGTGCGCCGGGTAGCATCCGGCTGGGAAACCGAATTCACGATCTGCATCGATTCCCTGTTTTCGGTCAGTGCGCTGGAGTCCGATATCCATGCTTTCTGCGGCGTCGCCGACAAGACCCGTTTGCGCATCGCCCGCGAGTCGCTGGCCGGCACCTGGGAAGCCCTGCTGGAGCGCCGTGTCGACCTGCTGATCGGCGCCCCAGGGCAGGGGCCGGCGGGCGGCGGCTATGTGGCTGAGCAGATGGGCACGATATCGTTCGTGTTCGTGGTGGCGCCCAATCATCCGCTGGCCAAAGTGAAGAAGGTGCTGGGCAAGGCAGAACTGCATCCCCACCGCGCCATCAGCGTTGCCGATTCGGCGCGCAAGATGCCATCGCGCACGGTGGGTTTGCTGTTCGGCCAGGATACCCTGACGGTACCAGACATGCGCAGCAAATATGCCTTGCATCTGGCCGGCATCGGCTTTGGTTTCCTGCCCGAACCGTGCGCGCGCGCGGCAATCGCGTCCGGCGCCCTGATCGTCAAGCGGGTGGAAGAGCCGAAACCCGATGAAACGTTTTCGCTAGCCTGGCGCAGCGGCGAGGAAGGTGCCGCGCTGGCCTGGTGGGTGGACCGGGTGCGCTATACCGACGCCATGGCGCGCCTGATCGAGCATGTGCCCGGCGCGCCAGGGCAGTCATAAAAAAGACCGGCAAAGCAGATGCTTTGCCGGCCGGTGCTGCGGACTTGAAGCTCAATAGGGCAGGTCGAACAGCAGCACTTCCGCGTCTTCCGCATGCGCCAGCGTGATCAGGTTTTCCGCCGTCACCTTCACGGCATCGCCGCCTTCCAGCTTCTTGCCGTTGACGCTCAGCTGTCCGCGGATCAGATGCACGTAGGCGCTGCGTCCTGCAGCCAGTGTGTGCTGCAGAACCGGATCGCCATTCAGGATCGCCGCGTAGATAGCCGCATCCTGGTGAATCAGCACTGAATTCTCGCGGCCGTCGGAAGAAGCGATCAGGCGTAGCTGCCCTTGTTTTTGCGCTGCCGTGAAATGCTTTTCTTCGTAGCTGGGCGGAATCCCTTTGACGTTCGGCTGGATCCAGATCTGCAGGAAATGCACGGGCGCCGTCTGCGAGTGGTTGAACTCGCTGTGGCGCACGCCGGTGCCCGCGCTCATTCTTTGCACATCGCCGTAATGCAGCACCGAACCGGTGCCCATGCTGTCCTTGTGCTCCAGCGCGCCATCCAGCACATAGGAAATGATTTCCATGTCGCTGTGGCCGTGCGTGCCGAAGCCCTGGCCGGCTTTGACGCGGTCTTCATTGATCACCAGCAGCGGCCCGAAGCCGGTATGCAGCGGATCGTGATAATGGCCGAACGAAAAAGTGTGATGCGAATTCAGCCAGCCGTGATCGGCGACGCCGCGTTCTGTGCCTTTGCGAATTTCAAGCATGGTTTTTTCTCCGTCTGTTGCCGCATTTGCCGCCGTGGCTGGGGATCAGCGAGGCTGGGTAGCTGCGGTATCGAATTAACTGAGATGAAGTATGCGCGCTGTCAAATCAAAAGAAAAACGGAAAAAATGCTGGTTTATATTCGAAATTATCGATGGTAGTCATAAGGCTTTGATTCAAAGGGTTTCAGGAAGATGGTGCGATTTTCCGGGGCTTTTCACGGGGCCGGGACAGCAGTTGGCAACATAAAATTCGAAAATGACCGGACGCCAGAGAAATCAAACTCTACTGATGACGGATCCAGTGTTCGCAAGATGATGCCTGCATCTGCCGCCTGCGAAAATTGACAGCTATTTATTTCGCTAGTCGCTGACTACCATGAACAAGCATCATCACAGTGACGCGCATGTCGTGATCACTGAAGTGTTTTAGTTCGTCACTTTACTCAACTCAATCTAGGAGTTTAAAAATGTCAACTCAAACTGCCGCCGTGTCGTGGGGAACCAGCTCGCCGTCGATCCGTGTTTATACGTCCAATGGCTCTACCATCACTGAACGTTGCTACGACGGATCGAAGGGGTGGTATACGGGGGCCTTTAAGCAACCAGGGGAAAATGCCTCTGCAACTTGCTGGTTGAACGGAAGCACTATCCATATCCGCGTCTATGCAACCACTGGTAGCCAAACGACCGAGTGGTGCTGGGATGGCGAAGGCTGGAGCAAGGGTGCTTATACCGGCTAGTTTTGTGCCAATGAAGCGCGCGACAAATCAGATTCCACGCGCTCATCGACAATAGGCGAGGCCGGGTCTGGCAATGACGCCAATGCGCTTCCTTGCTGACCTGTTTTTGCCTATGAATAAAATCAGCCCCTTAGTCCGTAAATAGTACTGGGCAAGGAGCTGATTCTTCATATGAGACTGAGTCGTGCGAGCGTTCCCGAATAGCCAGGTAAAGAAAAAAGCAATGGCATTGAAGTGGTGCAAATCAACTTCGGCACGCTACGCAAAAAATGACGGCGGGCATCGCCGAGGAAAATGGGTGAAGCCAGCAAAATGACGCCAGAATTCATTCGGCGAAGATCTCTGTATTGATTTGATGAGGCTCACAGAACGTGGGCTTTTTTGTTTTTAATTTCTGCGCATGAGTTGTTGCATGCTGGCGACAAACGTTGCTTGAAACAGTCTGATTGGGCAAAACGAATAGAGCAGAATTGATCTTGCCAATTCAAGTTTTGCGGAACCGAGTCTGAGCAGGGGACAAAGAAAAAGGCCCCCATTGCTGGGAGCCTTATCTGTACTGCTTATTCGTGGTAGGCCGTGCGGGATTCGAACCTGCGACCAACGGATTAAAAGTCCGCTGCTCTACCAGCTGAGCTAACGACCCGAAAGACCGCTATTATAGACAAAGTGCATATCAGGTGTCAAACCCATATGCGCTTTTATTTACGAAATCGGCAAAATAATATTCGGCGCCTACTTCAGCGTGTCTATGCGCTCTTTGGCCGTCTGTGCTGCCGGCGTGTTGGGATACTGCGACAGCAGTTGTTCCAGTGCGCGTTTCGCCTGCGGCTTGTTCTTCAGCTCGGTGTAGCTGCTGGAGATATTCAGCAATGCATCCGCGGCCTTGGGGTTGTCGGCATATTTGGTGACGACTACCTGCTGGGCTGCAATTGCACTCTTGTAGTCGCGCAGAGCGTAGTAGGCATTGCCCATCCAGTATTGCGCCGATGGCGCCAGTCCTGAATCCGGGTTGCTGCGTACAAAGTTCGAAAACGCCGTGGCTGCAGTCTTGTAGTCGCCGGACTTGAAGGTCGCTAGCGCTGCGTCATAGGCTTTCTGATCGTTGGCGCCGATGCTGACTTCCTGGCCGTCGACGCTGACCTTTTGCGGTTCCAGCTTGCGCAGGCGCGTATCGAGGTCGACGTAGAAATCTTTCTGGCGCTGTTGCGTGTTGGCCAGTTCATTGGTCAGCACTTCGATCTGTCCGCGCAGTTTGGCCAATTCCTGATTCAGGCGCTCATTCTGGTCCGACAGGCTGAGCGAGCTGGTTTTGTCCGCCTTGGTGTCGACCCGTGCATTGACCGCATCGATCTTGGCGCGTATATCTAAAATCGCCCGACGTGCTTCATCGTCGTCAAACAGCCCGGCGTGGGCGGTCGGAGCGGAAAAAACTGCGGCCAGCATGGCCGCAGTCATCGTGGCTTTGAAGAACGTCCGCATCATTATTGAT
>NZ_DATMRB010000144.1:0-9334 GCF_035566555.1 Collimonas sp.
CTGGTGGTTCTCGACGTCATGCTGCCTGCCCTCGATGGCTGGGCGGTGGTCAAGCGGATTCGTGAGAAGAAGAACATCCCTGTCTTGTTCCTGACGGCCCGCGACCACGTCGAGGATCGCGTGCGGGGACTCGAGCTGGGCGGTGACGACTATCTCATCAAGCCGTTCGCTTTTGTCGAGCTGCTGGCGCGTATCCGGACGCTCTTGCGCCGCGGGCCGGCGCGCGAGGTAGAGCTGATCAGCCTCGGTGATCTGGAGATCGACGTCGTCCGCCGGCGGGTGAAGCGCGCTGGCCAGCGTGTCGATTTGACGCCGCGGGAATTCTCACTGCTGCAGCTGCTTGCCAACCGGCAGGGCGAAGTTCTCAGCAGGACGCAGATCGCTTCCTACGTCTGGGACATGAATTTCGACAGCGACACCAATGTGGTCGATGTCGCCATCCGCCGCTTGCGCATCAAGATCGACGAACCCTATGCACGGCCGCTGATACACACCGTGCGCGGCATGGGTTACGTGCTGGAGGACCGCGCTTGAAGCCATGGGCGCCGCGCTCGCTGACGGTACGCCTGGCGGTATTGTTTGCACTGGCGACCTTGCTCACGTTTACCCTGGTCGGCAGCTATCTGTACTTTTCTCTGGCGCGCCAGCTGGAAAGCCATGACGATCAGGAATTGCTGGGCAAGATCACGCTGATGCAACATCTGGTCGGCAAGGCCGGTTCCGTGCAAGCGATTCGCGACGACCCGCACCTGTTCATGGATGCGGCGCTCGGCCACAACGATCTGTTATTGATACTGCGCAGCGCCGATGGCGCTCCGCTGCTGGATACGCAACCCGCCGCCGGCAGCCTGCCGGCCCTGCCGCTCAGCGCCATCGACCAGACTCCCGATCAACAATCCAGGAAGAACCTGCGCACCTCCGCCGGCATGCCGGTGCGCGCCACGGCGCTGTGGGGCAAGATCGACCGCAGCGGCGAACCAGTGCAGATCATCGTCGCCCACAATGTCAGCGACAGCCTGGCCATGCTGGACAGCTATCGCAGCCAGATTGTCGGGGCTGCGGTATGCGGCGCGCTGCTGTCCGCGTTGCTGGGATATGTGCTGGTGCGGCGCGGCTTGCGGCCAACCCGCCTGATCGCCCGGCAGGCGCATTCGATCACCGCCCAGCGCCTTGACCGCGGCCTCGACGTCGCCAGTGCGCCGTATGAATTGCAACAGCTGGTGGTGGCTTTCAACAGCATGCTGGACCGCCTGCATGACAGCTTTCAGCGGCTGTCGCAATTTTCCGCCGACCTGGCGCACGATTTGCGCACGCCCATCAACAACCTGATGGTGCAGACCCAGGTGGCGCTGGCGCAGCCAAGGAACCTGGAAGAATACCAGGGGCTGCTGGTGTCGAATGTCGAGGAATACGAGCGCCTGGCGCGCATGCTGGACAACATGCTGTTCCTGGCGCGCGCCGACAATGCCCATGTCGCCGTCGCCCGCGAGCAACTCGACTGCCATCAGGAGTTGCAGCGCATCGCCGATTACTTTGAAGGCGTGGCGGAGGACAGCGGCGTGCGCCTGAGCATCGCCGCCTCCGGAACCATGCTGGCCGATCCGGTGCTGTTGCGGCGCGCCATCGGCAACCTGGTCGCCAATGCAATCCGCTATACTGCGCGTGGCCAGGTCATCCGGATGGCGGCAATGCAGCAGCCGCACAACACCAGCATCACCATCAGCAATCCCGGCCCGCAGATTGCAGAAGCAGCCATTCCGCGCCTGTTCGACCGGTTTTACCGCGCCGATCCGGCCCGCAGCGACTCCGCCTCCTCGGCCGGACTTGGCCTCGCCATCGTGCAGTCCATCATGAAGCTGCATGGCGGCCAGGTCGAACTCAGCCGTTCGCCAGAACATATGACGGTATTCACGCTGAACTTCCCCAAGCCCCCCAATGTCTGAGGAGAGCTTTTTACAAACACTGCCTGTACATCCTTGCCTTGTTTGAATACCTGGCCCAGCGAACTAACCTGCACTCCGGCGGAAGAACCGTAGCATGAAATTTTTAAGCAAGCGCCTCCTGATCGGGTTAGCCGGACTCGGCCTGTTCTGGGGATTGGGCCTGATCAATTCCAATGAATTCGCAAAATCCGCTGTCTTGATGACTACCGCTGTCTTCGGCCTGGCGGGACTTTTCATGCTCGGACAGCCGCGCCAGCGTGCGGCATCCGCGACATCCCTCGTCATCTACCTGCTGTTCTTCACGGATGCCGCCATCAAAGGCTTCCTGCGCGACTATTTCGGCCTGCGTCCGAACCATGCGCTGGTGCTGCAAGCCATGCTCAATACAGACGCCGGCGAGACGCAAGAGTTTTTCCTGCACAATTATCCCGGCCTGGGTAAGGCAGCCGTCATCTTTCTTGCGCTGCTGTTGCTTGCCATTCTGGTTGAGCGCCGCCTGCGCAGACAAGAAGCAGGCTTGGTACTTGCCCCTGGCGGCTGGAAGAAAAAAACGCTGATCGCTACGGCATTTTCCATTTTCATTGCCCTGCACTTCAATCCCACCATGGCCAAGGAAAATCCCGTCTTGTTCTGGCCGTTGCGCCTGCTGGACTATCGCGCGCAAGTGGCAAGCCTGCAGAACATGCAGGATGAGATTGCCCGCAACATGAGCAAGCGCGAACAATGGCAGGTCAGCTATACCGGCGAGGCGGAACGGACGGTTATCCTGGTGATCGGTGAAAGCATCAATCGCTCAAACATGTCGCTCTACGGCTATCCGCGCGTGACGACGCCCTTGCTCGACGCGATCAGCGGCGAACTGCTGGTCTTCAACGACGTGTTGTCGGCGGAAGCGACGACCCTCGGTTCGCTGATGAAAATGCTGACCCCCGCCGATCTCGAACAGCCCGATTTATGGAACAAGAGTCCGGACGTCGTGGCGCTGGCCAAGCATGCCGGCTACAAGACCTTCTGGCTGTCCAACCAGTACATAGGCGACGGCTGGATCGGCCTGATCGCCGGACAAGCAGACAAATCCGTTTTCATCAACAAGGGGGCGGGACGCGGGGAGAACAACCTGGATGGCAATCTGCTGCCACACTTCGAGCAGGCCTTGGCAGACAAGGCGCCGAGAAAATTTATCATCGTTCACATGCTCGGAGCCCACCCGACCTACGAAATGCGCTATCCGAAAGGATTCGCCACATTTGACGGAGTCAGCGATGCCGTCTCAGCATCCTTGCAAAAGGCAGAGCGGTCCATGCGGATACAGGATTTGCGAGACGAGTACGACAATGCCATTTTGTATAACGACTACGTGCTCGGAAGCCTGATCCGCCGCGCCGCCGAAAACAGCGCCGGCCAGGCGGCAGCCTTGCTGTTCATTTCAGACCATGGGCAAGAAGTCGGACATACACGCGACCATGCGGGCCATTCCTTCGAAGACGAATCCGGTTATCAGGTGCCGATGCTGATCTGGAACAATCAGCAGAAGATTGCCGGCGCGCCGGGCCGCGCCATGCTGGAACCACGGACCTACCAGAGCGATGACCTGGACCACACCATCCTCGGCCTGCTGAAACTCGAGTCGGCCTATTCCGATCCGACCCTGGACATCATGCACAACCGGTTCAGCCCGCGGCAACGTCTGATCAACGGTTTGCCTTATCGCCCCAGCTAAGCCGGCGCCGCATTGCTGCAGCCGGCTGCAGATGTAAAAAAGCCGTGCAACAGTGATTGCACGGCTATGCGCCTCGCTCAGGCCAATGGCCAGCGCGCTGTACTACTGTTGTATTTACTTGCGCAGCACCAGCGTCGTCGGCAGGCTGTGCAGATAAGCTGCAATGTCCTGCACATCTTGGTGCGACAAGGCCTTGGCCTGACCACTCATGATGGCGTTGCTGCGGCCGTTAGGGCCGTCGCTGCCGCGCTGGTAAGCGATCAGGGCGTGCTGCAGGTAGTCCTGAGGCTGACCCGCCAGCTTCGGATAGCTGGGATCGATCGGGCTGTGGAAATCGGCGCCGTGACAGGAGGCGCAGGCATATTTTTTCGTCGCCGCTTCGCCGGCTGCGATATTGCCGGCAGCATGGGCATTCACGAATGCGCTGGTGGACAGCAGAAACACCACGCCAGCAAGAATCTTTTTCATTGTGTGGGTCCCTTATTTTTGCTGCGAGTAGTAAGCCGCAATATCCGCCATGTCCTGCTCGGACAGGCTGGCCGCAATGCCGCGCATGGTTGGCATCTTGCGGTCGCCCTTTTTATAGGCCACCAATGCGTTTTCGATGTATTTCGCCGACTGCCCGCCTAGCATAGGTACTTGATAGACTTCCGGGAAGGTGGCTTTGTAGCCGGGAATGCCATGGCAGCCGATACACATGGATATCTTGTTTTCCGCCGCCTTGGCGTTGCCGACCACATCCGCTGCCGCGGCCATGTTGGCAAGACCCGCAAGCGCGAGAAGAGCAATTAGTTTTTTCATAGTAGCTGGGTAATTGTAGCGAAAACGTTTATTCGAAACTGCCACGAATACTGCCTCAAATGCCAGCAGACATACAGAGCAAACCAGGCACTACGGCCTATGCTGCATTGCATATACTGCGCGGGCAAGGAATAAGGTAGCCCTGCCTGACGCCGACCGCCGTCGCCACCCTACACCAAAACCGGCTAATTTTACCCCAAGAAACATGCAGAGTCCACGCCCTCCGATGTTGGCCAGGCGGCGTCGGCAGCGCTCCCAAAGCCGCCGCCGGGATCTTGTTTTCCATGGAATTGCCTGCTTTTGACGGAAATTGTCTGCCATCGGCTTTTTCAGCAGGCAAGCCGCGTCAGCCGTGACGGCTGCCGGGATGACGATCCGGCGGCGTCGATTCCGACTGCATACCGGCGCCAGCCTGCTGCGTATCGTTGCTGGCCTTGTCGGCCGCAGCCGCTTCTGCCGGCGCCTCTGGCTTGGGCGCAGCCGCTTCAGGGAACAGGAAGGAGCGCGGCGAGGCGCTGAAGCGGCGCAGCACGGCGCGGAATACCAGCCTGCGGATGCGCGCCGGCACGTCGCGCGCGCGCAGCGCCAAGGTCAGCGCGCAAGCGAATGACACGCCGACGTTCAAGATGCCGATACTGGCGATACCGGCCACGGCCAGCCAGAACTGCGGCGCCGCCAGCACTTCCCAGCCGAGGCTGCTGGCGGCGGCAGTCAGGCTGCCGGTGGCCAGCGTCACATGCCGCACATCCAGCGGCAAGCCAAAGAACTGCGCCAGCACCGGCGTCATCCCCAGCAGCAGGCCGAGCGAGAGGTTGCCGGCGATCTGCGCCACATTGCGGTCCAGCCAGCCGGCCCAGCGTTCCGCCCGCATCGCTCCTAGCACGTACACCAGGCGGCGCTGCTGCGCCAGCGCTTCACGCAGGCGGCGCAAGGCAAACCAGTTGTCGGCAAAACCCGAAGCCAGACTCGACAGCCACAGCAGGATGCCGGTGAAAGCGGCAAACAGGGGCGTCGGGCCGATCACCGACAAGCTGTGCAGGCTGGCGCGCGCATGCTCCGCCGTCATCATGGGAGCATCGGTAGTCAGCAAGATCAGGCCGGAAATCAGCAGCATCGCCGGGATCACTCCCATCAGGTTGCCGAACACCGCAGCAGCCTGGGAACGCAGCAGCAGGGCAATTTCCGTCAGCAAGGCGCGCAGGCCCTCGACCGTATCCAGCTGCCCCATCTTGGACGCCAGCACCGGCGCCGTGACTGCCGGCTGCTTGGTGGCCAGGACGCCGCCGACCGCGGAAATCGCCATGAAGCTGACGGCATAGTTGAGCGATGCGAAAATGCCCTCGAAGAAACGGGCGGCGCCGAGCGCCGTCACCATCGATTTGCCGAGCACGGTGAACGCCGTAATGACGCCGCCGCGGCCGGCGGCTTTCAGCATCGCCCGGTATTCCTTGCTGTCGCGCGCGATGTAGTGCTCGCCATGGTCGGCATTGCGCTCAACCATTTTTCGCGCCAGCAAAGAGAAGCTGCGCTGTATCATGCCGCGCACCGAAGAACGCTGATGATGCGCCGCGATCAGGTCGCCCAGCAAGGCCTGGACCTGGCCGGCGCCCTGCCCGTCCTGCTGGCTGCCGCCGCCGTAAATGACGGCGCGCAGATCGGTCAGCAGCGCCATGCGCGTCAATTGGGCGCGCATGCGCTCGACCCGGTAGACCAGGCTGACCGACACGCCATGCTCGTCGAGGTGGGCGTAGATGCGGTCGGTCTGCGCCTGGCAGACGGCGATCAGCATGCGCACGCTGCGCAAGGCCCCGTCATCGCGCGGATTCACGTACAGATAGGTTTCCAGTTCGCGCCGCAGCACCATGAACGGCGTGGCCTGCAGCGGCATCTTGGGATCCAGCTTCTGGCGGAACGCCTTGCTGATGCCGTCCGCCAGCACCATGGTCGCCAGATAGATCAGCGCCTCGTCGACCTGCTGCTGGTAGCTGTGGGCGATGCCGTCGTCGGCCATCAGTTTCCATAGCAGCGCCACGCTGTCGCGGTCCAGCGCCAGCAGCCAGTCGGCATCTTCCGAGGTCGGAAACAGCACGGTGAACAGTGCCGACAAATCCGCCTCGAACGGCGGCTTGGGCAGCACCAGCTTGACGATATGCTCGGACAGTTCGCTGAAGAAGGCAGGCTCATGCGGCAGGCCGGTGGCGCAAAACAGTTCCGGTCCGGCAGCTTCGCGCAAGGTTTTCTGCAAGGTTGCCTGTACTACCCGGCGCAGGTCGCGGTTGCTGTCCAGCCATTCCAGCAGGAAACGCAAACGCTCTTGCCGGTAGCGCAGCCTGCCGTCATCGTCCAGCATGGATACCTTAGGGACGTGGCGCAGCCATTGGACCACGTCGATGATCCAGTCGGCGCGTTCCTGCCAGGCGGAAAATGGATTGGCGCGGCGCATCAAGGCATCGACTTGCCGCGTGTAGTGCCGGCTGTCAGCCTGGCGCTGCTCGCCATGCCGGAAGCGGCGCCACATGACGCGCAGGCGGAGAAGGAGAAATTTCATTGGCTATCGTTCGTTGGCTATCTAGTGTGGTGGAAACATGTTGCCTGGCTATCATGGCAACGCGCTGTTGATTCGGCAGCCGTTGGGGCCAGCCAATTGGCCATCTCGTTTATACTCGGCTTTATTTGCTTATACATGACTATCTACAATGCGATCCGAGACACGTTTTGAAAGTTCCGCCAGCTACGTCGCTACCGACGACCTGAAACTGGCCGTTAATGCCGCCTTGACGCTGCAAAGGCCGTTGCTGATCAAGGGCGAGCCGGGCACCGGCAAAACCATGCTGGCGGAAGAAGTGGCCGCCGCGCTCGGCATGCCTTTGATGCAATGGCATATCAAATCGACCACGAAAGCCCAGCAAGGCCTGTACGAGTACGACGCCGTCTCGCGCCTGCGCGATTCCCAGCTAGGCGACGCCAGGGTCAAGGACATCCACAACTACATCGTCAAGGGCGTCCTGTGGCAGGCCTTCAGTGCAGACGAACAAGTGGTGTTGCTGATCGATGAGATCGACAAAGCGGACATCGAGTTCCCCAACGATTTGTTGCGCGAGCTCGACCGCATGGAGTTTTACGTCTACGAAACCCGCGAAATGGTCCGCGCCAAGCATCGGCCGCTGGTGATCATCACTTCCAACAATGAGAAAGAGTTGCCGGACGCCTTCCTGCGCCGCTGCTTTTTCCATTACATCAAGTTCCCGGACAAGGCGACCATGCAGGAGATCGTCAATGTTCACTTCCCGCATTTGAAAAAGGACTTGCTGGCGCAGGCGCTGGAAACCTTTTACCAGGTGCGCGACGTCGCCGGCCTGAAAAAGAAACCATCCACTTCCGAGCTGCTGGACTGGCTCAAGCTGCTGCTGGCGGAAGACATCCCTCCGGAAGCGCTGCACAGCAGCGACGCCAAGGCCGTGGTGCCGCCCTTGCACGGCGCCTTGCTGAAGAACGAGCAGGACGTGCACCTGTTCGAACGCCTGGTTTTCATGGCAAGAAAGAACCGATAATCCAGATATGCTGATCGATTTCTTCTTCACTTTGAAAGACGCCAAGGTCCCGGTGTCGATCAAGGAATTCCTGATCCTTCTGGAGGCGCTGCAAAAGGACGTCATTGCGCCGACGCTGGATAATTTCTATTATCTGGCGCGCACCACCTTGGTCAAGGACGAGGCGCACTTCGACAAGTTCGACCAGGCTTTCGGGCGCTATTTCAAAGGCATCCAGACGATCTTCGAAAAGAACGCCGAAATCCCGCTGGACTGGCTGGTGCAGCGCATGAAACGCGAACTGTCGCCCGAGCAGCTGGCGCAGCTGGAAAAATTCGGCTACGACAAGTTGATGGACCGCCTCAAGGAATTGCTGGAAGAGCAAAAAGGCCGGCACGAGGGCGGTAACAAATGGATAGGCACCGGCGGCACGTCGCCGTTCGGCCACGGCGGCAGCAATCCCGAAGGCATCCGCATCGGCGGCAGCGGCGGCAACCGCACCGCGGTCAAGGTGTGGGATGCGCGTGCCTACCGCGACTATGACGACGAGCGCGAACTGGGCACGCGCAACATCAAGGTCGCCCTGCGCCGCCTGCGCAAGTTCGCGCGCGAAGGCATTGCCGAAGAACTGGCGCTGGACGACACCATCCGCGCCACGGCCCACAATGCCGGCTATCTCGACATCAAGATGCGGCCGGAGCGCAAGAACAATATCAAGGTGCTGATGCTGCTGGATGTCGGCGGCACCATGGATGACCATATCGCCCGCACCGAAGAACTGTTCAGCGCAGCCAAGACCGAATTCAAGAACATGGAGTTTTTCTATTTCCACAATTGCGTCTATGACTATCTGTGGAAAAACAACCAGCGCCGCCATGCCGAACGTTTTCCAACCTGGGAGATCCTGCGCAAGTACACGCCGGACACCAAGCTGATCTTCGTCGGCGACGCCACCATGAGTCCCTATGAAATCCTGCAGCCCGGCGGCTCGGTCGAATACAACAACGAAGAAGCCGGCGCCGAATGGCTGCAGCGCTTCACCCGCGCCTTCCCCAAGTTCATCTGGCTCAATCCGGAACCTGAGGGCTTGTGGCAGTACCGGCAATCGGTGGAAGTGATCCGGCAACTGATGAGCAACCGCATGTTTCCCGTGACCATGGACGGCTTGGAACGCGGCATGCGCCTGTTAAGCAAATAAGCAGGAAAGAAAATCGCCGTAACGGCGATTTTTTCCTTGCGCCGCCTGCTAAACCCGGTCCCGCATCGACAGGAATTTCCCCAGCGCCAGCAGGATCTGCGGCTGTTCCAGATGACGGTTCAGGAAGCCGTCGCAACCCGCC
>NZ_DATMRB010000145.1:0-40818 GCF_035566555.1 Collimonas sp.
CCCGGCTTGGCGCCTTGCGCCATCTTGATCTGGATCTGGTCGGCCGAAATCAGGTATTCCGCGGTGACGCCGAAACGTCCCGACGCCACCTGCTTGATGCGCGAACGCAGCGAATCGCCGGCTTGCAGCGGGATATCTACTTCGATGCGGTCCTTGCCGATCACCGACGCCAGCGTCTCGCCCTGCTTGATCGGGATGCCCTTGAGTTCCTGGCGATAGCGGTTCTCGTCCTCGCCGCCTTCGCCGGTATTCGACTTGCCGCCGATGCGGTTCATCGCCACTGCCAGCGTGGCATGCGCTTCGGTCGAAATCGAACCGAGCGACATCGCACCGGTAGCGAAGCGCTTGACGATTTCCTTGGCCGGCTCGACTTCGTCCAGCGGGATCGCCTTGCTCGGATCGATCTTGAATTCAAACAGGCCGCGCAGGGTCATGTGGCGCTTGGACTGATCGTTGATCAGCTGGGCGTACTCTTTATAGCTGTTGAAATTGTTGGAACGAGTCGAATGCTGCAGCTTGGCGATCGCATCCGGCGTCCACATGTGTTCTTCGCCGCGGATACGGAAAGCATATTCGCCGCCGGCGTCGAGCGCGTTGGCCAGCACCGGATCGTCGCTGAACGCGGCGCGATGCAGGCGCAAGGCTTCTTCCGCCACTTCAAACACGCCGATGCCTTCGACATTCGATGCGGTGCCCTTGAAGTACTTCTGCGTCATGGCCTTGTTGAGGCCGATGGCTTCGAAAATCTGCGCACCGCAATACGACATGTAAGTCGAAATACCCATCTTCGACATGACTTTCAGCAAGCCCTTGCCAACCGCCTTCTGGAAATTGTAGATGGCTTTTTCCGGCGACAGCGCGCCCGGCAAGCCGTGCGCCAGCTCGGTCAGGGTATCCATCGCCAGGTAGGGATGGATGGCTTCCGCGCCGTAACCCGCCAGCAGTGCAAAGTGATGCGTCTCGCGCGCCGAACCGGTTTCAACCACCAGGCCGGTCGAAGTGCGCAGTCCCTTGCTCACCAGATGCTGGTGGATGGCCGAGGTGGCCAGCAGGGCTGGAATCGCCACCTGCTCGGCATCGACCTTGCGGTCCGACACGATCAGGATGTTGTGGCCGGACTTGACCGCATCGACTGCCTTGGCACACAGCGAGGCCAGGCGCGCTTCGATGCCTTCCTTGCCCCATGCCACCGGATAGCAGATGTTCAGCTCATGCGATTTGAACTTGCCGCCGGTATGGGCGCTGATGTTGCGCAGCTTGGCGATATCGTCGTAGTTGAGGATAGGCTGCGACACTTCCAGCCGCATCGGTGGATTTATGTTGTTGGTGTCCAGCATGTTCGGCTTAGGACCGATGAAAGACACCAGCGACATCACCATCGCTTCGCGGATCGGATCGATAGGCGGGTTGGTGACTTGCGCGAACAACTGCTTGAAATAGTGATACAGGGTCTTGTTCTTGTTGGACATGACCGCCAGCGGCGAGTCGTTGCCCATCGAGCCGATTGCTTCTTCAGCGGCGGCCGCCATCGGCGACATCAGGAACTTGATGTCTTCCTGGGTGTAGCCGAACAGCTGCTGGCGATCCAGCAGCGGGATGGTGGAGCCGGATTCGGACGGCTCGGCTTTCAGCTCGTCCAGCTTGACCCGTACCGATTCGATCCATTGCTTGTATGGCTTGGCGTTGGCGAAGGTGTCTTTCAATTCCTTGTCGTCGATGATGCGGCCGGCGTCGAGGTCGATCAGGAACATCTTGCCTGGCTGCAGGCGCCATTTCTGGATGATCTTGGATTCCGGGATCGGCAGCACACCTGATTCGGATGCCATCACCACGAAGTCGTCGTCGGTGACGATGTAGCGCGCCGGACGCAAGCCGTTGCGATCCAGGGTGCCGCCGATGTGACGGCCATCGGTAAACGCCATCGCTGCCGGGCCATCCCATGGCTCCATCATCGCAGCGTGGTATTCGTAGAAGGCGCGGCGGTTGTCGTCCATGGTGGTGTGGTTTTCCCACGCTTCCGGGATCATCATCATCATCGCCTGGGCAATCGGGTAACCTGCCATCAGCAGCAGTTCCAGCGCGTTGTCGAAGCAGGCGGTGTCGGACTGGCCTTCATAGATCAGCGGGAACAGCTTCTTCAGGTCGTCGCCCAGCACGTGTGATTTCATCACGCCTTCGCGCGCGCGCATCCAGTTGAAGTTGCCCTTGACGGTGTTGATTTCGCCGTTGTGCGCCAGCAGGCGGTACGGGTGGGCCAACGGCCATTCCGGGAAAGTATTGGTGGAGAAGCGTTGATGCACCAGCGCCAGCGCCGACAGGCAGCGTGGGTCCTGCAGATCTTTATAGTAGACACCGACCTGGTCAGCCAGCAGCAAACCCTTGTAGACCACGGTGCGGGCCGACATCGATGGCACGAAGAATTCCTTGCCGTGCAACAGGTTCAGCGCCTGGATCGCGTGGCCGGAAGATTTACGGATCACGTACAACTTGCGCTCCAGCGCATCGGTGACCATGATGTCCGGACCGCGACCGATGAAGATCTGGCGGATCACCGGTTCCTTGTCGCGCACGGTCGGCGACATCGGCATCTCGATATCCACCGGCACATCGCGCCAGCCCAGCACGACCTGGCCTTCAGCCAGCACCGCGCGTTCGATTTCCTGTTCGCAAGCGATGCGCGAAGCGTTCTCTTTTGGCAAGAACACCATGCCGACGCCGAATTCGCCCGGTGGCGGCAAGGTCACGCCCAGCTTCGCCATCTCTTCGCGATAGAACTGGTCCGGCACCTGGATCAGGATCCCGGCGCCATCGCCCATCAGCTTATCCGCGCCAACCGCACCCCGGTGATCGAGATTCTTCAGGATCAGCAAACCCTGCTCAATGATCGAGTGGCTCTTGTTGCCTTTGATGTGAGCAATAAAACCGACGCCACAGGCATCGTGTTCATTAGCCGGATCGTATAAACCTTGCGCTTGCATAACGTTGCTCCACCACTTTGAGAGTAAGGACATTAAGAATAGTGCAGACGCTTCCAGACTTCAATCACAATAAATAGGGTCAGAGTCAAATTAATGAATCCATTTTTTGCACCAAAATTAAATAGGGACAGAGTAAATTTGGTGCATTTGATGGTTTCTTGATCATTTCTGTTATTTTTTTATTGCCGGGGCCGCCGACTCCTCCGCCACCTCAGGCTGCGCCTTGAACGGCCGCCCGCGCCGGGCCGGGCGCACCCGTACGGCGCCCTGCTTTTCCAGCTTGGCCTTGAAAACGTCCGAACCCAGCGGCCAGCCTTTGTTAGTGGCATCCATCAGTTGCTTTGATTGCTCGGATGTAAGCGCTTGCTCAGCCATTTCCTTATATGCTGCTTCACGGTCAAAGGGCGTGTTGCCCAAGGCCCAATACAATGCATGGTCAGTCACCAGCGGATCCGGCTTGACGCCAACATGGTGCAAGTAGCTCGACCAGGGATACTCTCCAGGCGTCGAAGTAATACCCGCACGCACCGGATTCTGGTCGATGTAGCAGCTGCACAACATGAAATAGCGCTCTGAATCGATCACTGTGGCCCTGTAGCGCCCTTGCCACAAAGTGCCTTCCCGCGCATATTTCTGATTGAAATAAGGTACGTAATGACGCCCTACCCATTGCATCATCCGTGCCAAGCCCTCCAAGTCGCTCGGCGTTGCCAGCAAGTGGATATGGTTAGTCATCAGCACATAACCATGGATGGCAACCTTGAACTGCCTGGCCGCATCGCGCAAACGGCCAAGAAAATTCACATAATCTTCTGTTTCGCGAAAAATTGCCTGCCGGTCAACACCTCGCTGAATAAGATGGTGCGGCTGATTGGGGATCACGAGACGAGGTAAGCGAGCCATGGCAAAAAGAAAGCAGTTTAGATGCCTTCATTTTATCCATTAATTCGACTCTGACCCCATTAGTGCTTTCTTAAATCGACTCTGACCCTAATTATTTTTACTTAATTGGGGTCGGAGTCGATTTTTTTGCTTCTTTCTGGAGGATCTGGCTGAGGGCGTCGAAGGCCGGGGAGCTGTAGTCGTGGCGGCAGATCAGGTAGGTTGGGACCTGGCCGGCGGGGCCGATGGGGTAGATGGACAGGCTTTCGTTGCGGTTGTGGAGTTCGAGTACGGAGCGCGGCGCCAGGGCGATGCCGGCGCCGGCGGCGACGCAGGCCAGCATGGCGTGATAGGAGCCTAGCTCGAGAATGCGGTCGGGGCGGCGGCCGGGGATGCTGCCTGAGGCTAGCCAGTTTTCGGCGTGGCGGCGATAGGCGCAGCCGTTTTCGAAGGCGATCAGGGTGTGGGTCTGCAGGTCGTCCGGGCCGTTGATCGGGGGGTGGTTACGCGGAGCCAGCAGCACTAGTTCTTCGGTATACAGGGGCAAGATCGTCAGCAGCGGGTCTTCCAATGGTCCGGCAACCAGTGCCGCATCGAGGGTGAAGGCGCGTACGCGGTCAATCAGTTGCTGGGTCGGGCCGGTGCTGAGTTCCAACTGCACCGCGGGCCATTGCTGGTGGAAGCGCGCCAGCGGCAACGGCAAACGGCTGGCAGCGGTGCTTTCCATGGATCCGATGCGTAGGCGCCCTTGCGGCACGGCCGGCTGCACCGCCTCGCGCGCTTCAATGGCAAGGTTCAGCAGGCGTTCGGCATAGCCCAGCAGGGTTTCGCCGGCCGGCGTCAGCACCAGACGCTTGTGGTTGCGCGAAAACAGGCTGACGCCCAGCGATTGCTCCAGTTGGCGGATGCGGGTGGTGACATTCGATTGCACCCGGTGCAACTGTTCCGCCGCCCGGGTAATGCCGCCCTCGCGCACTACCGTGCGGAAAATTTCCAGAGACAAGAGATCCATGGTTCATCTCATTTAAAGATGGGTAACATTCTTATTATTCATTTTTCAGGATGATAATGTCAAGGTAGGATGAATGCCATCCAGCCCGGTGCAGTGCCGGCGCCATGTCGCTAGAGTACAACCGCACCAAGATGGTCTTTCCTCAGGAGCCTCAACATGCCCAGCATCCACTTGCAATCCGCCCCGCACAGCGCATCGTTTGCAGCACAGCTCAACCTGCGCTATCCGATCGTGCAAGGCCCCATGAACGGCGGCTCGCCGATTGAGCTGGTGACGCAAGTCTGCAACGCCGGCGGCCTGGGTTCGTTTGCGGCCGCGCTGCTGTCGCCGGCGGCGATCATCGCAGCGGTCCAGAAAATCCGCACGCTGACGACGCGGCCTTTCAACGTCAATTTATTCATCCTGGAAACCAGCCAGCCTGCCGAAGCAGAAATCGCCAGGGCAGAAGAACTGCTGCTGCCGTTCCGTGACGCGCTCGGCCTTGGTCCCGCAACACGGCCGCAGAAATTCAGCGAGAACTTCGAAGAACAGTTGGCGGCCCTGCTGGAAGCCGCGCCGCCGGTGGTCAGCTTCACCTTCGGCATCCTGTCCGCCGATACGGTGGCGCAGTTCCATGCCAAAGGCAGCAAAGTGATCGGCACTGCCACCACGGTGGCTGAAGCGGTGGCATGGGAACAGGCCGGCGCGGATTTTGTTTGCCTGCAAGGCGCTGAGGCAGGCGGCCATCGCGCTACCTTCCTCGGCGACATCGAACAGTCCAGCGTCGGCCTGATGACGCTGATTCCTCAGGCAGCGGCGGCGGTCAAGCTGCCGCTGATCGCCGCCGGCGGCATCATGGATGGCCGCGGCATCGCTGCCGCCTTGCTGCTCGGCGCCCAGGCGGCGCAGCTCGGCACCGCCTTCCTGGCTTGCCCGGAATCCGGCATCGCGCCGGCCTGGCGCGCACAGCTGGCGGTCGCGCGCGACGACAGCACGCGCCTGACCCGTAGCTTCTCGGGCCGCCACGCGCGCGGCATCGTCAATTCCTACATGGAACAGATGGCGCTCCATGAAAGCGCCCTGCCAGCGTATCCAGTGCAAAATGCCCTGAGCGCCGAAATCCGCCAAACCGCAGCCAAGCTCAGCCGGCCGGAATTCATGTCACTCTGGGCCGGCCAAGGCGTGGCCATGGCGCGGCCGATGCCGGCGGCGCAGCTGGTCGCCACGCTGGCGGCTGAATTGCAGGCGCCGCATGCCATCAATTACTAATGTGAGAATTCAATTGAATGAAGCCCGATCCGCGGCAACTGACGGCATCGCGATGAAGATGGAGCAGCATCGGGAAGCATGGCGCGTAGCCTTGGCCGGCGCACTGTGCCTGGCAGTGGCGATGGGCATAGGCCGCTTCGCTTTCACGCCGCTGCTGCCGATGATGCTGCACGATGGCGTGATCGACCTGACGGCAGGCGGCTGGCTGGCGACGGCAAATTACCTTGGTTATTTCATCGGCGCCCTGCTGTGCATGGTATTGCGCGGCAGCGCCACCCGTTTCATCCGTATCGGCCTGGCCGCAACGGTGCTGCTGACCCTGGGCATGGGGCTATTGCAGTCTCCCGGCTGGTGGCTGGTGCTGCGTACGCTGGCAGGCATCGCCAGCGCCTGCACCTTCGTGTTCGCCTCCGGCTGGTGTTTGCAGCGCCTGGCGCAGCTGCAGGCGCCGGCGCTGGGCGGCATCATCTATTGCGGCCCCGGTCTCGGCATCCTGCTGACCGGACTGGCAACCAGCGCGATGGTGTCGCATCACTGGAAAGCATCTTATGGCTGGCTCAGTTACGCGCTGCTGGCATTGCTGCTGACGGCAACCGTCTGGCGCACCTTCGCCGGGCCTGCAGTCAGCTTGACTCCGGCTGCCGCGGCCGCTCCCCAGGCACTCCCGCCAACCCAGATCGTGCGGCAGACACGCGGCCTGACCATCGCCTACGCACTGGCCGGATTCGGTTACATCATCACCGCGACTTTCTTGCCGGTGATTGCGCGCCAGGCGTTGCCCGGCTCCAGCTGGCCGGACCTGTTCTGGCCCTTGTTCGGGATCAGCGTTTCACTGGGCGCGTGGCTGGCGACGCACTTGCCGGTGCATTGGGATAACCGTCTGCTGCTGGCTGCCTGCTACCTGCTGCAGGCAGGCGGCATCCTGATCGGCGTGGCCTGGCCCAGCGTGTTCGGCTTTGCACTCGGCAGCATCCTGCTGGGCTTGCCGTTTACCGCGATTACCTTGTTTGCCATGCGCGATGCGCGGCGCCTGCGCGGCGACCAGGCGCGCAGCCTGATGGGCTTGCTGACGGCCACCTACGGCATCGGCCAGATTGTCGGGCCGCCGCTGGCGACGCGCCTGGTGCAAGGGAGCGGCAGCTTCACCTCATCGCTGTGCGTGGCCGCCTTCACGCTGGCAGCGGGCGCCGGCCTGCTCGGCTTGATGTATCGGGAAAGCCGGCAGACGCGAGCTTGAGCTATTCGCTGCTGAATTCGGCGGCGGCCTTGGCGGTCCACAGCGCCTTGTTATAAGAAGGGAAAGCCGCGTCGTAGCTGTCGATGGCGCCATCCTCGCCGACAAAATGCACCCACCAGCCGGCGCCATCCTGCGCCAGCGCGATATCGCCGCTGCGGCAATGTTCCGGTATCGCTTCGCCCTCGGCCAGGGTGACGATATTGACGCGGCGATGCTTGATGACGCTCGCCACTAGCGGAACGCCGGTTCGCTGAAGCTGCGCAGCTTGCGGCTGTGCAACTGTTCCACGCCCTGGTTGCGCAGCAGCTCCAGCGCCTTGATGCCGATTTTCAAATGCTGGTTGACACGCTGCTCGTAAAAACGGTTCGCCATGCCCGGCAATTTGATTTCACCGTGCAGCGGCTTGTCCGAAACGCATAGCAAAGTGCCGTAAGGGACACGGAAACGGAAGCCGTTGGCGGCCACTGTCGCGCTTTCCATATCCAGCGCAATCGCGCGGCTCTGGTTGAAACGCAGCAAAGGCTTGCGATGGTCGCGCAGCTCCCAGTTGCGGTCGTCGATCGAGGCCACCGTACCGGTGCGCATGATGCGTTTCAGCTCATAGCCCTCCAGCTGGGTGATGGTGGCCACGGCATCCTGCAGCGCCAGCTGCACCTCGGCCAGCGCCGGCACCGGCACCCACAGCGGCAAGTCGTCGTCCAGCACATGGTCGTCGCGCACATAGGCATGCGCCAGCACGTAATCGCCCATGCGCTGCGAGGTCGACAAGCCGGCGCAATGGCCGAGCATGATCCAGCCGTGTGGACGCAAGACCGCGACATGGTCGGTGATGGTCTTGGCATTGGAAGGGCCGACGCCGATATTGATCAGCGTAATGCCGGAACCGTCGGCGCGCTGCAGATGGTAGGCCGGCATCTGCGGCTGGCGCGCCGGCGCCACGCCGGTCAGCGAGCGGTCGGACGGCAGGTCGTCGAGGTTGGCGTTCCAGGTAGTGAGATCGCCCGGTTCGACAAACGCGGAATACTGCTGACGGTAGGCGCGCTGCTCCGGATCGCTGGTGGCTTGCATCAGCTCGCGTCCCATGCGGATGAATTCGTCGATATAGAAAGCGTAATTGGTGAACAGCACATAACGCTGGAAACGGTCGGGCGAGGTCGCCGTGTAGTGCTTCAAGCGGTGCAGCGAATAATCGACGCGCGGCGCCGTGAATAGCGCCAGCGGATGCGGATCGCCGGGCAGCTCTTCAAAGGTGCCGTTGACAATGCGGTCGTCCATGGTCGCCAGGTTGGGCAGGTCGAACACATCCGGCAACGTGCGCAGATGATCGGGATCCAGCGTGCCTTCTACATGGATGCCTTCGGGGAAGGCGAAGTGCACCGGGATCGGCATTTCGCTGACGCCGATTTCCAGCGGCACATCGTGGTTATCGCGCAGCAGCTTGAACTGGCTGACCAGGTAATTGGTATACAGCGAAGGCCGGGTCAGCGTGGTTTCGTAGACGCCGGGACCTGAGACGAAACCGAAGGAATGGCGGGTATCTGCGCGGGTGTTGAATTCCGTGGTGACGCGCACGAAGGGATAGCAGGCGCGCACCCGTTCCGGCATCACCTCGCCATTGGAAAAGCGCTTGAATGCCTCGCGCAGCAAGGCGGTATTGTGATCGTAGATTTCGCGCACGCGCTCGACGGCGGCGTGGGGATCGGTGAATTTCTCGGTGGCGAACATTGACTCTCCGTTGCGGTAGCTTTGCGTTCAGGCCCGGAACATCTTGTCCCGGACGTACAACCCAATTCTACTGTGATTGGAGAAGCAGTGCGCAGAGAGAATACGCCTGCAAGCTGCGCAGGCGACAGCCCTTATTTCAGCAAATCGTACTTGCCGCCTCTTTCAATCGCACGCTGATAGGCTGGCCGCGCATGAATCCGCTGCAAGAAGTCGAGCAGGCGCGGACGGCTGGCGTCCATGCCGCCGCGCGACTGCATGGCTTCCAGCGGGAAGCTCATCTGGATATCGGCGGCGCTGAATTCCGCGCCGGCAAACCAGGCTGACTTTTCCAGTTCGCCTTCGAGGAAATCCAGGTGCGATTTGAGTTGCGGGTCGATGTAGCTGCGCTGCACGCCGTTCGAAATCATGCGCGCCAGCGGCCGCAGCAAGGCTGGCATCGGCGGCTTGCCGAGACGGCCGAAGATCAGCTTCATCAGCAAAGGCGGCATGGCCGACCCTTCGGCGTAATGCAGCCAGTAGGTATAGCGCAAACGGTCCTTGCTGTCGGCCGCGGGAATCAGGCGGCCATAGCTGTATTTCTGCATCAGGTATTCGATGATCGCGCCCGACTCGGCGATGGTGTTGTCGCCGTCGGTAATCACCGGCGACTTGCCGAGCGGATGAACCGCCCGCAGTTCGGGCGGCGCCAGCATGGTTTTAGGGTCGCGCTGGTAAGCCTTGATTTCATAGGCCAGCCCCAGTTCTTCGAGCAGCCACAGCACGCGCTGCGAACGGGAATTGTTGAGATGGTGAACAAGAATCATGGTCGGCAAGTCCGGTCAGGTAAATGGGTTCGCTGCAGCGCATATCGAGAAATAATTGCTGCTAGCGTAACCCATTTACCGGGAAATATCCCGGCAGATTTTTCCGACAGTGTTATGCCCGCGTCGGACTCAGCAAACCCTGGCAGGTGGCGCGCTGGGCATCTGCCGTCGGCAGCTTGGTGCAGACGCCATCGAGCTGGGCGCGCAAGCGCCCCACTGCGGCCTGATGGCTGCCGCCGCTATTCCAGGCCGTGAGCCTTTGTCCGAGGCGTTCCAGCACCGAGCGGTTGCGTTCATAAAACGCATTCTGGGTGCTGCCCAGTTCCTGGAACACGCCATGCGCCACCTTTTCGATGCGCGCTTCGTCTTGCGGCGCCAGTTCCAGCAAGCCGGACAGATAGGTGACGCCCCATTGCAAGCGCGTCGCCGGTCCCTGGGCAGCCTGATAAGCCTGCTCATACCAGTTGATGGCCACCCCCTTGTCGCCGCGTTTCTTGGCATTCGAGGCCAGGCTGAGCATGAAATAGTAAGGCGCATGCGAGCGCTTCAGCTCGGCTTTCAGCAAATTGTCCGAATCGTCCAGCAGGCCAGCGTCGCCCAAGGCATGCGCCGCGGTATTGATCACCGATTGCCGCTCGAAGGCGTCGGTCGTGGCGCTATCGGCCTGCGCCACCTTTTGCTTCACCTCTTTCAGCAGGGCCGGTGGCAAAGCACCATCAGGATTGTCTATGCGCGCCAGCGATACCTGCGCGGCGAGCGCCGACAAGCGGTCGGTCTTCGACAGGCTGGCGTCGACCGACAAGCGCTGCATGGCCAGGTTCGCCGCCGCCAGCAGTTTCGTGCGCGCCGCTGATTTGGGATCGCTCGCCAGCTGCACCAGCTCGGCCGGGTAGTTGGTCAGGATATCCATGTTCTCGCGCGAACTGCGGACATCCGCCAGCGTCTTGTTCAACTGCGCCGCCGCTGCGGTCTTGTCGACCGTGCCCGCCTCGCCCGGCTTCGCGGTCGCTGCCGCCACCAGTGCGCTCAAGGCCAGGCGATTGGCGATATCGCCCGCCGGACTGGCCGCCGCCAGCTTCTTCAGGGTAGCCGGCAAATCCTTGCCGACCAGCTGCTGCTCATCGGTATCCCAGGAATAGTAAGCCAGCAAACGCCATTCATCCGCGCTCAGCTTGCCGCCAGCCAGCGCCGCCTGCAAGATCTGCCGCACCGGACGGTTGGCGCTGATGCCCAACGTCAGAGTCTGCAGATAGCGCTCCGCATCGACCTCGCCCGGCAGCCGCGTGATTTCCGTGCCGTCCGGCTTGAACAGGATCATGGTCGGATAGCCGCGCACCTTGAAACGCTCGCCGAGCTTTTGCGCGCCGGCGCTATCGCCGTCGATATGCACCGGCACAAAGAAACGCGAGCGCTCGATGAAGCCCTGGCGATTGAAAATGGTTGCCTTGACCTGGTTGCAAGGCGGACACCAGGTTGCGCCCCAGTACAGGAACAGGGGCTTGTTGTTGGCCTTGGCGAAGGCGAAAGCGGCATCGACGTCGCCTTCATACCAGTTGATGCCTTCGGCTGCGGCAGTGGTGGCGGCCGCGGGCTTTTGGCCGGCGGCGGGCAGCGCGGAGGCCGGCCCGGCTGCGCATATCAGGGTAGCGATAATCGCAGCGGTTGCAGATTGAATTTTCATCGTGTATTTGTATAAATTATTAACGCCGTATTTAAGCCGACCGCGTCTGGCCGACCGCGTCATTCCCGCGCACGCGGGAATCCATTTTTACTGCCATATTCGGCAACTTGGATTCCCGCGTGCGCGGGAATGACGAAGAGATCGCTATGCGGCCCTAAGAACCAAAGTGATAATTGAATTCCAGCCATCCCATGCGGCCGTAGGGATTGTAGTTACCAACAGGATAATACGGCCAGCCGGCGGTATTGTCTTGCTTGACCGAATTGAAGACATTGTTGACGATCAGCGAAACCGATGCGCGCGAGTTGATCTGGTAGCCGGCACTCAGGTTGACCAGTGCGAACGGCGAGATGCGGCGGGTCTGGTCGGCGCTAGGCAGGCTGCCGTAGCGCGTGACCTGCACCGTGCTGGTCCATGGACCGCGCAGCCAGGTGGCGCTGGCGTTGACCTTGGAACCCCAGTCCGGATTGGTCAGCGAGTTCAGCAGGTCCTGGTCCGGATCGGCGGCAAACTGCCGGTAGTGATGGCTCAGCACCTTGGTGTAATTCGCCTTCAGCACGAAATCGCCGACGCCGCCGCCCTTGATGCGCCACTTGCCGCTGAAATCCAGGCCGCTGGTGCGCTCCTGCGCCGCATTGATCGGATTGACCAGGATGTCCTGGATCGCGTTCGGCTGGAATACGGCATTGGGCGGATTACGTATCACCCGCGCCAGCGCATCGACGCAGGTGGGCGAATTGATATCCAGCTGGCCGGCACGACAATTGGCTTCATTGTGCAGGATGATGTCGGGATCGAGGTTGGTCACCAGGTTGTCGATCTGGATACGCCAGAAATCGGCCGAGACATCGAAGTTGGAGGTCGGCGACCACACCACGCCATAGCTCCAGGACTTGGCGTTTTCCGGTTTCAGATCCTTGCTGCCGGTCTGGATGTAGTTGGCGCCGGGCGAATAATTGTTGTAGGTGCAACCGGCCAAGGCCTGTCCCGACTGCGCGCATCGATAGTAATCGGTGGTCGACGAGTAATAGCCGCGGGTGGTGGTCGAATAGATGTAATTCATGTCCGGCGCACGGAAACTGGTGGCGTAGTTGCCGCGGAATAGCAGGGTCTTTGCAGGACGGAATTCCAGCCCGGTGTTATAGGTGAACTTGCCATCGCTGCGGCCGGCAAAATTGTAGTCGTCGTAACGGCCGGCGACGGTCGCGACCAGTTGCTTGAGCAGCGGGATGTTCAATTCCGTGCCCAGCGCATAGCGCTTGCGCGAACCGCTGGCGCCCTCGGCATCCGAATTGTTATAAAACACGCCCTGGTTGATTTGCGGATCCGGCGTGTTGCTGAAACCCTGGCTGCCGAATTCGGTCACCGCCGCCAGCCGTACCGGGCCGGCCGGCAGATTGAACAGTTCGCCGTTGGCGCTCAGGCTCAAGGTCTGGGTCCAGGATTTATTGCGGGTAGTCGCCTCGCCGGTAATGGAGTTGAACTGGCCAGGCGTCAGCGGCTGGTACAGCCGGTTAGGATCCGGCGCATAGATGGCGACGCCGTCCGAGTTATAGCCAAGGCGCGGGCCGAGGAAAAAACTGTCGACATTCGCCAGCAGCAAAGGCGTGGTCTGCTTGCTGGTGTAGGCGGAGATATTGTAGGCCGCCTCGTATTTCCAGCTGCTGGTGGCAGGAATATCGCCACGCACGCCGACGGTCCAGTTGCCGGCAACGTCGTCCCATTTTTTGTTGTAGCGCGTCGCGCCGCCGATTTCTTCCGGCGCAATGCGGCGTGACCAGCTCTCGTTGGCGCCGGTGTTCTGGTTGAAGAAGTAGCTGTTGCCGCCGCCTTCCGAGGTCCAGTTCGGGCCGCGCGTATTATTCTGCGTGCTGTTAAAGCCCAGCATCAGGTCGCTGAATACCTCGGTCGTGGGTGTCAGCTGGTAAGTCAGGCTGCCGAACAGGTTCTTGCTTTCGTTCTGCGTCATGGTGGTCCAGTAGGACGGCTGCGCCTTGCCACTGGCGCAATACGGATCGCCGGTCTTCACCACGCTGCTGCTGAACAGCTTGCCCATCTGAGCGCACCCCGCGCCGGGATCGATATAGTCGCCGCTATCGGCGTTCAGGCGTCCAGCGATCCGGGTCGGCGCCGTGCCGTCGGAGGAAGCCGACGACATGAAATCGCGTTGCCGGCTCCAGATCGGCTGGGTCCGGCTCAGCTCGATGCCGAAGACACCGCTCAGGTTGCCGCTGCTGCCACCGCCGGTAAACTGGATGCGCTGGTTGGAGCCGCCGCCGTCCTGGGTGCCGCCGGCCTTGATATTGAGATCAAAACCCTCGGCCTTCTTCTTCAAGATGACGTTGACCACGCCGGCAATCGCGTCGGAACCGTACACCGCCGAAGCGCCGCCGTTCAGGATTTCGATGCGGTCGACCAGGGCCGAAGGGATATTCGCCAGGTTGACGAAGTTGACCGAGCCGTCATACGCCACCGGATAATCGGCAACGCGCCGGCCGTTGACCAGGATCAGGGTGTGGTTCGGCCCGAGGCCGCGCAGGCTGATGGTGTTTGCGGCGGGGGTAAAGGTGTTGCCGAAATCGGCGCCTTGCGTCATGCCGGTATTTTGCGTCTGCGCGCTGAGGGCGTCGTAGACATTGCGGTAGCCCTGCTTCTCGATGTCTTCGCCGGTAATCACGGTGACGCTGGTCGGCCCCTCCTTGCTGGCGCGCGGGATGCGCGAACCGGTGACCACGACCTGTTTGCCGTCGTTGCCTGAGGCGGCGGAGTCGTCTGCCGCCGGACTTGACTGTGTGGTTTGTGCTTGTGCTGACTGATAGACGTACGGGACGCCATAAGCGATGAATAGCGACAGTGCGGAGCGCACCGGCCAGGTTTTAAGTCTGTGCATGCGTATCTAACCCTTCCCATGTTTTTTATTGTAAAGAACTGTTACGTTCTTTAATGGGAGAATAGAATATAGTATCCGCAAGGAAATAAAAACTGCTGTATTCACATATCTTTATGCGTTACATAAACAGCAGCGGCAGCAGCCTGGCCGCTGGGCCGAAGGCTTTTCCAGGCACTTTCAAAACAGTCATTTCAGGATTTTCCGCGCCGCAGCAATAATCTGCCGCGACAGGTTTTCCATGCGCGGCGATTGCACTTTCCAGGTGTGCCAATACAGTTCAAGTTCCAGCGGCCTGGCCGGCGCCAGATGCACCATTTCATCTTTCTTGCCGGCCGCCTTGAGCAGCAGTTCCGGCACCATGCCGTAGCCCAGGCCGTAGCGGATAGCGTTGAAGTGCGAGGCGGCGCCCGGCACATAGTGGCAAGGATAAGCACCCGCCGGCAGCCCCAGCTTGCTGAGCAAAAAAGACGACTGCAAGGTGTCCTTATGGGTGTATGCCACCACCGGCGCCTGGCGCGCGGCCTTGCGTGTCAGGCCTTCAGGAAACCAGCGTTCACGGAAATCTTCCGCCGCCACCAGCCAGTAGCGCATCACCCCCAGCAGCTCAGCCGAACAACCGCGCATCGGCTTCGGCTCGGTGCTGATGCAGCCGATCGCCAGCCCGGTCTCCAGTAGCGAATACGTGTGATCCTGGTCTTCCACGGTCAGGTCCAGCAGCACGCGTTCGCGTATCAGCACCTCCGACAAGGCTGGGAAAAACCAGGTGCCGATCGAATCGGCATTAAGCGCCAGCACCAGGGTCAGCGGCGCATCCTGCTGCACCGCCAGTTCCGCCGCCAGGTCGGCTTCCAGCAGCTTGGTCCGCTTCAGGTATTGCATCAGCCGCTGCCCCATGCGGGTCGCCCGCGCCGGCCGGCTGCGCACGATCAGCGCGTTGCCGAGCTGGCTTTCGAGCGCCCGTACGCGCTGTGAAATGGCGGGTGACGTCAGGTGCAGGCGCGCAGCGGCCTGTTCAAAGCTGCCGCTCTCGATCACGGCGCGAAACGCCTCGGTGTGCTTGGGATTGAGGTTCATGCGCGCCATCCTTAGATAAGAAATATTTATGACTACTTAATAATACTTAATTTTACTAAGTATATCGTTTGCTGCCATCACAATAGCCGCCATCAACACCATCCACACCGCGTTCGCCTTCGATTCGTGCGCCATTTCAACAGGAGCGACCATGCGGCCAGCAGCAGAGCAAGCAACACCGCGACTTTCCCGTCGCCTCAAATTCATCTTCGGCTTCAGCATCGGCCTGATACTGGCCGCCGGCCTCGCCGGCGGCTACTGGTTGCGCCAGGCCTGGCAGCAACTGCCTTCGGTCGACCATCTGGCCCAATACAATCCGGCGCTGCCGTTGCGGATCTATTCCAGCGAAGGCATCCTGCTGGCGGAATACGGCGAAGAACGCCGCGAATTCCTGCCGATCGAAAAGATTCCACTAGTGATGCGGCAGGCCCTGCTGGCGATCGAAGACGCACACTTCTACCAACACGGCGCCGTCGATTTCGGCGGCCTGCTGCGGGCGGCGCTGGCCAACCTGACCAGTGGCCAGCACGGCCAAGGCGCCAGCACCATCACCATG
Source organism: Collimonas sp. (assembly GCF_035566555.1). Classification (GTDB taxonomy): domain Bacteria; phylum Pseudomonadota; class Gammaproteobacteria; order Burkholderiales; family Burkholderiaceae_D; genus Collimonas. Next base: position 16,087 of record NZ_DATMRB010000145.1, read on the forward strand.
CAAGTCGCGCGCGGCTTTTTCCTGACGCGTGAAAAAACCCTGCGGCGCAAGCTGAACGAAATCCTGCTGTCGTATAAGCTGGAACAGCAGTACAGCAAGGACAAGCTGCTGGAGCTCTACATGAACCAGATCTATCTCGGCGAGCGCTCGTATGGATTCGCTGCCGCGTCCAGCATTTATTTCGACAAGCCGCTGGAGCAGGTCAGCGTGGCGGAAGCGGCGATGCTGGCGGGCCTGCCGAAAGCGCCGTCGGCCTACAACCCGGTGGCCAATCCGCAGCGCGCGGAAATCCGCCAGCACTATATCTTGCAGCGCATGCTGGAGCTCGGCTATATCGGACAGGAGGTTTACCAGCAAGCCCTGCAAGAAAAACTGGTGCTCAATCCCAACCGCAATCCGTCGGTGCGGGAAGCCGCTTACGCGGTGGAAGAAGCGCGGCAGATGATGATGCAGCTGTATCAGGAGCGCGCTTACACCATGGGTCTGGATGTCACCACCACGATCCAGATGGCGCCGCAGCTGGCTGCCGACAAACAGCTGCGCTCAGGCCTGCTGGATGCACAGGGACGCAGAGGTTATCGCGGCCCGGAAGCGCAGCTTGGCGCAAGCGCTAACGATGATGCGAGCAGCTCGGCACATAGGCTGTTGCTGCCATATCCGGACAGTGGCGAAATCCGTGCGGCGCTGGTCACCGCGGCGACGCCGAAGCAAATCAAAGCCGTCTTGCGCAATGGCGAGACGCTGCAGATCAGCGCCATCGATCCGCGCATCGCCGGCGGCTGGAGCAAGTTGCCGGCCAGCGGTAAGCGCAGCATAGTTGCAGGCTCTGTCATCCGCGCCTATCGCGACAGTTCGGACCGCTGGCTGCTGAGCCAGACACCGGAAATGGAAGGCGCGCTGATCTCGGTCGACGCCAAAAACGGCGATATCCTGGCGCTGGCGGGCGGCTTCGATTTTTTCCGCAATCCTTTCGACCACGCCTTGCAGGCGTACCGCCAGCCCGGTTCGAGTTTCAAGCCGTTTGTCTATTCCGCAGCGCTGGAAAAGGGCTATTTCCCGGGCACCATGGTCGACGACACGCAACGCGTCCTGCTGCCTCAGGAAACCGGCGCCCGTGCCTGGCGGCCACGCAATTTCGGCAACAATTATGAAGGATTCATCACCGTCCGGCGCGGCCTGATGCGCTCCAAGAACCTGGTGGCGGTGAGCCTGATGCAAGCCTCCGGCGCCGCCTATGTACAAGAATTTGCCACCCAGTTCGGCTTCCTCTCCGAACGCAATCCGGTCTCGCTGCCGCTGGCGCTAGGCGCCGGCGCCGTGACTCCGCTGCAGCTGGCGCAGTCCTATGCCGTGTTCGCCAACGGCGGTCGGGTCCAGGCGCCACGCCTGATCAAGGAAATCCGCGACCGCTCGGGACAAGTGCTGTTCGCCGACAACGCAGGCAGGAATCCCGGTAAGAAAGTCGTCTCGGCGCGCAACGCCTACATCATGGACAGCATGCTGCAAGACGTCGTGAAGTCCGGCACCGGCCATGGCGCCAAGGTGCTGGCGCGTAGCGACACCGCCGGCAAGACCGGCACCTCGAACAATGCCTATGACGCCTGGTTCGCCGGTTATTCATCGGGCGTGGTATCGGTAGTGTGGCTGGGCTATGATCAGCCTAAATCGCTGGGCAACACCACCGGCGGCGTGGCGGCGCTGCCGATCTGGAGCCGCTACATGCAAGTCGCAGCGAACGGCCGCAGGAGGAACCGGCCGGACTCAGCGTCTATGACGGCGATTATGTCTATGCGGAATACCTGAAGGGCAGCTGCGTGACGGACAGCCATTCCTTCATCCACAGCAAGCTGAAATGCCAGGCCGACGGCAGCAGCGACCTGGCGCTCGAAAAAGAAGCCTTGAACGCGGCCCAGGAACGCGAGCAGATCCTGAAACTATTTTCTTCCGGAGACTAAGCCATGCTTCTGCATACCATCTACCTGATTGCCATCGTGGCTGAAGCGATGTCCGGCGCCATCATGGGCATGCGGCGCGACATGGACCTGTTCGGCATCTGCGTGGTCGGCACTATCACCGCGCTGGGCGGCGGCACTATCCGCGACGTCTTGCTGGGCAACTATCCGCTGGGCTGGATCGCTCATCCGCAATACCTGCTGTTCACCATCGGCGCCGCTATCGTCACCGCCATGGTGGCGCGTTTCCTGCACCATTTGCGCAGCGTGTTCCTGGTGGTCGACGGCCTCGGCCTGGTGGCGTTCAGCGTGATCGGCTGCGACATCGCCCGCGCCAATGGCATGGCGCCGGGCATCGTGATCCTGGCTGGCATGATCACCGGCGTCTTCGGCGGCCTGCTGCGCGATGTCTTGTGCAACGAGATCCCGCTGGTGCTGCAGCGCGAGCTGTACGCCACCATCGCGCTGTTCACCGGCGCGTTGTATGTCGGCCTGCTGTGGCTCAAGGTCGATCCGGCGGTTGCACCGCTGGCCGCAATCGGCAGCGGCTTCCTGGTCCGCCTGCTGGCGATGCGTTTCCACTGGAAGCTGCCGAGTTTCAACGGCAGCGGCATTCGGGGATTTGAATAAGTTATCTTCCTCCGGAAAGCCAACGCCTGGCCACCGAATGCAGCACCAGATGGACAAAAACCCCGAGAGCCGCGCTCGTCGGGGTTTTCAGCTGATCCAGATGGAAATCTTATTGCGAAGAATTCATCAAGGCTTGATTCTGGTAATTTCGCTGATGTGGGCCTTGCCGTTCAATGGCTTGAAAACGTGCACCAGTGCCGGAAAGCGCGGCGCGTTCGGCACCACGATTTGACCCGTGCACAGGAAGCAGTAATTGGTGCCGGCGACAATTTGCGTAGCGAAAGCCGACGGTGCGTAGGTCGCGCCGACAAAGCCCTCCAGCGCTTCTTTGAGCACCTCTTTTGCAACGCCAGTGATTTCATAGTCGAACGCGCTCCAGCCACCCGGAAATTCTGTTGTCATGATATTCACCCTTATGATGACCGCATGTTCGGATACCCGTCACCGTTGCGGCCTTCCAGTGACAGGCGACAAAATCCAGAAATCATGCTGCGCGCAGCGGCGCCATCCTGGGAGTCCGGCATCCCAAAAACGTTTCCACAGGGAAACTAGAAGATCATCCTAGTCGCAAGCACGGAGAAAAAATACTGTTGAAAGTGATAGGTTCCGCCGCCGGACCAGGGCGCCAATCCGGGGCAAAGAAAAAAGCATCCGGATTAGCGTGCGCTCACACGCGCTGAGCGTCCTTGCTGCCGTGCCAGGCAGAAAATCTCAAATGAGGACTGCGGCAAGCGCCGTCAGCACCACCACCAGCCAGGACGGCCACTTCCAGACCAGCAGCAGGAAAAAACCCAAGGCCGCCAGACAGAAATCCGCTGGCGTCAGGATGGCGCTGGTCCAGACCGGGTTGTAGAACGCCGCCAGCAACAGCCCGACCACTGCTGCATTAACGCCAGTCAAAGCGCGTCTGGCGCCGGCATGCTGGCGCAGCGTTTCCAGGAAGGGCAAGGCGCCGCACACCAGCAGGAACGAGGGCAGGAAAATCGCCACCACCGCAAGCATCCCGCCCAGCCAGCCGTTGGGCGTCCTGGACGAGACGCTGCCGAGATAAGCGGCGAAGGTAAACAAGGGCCCAGGCACTGCCTGCGCCGCGCCATAGCCTGCCATGAACAGTTCATTCGAGACCCAGCCCCTGGGTACGACTTCCGCCTGCAGCAACGGCAGCACGACATGGCCGCCGCCAAACACCAGCGCGCCAGTCCGGAAGAAGACATCGAATAGTTCCATGGAATAGTGCCTGGAAACCTCGGCCAGCAGGGGCAACGCAGCCAGCAGCGCCAGACAGAGTCCGATGGCGACAACGCCGGCGCGGCGGCTGATGTTCGATGCGGGCAGCTTCTCCAAAGAGAGCGGCGCGGCCTTCAGAAACAGTACGCCGGCCACGCCACCCGCCACGATGACGCCGATCTGGCCGAAGGCATTAGGCAGGGCCGTTGCCATGCACGCGGCCGCCAGCGCGATGACGGCACGCCGGGCATCAGGCGTCAGGGTCCGCGCCATGCCCCACAAGGCTTGCGCCACCACCGCCACGGCCACCACCTTCAAGCCATGCAGCCAGCCGCCAGCCAGGGCGGCGTCGGAATGCGTGACAAAGAGGCCGAACAGGATCAGCGCCAGCGCCGACGGCGCAGTGAATCCCAGCCAGGCGGCAAACCCGCCGGCATAGCCCGCCCGCGTCAAGCCCAGCGCAATCCCAACCTGGCTGCTGGCCGGACCGGGCAGCAGCTGGCACAGCGCCACCAGGTCGGCATAAGCCGCTTCGGCCAGCCATTTGCGCCGCTCCACGAACTCCGTCCGGAAATAACCGAGATGGGCGACCGGTCCGCCAAACGAGGTCAGGCCCAGGCGTAGAAAAATGAAAAATACCGCTAAGGGAGAATCACGCATTTTCGGGGATTGAGATTTTTCTGTTCGACTGCATCTTAGCCCAAGAGCTGGGCAAAACCATGCAGCGCGAAACCCATCATCCGGAAGACTGTTAATCTTCCAGTCTGGCACCTCAGCGCTACCGACTTTTCAGACAGACCAACATCAGCCAACAAGGAATCTTCATGAGCGATCTTTCGAATTTCCCCATCACCCAAAAGTGGCCCGCCAGCCAGCCCGACCGTATCCAGCTGTATTCCCTGCCGACGCCCAACGGCGTCAAGATCTCGATCATGCTGGAAGAAACCGGCCTGCCTTACGAGCCACACCTGGTCAGCTTTGAAAGCAACGACCAGACTTCGCCGGAATTCCTGTCGCTCAATCCGAACAACAAGATCCCTGCCATCCTCGATCCGGACGGCCCCGGCGGCAAACCGCTGCCATTGTTTGAATCCGGCGCGATCCTGCTTTACCTGGCGGACAAGAGCGGCAAGTTCATCCCAGCCGATCCCGCCGGGCGTTATGAAACCATACAGTGGCTGATGTTCCAGATGGGCGGCATCGGGCCGATGTTTGGCCAGCTTGGATTTTTCAACAAGTTCGCCGGCAAGGATTATGAAGACAAGCGTCCGCGCGACCGCTACGTAGCGGAATCGAAGCGCCTGCTGGCGGTGCTCAACCAGCGCCTGGCCGAGCGCAGCTGGATCATGGGCGACGCCTATACCATCGCCGATATCGCGACCTTTCCGTGGGTACGCAACCTGATCGGCTTCTACGAAGGCGGCGACCTGGTCGGGATTGCCGACTTTCCGCATGTCACGCGCGCGCTCAACGCCTTCATCGCGCGGCCGGCGGTGATCGCCGGCCTGACGATTCCAAAACGGCCCTGAGCCTGCATTGCCGCTGGAACCGCCGCACGGCAGTTCCAGCGCAATCACATCACAAACGTTCTATGATCAAGGCAATGCCCTGGCCGCCGCCGATGCACATGGTGATCAAGCCATAGCGCTTGCCGGTGCGGATCAGTTCGTACAGGCACTTGACGGCAATGATGGTGCCGCTCGCACCCAGCGGATGGCCGAGAGCGATGGCGCCGCCGTTGACGTTGGTCAGCGCCGGATCCAGGTCCAGGCCTTTGCACACACCCAGCGACTGCGCAGCGAAAGCCTCATTCGATTCGATCACCGCCATGTCGGCCAGGCTGAGGCCGGCGCGCTTCAGCGCCAGCTGGACCGCCGGAATCGGACCGGTGCCCATGATGCTCGGATCGACCCCCGCCACACCGTAGGAAACCACACGCGCCAGCGGCTTCAGGCCGGCTTGCGCGGCAGCGTCCGCCGCCATCAGCACGCAGGCAGCGGCGCCGTCGTTGATGCCGGAGGCATTGCCTGCGGTGACCGTGCCGCCATCTTTCTTGAACGCCGGCTTGAGTTTGGCCAGCGATTCCAGGGTGGCGTCGGCCTTCGGATATTCGTCGGTGTCGAACAGTGCGATGCCTTTACGGGTCTTGATTTCAACCGGCACGATCTGCGATTTGAAATGGCCGGCAGCGATTGCCGCCGTGGCGCGCTTCTGGCTTTCCAGCGCAAAGGCATCCTGCGCCTCGCGCGAGATGCCGTATTTCTCCGCCACGTTTTCAGCGGTGATGCCCATATGGCCGCCGCCGAAAGGATCGGACAGAGCGCCGACCATCATGTCGATCATCTTGATGTCGCCCATGCGGGCGCCGAAGCGCGCGGCCTGGCTCGCATACAGCGCACGGCTCATGCTCTCGACACCGCCGCCGACGGCAACCTCGGTCTCGCCCAACTGAATGGCGTTGGCGGCGCTGATGATGGCCTGCAGGCCGGAGCCGCACAGGCGGTTCAAGGTCAGCGCCGTGGATTCCTTGCTCATGCCGGCATTGATGCCGACCACGCGCGACACATACATGTCGCGCGCCTCGGTATGGATGACGTTGCCGAAAATGATCTGGCCAGCCTGCTGCGGATCGACGCCAGCGCGCGCAAACGCTTCCTTGACCGCTACCGCACCGAGTTCGCCCGGTGCAATATCTTTCAATGCACCGCCATATGTTCCGATCGCCGTACGGGCTGCGCCGACGATGACTACTTCTTTTGTATTTGCCATGTTTATCTCCTTGCTTTAGTCGTGTATGACAAGACTTGCTTGCCGCCTTGCCAGAATGCATGTCACGGATAGCGTTCAATGAATTCCGGGCGCTGCCAACGCTACTCTAGCAGGCATCGGCTTCTCAGTCCTGTCCGAGGCGGAAATTCTCCGCTTCGGCAGATGAAGCAACCCGCCGAATGTACATTTACGTAGGACATCCTTCTGGATGATACCCTCAGTTTTTCATGTGAAAAATATCAACTCCGGAAGGACATCTCACAACGTGTCATCATGCACGGCACACATCATCCCCTGAGGACTGGGCATCAAATTTTTCTTGTTATTTTTAACGAAGGTGATTTATTCATGACTGTGATTTCGGCTGCCGGCACTAGCGTGCATTACACAAGCAGCGGCAAAGGCCCCGGACTGGTGCTGGTGCATGGAACCAGCATCGGCGCACAGGCAAATTTCGGCCACGTGGTGGAACGTTTTGCCGACCAGCGCCAGGTGATCAGCCCTGATTACGCCGGCTGCGGCAATTCAACGATCCCGCCAGGCGATTTGCAGCTTGAAACCTTGGTTGAGCAGATTGCCGCGACGATACGCCATGCCTCGGACGGGCCGGTTGACTTGCTTGGCGACTCCCTCGGCGCGGTGGTGGCGGCAGCGACCGCGGCGCGCTACCCTGCCCTGGTGCGCCGGCTGGTGCTGGTGGCCGGTTGGGCCGACAGCAGCGATGCACGTCATCAGATGGTGTTTGGCAGCTGGGCAAGGCTGGAGCGACTGGATGCCGAGCTGAGCAATCGCTATGTCATGTCGCTGGCGGTCAGCCCGCCGTTCCTCACAGCGCTCGGGCACGATAGGATTTCGATGTTCCTGAAACAGGCGGCACCGCCTGACACCAAACGGCGAATTGAACTCGGTTTACGAATCGATATCCGGGAACTGGCCAAAAAAATTGCCGCCCCGACCTTGGTCGTTCGCGGCGCCTATGATTATCTGATCCCGGAATATCAAACCCGCGCTTTGCATGAACTGATACCAGGCAGCGAGTACGCGCAGCTTGAAAGCGGACACGCCGCTTTCCTGGAACAGCCTGAAGCATTGGTCAAGCTAGTCCGGAAATTCCTGTTCGATTGACACACAGGAATATCTGGCTGGCGCCCCGCCATTCAGAATGCGCTCTCACGGGCGCCGTCAATCGCTTGCAATTTCCACCAGTCCGCGCTGCCACAACCAGGCTAGCAAGCGTCGGGCCTTTTGCAGACTCATGGATTGACCAAGCAGGCCGAGTACCGACGCCGAGCTCGCCTTCTGCAGCAAAATCCCGAGGCCCGGCAATATCGCTTCATTTTCCCAAAATGCCAGCGGACGCTCCAGATGAGGGTGCCGCATGGCAGGCAGCAGTTCAACTTTATCGCCCACGACGCAGGGTAGCGAAACGATCTGCACCAGATGATGAAAGCGAATCATCTGGTGCACAAGCATTTCCGGAGCAGCTTCAATTGCCGGTTCACGGTAACTGCCAAGCTGATCGATTTCCTTTTGCAAGGTTTCGATCATGAGCCCGGCTTCGCGATTCCCGGGCGCCGCTATCATTCCTGGTGTTGCGCGCTCCTGCCAAAACGCCTGTTCGCTGCACCAGGCCTGCCGGTAATATGCCGCCGTCCAGAAATGATGGCGGGCATAGGTTTCAATCAAGCGCTGCTGGTAAAACTCACGCGCCAGTGTTTGCTGCGCCGGGGCTTCTGCCTGCAGAAAAGTGTGAATGGCAATCGCCGCCTGCAAGGAAAAGCGCATCGCCTTTTCTACGCCGGACGACGATATCGGATCCAAAGCAAATGCCGCGTCACCAATTTTCAAGCGGCCATCCTGCCAGCCGTCGATTGCCATATACGGCGTGGCGACGCACATTTGCAACGGACTTTGAAACGGCAGCTGCGCCACGCCGGCGAACAAGCGGCTGGCGCCGCAACTGCCACGCAGCCAGGACTCGGGCCGGCCTGCACTGAGCCGGCGCGATGCAACGGGATCGGACAACAACATGACGCGATAACGCCGATCCGGCAGGCGGGTGCCCCACAACCAGCCTTGCTCCAGCGCCTCCACCAGGGTGACATGCGCCAGTTCGGATGGAATGTCGTTTTCCGCCACTTCAGCCCACAAGGCGGATAGGCGCGGCGCACAGAGCAATTGCTGAGACTGGCTGCTTTGGCGTCCCCGCGCATCCAGAATCATCCGCGCCTGCACCTGATGGGTGGCGTTCGGCGTTGAAAAGCTCAGCTGCCAGTCTCCTGCGCTGCCGGCAACGCTATTCAGGCTGGCTGGCCGATGCACTTCTATGCCGCGCGCCTGCGCCAGTTGCAGCAAGGCCGCATCGAAAGCCGAACGGTCGACTACCGCGGCATCGGCGTGCGCCACCGTTTCGGCAATCCTGCTGCGCCAGCTCAGGCGTGTCGGCAAACGGGTCAGGTGAGGCACGTTTGCCAAAGCCTCGTTGGCATCCAGATAGTCGATAATATTTTTTACGCCTGGCGTCAAGGCTTCGCCAATCTGGCTGCGCGGCCAGACAGTGCTGCGTTCGATCAGTACGACACGATAGCCGAGTTGCTGCAAACGCAGCGCCGCACATAAACCGGCCGGGCCGGCGCCGATGACGAACATGTCGGTTTGGTGCTGCATCTCACCCTATGCTTGCGCTGTCGGCGCCGGCAAACCAGGCCGGCGCGAGCTGGCTGAGGCGGCCGTGCGCGCCGATGGTGTAATGCAGCCAGCCTCTAATGTAATCGCAGGCGCTGCGGCCACGCGCCAGCACTTCATGGTGGCAGCCGCCGCCGCACATGTAACGCGCCCAGCAAGAATTGCAGGGCTGTTGCTGGTGCACGTGGCGCTGCTCCAGCCAGACAGTCTGGCGGCCGCTATCTACGCCGCTGGCAAGATCGCCCATCTTGCCGGCCTCATCGCCGACAAAACGATGGCAGGCAGCGAGTTCGCCTTCGGCGGATACGCCGAAATAGCCGGCGCCGGCGCCGCAGGGATAAGGACGATGCGTGCCGCGCTGAATTTCACGCAGGGCGTTTTGCATGTTCATGAACGGATAGCGCCGCCCCAGCATCACATTTTGTTCAAACGCCAGGCCGCAGGCGATCATTCCTTGCAGCATGTCTTCCATATCCTCCGGCGTCATTTCCGCCTGTCCGTTGGAAGCGCGCAATAGCGGCGAAAAACCGACGCTATGGAAGCCCATGCCTATGAATAAATCCAGCGTCTGCGGCAGGTTCAGATTGAACGGCGTGACGGTCACCCTGGCCGATACCTGCATCCGGCGTTGCCGTTCCAGCAGCGGCGCCAAGCGTTCGACGATCTGATCAAAAGAACCTTTACCTCCTTTGAATGGGCGCAAACGATTGTGCTGCTCCGCCGGACCATCGAGGCTGACGGTGACGGCGAAGCCGTGCTCCTCGAAAAAATCGGCATCGTCCGCTTGCAGCAGGCTGCCATTGGTCGTAATCGAAAAATGGCAGTTGACCGAACGTTGCCTGGCTTGCTCTTCGGCATAACGGGTGACGGCACGCAGCGCCGGACGATTGGCCAGCGGCTCGCCTCCCATGAAGGCCAGGTTGACCTTGGCTCCAGGCGCGGCCTTGGCCAGCAGCAGGTCCACGGCTTGTTTCGCCGTATCCAGCTCCATGTTTTTGGCTTTGCCGCCAAACTCGCCTTGCTGCGCGTAACAGTAGGTGCATCCCAGATTGCATTTCTGCGCAATCGCCAGCGACAAGGCGTGCACCGGCGGCGCAGCCAGCGGCGTATCGTCAATCAGCGGCGCCGACTGCAAGCCGCTGCTGGCGATCAAGCCTTGCACGACAGAGTCGTCCATGCCATCCAGCGCCGCCCGGAATTCGGCTGCCAGCGCGGGCGGCAAATGGAACAGGCGACTGCCGTTCACCACCAGCAGCTGTGCGCCCTGTGCATCTTCGACCAGATGGGCATCGCGTTGCCGCGGCCGCGAAGCCGCTGCGATACGCGCCGCCAGCGCAGGAGCCAGGCTGGCTCCTGCGGCCACCACTGCGGAAGCCCGCCCGGATTCGCGATGCGTTGCTTGATCATGCTTCATCGGCATCTTTCCCGCGAATCACGAATTGCAAATCCTCCTGCCAGGATTTGAACAAGTCATCGTAAGACCACAGGCGAGTATCGACCCGATTATCTGGAATGTAGGTGCCGGTGCGTTTCTTTGCAAACCACATATCGCCCTTGGCAAGACCGTCCTGGCCCGGCTCCACGTTCACATAGTCGGGGCGTGACGCGGCCCAGTAATAACAGGCGCATTCGCGATAGTCGTTTTGCCATGGGGCGCACAGCCCCTGGGTCAATTCCCCCGGTTGCAGCATGTCGATATTGATGGCGGCGGTTTCTTCCTCAAAGAAACGACGCATGGTCAGGCTGACCTTCAGCGTTTCCATTTTCGGCGTCAACAGCACTTCATTGGTAGCGTTGGCATAGGTGGTAAATTCACATTCGACCTGCTGTCCCTGCAAATGCATGATGCGAGCGAAGGAATTCGACCACTCCATGAACGAGACCGCATTCGGATTGGCGGAGCTGGCCAGGGTGCCGGAATCGCCATTCGGCAAAACCGGGCCGCTGGTAGCGACCATGGTGCCGACATCCAGGCCGGCAAAGCGCAGCAGGCGGCGTGTCGCCAGATGCTGGAATGGCGGATCGGCATCGATGACGTAGTTGTTGTTCTCCACCAGCGTGATGCCTTCGAAAGCGCGCCGCCATAGATTCCGGAAGTCGAACTCCAGCCCCGGAAAACAATTGGAGATGGCGCTGCGCGGCAGCACCGAAGCCGGATTGCCGGCGCCGCGATGGTGGATTTGCGCGGTCAGGTTGCTGGCGCGGATCGTCATGTTTTTAGCGGACATTTTTGCCTCCGTCTGGATTGGTTTGGCCGAACATCGCATTGCGCGCGGCCTTGATCACCATGTTGATGTGACGCCGGGTCAGGGTCAGGCTGCGGCCATCGGCGCCGCGCATCAGGGCCGGCATCTTGCGCAGTCCTTCCGACGACAGGTCGCCGATTTCCTCCGGCTGGCGCAACACCTTGGCGAACCAGGGCGCACCGCCGGCGGTCAAGGTGCTGAACACCCTTTCGTGCAGGGCGCGCAAGGCGAGATTGTCAACGATGGACGGCGCCGCAATCGGTTCGTAATAGCGTTCGAAATCGGCGCTGTTTTGCCGCACCATGGTGCTCGCCACATTCAGTTGCCCATTGAATGGATTACCGTTCATCACGGCGGAATTCATCAGCCGCACCGTTTCCAGGGCCCGCAACACGATTTCCGTTGCGGCGTCGAGCGACACGCTTTCTTCCGCCACTTCCGGGCCGTACAGGATTTGCTCCATTTCGTCCGACACGACCCGGATCGGCAGCGTGTCCGGCGCGAACGCCGGTGGCCCGGCGCCGATATAGCCGTGCGCCCATAACTGGCTGCCGTCCTTGCGCGTCAAACCGATACGCGCCACGCCGTCGCATTCGTCGTCAAGGTAGCCCCAGCTGACCTGGTTGCCGTCTTTGTCGGCGTAGCCGGCATAGATACCGGCCGGATTGGTCAGGGTCGGGCCGGTGCTTTCGGTGTAGTTCAGCCAGTCACCGTTTTTTTCGTCGTACAGCACCAGGTCTTCGCAATCGATCACAGGATCGTCGCGCAGCTTCGGGTCTTGATACGATTCGCGCCGTTTCATCCGGGTGCCGTACACGATGCCGGCAGCCGGCGTGTAACGCAGCCGGATTTCCGGGAACTGCGCACTCGGCTTGATGAACTGGATGTAACCAAGCGGCAGTTTTTTTCCTGAATGGAAATTGAGACAATGGCCCTCCATCGCATGGCGCTGATGGTCTTTCAGGGTATGCAGGCTGGCGTGGATCTTGTCTTTTTTATTGTTGGTGCGGCGGTAGATCTTGATGTTGCCCAGATCGATATCCCAATGCAGCGCCGTCAAATCGAGGTTTTCTGCCTGCAGCAGGGCGAGCGTCAGCGGCTGCAGTTCTTCGGGCAGCTCGCTGGTGCGCGCATACACTTCCAGGAAAGGCGCGACCGGCCGGATTTTTTTGTTGTCGTCTTTGAAGCGGATGGTTTCCGGTACATAGCTGCGCAGGATTTCCCCGCTCGCCGGATCTACTTCAAAACTAGGTTGCGGCACGATCCGGCGGTAATCAAACGGCTGATCGGGATTGACTTCCAGGTCAAACGCTTCCAGCGGTGTCGCTGCAGCCCCCAAACGTCCGATGGCGATGGGCGGCAGGATACGGAGTTCTAAGATCGGCATGACGGGCTCCTAAAGTAAGGCGGGATCGATACTGCCGGACAAAATGCGGGTCGCAATCGCGATCATGCCTTTATCCGCTTCGCGCAAACTGTGCAGATAGGTATGCCGGTCCGGGCTGCTGGTCGCCAGCAGGGCCGCAATCAGTCCCTCGGAAGCGGTCAGCAGGTCGAGATGGCCGATCCAGCGGTTGGCTTCACCGAACGGGCTGTCCAGGGTGTACGGCATCTGGAATGGCGGCCCGGCAAACCCGGCATCTGGGTCTGTGGCGGAAACCGGGGATTGCATCAGAATTTCCGAGATGGCCCGCAAGTTGTACATTTCGCCGAAAGTGGCGTTCACAATCGTGCCGCGCGGCGTGATCAATCCGGCTGCATTCAAGCCGCCGTAGAGCGTAAAGCTGTGGATCAGATAGCTCAGCAGCATGCGATAGCGCACATTGTGCAGCGTCGCCCACAATGCCGATTCCGGATCGGTGATTGCCGTGACGGGAGTCCCGCCTTGCTCCGGTTCTTCATCCGTGTCGAGCGACACATAGGGATTGACCGCAACCGGGCGCGATGCGCTCCATGAGCCAGCGTTGACCTGGGGCGCCGCGCTGGCGTCAGGGTAGGAACGCGCCCACGCATCCGCCAGGAAATCGGCGGGGCGCGCATTGTTCCACAACTCCAGGCTGCAGGGTTGATGGGTCAGCGCCGCGCGCATTTCAACGTACACACGCAAGAAGCGCACAAAATGCGATGGTTCCGATCCATGCGGAGCCTCTCCTTGCTTGGCGATTGCCTTCAACGCATTCACCGCATCGTCGCGGCAAGTCACCGGAACCACCAGCACATCGGGCGTCTTGCCCACGCTCTTGCCTTCGCTGTTGCCGCGGTTGCCGCCCTGGTAACCGCGTCCCCATTCGGCAAAATTGGCCTGGCAGGAAAAGGTATCGGCCTGGAATACGTAGTCTGGCAAATACAGCGGGTCTTCCACCAGCGGAATCAGGGTATCGAATAATTCTGCAACCTGGTGCGGATTCGACGTCTGGGTAGCGACCCGCGCCCTAATCTCATCGCCCAGGGCGCCGCCATTCCAGCCCACGGATGCTTCGGTGTACACGTACTTGGCCAGTGAATCCAGGGTCAGCGGCTGCAGCATGAACGGAAACGGGTAAAACGGCACATCCCACGGATAATCTTCGCGCTCGAAGTGCAGCGGCGCGCCAATCAGACGCAACACGTTCTGCACCGAGATCAGGTGCCCCATTTCTTCCTTGGCGATGCCAAGAATCACTTCTTGCCAGTTGCGTACCGCCTCGCGAAACTGCGGCGGCACCTGCGGTCCGCCCAGAGAATAGGCCGCATACAAGTACTGCACCATCAGGCAGTGCTCGATTTCGGCATCAATGGAAAGCAGGTAAGCGACGTAGTCGCGTGGGGAAAATTCAAGATTGAGCAAGACTTCGCTGGAACCGTCTTGCGCGGCCAAGGCCATAGTCGCGGTACGGGGTAATAGCCCCGCTCCGCCACCAAGATGGCGACGTATTTGTGAAGCTCGCATTGTTTCTCCTCGCATCAACTTCGTTAAGAAAGGTAGGGCTTGTGAAAACAACGAAATACAAGTGACAGCCTGGCATGCTGAAATGCCGGGGCGGCGGCGCCGCCCGCTGACACTGCGGCAACGACCATGCCAAGACATCTGTCCATCGGCTGGCTGCTACTGATCGGTCAAGGTGAAGCAGAGTTCAAGTGGGAAGACGGGGCGAGACATTTATTTTTTCTAACGTTCAATCTGCATATCTGTTGCTCCGCAAACATGAAGTCCGCAGCAAGATTGTTCCTCAATCCGTATTTGAACAACTGTCAAAATTGATAGGACTTGCGTCAAGCGCCCGGAATCGTCCTCGGCAAGCCCAAGACCTGCGGCAAGGACCATGGCAGCCGCAGCGTTTTCATTGTTGCAGGTGGATGGGATGGGATTTCTACAATGGCGGCGGACACGGATCAGATCGTGCTGGCGCGGGTTCTGCGCGTCTGCGGGGTACGGTAGCAGCGAAAAATCGAGGAAGTTGGCCCGGACAGGAAATGATGCGATCAAAATTTCACGTCGTCGCGGCTTCCAGTTTGCATAAAGGAAGCAAGAATGAAAAAACCCGCTAAATCAGTGACTTAGCGGGTCTAGTTTACAGAATTAAATTACCGGGTCTCAGAACGGAATATCGTCATCCATATCCGAGAAATTCGGCGCCGGACGCGAAGCAGGCGCTGGGCGGGAAGCTGCTGCCGCCGGTGCACCGCCGCCGGTATTCTGGCGTGCCGGCGGCGCACTGTTGTAACCGCCGCCGTCATCCATAGGCGCACTGCCGCCGGCGCCTTGGCGGCTGCCGAGCATCTGCATGGTGTCGGCGATGATTTCAGTGGTGTAGCGCTCGGCGCCATCCTTGTCTTGCCATTTGCGGGTCTGCAGGCGGCCTTCGACGTAGATCTGCGAACCCTTCTTCAGGTACTGGCCGGCGATTTCCGCCAGCTTGCGGTAGAAGGTGATGCGGTGCCACTCGGTTAATTCCTTTTTCTCTCCGCTGTTCTTGTCTTTCCAGCTTTCCGTGGTGGCAACGGCAATGTTGGTGACTGCTTCACCGTTTGGCATGTAGCGTGTTTCCGGGTCGCGGCCGAGATTGCCGACGATGATGACTTTATTGACCGATGCCATGTTTCTCTCCTGATTACGAATATCTTGATAAATGCGTTGAACAATGCCTTGAAACTTATGCTGCCGCTGAAACGGCCGCCTGGCTGCGGCGTGGCAAATTTTTCATGCTGGATGCGATTATAAGCCAGCACAGGGTCGCTACCCCTCCTAAAATGAACACGGAAGGCGCTCCGGCATGCTGTTTAAGCAATCCGCCTATGGCGCCGCCGGCGAACAGGCCCAGGGCCTGCATGGTGTTATACACGCCGAGGGCGGCGCCTTTGGCGGCCGGCGGCGCGATGCGCGACACCAGCGAGGGCTGGCTGGCCTCCAGCACGTTGAAGGCAATAAAGAAGCCCAGCAGCAGCACGACCAGCCATTGCCAGCGGATTGTTTCCATCGAGAATGTCGCCAGCAAGCCAAGTTGCACGATAAACAACAAGGCCACTGCCGCCACCATCACCTGTTTCATCTTGCCTTGCTTCTCGCCGACAAATACCGGCGGCAGCATCAGGACGAACGACGCCAGCACCACCGGCAAATAAATCTTCCAGTGCGCGGCAACCGGCAGGTTGGCGTATTTGACCAGCGCCGCCGGCATCACCACGAACATCGCCATCTGCGTCATGTGCAGGGCGAATACGCCATAGTTGAGACGCATCAGCTCGCCGTTGCGCAGGATTTCCGACCAGGCCACGCGCCTGGCCTTGACCAGCGGCACGCTCGGCACCAGCCACAGCACCACGGCGATGGCCGCCAGCGACAGGATGCCGGTCATGGCGAAGATGCCGCCCATGCCTATCCATTCATACAGCAGCGGCGAAATGATCAGCGACAAGGCGAACGTCAGGCCGATCGAACCGCCCACCAGGGCCATGGCCTTGGTGCGGTGTTCTTCGCGGGTGGAATCGGCGATGAAGGCGGTCACCGCCGCCGAAATCGCGCCGGCGCCTTGTATCGCGCGGCCGATGATGACCCAGTAGATATTCTCGGCGCCGGCGGCAATGAACGATCCCAGCGCAAACAGGATCAGGCCGATGACGATGATTTTCTTGCGGCCGTATTTATCGGAGGCGACGCCGAACGGGATTTGTCCGAACGACTGCGCCAGGCCGTAGATCCCCATCGCCAGGCCGACCAGCGCTGCGCTGTCGCCGCCGGGCAGGGTCCTGGCGTGCACCGCGAACACCGGCAGGATCAGGAACAGGCCGAGCATGCGCAAGGCGAAGATCGAAGCCAGCGAGGCGCTCGCCTTGACTTCGGCGCGGCTCATGCCGCTGCCGGCGTCGCTGGCGGGGATGGAAGACGGATTATTCATGTTGAGCTATTACCAGAGGACGGCGCCGAGGCAGCGCCGGAACGAAGATCCAAACCCAATATAGTAGCAGGGAATGGAGGGGCCACAATCGGCGCGCATGCCGGACCGTGCCGATTGCGCCGTGCGCCTTGATGTTTTGCCATGGACTTTCCAGCGCCTGCGCCGGCCACAAAACCGACGCTAACATTTGCTTACAAATATTAGACAGATCTGTTCAAATATTTCCCAAAAGCATGACCCCTTTTCCCATTTCGATTGGCATAACTAGTAGGACTCCATAAGAGTCACTACGGTGTTGTTCATCCTCAAGAGGGAAATCCCATGATTTTCACGCAACGATGCTTCTCCCTATTTTTTCACTTGCCACCCGCGCACGGCCAGATCCGGCCGGCGACCACACCTCCCCCTTTACGGCACAGGCAGCGTTGACGCTGCCGCCATCCCCTTAACGGACTGACGTCCGTTATCTCCTGCATCGCCGCCGGCGACGCAGGCTCCAGCGCCAGGTCAACCTGTGCAGGGCGGAATGCCTTGCAGGGAAAGCGGCGTCCTTTATCGGTTGTTCTATTCAAGAGGAATAAACGCATGAAATCCGAAACAGTAACGAAAACAGCAGTGCAGACATCGGCAAGAAAATCGGCAGCAGGCTTTGCGATTCCCCGTGCTTCGGCATTGTCATTGGCGTTGTCGCTGGCGTTCGCATCCTTGTCCGGCGTAGCGCACGCCGCGGCCGACGACACCTGGGTCGCCACCAAGACCAAGGCCTTCCTGCCGCAAGTGCAGGCGAAACAGAAAAGCACCGCAGTCGACGCCAGTGTGCCGACGCCGGCAGAAGCCGCGGTACAAATGGCGCAAGGCGAGCCAGTGCATGTCACGCTGAGCCTGAACCTGCGTAACGAAGCCAAGCTCGACCAATTCCTGAAGGAGCTGCATACGCCAGGCAGCGCAAACCATCGCAAATACCTGACGCCGGCCCAGTTCAAGGCAGAATATGCGCCTACCGAAAAAGATGTAGCGACCGTAGTAGCGCACTTGCGCAAGGCCGGTTTTGTGAATATCAAAGTCGCGCCGAACCGCCAGCTTGTGTCAGCTTCCGGCACGGCAGCCACCGTGCAGGCCGGCTTCCATACTGCGCTGAAACGCTTCCAGCAGGACGGCCGCCCGGTATTCGCCAATACCGACGCCGCCCAGGTGCCGGCAGCCCTGGGCCACATCGTCGGCTCGGTGCTCGGCCTGCAGAACGTCGAACTGGCCCATACCAACTTTGTCATGCAAGCGCCGCAACAAGCCCGCGCTGCCGTGCTAGCCAAGGCACGCACCAATGCAACGCCAGTACAAACCTCGCACAGCCCGGCGGAATTCCCAGGCATCTATAACGCCGGCAGCACGCCGACCGCGTCGAACACGACCGTCGCCGTGATTTCCGAAGGCGACCTGACGCAGACTATCTCGGACCTGAACACCTTTACCGACAGCAATAATTTCGCCACCATCAACACCAACGTCGTGCAAACCGGCGCCGACGGCAGCGACTACAGCGACACCGCCGGCATGGTCGAATGGAACCTGGACAGCCAGACCATTGCCGGCACGACCGGCGGCGCGGTGCAACAGCTGATTTTCTACGCATCGCCAGACATGCAGTTGAGCAGTATCACTGCTTCCTACAACCAGGCTGTGTCGGATAATCTGGCCAAGGTCATCAACGTCTCGCTCGGGGTCTGCGAAGCAGCGGCCAATAGCGAGGGTTCGCAGGCAGCTGATGACAACATTTTCAAACAGGCGGTTGCACAAGGCCAGACATTCTCGGTATCAACCGGCGATGCCGGCGCCTACAACTGCCAGGTCAGCTCGATTTCCGGTGCACCTGGCGTGCCGAAGAACAAGTCGACCTATGACGTCAGCGAACCAGCCAGCTCGCCCTACGTGATCGCAGTCGGCGGCACCGCCCTGTATACCAACGCTGGTGCATACAGCAGCGAGATCGTCTGGAATGAAGGCTTGCGGGCGATCGGCCAGTACGATGCTGCCGGCGACGTCGACAACACCAAGCGCATCTGGGCCACCGGCGGCGGCTACAGCAAATACGAAGCGGCGCCAAGCTACCAGTCCGGCGTGACCGCCTCCGGCGCCACCACCCGCGGCTTACCGGACATCGCCTTCGACGCCGCCAGCGCCAGCGGCGCCAACCTGGTCATCAACGGCAGCACCACCAACCAGAACGGCAATCTGTACACGGTTGGCGGCACCAGCCTGGCAGCGCCGATCTTCACCGGCGTGTGGGCGCGCCTGCAATCGGCCAATGCCAACGGCCTGGGCTTCCCTGCCGCCAGCTTCTACAAGTACTTCCCGCTGGCAGCCAACGCCTCGCTGTTGCATGACGTGACTTCCGGCACCAACGGCTACAGCAGCTCCTACGGCTTCAAGGCCGCCAAGGGCTGGGACGCGGTGACCGGCTTCGGCAGCCTGAATATCGGCAACCTGAATGCCTTTGTCACGAACACGGCGGATTTTGCACGTTAATCGTCATCGTTCTGATTTACCTGCCTGACATCGCCGCCGCGCTTCTTCGGGAGTGCGGCGGCGATCGCGCCAAGCACCATTCCACGGCACAAAACCAAACCATATCCGCATTGCCGCCGACGGCAAGAGTAGCCGGTCAAACCCAAATATCCCTACCCTGATATAGTGTCAGGGTGCAATATGGCTGTAACCCGCATGGATATTAGGTCTACGAAGAACTTGTCTAATATCTGCGCGGAATACGTTGATTTATTTCCGGGGCATAGCGTTTAACTACTAAACTAATATTAGACAATCTTTGATCAAAATTTCATTCCCAAAGCTACCAATTTCGCTCAACTATTGCCCTTGCCTAAGCCTGCCTGATCAAAGACGGTGCGGAAATTGTGCTTACACACAGGAGGACCATGCATCACATCACCATCAATGGCAATCGACCAGACTTTCGCGTATTCCTCGATCTCTTGTATGGTATGGATCGAAATGTCGATACCGACGGGGACTCCTTTCCAGTGAACAGCCGCACATGGAGTTACCTTTACATCGCAGATCGTGAAAGCGACGATCCTTCCGTGGAAATTGCGGCACTCATCGAACAACCGAAGATATTTAGCGTAGAGTCCAAGTCCGAACGGCTTGAAGAACTGGCGGCGCTTTATCTCTTCATGTATTGCGGCGCTATGATTTCAAATTCTTCAGTTACGCTTAGCTCAGAGCAGATTGATGCGCTAAAGGCTAAGTATTCCGTCGAGTTGAGCCGGGCGGCTGTCGCTCGATGGCACAGTTCCTCCAATGAAGACCCGTACCCAAAATCTGCCTAAACCAACGAATAGTGTGCATAGAATGTACTTGTCTTAGCAGTATTCGGACGCGGGTTCGATTCCCGCCGCCTCCACCAATATATCGTTTTAAATCAATATCTTAGAAATATAACGCTGTCATTAATTGGGGTGTTTTGGGGCTGATTGGGCTCCAGAATGACAGCATAATGACAGCATTTCATTTTCTGACTTCCAAAATTCCTCCATCTATAACGCAAGTGTCTGTGATCGGCACCTACTGTCGCGTTGGCACGATTCGCTATCCCATATTGCATATTCAACATTTCTCTTTAGCTAATAGGCTGTAGAAATATTGCAAAGTGTTGTTATTTGAATGTCTATGAATGTGCAGTGCAATAAATTGTGATTTCTGGATTGCCGGAATTGCTTTCCCGCAATACATTTGCGTTGCCGTATGTAACTTAATGTGCGGTGAGCATGATTGAGTCGAGAAAACCTGGGCCAGCTCAAAGAATGAGGATCTTGTCCTTGGATCTGACACCGCTTCTTAGTTGTGCAAGAAGAAACTGCGCAATCAAAGGCCGATGACAGCGCAGCACAGGAATTTTGTTTCGGGCGTATAAAAGGGATAGAAATGACGGAAGTGATAAGTACGAGAGCGCAGTCAATTTGGCCGGCAACAGCAGAACATCCTGAAAACAATAGCTGCGTGAATATTGTTCCGATGCATTTTTTATCGAAGCGGCTCATAGCATCCGTTTGCGTCGCGCTGATGATGATTCTTGCGCACTATGAAGCTTGTGCAAGTGATGCGCTGTTTAGGTTTAATTCTTATAGCGGAAATTATTACTCTACGCCTGCGGCGTCTTGTGCTTCGATGGGTTTCCCGCTTGGTGACGGGCCTAATTGGTTTCCCGGGGGGCTGTTGTTTCATATCAGTGTAATTTAAATTACTTGGGCACTTTAGGTTCGGCGTACTGTGCTGATGGCTCAATTCCGGTAGATGCGTCTGCCGGGCCAGCGCAGTGCGCTGCTCCGGCACCTATTGTTCCTTACGATCCTTCTTGCAGGCCTGAACTCAACAACCCAAATAGCTGTAGCTACAATCCTGGGGCAGCACCAGTCGACAAGAATGTAGGCAAGCCTGCTTGCACTGCCTGCCCCTGCCCGCTTGAGGACGGCAACCCGATCAACCACGGCAATGGCAACAAACGGCAACTGGAATCTGATTATCTGGGTGCCGTAGGTGGTGGTGTGGAATTGCAGCGCACCTACAACAGTAACAGTACCCGTAACGGCCGCTACGGCGCGCGCTGGAGCAGCAACTATGAACGCATGGTACGGACCAACAGCGCCTATCCCAACAATGCTGGCGTCCAACGCATTGATGGCAAGATCTTGACGTTCACCTTGACGGGAGGCGTGTATCGCCCGGATGCCGATATTACCGATAGTCTGACGCGGCAAACCGACAGCGCAGGCAACACTATGGGCTGGCAATACCGAGTCGCCGCAGATCAATCACTAGAAAACTATGACGCTGCAGGCAAGCTACTCAGCATTACCAGTCGCGAAGGTTGGACTCAGACGCTGAGCTATTCTGATACGACTACACCAGCAGCCATTGCACCGCAACCAGGATTGTTGTTGCGTGTGGCAGATCAATTCGGCCGCCAACTCAATTTCACTTATGACAGCAGCAGCCGTGTGGTCCAGATGACGGACCCGACCGGCAAGACGGTCAGCTATAGTTACGACAGCAATAACGATCTTAGTACCATGACCTATCAGGATGGCAAGACTCGTACCTATGTTTATAACGAGCCGGCCTACACGTCAAAAGTCAATCTACCCGGCGCTCTGACTGGCATTGTCGATCAGAACAACGTGCGCTTTGCCACATTTAACTATGACAACACCGGCAGAGGTATTTCAACTGAGCATGCCGGAGGTGTCGAGAAATACAGCATTGCCTACACCCAGTCTGGTAGCCAAGGTACCGTCACTGATCCCTTGGGGACGGTCCGCACCTACACGTTTCAAACCTTGCTCAACACGATCAAGAGCACAAGCCAAAATCAGCCCGGTGGCGCCGGTTGTGGCGCCGCGTCGTCTGCCGTCACGTATGACGCAAACGGCAACGTTGCAAAACGCACTGATTTCAATGGCACAGTCACCACCTACAGCTACGACCTGACGCGTAACTTGGAAACTAGCCGTACGGAAGCGTCCGGGACGTCGCAGGCCAGAACGATCACGACGGCTTGGCATGCCACCTACAGCTTGCCATTGCAGATCGCCGAGCCGAAACTGTTGACAACCTTTGCGTACGACACCTCCGGTAACCTGTTGAGCAAGACGGTGCAAGCCACCAGCGATGCAAGCGGCGCCCAGGGCTTGTCGCCAACGTTGGTCGGCACAGCGCGCACCTGGAGCTACATCTACAATACTGTCGGCCAGGTCTTGACCGCGACCGGTCCGAGAACTGATGTGGTGGACAAGACCACCTACACCTACGACAGCAGCGGCAATCTGAGCACGATCACCAATGCAGCAGGCCTGCTGACAACCCTGTCGAATTACGATGCCAATGGACGCGTAGGACGCATTGTCGATGCCAATGGTATTGCAACGACGCTGACCTATAGCCCTCGTGGCTGGCTGACCGGTAAGACTGTCACCGCAAGCAGCACAGTCGAGACCACCACATATGGCTACGACGGCGTCGGTCAACTGACGTTAGTCACGTTGCCGAATGCATCCACGATCAGCTACACCTACGATCCTGCCCATCGTCTTATCAACATTGCCGACAGCCTCGGCAACAGCATCGTCTATACCCTCGACAACATGGGTAACCGGATCAGTGAGCAAGTCAAGGATCCGAGTGGCGCCTTGGTACGTCAGACCAGTCG
This sequence comes from Collimonas sp., assembly GCF_035566555.1. Lineage (GTDB taxonomy): Bacteria > Pseudomonadota > Gammaproteobacteria > Burkholderiales > Burkholderiaceae_D > Collimonas. The sequence goes on from NZ_DATMRB010000145.1 coordinate 39,191, forward strand.
CGTGGTAGATGCTTTGAATCGGGTACAACAAATCACAGGAGCAGCGCAATGAGTGGGCGTTTAGGACGGAAACAAATGGGCATCAAGACCCTGGTCAGCGCGGTACTGTTCACGCTGGCCTATAGCCCAATGCTGGGTAGCGTGAATGGCACGGCAGCACTGGCCCAAGCAGTCCAGAACACGACCGCTAGTTATGAATACGACGCGATGGGAAATCGGACCAAGATCACCGATCCCCTTGGACACGTTACCACCCAAGGTTACGACAGTCTGGGACGTCTCATCCAGCAAGCATTACCGGTTCCGGCTACAGGAGTCACTAGTCCCACCGTCAGCTTTACCTATGACGGCCAAGGCCAGCTAAACACCGTCACGGATCCGCGCAACTTGGTGACCAGTTATACGGTTGATGGTCTAGGCAATCAGAACGCGATTTCCAGCCCCGACACTGGCAGCGCCTACACGACATATGACGCTGCCGGCAATCTGAAGACCCGCACCGATGCCCGTGGCAAGACCACTACCTATAGCTATGATGCGCTCAACCGCCTGACCCAGATCAGCTATGCCAGCGGCACTCCAACCCAGTTCGAATACGATGGTGGTACGGCAGGTGCACCGAATGCAATCGGTCACCTGACCCGGATGACCGATGGATCTGGTCAGACGACCTATATCTATGGCAGCTTTGGCCGCTTGGTCACCAAAGTGCAGACACTCAGTAGCACTGGTATCAGCAGCACGATTAGCTATACCTATGGCAGCAGCGGCACCACCACCGGCCAATTGGTCAGCATGACTTACCCAAGCGGTAACCGGATCAACTACGGCTATGATGCCGCAGGCCGAGTTAATAGCCTCACCCTGAACCCGACCAATACCACTGGTGGCGGTACCAATACCGGCATCAACATTCCGTTACTCACCGGGATCGGCTATCAAGCCTTTGGTCCTGTGAATACCTGGACCTGGGGCAATAGCAGCAGTACCAGTACGAACACCTATGCCAGAGGGATCGATCTGGATGGTCGCGTGACCAGCTACCCACTGGGCAATGCTTTGAGCAATGGCACCAACCGGACGATCAGCTACGATGCAGCCAGCCGGATCACGACAACCAGCCACAGCGGTGCAGGAACCGGCAACAATGCCCCAGCGAACTTCAATCAAAGCTACGGCTACGACAATCTGAACCGGCTCAACAGTGTCACCGGAAGCAGTAGTACCAATACTCAGAGTTTCCAGTACGATCAAAACGGCAACCGTACTCAAGCAACCTTCGGTAGTGGCAGCTACACCAATACGATTGCCGCAAACAGCAATCGGCTGACGGCCACGACTGGGCCGACACCGGCGAAGAGCAACACCTATGATGCGGCGGGGAATCTGACCAGCGACGGCACCATCAGTTACACCTATAGCGATCGTGGAAGAATGGTCACCGCTACCGCTGCCGGTATCACAATCACTTACGCGCATAACGGTTTAGATCAGCGGGTTCAAAGTAAGCGTGACGCTAGTAGCGTTGTTGACTTTGCTGGAGTTCGTTCTTAGAGATCGATGATTTTTCGCAGCAGTCCAGGCGACACTCGCCATTGCTCGCCATCACAAAGTAGTGAATAAGTTTT
>NZ_DATMRB010000146.1:0-45207 GCF_035566555.1 Collimonas sp.
ACGGGTGCCGACCATCGTCTGCTCGCCTTGGAGCCGCGGCGGCTGGGTCGCCAGCGAGGTGTTCGATCACACCTCCACCATCCAGTTCCTGGAAAAATGGACCGGCGTCACCTGCCCCAACATCAGCCAGTGGCGGCGCGATATCTGCGGCGACCTCACGTCGTGTTTCGATTTCACCACCAGCAACGCCGCCTTCCCGGTGCTGCCGGACAGCGCCGCGCTGGCGGCCCTGGCCAGCAGCCAGAAGAGCCTGCCGAAACCGGTGCCGCCGGCCGCCAACACGGTCATGCCGCCGTATGAGGCCGGGCAAAAAGCCCTGCGCGTGCAACCCTACCAGCTGAACGGCTGGCTCACGCAAGACCTGGCCAACAAAGAAGTCTGGACCAACTGGAGCAATGGCGGCAGCAAGACGGCGCCGCTGCAGATCAACGCCAACAACTATCGCACCGACAATCCGTGGATCGACACCATGGCGGCCAACGCCACCTCGCGTCACTATTGGCATGCAATTGCCTATGGCAACGGCTACTACGACCTGGAGATGCTGGCGCCGAACCAGTTCTACCGCCGCTTCAAGGGCTATCTCAACGCCGCAGCGTGGCAGGGCCAGCCGGAACCGCTGGTGCAGCTGACCAATAATGGCGCCGGCCAGGCGGTCACCATCTTGTTCGACAACAGCGGCACCAGCAACACGGCAGTGTTTACCTTGCTGGACCGGATCACCTCGGCCAGCGCCAGCAGCCAGACCATCACGGTGGCGCCGCAGCAGACCGTCACCATTCAGTTCAGCACCACCAGCGGCTGGTACGACTTGAAGATCACGCTGGAAGGCGACAGCAATTTCATGCAGTCGATGGTGGGCTACACCGAAGGACAGCAAGGCTTGACACGGCCGCCGGTGTTGCGCTGGTAAGGCAGCAAGCTTTCTGGTGCTTGCCATGAACGACGGCGCCGGCCAGCGGTTAGCCAGGGCGCCGTCGTCACGAATTTTCACAGGGATTGAATAACAACTAGAAAGGCAATGCATGAAAATATCATGGAGAATCATCCTTGTTTTCTGCTCCGTGGCCGCATCATGCGCATTCGCCAAGGACGAGGACTTTCCAAAGCAGCTCACCGTCGGCCTGATAGCAACCACCACGGTCGAAGATACCGAAAAGCGCTGGCAGCCGGTCATCGATGATTTTGCAAGGTACACAAGAGCAGAAGTCCATGTGGTGGTTTCCACCGACTACAACAAGATTCTGGCCGGGCTGAAATCCAATGCCATCCAGGTAGCCTGGCTGGGCAACAAGGCTGCCTTGGATGCCGTGGAAGACCAGCACGCAACGATTTTCGCCCAGATGGTGAAGAGAGACGGTTCGCACGGCTACAACTCGGTGCTGATCACGCCGGTCGCCAGTCCGATCAAATCGCTGGCAGATATTTTGGCGAACAAAGGTGTCTATCGCTTCTATGACGGCGACAAGGGCTCAACCTCCGGCTATCTGGTGCCTGCTTACTACGCCTTCGCCAAAAACAAGGTGGAACCGGAAAGGCTGTTCAAGCAAATCACCACAGGCAACCACAAAAAGAACCTGCAAGCCGTGATCGACGGCCAGGTCGACGTCGCCACCAACAATACCGACGAGCTGGATCGCTTGAAAAAAGAGGCGCCCGACCAATTCAACAAGATACGCGTGATCTGGACCTCGCCCCTGATCTCCAACGATCCGCTGTTGTACCGCAAGGATTTGCCGGCCGCTGCCAAAGCCAGGATCGAAGAATTTTTCATTACTTACGGCAAACCGAAAAATCCGGCCAGTCAAGCCGACGTGCTGCAAAGCATACTGAATTTATCCGGCTTTCAGCATTCCACCGACGCCCAGCTAAAGCCCATCGCAGACATCGCCATGTTCGGACTCCTGCGCAGCAATATGTACGACGCCAGCTTGAGCACGGAACAAAAGCAAAAAGCGTTTGAAGAGATTACGGCTCGTTTCGGCAAACTCAGCGCCACCCTGGAAATGGCGCGCCTGCGCTAGCTGCCCGGCGCGCCAAGAATAATGCCGATGCGCCGACACTACTTTTTACGGCTAGTCTTCTGCAAGGTTTCCGACTCCAGCACGCTTCTAAGGAGCGGCCGGTTTTTTCGTACGGCGAGCGCGCACATGTAATAGTCGATGGTCACCGGCGCGTCTCTCAGCTTGATCGCTTTCGTTCCGGGTATCGCCATGTATTCGATTTCAGAGACGAAGCCGATGCCCAAGCCTTCCGCAATCGCATGCATGGTGGCTTCCCGGCTGTTAAGCTGCATGACGCAATTGATCTGGACGCCCTGCTTCTTGCACGCGTTCTCGAGCAGTTCGCGCGTCTTGGAGCCGGGTTCACGCATGATGACAGCTTCATTTTTTATGCTGGCCAACGGTACGGACGATCTGCTCGCCCAGGCATGGTCTTCTCTGACGACAGCGACAATGGGGTAGGTCCGGTACGGCACGACGTGCAAGCGCTTGTCGGTTTCTATGAAAGCCAGAATCGCTATGTCGATGGTGAAATCATAGAGCCGGGCGAGCGCTTCCTTTTCCGTGTTGATCGAGATCGCAAATTCAATGCCGGGATGCTTGCGCATTAAATCGTAGGTCAGGTTCATCACGACAGGCGGTGAAACTGCGCCGATACGCAGCAATCCTGTTTTTTGGGAATGCAGGCTTTGCAATAGCTGGACCGCCTCGTCTTCCTGACCGAAAATCCCTTCGGTAATTTCATATAGTCGCCGCCCCGCATCGGTTAATTCGACATGTCGGCCACGACGGTAAAACAGCTCGACGGAAAATCTGCTTTCCAATGCCTTGACCTGCTCGCTGATGGTTGGCTGACCTATTTTCAGGTAGACCGCCGCAGCGGTAAAACTATGCGTTTTGGCTACGGCATGGAACGAACGAATCCATTTATGGTACTGATACATAAAGCTCCTTCAAGAGCGCATCTTCTTCCGTGGCCACATGACCCCCCTGCCATTCAAAGCTACGCCATCAGCCATCAACTTACCGCAGCGAATCTCATCGCCGGACAAATCCGTTTGCTATCGATTACGCCGATAGATTATCTCCATGTATCGCTCTGAGCAACCAATATAGTCTTTCCGTTTTAAAAAGCAGAACAAGACAGTTACGGCTGCACTTGAAACGCGCGCCCCATGACTGCTCCATCAAATTTACCCGTGCGCCATCAAAACAGGAGCATTTTCTACTATCGTTTAAAACGATAGAAATAGAAGAATAATCGATTTGTACTAAGACCTGGGCGCGCCGACAATCAAATTACTGGAAATTCATAAGCAAAAAAACAGGAGACATTCATGACGCAACGATTCTGCAATCCGGTCGCAACCCATTTCGGTCCGGGCAGCCTGGAAGAACTGCCCCGTATCATCGGCGGCGCAAAAGTGGTGGTCGTGACGTTTCCGGAAGCGCGCTCCCTGGGTCTTGTAAAAAAGCTGGAGGACCTGCTAGGCGAGCAGCTGGGGTATGTCATTGAAAATGTCCACCCTAATCCGGATGTCGCCCAGCTGGCGGCAATGTATGAGCACTTCTGGCAGAACGCGGATGCATGCGATACGGTGGTGGCGCTGGGCGGCGGCAGCGCCATCGATACCGCCAAGGCATTGATCGTTGGAACGGCAGGCGGCAGTTTCGATGAACTGCTGGCCCTGCTTGCCAGCGGCAAGCCTTTCACGCCAAGCAAGATAAAGACGCTGATTGCCATCCCGACCACCGCAGGCACCGGCAGCGAAGTAACGCCATGGGCCACGATCTGGGATGCGGCGAAACAAAAAAAATATTCATTGCACCTGGATTGCACCTGGCCCAAGGCGGCTATCGTCGACCCCGAGCTGATGCTGACGCTGCCCAGGTCAATTACCGTTTCCACGGGACTGGACGCCCTGTCGCACGCGCTGGAATCGATCTGGAACGTCAATGCGAATCCGATTTCCGACACCTTCGCGATCAGCGCGATCCACGAGATCATGGCTTGCCTGCCGTTACTGGCGAAGGAACTCGATAACAAGGCGCTGCGATCGTCCATGGCGCTCGCGGCGATGAAGGCAGGATTGGCATTTTCCAATACCAAGACAGCTCTCGCCCACTCCATTTCCTACGAAATGACACTGCGCCATGGCTTGCCGCATGGGATCGCCTGCTCGTTCACGCTGCCCCTGGTCCTCGGCATGGCATGGGGTGAGTGTCCCGACAGAGACGCCGTCCTGCAGCAAGCGTTCAATTGCGACCGAAAAACCGCAGTAGCGCGCTTGCGCGACTTCCTGCACCAGCTGGAAGTCCGGACCGAATTTTCCGACTATGGCGTTTCAGGCGAAGAAGCGCAGGAGATGGTGCAGCACGCCATGCAGGGTGCGCGCGGGAAAAACTTTATCGGTGCAAAAGCCGCTGTCGCCTTGACATGAAGCACAGGCAGAAAGCCGTGAAGAATTTCACGAAGCAAATGATTTTCACATTTCCATGGAGGGGGCAAGCAGCCTGCAACAATACAAGATTCAAACTGATTAAATAATAAAAAATTACCTTTTCCAACCAAATAGGAACGAGGCTTTCCGGGGCATATCAACTCGGTTATCCTCTATAAAGGAGACACGCAATGAGTTACGTCTATACGGCGTCGGATCCGCTCGCGGCCACCGACACCAGCTTCCGCAGGGCGCAATGGAGAATGCTGCTGGCGGCGATGCTGTGTTATCTTTTCTTCTACACCGGCAGACAAACCTTCGGTTTTGCCATTCCCGGCATTCAAAAGGAGTTTGGCCTTACCAAAGAGACCTTGGGCTGGGTATCCAGTGCGATGCTATGGTCATATGCCATCGGCCAGGCCATCAACGGCAACCTCGCCGACAAGTTCGGCGGCCGCCGGATCATGAGTTTAGGCGCGATTCTTTCCTGCCTGGCCAACTGGATCGTCAGCTTTTCGAGCGGCTACGCGACCCTCATTATTCCATGGGGTGTTAACGGCTACTTTCAGGCATTGGGATGGGCGCCGGGCAGCCGCTTGCTGTCAAACTGGTGGGGCATCGGCGAACGAGGAAAAGTATATGGCTTCTACGTATTTGCCGCCGGCTGCGCCTCCGTGCTTTCTTACATCACCTCGATTGCCGTGCTCGACGTCTTGCATCTTGACTGGCGCTGGATATTCCGGATCCCTGTCCTGCTGATGCTTGGCGGCGGCATATTGTTCTATCTGATTGCCCGCGAACGGCCGGAAGACTTGGGGTTCAAGCCGCTAGATACTGGCGTTGCCAACCAGGGAGATGTCGCACATGCCGTCCATGATGAACAACAGGAGTCTTCCTGGGCCCGCTATAAGGCCGTGCTGAAGAACTGGCGCTTGATAGTGGCAGCCCTTTCCCTCGGTTTTCAGAACGCTGCCCGCTACGGCCTCATCGTTTGGGTCCCGGTCCATTTTTTCGGATCGAACTGGGCGAAGTCGCCGGACGCAATGATTGATCCCAAATGGATCAGCGTCGCTCTGCCGGTGGGCATGGCGATCGGCGCGCTCAGCAACGGCTGGATATCGGACAAACTGTTCGGCTCGAAGAGATATAAAGCCATCATGCTCTACATGGTGCTGGGTGCGCTGACGACCATGTGGATGTTCACGATACCCGGCAATTCGATGCTGGGAATCATGGCTTTGTTCCTCTGCGGCTTCTTTGTGTACGGGCCGGCGTCGTCGTTCTGGGCGCTATGTCCTGACCTGGTCGGCTCGCGCCGCGCCGGCACCGCCACCGGCATCATGAATTTTTCGTCTTACCTGTTTGCAGGTCTCGGCGAACCGCTGATCGGGAGAATGCTGGATCACTCTGGCAATACCGCATTGATATTTCCGATTGTCGCCGTCAGCTGCGTCATCAGCGCAGTGGTTGCCATGTTCATCAAACGCTGACAGGACTGCCCGGCCGTTTCATGTGACCCGTCCTTCATGCAGGCGCCTGCCATGGCAGGCCGCCGCTACATGCATGGTGAACATGCGGCGGCAGCTGCTCTCGATTTTCTCAAAAACCAGAAGGCTAAATTATGTCCAACAGCAAAACCCTGCAGGTCAATGGCCGCAGCTATCCGTGGATGAAGCAAGCTGTCGTGGTCGTCTGCGTCGACGGCTGTGAGCAGGAATATATCAATCAGGCGATCCAGGCCGGCGTCACACCGTTCCTGAAAAAATTGGCGGCGCAAGGAACCGTGCTTACCGGCGATTGCGTAGTACCCAGCTTTACCAATCCAAACAATTTGTCGATAGTCACCGGCGCCCCGCCTTCCGTGCATGGCATCTGCGGCAATTACTTCCTGGATCGCGAGGCCAATCAGGAAGTCATGATGAATGACGCCAAATACCTGCGCGCCGGCACCCTGTTCGAGGCCTTCTCGAACGCCGGCGCCAAGGTCGCCGTGATCACCGCCAAGGACAAATTGCGCAGTTTGCTCGGTCACAAGATGCGCGGCGGCATTTGCTTCTCGGCAGAGAAAGCCGATCAGGCCACGCTGGAGCAGAACGGCGTAGAAAATCTGCTGGAACTGGTCGGCATGCCGCTGCCGTCGGTGTATAGCGCCGAACTGTCGGAGTTTGTGTTTGCCGCCGGCGTCAAGCTGCTGGAGACACAACGCCCGGACATCATGTATCTCTCCACCACCGATTACATCCAGCATAAATTTGCCCCCGGCACCCCGGGCGCGAATGCCTTTTACGCCATGATGGATCACTACCTGACCCAGCTCGATGCGCTGGGCGCGGTGATCGGCCTGACCGCCGACCATGGCATGAACGCCAAGACCGACAGCGCCGGCACGCCCAACGTGATTTACCTGCAGGACGTGCTGGATGCCAAAGCCGGGAATGGCAAAACCCGCGTCATCTTGCCGATCACCGATCCGTATGTCGTACACCACGGCGCACTGGGTTCTTACGCCACCGTATATCTGAATGAAGGCGCGGACCTGGCAAGCGTTACGCGGCAGATTAGCGCAATTCCTGGCATCGAACTGGTGTTGACGCGCAGCGAGGCCGCCGCCCGCTTTGAGCTGCCCGAGGACCGCATCGGCGACCTGGTGGTGGTCAGCGAACGCCTGACGGTAATCGGCACCTCAGCCAGCCGCCACGACCTGTCCGAACTGAAGCTGCCCTTGCGCTCGCACGGCGGCATCTCGGAACAGCGCGTGCCGTTGATGTTTAATCGCCGCCTTGGTGCGATTCCGTCTGACCATCGGCTGCGCAACTTTGACGTGTTTTTTCTGGCAATGAATGCTGCTGCCTGATGTCTGTACTGCACCACTGGCCCAGGCGGATGGCGCTTGGCAGTGACGCTGACAATTAACTAATCCGGAGATGAAATGTCGATGCTAAGCGAACTGAAAAAAATCAAGGAAGGCGAACCACTGCGCCAGAAGATGCGGATTGCCGGCAAGCTGGTGGGCAATGAGCGCCTGATCGAGGTGCTCAATCCCTACAACGGCAAACTGGTCGGGACGATCCCGAAGGCGACTGTCGGCGATATCCGCGACGCCTTCCGCATCGCGCGGCAGTTCAAGTCAACGCTGACGCGCTTCGAGCGCTCCAGGATCATGCTGCGGGCGGCCGAAATTTTGCGCGCCAATACCGATGCCGTTTCCGACCTGATCACCGCCGAAGCCGGACTGTGCAAGAAAGATTCTCTGTATGAAGTGGGCCGCGCCTGCGATGTCTTCGTATTTGCCGCCAATCAGGCGCTGGTGGATGACGGCCAGGTCTTTTCCTGCGACCTGACGCCGCACGGCAAGCAGCGCAAGGTCTACACCATGAAAGAACCGTTGCTCGGAGCGATCTCCGCCATTACGCCGTTCAATCATCCGCTGAACCAGGTTGCGCACAAAGTGGCGCCATCGATTGCGACCAACAACCGGATGGTGCTGAAGCCGACCGAGAAGACACCGTTTTCCGCCCTGCTGCTGGCCGACATCTTGTATGAAGCCGGATTGCCGCCGGAGATGTTTTCGGTCGTCACCGGCGACCCGAAAGAAATCGCCGATGAGATGCTGACCAATGCCGATGTCGATCTGGTCACCTTTACCGGCGGCGTGCCGATCGGGAAATACATCGCCGGCAAGGCCGTCTACAAGCGCCAGGTGCTGGAACTGGGCGGCAATGATCCGATCATCGTGATGGAAGATGCCGATATTGAAGAAGCCGCGACCTTGGCAGTATCGGGATCGTACAAGAATTCCGGCCAACGCTGCACCGCGATCAAGCGCATGATCGTGCATCAGGCGGTAGCGGACGAATTCGTCGAGAAGCTGGTCGCCAAGACCCGGGCGATCAAGTATGGCGATCCGATGGACCCGAACAACGATATGGGAACGGTAATCGACGAACGTGCGGCAATAGAGTTCGAAGCCAAGGTCAAGGATGCCGAGCGCCACGGCGCCAAACTCTTATATGGCAATAACCGCAACGGCGCGGTATATGCGCCGACCGTACTGGACCACGTCCCCGCCGACTGCAAGCTGGTTGCCGAAGAAACCTTCGGACCGGTATCCCCGGTGATACGCTGCACCGATATTGCCGATGCCATCCGGATCTCCAATTCGACACCGTATGGCTTGTCGTCCTCGGTCTGCACCAACCGCATGGACTACATCACCCGTTTCGTCCGCGAACTGGAAGTCGGCAGCGTCAATGTCAGAGAAGTGCCGGGCTATCGTCTGGAGCTGACCCCGTTTGGCGGCATCAAGGACTCCGGGCTCGGCTACAAGGAAGGCGTGCTGGAAGCCATGAAGAGCTTTTCCAACACCAAGACTTACTCGCTGCCATGGAACTGAGCTGAGCTGCCTGTCGCCGGCGCAGCCAACGCCGGGCGACAACAATGGCGCTCGGGACGTTATTTGGTGGGGGCCCCAGCAGTTTCATCGCTAGCAGCACCGTGAGAAATAATTATGACGTCATTGCGGACTGGCATCCCGTTCATAAATTTCTCCGAATGCAGTTCAGCACGCCGTCGGTGTTGTTTTTTGGCACTATTTCAACCCCTTATATGCAATAACGCAGATTCAACGGCGCCGCGGCGCAATCCGGTCCAGGCGGACTGATTGCGCGTGTTACCTTGCTTGATGCGGTGATTCTTCGATTTCCGCTTTTATGATCTGCAAGTCAAAGACAGGGAGCGGGAGCACGGATATGTTCAGTACACCTGATCCAAATCAGAATCATCTCCTGGCAGCTTTACTTGACACTGAATTCGATCGCCTGGCGCCGCATCTGGAGTTAATCCCCATGCGGCTGGGCGACCTGCTCTACGATTCCGGCGACAAGCTGCAGCATGTCTATTTTCCGATCACATCGATTGTCTCCCTGCAATACCTTCTGGAAAACGGCGGATCTTCCGAAATTGCGGGCGTTGGCAATGAGGGTATATTAGGAATTTCTCTTTTCATGGGCGGCGACAGCACGCCCAGCCGCGCCGTGGTGCAGACCGGCGGCCATGGTTATCGCCTCAAGTCGCACATATTGATTGAAGAATTCAATCGCGCCGGGCCGGTGATGCGTCTGTTGCTTCGCTACACCCAGGCTCTGCTCACACAAATGAGCCAGACTGCCGTGTGCAATCGCCATCATTCGCTGGACCAGCAATTGTGCCGCTGGCTGCTGCTGACACTGGATCGCCTACCCTCGAACGAACTGACGATTACCCAGGAATTGATTGCCAATATGCTGGGTGTGCGACGCGAGGGAGTCACCGAAGCAGCCGGCAAGTTGCAAAGTCTCGGTTTTATCAGTTATCGGCGCGGTCATATCACCGTGCTGGACCGGGCAGGCCTGACCAGCAACGTTTGCGAATGCTATGGCGTCGTCAAGAAGGAATTTGCGCGTTTGTTGTCTGATGTACACCAGCGTCAGGGCAAACCGGCGCCAAGCCGGCCGGGCTGACACCGCAGGTACTTGCAAAAGGTGCTTGCAACAGAAACGATAGGCAATGCTAACCGCCCGTGTCGACCTTACAGATTCACAAATACCTTGTTTGAGCCGAGGCTAGCGCTCAGTTGTAAGCCCATCAGAATCTGAATTTATGCCTATCATAGAAAACACCGCTGTCGAACAGCTACCGCAAGCAGTACAGCAGCCATTGTTGAAGGCGGGGGCCTTGCAAGACGCCATTTTCAACAGCGCCAACTTCTCTTGCATCGCCACCGACGCCCAAGGCGTGATTCAGATTTTCAATGTCGGCGCTGAACGCATGTTGGGTTACAAGGCAGAGGACGTAGTAGACAAAATCACACCGGCCGGCATTTCGGATGCGCAGGAATTGCTTGCCCGTGCCGCATCCCTGAGCCTTGAACTGGATACCCAGATCACGCCAGGCTTTGAGGCGCTGGTGTTCAAGGCCTCGCGCGGCATTGAAGACATCTACGAATTGACCTATATCCGCAAGGATGGCAGCCGTTTCCCGGCGATGGTGTCAGTCACCGCACTGCGCGATGTGCAAGAAAAAGTGATCGGCTACCTCCTGATCGGCACTGACAACACGGCGCGCAAACAAGTCGAAGCCGAGCAGGCACTGCTCGATCAGCGCCTGCGCGACCAGCAGTTCTACACGCGCTCCTTGATCGAATCGAATATCGACGCCTTGATGACAACCGATCTCCGCGGCATCATCAGCGACGTCAACCAGCAGATGGAAGCACTGACCGGCTGCACGCGCGATGAATTGATAGGCGCCCCGTTCAAAAATTATTTTACCGATCCCGAACGTGCCGAGGCTGCGATCACGCGGGTGCTGCACGAAGGCAAGGTTACCAATTATGAATTGACCGCCCACGCCAGGGATGGCACGGAAACGGTAGTCTCGTATAACGCTACCACGTTCCATAACCGCGACAACAAGTTGCAGGGCGTGTTCGCGGCCGCCCGCGACGTCACCGACCGCAAGCAATTCGAACGTACGCTGCAAGAAAATAACGTCGAACTGGAAAATGCAAAGGCGGCTGCGGAAAAGGCCAATCTGGCGAAATCGGATTTCCTGTCCAGCATGAGCCATGAATTACGCACCCCGCTCAATGCCGTGCTCGGATTCGCGCAGCTGATGGCATCCGACATACCGCCGCCGTCATCCGCGCAGAAGCTCTCGATCGATCAGATTTTGCAGGCCGGATGGTATCTGCTGCGCCTGATTAATGAAATCCTCGACCTGGCGATGATCGAGTCGGGCAAGGTGACGTTATCGCAAGAGTCGATGTCGCTCACTGAGGTGATACAGGACTGCCAGGCAATGATCGAACCGCAGGCGCACAAGCGCGGGGTGCAGATGAGTTTCCCGCTTCTTGACGATCTCTTTTATATTCATGCCGACCGGACCAGGGTCAAGCAAGTGATGGTCAACCTGCTGTCGAATGCGATTAAATACAATCGGGTCGACGGCAAGGTCGTCGTCAAATGCGCGATGAGCGGTGAGGATCGGGTCCGTGTAAGCGTTACCGATACCGGCGCCGGCCTGACGCCAGAACAGATAGCGCAATTATTCCAGCCGTTCAACCGGCTCGGGCAAGAGAGTAGCATCGAAGAAGGCACGGGCATCGGCCTGGTGGTCACCAAACAGCTGGTCGAGTTGATGGGCGGCGTCCTCGGCGTCGAAAGCAGCGTCGGTGTCGGCAGTGTATTCTGGGTCGAATTGCCCGCATCAAGCGCGCCGGAACTGGCGCTTGACAGCATCGACAAGCACAACGCGGATAAACGGGATCATACGGCGGCGCACGCGTCGCACTCCCTGCGCACACTGCTCTATGTTGAGGACAATCCCGCCAACCTGTTCCTGGTCGAGCAATTGATTGCGCGGCGCGGCGATTTAAAACTGCTGACCGCCATCAATGGCCATCTGGGTATACAGATGGCGCGCGTTCATCAGCCGGACGTGATTCTGATGGATATCAATTTGCCCGGCATCAGCGGTTATGGTGTCTTGAAAATTCTGCTCGAAGACGCGGCGACGGCGCACATCCCCATCATGGCGCTGTCGGCCAACGCCGTTCCACGCGATATACAGAAAGGCATGGAAGCCGGCTTCTTCCGTTATTTGACCAAGCCAATCGAGGTCGTCGAATTCATGGATGCCCTCGAAGTCGCGTTGCGCCATGCGGAACAAAACGGTTTACCGAACGGCGCCTAGGCAGTGACGGAATGCCACTTGATTCATTGGTAGGTGAACGACTTTTTTGGGAACAACGCAATGCTTGATGCAGCCGAAATTTTAAAAGCCAGAATCCTGATCGTTGATGATCAGAAAGCCAATGTCCTGTTGCTCGAGCAAATGCTGCGCAATGCCGGTTACATGCACATCACGTCGACCATGGATCCCCATGCAGTCTGCCCTCTACACCTGGCGCATCGCTACCACTTGATTTTGCTCGATCTGCAAATGCCGGATATGGATGGCTTCCAGGTCATGGAAGGCTTGAAGGAAATCGAAACGACGGGATATTTGCCGGTATTGGTCATCACGGCGCAACCGGCACATAAGCTGCGCGCTCTGCAAGCCGGCGCCAAGGATTTTGTCAGTAAGCCATTCGACTTGATTGAAGTGCAGACACGCATCCACAACATGCTGGAAGTCCGGCTGCTGTATCAAAAGCTGGACAACTACAACAAGATACTGGAACAGACGGTACTGGAACGCACAGCAGAACTGCGCGAGAGCGAAGCCCGCTTCAAGAGTTTGACGGAACTTTCATCGGACTGGTATTGGGAACAGGATTCGCAAGGGAAATTTACCAAAATTTCCGGCCCGGTCATTGAAATGCTCGGCATCGCCACGGACGACACATCCGGTGTGAGCGGCGTCGCAGCGACAGGACGATGGAATGAGGCCGAGCGCGCGCAACTCAACGACAACATAGCTAACCGACGCCCATTCCTCGATTTTGTCTACAGCCGCACCAATGCCGATGGCACCCTGCAATATCTTCAAGTCAGCGGGGAACCGATGTTCGATTCGACCAGCCTTTTTATCGGCTATCGCGGAATCGGCATGGACGTCACCGACCGCATGCACCGCGATCAGGAAGAAAGGCATCTGCGCGGCGACACGAACAAAATCGTTGACGGCACGGATTAACCCGCATTCGCCGGCCCGCCTGATGGCCTAGCCGGATTTTCGGCTCGCCGTCTCACAGTAAGCCGATTTCTAGCTAAGCCTCCCATCCACGGTTTTCGTCCGATCCAGGCGAGGCAGCATCACGCCGCTCAGGCTAGCTGCCTGCCATCCCAAACTGCCGGATCATCTCCCGCTACGCGTGACCAGCCAACTTTCCGGCGCTATGTGCGCGGCCGCACGGTTCTTCTTCACAATCAAGCCTATAACTAGCTTCGTCACGGTAAGCATCGCGGCAGCCGAAAGGCAATATCCGCGTCGGACAAAGACTTCCTGGAGAAGCAAGCGCAACCCTGGCTCGCTGCGCCAGCAGCTTTCTGTTGAAGCGTTTAAATAGAGCAGTCTTGCAGGAGTAAAAAATGGATAAATATCTCACCATAGCCGCTGGAATAATGACCGTCGCCATACTGATGATGGCGGCTGCACGAGCCAGGGCAGGAGGCGTTGACGTGAATGTGAATATTGGCGTTCCCGGCGCATATCAAGCCCCGGTCTATGTGCAAGCTCGTCCACTGTACATGCAGCCGGAGGCGGTTTATGTGCAAGCACGCCCTGCCTATATTCCGGCAGAACGTGAACAAGAATGGCGTGAGCGCCAGCTGAGGGCCAGCCAGTGGCAAAGGGAACATAGCCATGATCGCGACAGACAGCACGGCCACGACGACTGATCCGTTCGAGCGAAAGTGTGCGCGCCGCCGAAAAGCCTCCCGTAGCGCACGCACGATTCCACATCCGGATGTGATGAATAGAGTTTGACGTGATTGCAAAGCTTACTGAATTTTTATTGCCACTAACTACACAAGGGTTGACATGAGAACATTCATACATCTGTACCGCTATTATCGGCGAGGCGGTTACCATATGGTTCCAGCGATGAAGCGAGCGAGCCGCGCCTGGGGCCACGGATTTTAAACAGGCGTCTCGCTAGCGCCCAGGACGGCGATAAAAGAAATTCCTTGGCTGAAGCGTTGGAAGAATATATGCCTGCCAGCGAATCCTGTGGAGGCTATTGAGCTGTAGCACATTTGTGCCACATCTCAGATCACACCTTGCGTTTGCCATTCTCTGCACTCCCATGCATGTCGTTAAGCACATCGATATGGCCTTGCGCACGCTCCGACAACATGCGCGCAGCGGCCATCGCCATGCGCGTCAGGCTCTCGGTGTCGGCCACATTCAGCGGCGGCGGAGCGGCATCGTCGCGCTGCTCGCGCGCAAGATCGCTGGCATGGATCAGCGACAGACAGGTTTGAATGCCCAGGCTGATATCCAGCGTGATGGCCACGAATTGCGCCGATGCATTCATGCGCAGATCTTCCGTTAACCACGAAAATGATTGATGCGTGGCTTCGGGGAACGAATGAGTGGGTGAAGGAATGCCATTCATAGCGTACTCCTGATATGCAGTTGATCAATCTCGGGCTTTTCCAACGTGCGCTGCGAGGCTCTTTGTACTGGAAAATTTTTACACGGAAATTCTATAAACCGATTGCGTCAATTTCCCATATGTTCAGAGCTGATGAAGATATCTGCGGCGTTGAGATAATATAACAATACAAACTCAATATGCTTAGTATAGGCGTATTAAGTTATTACATAAAAATACTCACTAGGACAACATAAGTTGCTTCAACATAGCAATTTATAGCCAGTCCATGAGTGACAACATCGCAAGACGAATAGGGAAAAATATCGCAGCCGCCCGAAAGGCGAGCAAGCGAACTCAGGCGGACGTAGCTGAGGCGGTAGGGATAGACACGGTATCGCTGTCGCGAATCGAGCGCGGCGTTGTCACGCCAGGGTTGCCAACGCTGGACAAGATTGCGGATGAATTACGCGTCCCGGTTGGAAGACTATTTGACGGAGCGTCAGCAAATACCAGTGCATTGGCAGACAACATCATTTCGCAGCTGGAACCACTAAAAGATGCAGACCGCTTGTTCTTGGTCGAACAAGTGCAAATATGGGCCAAGAAGCTGGCTGCAAAAAAATAACTGTGCGATGACTGCCATTTGATAGCTTTGGCACTCTCGAATAAAACTTGCGTGTGACCAAACAAAAAAAAACCCACCACGTCAAAATCTTGACGCATCCTCATCGATGGATAGGAGACCCTCCAATGAAACCACAATTCAATTTGGCCGCTTGCCTGATCGTTTTCCTGGCTGGATGCTCCACCCCGCCAGCGCCCGCACCTGGATCGGATCGCGATGAACACGGCTGCATCGCCTCGGCAGGATATTCGTGGTGTACCGGCACGAATCAATGCGAACGGCCCTGGGAGCTCTCCCAGAAGAACGGTTTAGATAAGTCGAGGGAAGCGTTCAACGAATTCTGTAAGAATCCATCTGCGAAGCAGTAATCCACGCTCAAGGAGATGGAATCTTTTGTCGAATTAAAAGAGATGCAGATGATCGAAATGAAGTTTCAAGCGATGCACTGTCTCACCGTTTGCAAGCCTGCACACGATGTCAGAGTTCGCCACATTGACGAAAAAAAAGAGTAAGGGCTATCCGAGGTGCGAATAATGAAACCATCAGCAACCATCGTAGTGCTGTCGATTGTAGGGTTGTTGGCATTCACAAATCCAAAACTAGACAGCTATGAGCAGCACATTCATCAAATAATCACCCAAGAAGCCAGTAAACGGGATGACTTAACCAGGACACTCGGGACGCTAT
This sequence comes from Collimonas sp., assembly GCF_035566555.1. GTDB lineage: Bacteria > Pseudomonadota > Gammaproteobacteria > Burkholderiales > Burkholderiaceae_D > Collimonas. The sequence goes on from NZ_DATMRB010000146.1 coordinate 15,838, forward strand.
TTGGAGGGGTGGCCAGCAGTTTCATCGCTAGCAGCACGGTGAGAAATAATTACGTTCTGTTTAGTACTTACGACTCCGATCTGGGAAATCAACATCTGAAATTTGTGGGTATTCTTGGTAATTTCTTTCAGATTTCACAGTCACAAAGCAACGACCATTTACCGTGATCACATAGTATTTTCCGTACATTCGGACATTCATCCCATTCAATTTTATGCTCCTCAAGAAAGAGCATTCATGCCTGAAAATACTATCTTCGATGACAAAAAATCTTCTGGCTATTTGCATTTTTCTTAGCATCGTAGCTTGCTCCACCTCACCATTGTCTGTCGACAGAGACGCAAACGTTAAGAGAGACATTGGACACGCCCTGTGGCGACTTGCAAACCATGATGAACTGGCATCTCCTGCTGACTTGTTAAAATATTTCAAGTTGTCTTCAGCATCGTTTTCCGTAAAAGGCAAAGACAGCTACCAGGAATTTTCTTCAATTTCTGCCCCGCTGATCAAGCTGTTCGCCTTTATGTCCAACCATCCAAATTCCCCTACGAGATATCACACAATCAACATAGTTTTTAGAGAAAATATCTGCATTTCACCCCAGGATCTAATACCATTTTTTGGTAAGGCGCATCAAACCAATGACCAAGTCATCCACGTCATGGGCGCGACACCGAATGACGGATTCCTACACAGTTCCGTTACAGAAAATTTTTGGCATAAATTTGATGACATGGACACCAACATTAGTCTTGGGCAAAGCTGCGCATCTTCCATCACTATCACGCAAGACTACCATCCGGCTATTCCAGATATAGGGCCAAGATGACAATCGAACAATGCGATCACACTTCGGATGGATCGGCCATCACATTCCCCATCCCCTCAAACATCTTTCAAGTTTGCAAACCCCGCCAAAACCCGCGTAAAATGCGCCTATCGCGGGTGTAGTTCAATGGTAGAACGAAAGCTTCCCAAGCTTTAGACGAGGGTTCGATCCCCTCTACCCGCTCCAGGCCAGCGTTGGCACCCGCTTTTCCAGGGTGCCATTTGTATTTTTGAGGCAGGTATTTGTCTGGCGTTACAATGGCGCTACCCGCAAGGCCAATCCAGCGCCTGCTTCGTTCCACCTAAAGTTTAATTAGCATGTCAGAAAACAAATCCGGCAAACCCCTCTTCTATGATCCGACCGAACACCGGATCCGCAGCTTTGTCACGCGCGCCGGGCGCTTGTCGACGGCGCAGGCGCGTGCCATCGAGGAACTGGGGCCGCAATTCTGTGTCTCATATAACAAGGCAGAAGTCGATCTGGCGCAGGTGTTCGGACGCACTGCGCCGACTATCCTGGAGATCGGCTTCGGCATGGGCGAGACCTCGGCCAAGATTGCGGCCGGCATGCCAGAAAAGAATTTCGTCGGCGTCGAGGTTCATACCCCGGGCGTTGGCAGCTTGCTGAAACTGATCGGCGAGCAGCAATTGAGCAATTTGCGCCTGATCCAGCACGATGCGGTGGAAGTGCTGACCAACATGATTGCGCCTGGCTCGCTGGCCGGCGCCCATGTGTTCTTTCCCGATCCCTGGCACAAGGCGCGTCATAACAAGCGGCGCCTGATCCAGGGGCCGCTGGTGAGCCTGCTGGCCTCGCGCATTGCCCCAGGCGGGTATCTGCATTGCGCGACCGACTGGCAGGAGTATGCTGAACAGATGCTGGAAGTGCTGAGCGCCGAACCGCTGCTGAAGAATACCGCCGAGACTTACGCGGAGCGGCCGGAGTATCGGCCGGTGACCAAGTTCGAGAATCGCGGCTTGCGGCTGGGGCATGGCGTCTGGGATCTGGTGTTCACGCGCGTTTGAGCTGAATTGTTAGAGGAAGTCCGCACTATGTTGATAAGCCGAGTTTTTCCCCGCATTGACCGCCGGCTGGCCGCGCTTGCTGCCTCGGCAGCGCTACTTGCCCTGTCCCATCTTTCGCTGGCGCAGGCGGGAGAGCAGGCAACACCGCTGCCGCCGGGAACGATCACGGTGGAGGATACCCATTACCAGCCCGCGGCGCCCGGTTCGGCGACGCAGTTGCCGGCTGGTTCTGGCAAGCCGTCGGCCGAGAACATGGTTGAGGCTGCGAAACGCGATGCCGGCAAGATAGACCGCGAGTTGCGCAAGGATGCGCCGCCCAAGGAGGCTGCCGCGAAGAGCGCGGAGCCGACCATGCAGCAGAAGCTGGAAATGGGCCTTGCCCCTGCGGCCGCGCCGGCGCCACGCTCGCCCAAGGAAACCACCATGGAAGACATCACGCTGCCTAACGGCCAGCGGGTCACCAAGGTGACCGGACCGACCGGCACCTATTGCGTCACCCAGATTTCGGTCGGCAACACCAAGGGCGAAGACATCATGCAGAAGGGCGCGATTTCGCGCACCACTTCCTGCGGCGCCGGCTTTTGAAGCAATTTGACCGTGCGGGGCATGCAATTTCGGCAAAATGCCCGTGCAGTACCCCGCCATTCGGTACAATCCCTCCATGTTGTCCGAATTCGACCTGATCTCCCGCTACTTTACTCGCACCGCGCGCAGCAATATCGAGCATATTGCCCTTGGCGTCGGTGACGATTGTGCCTTGCTGACCCCTACGGCCGGCATGCAGCTGGCCATTTCCACCGACATGCTGGTGGAGGGGCGGCACTTTTTCCCGGATGCCGACGCTTTCTCGCTGGGCCACAAATGCCTGGCGGTCAATCTGTCCGACCTGGCGGCGATGGGCGCACGGCCGCTGGCGTTCACGCTGGCGCTGGCGCTACCTGCCGCCCGCGACGAATGGCTGGCGCCGTTCTCCAGCGGCTTGCTGGCGCTGGCCGACACCCATCATTGCGAACTGATCGGCGGCGACACCACCAAAGGCCCTCTGAATATCTGCATCACCGTGTTCGGCGAAACCCTGCCGGGCCAGGCCCTGCGCCGCGATGCCGCGCAAGCGGGTGACGATATCTGGGTCTCCGGCACGCTGGGCGATGCGCGGCTGGCGCTGGCGGTCTACCGCCAGGAACTATGCGACCAGCTGAATCCCGACCTGCAACCGGGCAGCGAGAATTTTCTGCTGGCGGCTGCCCGCATGCACCAGCCCAGCCCGCGCGTTGCGCTGGGACTGGCCTTGCGCGGAATTGCTCATGCCGCCATCGACATATCCGATGGCCTGATCGGCGATCTCGGCCATATCCTGAAGCGCTCCGGCGTCGGCGCCACGCTGGCGGTCGACAGCCTGCCGGCCGGCGCCATACTGAACCAGCAGCAGCAAACGATCCGGCGCCATTTCACCCTGGCCGGCGGCGACGACTACGAACTGTGCTTTACCGCCACCGCCAGCCAGCGCGACGCCGTACTGGCCGCGGCCCAGGCCAGCGCTACCGCGGTGACGCGCATCGGCACCATCGATGCCGCCCCTGGTCTGCGCCTGCAAGACGCCAGCCTGGCGCCGCTCAACCTGCAACTTAGCTCTTTCGATCACTTTCAAACTACATGACAACAGCGGACCAAGACCCTTCTCAGCAACCGATCCGGCCTGGCCCGCGTTTCATGCTGTCGCATCCCGCCCATTTCATCGCCCAAGGTTTCGGCAGCGGCCTGTCGCCCATCATGCCGGGCACCTTCGGCACCCTGTTTGCCTGGCTCTCGTATGTGGTGATGACCACGCGCTGGCCGGAAATCTTCACGCCGCTTAACTGGCTGGTGATTATTGCTGCCGGTTTCGTGGTCGGCGTCTGGACCTGCCAGACCACCGGCCGTCATCTGCATGCGCCGGACCATGGCAGCATGGTGTGGGACGAGATCATCGCGTTCTGGCTGGTGCTGGTGCTGGTCACTCCGGCCAGCCTGTCGGCCCAGTTCGGCGCCTTCGTCGTGTTCCGCTTTTTCGACATGGTGAAGCCACCGCCGATCGCTTATTTCGACCGTCATTTCAAGGGCGGCTTCGGCGTCATGTGGGATGACATTGTGGCAGCGTTCTATACCCTGCTGCTGCTGGCGCTGTGGCGTCTGATTTAACGCCTGGTTCAAATGGGCGGCATGCCAGGGACGGATTGCATCTGCCTGCAACAAGTGGCAGTATGTGACTACCTACCAGGCAGATTACAGGAGTTGCACCATGACCACCGCACTCGCAGACAACACCGAACAAATCACTGATCTGGCAGCGCAAGCCGGCCGCGCCCTGCAAGCCAAGGGCTGGTTCCTGTCGACAGCGGAATCCTGCACCGGCGGCGGCGTGTCGCAGGCGATCACGGAAATCGCCGGTTCTTCGGAATGGTTTGATTGCGGCTTCGTGACCTACTCGAATGCCTCCAAGACGGAATTGCTGGATATCCCGGAAGCCGAGATTGCCCAGCACGGCACGGTGAGCGAGGAAATCGCCGCCGCCATGGCTGAAGGCGCGCTGGCCAACAGCAATGCCGACGTCACGCTCTCCACCACCGGCATCGCCGGCCCCGGCGGCGCGGTCCCGGGCAAGCCGGTCGGCACGGTCTGCTTCGGCTGGTCAATCAGCCATCACACCCACACCGAACGGCTGGTGTTTGCGGGCGACCGCCGCGCAGTGCGGGAGCAGACTGTGATCCACGCGCTGCAGGGCTTGCTGCGCTTCCTGAAGTAATTCCGCAGAAGTAATCCCGCTGATGCGCCTCAGGCGCAAGCCTCAGACGCGATGCAGATTGATAGCGTCGCGGGTTTCCAGGGCGACGCGCTTTGCCGCCTGCGCGAAATCTTCGCCGGCTGCCAAATCCGGCTTGGCGTACAGGATGGCGCGCGATGAATTGATCATCATGCCCATGCCGTTGGCCGTCTTGCCTGCATTCACTGTCGCCTGGATATCGCCGCCCTGGGCGCCGACACCCGGCACCAGCAAGGGCATGTCGCCGATGATGCTGCGCACTTGCGCCAGTTCCTGCGGGAAGGTCGCGCCCACTACCAGGCCGCACTGACCGTTGGTGTTCCACTTCTCAGCCACCAGTCGGGCCACGTGCTGGTACAGCGGCACGCCGTCCACCGTCAGGAACTGCAGGTCGGAGCCGCCGGCGTTGGAGGTGCGGCACAGCACGATGGCGCCGCGGTCTTTCCATTCCAGGTAAGGCGCGACCGAATCGAAGCCCATGTAGGGGCTGACAGTCACCGCATCGGCGCCATAGCGTTCGAAGGCTTCGCGCGCATATTGCTCCGCGGTAGCGCCGATGTCGCCGCGCTTGGCGTCCATCACGATCGGAATGTTCGGGTGGTTTTCACGCAGGTAGGCGCAGATCGCTTCCAGCTGGTCTTCGGCGCGCATGGCCGAAAAATAGGCGATTTGCGGCTTGAAAGCGCAGGCGGTAGCGGCGGTAGCGTCTATAATTTCCTTACAGAAAGTGTAGATCGCGTCCGGCTGCTGCTGCAGGTGGGCGGGAAATTTGGCAATATCGGGGTCCAGGCCTACGCACAGCAAGGAATTGTTGGTGCGCCAGGCGGCGGAGAGTTTTTCTATAAAAGTCACAATCAGGCCTCAATAATGCGAACCCCACATTGTAAATCCAAACACCCCGGAATTCACTGGCAAACAGGCCGATATGCTGTCAATTTGCAGCCTTTCTCCGCTATTTAACACTTGAGCGGCCGGCCATAGTTTGCTAACGTGCATTACATTGTTTCTTTTATCAGGGGTATTCCATGAAAACTTTCTTCAAATGGCTGGCCATTGCCGCCTTCGCTTCTGTTCTCAGCGCTTGCGGCTACAACGATTTCCAGACCAAGGATGAGGCCGTGAAAGCCGCCTGGGGCGAAGTCGTCAACCAGTACCAAGGCCGCGCCGACCTGGTGCCGAAGATTGCCCAGATCGTGAAAGCCTACGCCACCCATGAAGAAGCCACCTTTGAAGCCGTGACCAAGGCGCGTTCGGCGGCGACCAGCTTCCAGATCACGCCGGAAGTGCTGAACGATCCGGCCGCCTTCGAGAAATTCCAGCAGGTGCAGGGCCAGCTGTCGTCGGCCTTGTCGCGCCTGATGGCGGTGTCGGAGAATTACCCGCAGCTGAAGGCTGACGGCCTGTACCGCGATGCGCAATCGCAGCTGGAAGGCATCGAGAACCGCATCAAGGTGGCGCGCAACCGCTACATCGTCGCCGTGCAAGACTACAACGTGCTGGCGCGCAGCTTCCCGACCAACCTGACGGCCATGGCGATGAGCTACAAGGTCAAGCCATCCTTCACCGTGGATAATGAAAAAGCGATCTCGACTTCGCCTGACGTCGATTTCGGCGGCAAAAAATAATGTCGCGTAGCGTATTCCGCGCGTCGGCTGCCTGGCTGACGCTGCTGGGCTTGCTGGCGCTGCTGGCCTTGCCCGCCACTGCGCAAACCATGGCGACGCAGGTGCCGGTGCCGCCTTTGCAGTCGCATGTCACCGACCTGGTCGGCATGCTGCAGCCGGAGCAGCGCGCCACGCTCGACAATACCCTGAGCGAATACGAAAGCCGCACCGGCAGCCAGATCGCCATCCTGCTGCTCAGCAAGACCGAGCCGGAAGGCATAGAAGATTATGCGGTGCGTGTCGCCGATGCCTGGAAACTGGGCCGCAAGGGTATCGACGATGGCGTCATCCTGCTGGTGGCCAAAGACAATCCCAAGGCCTTGCGGCGCATGATGATACTCACCGGGCGCGGCGTCCAGGGCACCTTGACCGACGCCCAGTCCAAGCGCGTGCTGCAGGAAATCATCGCGCCGTATTTTTCCAAGGGTGATTTCTACGGCGGCCTGACGGCGGGCATTTCCGCCATCATGCCGCTGCTGGACCAGGAAAACTTTGCGCCGCCCAGCCGTAAGCCGGTACAGGCGCAAGAACCCTCCTCCGACCTGCTGGGCGCCCTGGCGCCGCTGCTGTTCTTCGGCTTCATCATCCTGATCACCATCATTTCCCGCTCCCGCGGCGGCAGCGCCGGTTCCGGCCGCGCGCTCAACAGCAATGTCTGGGGCAATGCCGCCGGCGTCATCATCGGCAGCATCCTGAGCCAGGGTGGACGCGGCGGCGGTGGCGGCTTTGGGGGTGGTGGCGGTTTCGGTGGCGGCGGCGGTGGTTTTTCCGGCGGCGGTGGCGGCTTTGACGGCGGCGGCGCCTCGGGAGACTGGTAATGGCTACTCTACAACGACTCTGGCGTCACCTGACGACCACCCAACGCAACGCGCGGCGCGCCTTTCCGGCCGCCACGCTGAAAGCCATCCAGCACAAGATCGCCGAAGGCGAAGTCACGCACCGGGCGGAAGTCAAAATGATCGTCGAAGGCTCGCTCAGCCTGCCGGCCGTGCTCAACGGCGTAACTTCCCGCAATCGCGCGCATGAACTGTTCGCCCACTACCGCATCTGGGACACCGAAGAAAACGTCGGCGTCCTGCTGTACGTGAACCTGGCCGATCATAAGGTTGAAATCGTCGTCGACCGCGCAGTAGGCCGCGCCATCAAGAGCGCCGAATGGCAAGCCGTGTGCAAGACCATGACCAAGGAGTTCGCCAGCGGCGCCTTCCATGACAGCACCCTGGCGGCGCTGGAGCAGATGAACGGCTACCTGAGCCAGCACTTCCCGGACCAGGGCCGCAAGAAGAACGAACTGTCGGACAAACCGCTGGTCCTGTAATCTCCGCAATCAATTAAATCGACTCTGACCCCAATTAAAAATGGGGTCAGAGTCGATTTATTTTCAGCCATTCTCATATACCCACTGCAACAAGCCGTCTTGCGCTGCCTGTCCGCGGGGGGCGTTGGGGTGGTTGATCAGGCACACCACGGCGTAGTATTTGCCGGATGCGGCGAGGACGTAGCCGGCGATGGCGCGGACGTCGTTCAGGGTGCCGGTCTTGACGTGGGCCTGGCCGGCGACGCTCTGGTCTTTCAGGCGCTTGCGCATGGTGCCGTCGTAACCGACCAGCGGCATCGACGAGACGAATTCGGGCATGGTCGGCGACTGGAAGGCGGAGGCCATCATGCGGCCCATGGTCTTGGCGGAGATCTTTTCGTTGCGCGACAGGCCGGAGCCGTTTTCGATCACCAGGCCGCTGGCGTCTATGCCTTTGCCGGCGAGCCAGCTCTGGATGGCGCGGGCGCCGCGCTCAGGAGTGGCCGGCAGTTTCAGGATATCGGCGGCGATGGTCAGCAAAACCTGGCGCGCCATGACATTGTTGCTGTACTTGTTGATGTCGCGTATCACTTCCGGCAAGGTGACCGAACTCCATTCGGCGACCAGGCGGGCATCGGGCGGCGTAACGCCATCCTTGACGCTGCCGCTGAAGCTGCCGCCGAGATCGCTCCACATCTGCCGGAACACCGCGCCGAAGTATTGCGTGGAGCTCATCTTGTAGGGGTTCACATACCAGGTCTTTTCACCGCAGGAAGCCGGCAAGGCGCCGTTGAAACTGGCGCCATCGATGTCGACCGCGGCTTGCAGCTTGCCCTGCCAGTCATCGCAGCTGCCCAGCCCCAGGCGCGGCGGCCTGACCGGATAGCCGCTCATGGGCGGATCAAGGACCACGCTGACCTGGCGCTTGTCGGCATCGGGCACGAACTGGAAGGTTAGCGTCTTGTAGTTCAGCAGCAAGGCGTCCGGGCCGACGTTGTACGGTTTCATCGGATCGCCGTCGAATTCGGCGGGATCGTAGGCGTTTTGGTCGAAAGCGCTGCGGTCCAGCACGATATTGCCGCGGATGTCACGGATCCCCTTGGCGCGGATCTGGCGCAGGAACAGCCAGAAATTTTCCAGCACCAGCTTGGGGTCGCCATTGCCTTTGAAAATCAGATCGCCCTGCAAGACATTGCCGACCTGGCTGCCGGCGGCGTAAGCCTGGGTTTTCCAGCGATAGGTCGGCCCCAGCAGCTCCAGCGCAGCGTCGGTGGTGACCAGTTTCATGGTCGAGGCCGGATTGAAGGGCATGGCGGCATTCGACGACGCCAGCACCTGGCCCGTGCCATCGACTTCCTGCACGTACACGCCAACGCTCTGGAGCGGAATGCCCGCCGCTTGCAAGGCCTTGCTAAACGAAGCGGGAACCGATTCTTGGGCCTGGACGCTGACCGACAGGAAAGAGGATGACAGCAGGAGACTGAGCGCGAGGATTTTTTTCAAATGGGCACCGGCGAAAAAAGATAGGTTGCGCTGGATTATCCCACGCACTCGGCCGATGCAAAGTCAGATGTTGTGACAAATTGGAAAATAAGGAGACGCGCAGCCCGCAGAAAATATCAGGCCGCCGCGGGACGCCAGCCTCCCGCACACTGCAAACGCACACCGCCTCGCTGTTATAGCAGCGCTGGTATGGCTTCCAGGATAATCAGCGCCAGTATGGCGCCGCAAACAGCGCCGACGGCGCGCAGGCTGCCGCGCGCAAGCCGCGACGCAACCGGGACTTCACCACACAAGATCAACCCGGCGAACGCCATCGGAACAAAAAACAGCAGGTTGTCCATAATTACCTTGATCATGATGGTCTCCTTGGTTTACTTGTAATTTCAGTATAGGTTTGGCATGCCCGAAAGCAAGGAGGAATCAAACAATGACGACAACAAAAATGCTCAAAAAGACAATAAAAATCCAATAAAAAACACTTCTGCTGTCCTGCACAATTTTCTTGACCGCCATCAACTGCGCGGCTACTATCCACCAGTCTAAATTTTATGGAGCCCCTTTAATGGGCACTTGTTCGAGTGACAGTTGCTGCCAGACCCGTTCTGGCATCGCCTCGGCAAGATAACGCAGGATTCCCCTGCCGTCATCTCGCCAACGGCGGATGATGGTATCCCGGTGCACGGAAGATATTTCCGGCATGCAGTGTTCCACCACCTCTTCTTGTTATGCAAAGCTGCGCCGCCGGGCTGTACCGGCTGCATGCTTGGCTGATCCCGTTTTTCGCGTCCGCGGCGGGTCATCGAATGTAGCGCCCGTCTCCGGGCTCTTGATTGTCATCAAGATGTCACCGATCGAATTTACAGTCTGTGCCGCGCCGAACGTTTTTGCCTTTTGTAAAGAACTTGTCATCCAGATGGATAGCAAGTCGTTAACATCAGGTCAAGGACGCCAGCCAGCCCCTCTGATCGACGACAGCCGACCGCACTGCATGAAAAAAGAAGAATTCCATGAATCTGAATATTCTCAAAGACACCTTCGTTAGCTTTGTCCGCACGCACGGCATGGATCGCCATTTCCGCCGGCTGGCTCCCGACATGTTCCGCAGTACCCCGGTCAACAAGGAAGTGCCGCCGTCGCTGGCGCAGACTTTGTCGAGCGCTGCCAACATCGAGATCAGCGAGCTGTTCCAAAGACTGCATAGCCGCGCCGACGGCTTGACCGACGCTGAAGCGGACGAAATCCGTATCAGCGCCGGACCGAACGAAGTCGAACACGAAAAACCGATCTCGAAATGGGCGCATTTGTGGCAATGCTACAAGAATCCCTTCAATCTGCTGTTGACGGTGCTGGCCGGGGTTTCGTACCTGACTGAAGACATGAAGGCCACCATCGTGATCGGTTCGATGGTGCTGTTGTCGACATTGCTGCGCTTTGTCCAGGAATCGCGCTCCAATACGGCGGCCGACAAGCTCAAGGCAATGGTCAGCAATACCGCCACCGTGCTGCGCCACGACCTCGCCGAAGACATTGCGGCAGAAGCCTTGCGCTACTTCGACGTCACCCTGCACCCCAAGGGCGCGCGCCGCATCGAACTGCCAATCAAGAAACTGGTGCCGGGAGATATCGTCCAGCTGTCCGCCGGCGACATGATTCCTGCCGATCTGCGCCTGCTGACCGCCAAGGACTTGTTCATCAGTCAGGCGGCCATGACCGGCGAATCGCTGCCGGTTGAAAAATTCCTGACCCATCGCGGCGAGGTTACCGGCAATCCGCTGGAACTGGACAATCTGTGCTTCATGGGCACCAACGTAGTCAGTGGTTCAGCCACAGCAATTGTCGTCACTACCGGCAACCAGACCTACTTCGGCGCCCTGGCCGAACGCGTCACCGCCACCGACCGTACGCCGACCGCTTTCCAGTCCGGCGTCAACAAGGTCAGCTGGCTGCTGATCCGCTTCATGATGGTGATGACACCGGTGGTGTTCTTCCTGAACGGCCTGACCAAGGGCGACTGGCTGGAAGCTTTCCTGTTTGCGATGTCGATCGCGGTCGGCCTGACGCCGGAAATGCTGCCGATGATCGTCACCTCGACCCTGGCCAAGGGCGCGGTCGCGCTGTCGCGCAAGAAGGTGATCGTCAAGCGCCTGGACGCGATCCAGAACTTCGGCGCCATGGACGTGCTGTGCACCGACAAGACCGGCACCCTGACCCAGGACAAGATTTTCCTGGAGCGCCATACCGACATCCTCGGCGAGCAGGACGACCTGGTGCTGGAATATGCCTACCTCAACAGCCACTACCAGACCGGCCTCAAGAATCTGCTGGACGTCGCCGTGCTGGAACACGCTGAATTGCAGCGCGAAATGGCGCTGGCCTCGGCCTACCGCAAGGTCGACGAAATCCCGTTCGATTTCCAGCGCCGCCGCATGTCGGTGGTGGTCAGCGAACGCGACGACCATCATGAATTGATCTGTAAGGGCGCGGTCGAAGAAATTGTCTCGGTCTGTACCCACGCGCGCCACAACGGCGAAGTGGTGCCGTTCACCAAGGAGCTGCTGCAGGAAATCTACGATACTACCTCCAGCCTCAACGCCGAGGGCCTGCGCGTGGTGGCGGTGGCCGCCAAGGACCTGCCGCCGACCAAGGAAGTGTACGGCGTGGCCGACGAATCCGACCTGGTGCTGATCGGTTATATCGCCTTCCTCGATCCGCCGAAAGAATCGACCAAGCCGGCCCTGGACGCCCTCAAGGCGCACGGCGTCACCGTCAAGATCCTGACCGGCGACAATGAGCTGGTGACCGCCAAGATCTGCCGCCAGGTCGGCCTCGCCGTGGACGGCATGCTGCTCGGCAATCAGGTAGAAAAAATGAGCGATGCCGAATTGTCGGTCGCGGTCGAAACCACCACCGTATTCGCCAAGCTCAGCCCGACCCACAAGGAACGCATCGTCCGCGTCCTGCACGACAAAGGCCACGTAGTCGGCTTCATGGGCGACGGCATCAACGATGCGCCGGCCCTGCGCGCCGCCGACATCGGCATTTCGGTCGACACCGCAGTCGACATCGCCAAGGAAGCCGCTGACATCATCCTGCTGGAAAAGAGCTTGATGGTGCTGGAAGAAGGCGTGCTGGAAGGCCGCAAGACCTTCGCCAACATGCTGAAGTACATCAAGATGACAGCCAGCTCCAACTTCGGCAATGTCTTCTCGGTACTTCTGGCCAGCGCCTTCCTGCCTTTCCTGCCGATGCTGCCGCTGCAGCTGCTGGTACAGAATCTGCTGTACGACATCTCGCAGATCGCGATCCCGTTCGACAACGTCGACAAGGAGTTCCTGGAGAAACCGCAGCGCTGGAATGCCGGTGAAATCGGCCGTTTCATGATCTACTTCGGCCCGATCAGCTCAATCTTCGATATCAGCACGTTTGCCTTGATGTGGTACATCTTCGGCGCCAACACCCCGGAACATCAGACCTTGTTCCACACCGGCTGGTTTGTCGAAGGACTGCTGTCGCAAACCTTGATCGTGCACATGATCCGGACCCGCAAGATTCCATTCTTCCAGAGCCGCGCGTCCTGGTCGCTGATGAGCATGACCATCATCATCATGCTGGTCGGGATCCTGCTGCCGATGTCGCCAATGGCCGATTACTTCAAGCTGCAGGCGCTGCCGCTGGCCTACTTCCCGTGGCTGGTGCTTATCCTGGTTGCCTATGCCGTGCTGACGCAGGCCATGAAGGGCTGGTACGCAAGGCGCTACGGCTGGCAGTAACAGGCCGCTGCCCCGCAGGGCGGAGATGGAAACAGCCATCTTTGCCCCCGCAAAACAAAAAGCCAATCGCAGAAACGATTGGCTTTTTTTTCCGCTGCAGCAAGCGGCGCTGCCGGCCTTGCTGCCGTACGCTAGCCTACCAGACCTGCCGCGATATTGATCGACAGACCGAGAATCGCCGAATTGAACAGGAAGGTAAGCACCGATTGAAACAGCACGATCTTGCGCATGGAACGCGTCATGACGCTGACATCCGAGGTCTGCACCGCAACCGCCATGGTGAATGAGAAATACAGGAAATCCCAGTAGTTCGGATTCTTTTCCTCGTCGGGAAAACGCAGCGGCGGCGTTGCTTCATCGGCGGCGTAAAACAGGCGCGCGTAGTGCAAGGTAAAGATGGTGCCGACCAGGAACCAGGAGCCTAGCACCGTCATGCCGGTAAACAGATAGCGGATCTCTTTCGGCCCCGGCAGGAAATCCTTGGCCTGGGTCAGGCCGAACACCACCGCGGCGATGCTGGAAACCGCGGCGACGCAAATCAGGATCAGGATCATCGTATCGTTCTCATCCTCGATCGCCGCTCTTTTCTTGACCAGCTCGCAACTGGCGCGGGCCATCATCCACCACAGCATCAGCAGATAGCCCCAGACCCCTGCATTCCAGCCGATCAAGGCACGGGTAATGGCCGAACTTTGCGGCGCCAGCGCCCATACGATCAAGCCCAGCACGATGGCGATGATCAGGCGCGGGTGGCTACGAAAAATCAGATTATTGAACCCCATGATGCTGCTTTCCTTTATTCGGCCTGTAAATAGAGGCACTTTACCAGAGCCGGCTGAGGCGCGGTATTGCCGCCCCTCCCGGTTCAGATCAGCCGGCGCCAGCCGCCGCAGTCGCGCTGCGGCGCTCGCTGGCTTGCCAGATGGCCAGGCCAAGAGCGCTGAGCAAGGCTCCGCTTGCCGCTACCGCCGGCCAGCCGCCGCGTCCATAGAGGAAAGTGGAAAGCATGGACCCGGCTGCGCCTCCCAGAAAATAGCAGGTCATGTAGCCCGAGGTCAGGCGGTTCCTTGCCGCGCCATGCAGATGGCTGATCACGCTCAGGTTGGTGACGTGTACTGCTTGCGCCACCAGATCCAGCAGCAGCACGCCGAACACCAGCGCAGCCAGCGAATGTTCCGAAAACGCCAGCGGCAGCCAGGACAGCAGTAACAGCGCCAGCCCGATGCTGGTGGCAAGCCCGGCCTTGCCGCGATCGGCCAGACGCCCGACCTGCGAAGCCGCCAGCGCACCGGCGGCGCCAACCAGTCCGAACAAGCCGATGGTGCCGTCGTCGTAGTGGTAGGGCGCGGCCGACAGCAGGAAAGAAATAGAGGTCCACAAGATGCTGAATACGGCAAAGACGATCGCGCCAAGCAAGGCGCGCATGCGCAATACCGGCTCGTCAACCAACAGACGCAGCACCGACATCAGCAGGCGCGGATATGGCAGGCCCGCCGGCTGGTGATAGCGCGGCAAGGCGCGCGCCAGAGCCAGCGCGGTGATGCACATCATGGCGGCGCCGAACCAGTACACGGTCTGCCAGCCGCCGATGGCCGACAGGTATCCCGCCACCGTACGCGCCAGCAGAATGCCTAGCAATAAACCCGTCATGACATGGCCGACCACTTTGCCGCGCTCTTCCGGCGCCGCCAGGGTGGCGGAAAACGGCAGCAGGATTTGCGCCACCACGGAAAACATCCCGGTCAGCGCCGTCCCCAGCAATACCAGCGCAAGATTGGACGCCAGCGCCGTCAGCACCATGCCGGCGGCAGACAACAAGGCCATGAAGACGATCAGCTTCTTGCGTTCGAACATATCGCCCAGGGGAACCAGCAGCAGCAAACCCAGCGCATAGCTGAGCTGGGCCACCGTCACCACCGAGCCGGCTGCGCCGTTGCTGACGCCGAACTGTCCGGCAATCGTATGCAGCAGCGGCTGCGCGTAATAATTGCTGGCTACTGCAACGCCGGTCGCCATCGCCATCAATGCCACTAGGCCGGAACTGAGCCTGGATGATGTTCCTGTTTCCATCGCCAACTACCTTTCGGCAAGATTCGTAAAAAAGCATGCGTAACTGCAGCCCGGGTTGAGGCAACCCAGGCTGTAACGTCCAGCAGTGTTAGTAAGGCTTGTTCGGCAGGAACTTGCCGTCGAGCGTAATCACCGCGCGCGAACCGCCGTCCGGATCTTCCACCCGCTTCAGGTCCAGCTTGAAGTTGATGGCGCTGATGATGCCGTCGCCCAGTTCTTCGTGCACCAGCATCTTCAAGGTGGTGCCGTAGATTTGCAGCATTTCGTAAAAGCGGTAGATGGTCGGGTCGGTAGGAATGCCGCCCGGGATGCTGCCGCGCAGAGGGATCATTTGCAGCTCTGCCGCCGCTTCCGGCTCGAAGCCGAGATGACGGCACACCACTTCCGCCGCATGCTTCGGCAAGGCGTGTTGCCCCAGCAGCGCTGCCGTGACATAGGCCACGCTCAGGCCTGTGCCTTCGGCCAGCTGTTTCCAGGACAGGTCTTTCAGCGCCTTGGCGGCGATGACGCGGGAAGTGAGGGCGACGCGGTTATCTTGATAGACGTTTGCTTGTTGCATGATGTTTCCTTTTCAGTGAGGGTTCAGTGAGAGCACGGGTGAAGAACTGACTATGGTTAAATCTTAAGCAGCCACGGCGCTGCGCTTGGCCTGCGTAGCAACGGTTTGCGGAAATTCGGCGAGCGAGACGAACTGATTGCTTTCGCCATCCAGCGCCACAATCGAGCCGGATTCAATGTCGTATACCCAGCCGTGCAGGTTCAGGGTGCCCTGCTCCAGCGCCAGCGCCACGGAAGGATGGGTCTTGATGTTGACCAGCTGGGCGATGACGTTTTCACGCACCATCGAACTCAGCCGTGCGGCAGGCGAGGCATGGGTGCGCGCCGCGTTCACTACCTTGGCCGAATCGGCATGGCGCAACCAGCCCGCCACCGCCGGCAAGTGATCCAGGCATTTGCAGCTGGAGATGGCTGTCATGGCGCCGCAATCGGAATGGCCGCAGACTACGATGTCGCTCACGCCCAGCACCGCGACCGCGTATTCGACCGTGGCGGTGACGCCGCCCGGCGCCGAGCTATAGGACGGGACGATATTGCCGGCATTGCGGATCACGAAGATATCGCCAGGATCCTGCTGGGTCAGCAGTTCCGGCACGACGCGGCTGTCGGAACAGGTGATGAACAATGCGCTCGGGCTTTGGGTAGTGGCCAGCTCCTTGAACAGGCCGGACAGGCCCGGGAAGGTGTGTTTCTGGAATTTCAAGACCCCATCGACGATGGACTTCATGGCGCTTCTCCTTGTAAGTGTTGAAGTAATGGAGCCATGATGAAGCCATCCAACTATTAGGTCCAAGACCGATATACAATCGCCATCATAAGAATCACCTATAGTTGCCAAAAATGCTACTACGTCATATCCGCTACCTGCTCGCTGTGGTCGAACAGGGCAATTTCACCAGGGCTGCCGAGACCCTATATGTTTCGCAGCCTACCTTGTCGCAGCAGATCCGGCAGTTGGAAGAGACACTAGGTGCGCAGCTGCTGGACCGCAGCGGCAGGGTGGTGCGCGCCACCGATGCCGGCGACGCTTATATCGCTTACGCGCGCCGGGCGCTGCGCGAGCTGGAGGCCGGCCAGCGCGCCATTCATGACGTGCGCGACCTGACCCGCGGCACCCTGCGGCTGGCCATGACGCCGAGCCTGACTTCCTATCTGGCCGGACCGCTGATCGCGCGCTTCAACGCCAGCTATCCCGGCATCACGCTGCAAGTGATTGAAAAGACCCTGGATGCGATTGAAACGGCGCTGGCCGCGGACCAGGTCGACCTTGGGCTGGCCTTCAGCCAGGTGCGCTCTGCGGAGATCAGCAGCCAGCCGCTGTTCGACGAAAAGCTGTGCGCCGTGGTCGGACTGGGGCATCCGCTGGCGCAGCGCCCTGCTGCCACCGGTGCGGCGGCGCTGGCCGCCAGCGAGCTTGGCCGGCAATCGCTGGCGCTGCTCAGCAGCGACTTCGCTACCCGCACCTTTGTCGACGCCTACCTGCAGCAACAGGACATTGCCCCCAGGATCGCGGTGGAAGCCAACACCATCAGTGCAATCGTGGAAATCGTCCGCCGCGGCGGCCTCGTCACCATCCTGCCGGAGGCGATTGCGCGCGAACATCCCGGGCTGCAGGAAATCCAGCTGGCCCCTGCCCTGCCGCATCGTACGGTTTCGCTATTGCGGCGCAAGGATGGTTATCAAAGCGCCGCGGCCAGGGCTTTCGCCGAACTCGCAGGCAACCTGGCTGCCGCTGAATAAAACCCGCAGGCAAGGCAAACGCCAGGGACAATAAAAAAACGCCCTTGCGGGCGTTTTTTTCTACATCAGATTGCGATCAGGTTTCGGTAATGTGCAACTTGCTGGCCACCATGTGCGCCACGCTTTCGCCTGGTTTGCGGCGGAACTTGCTGCTGGTCCACACCAGCAGATCGTCGACATAGGTGAACACCACCGGAATCACCAGCAGGCTGAGGAAGGTCGAAGTCACCAGGCCACCGATGACGGCAATCGCCATCGGTCCGCGGAAGCTGGAATCGGCGCCCACTCCGAGAGCAATCGGCAGCATGCCGGCGCCCATGGCGATGGTGGTCATGATGATCGGCTGGGCCCGTTTATGGCAGGCATCCATCAGCGCCTCGAAACGGCTCATGCCATGATCGCGGCGCGCCACGATGGCGTATTCCACCAGCAGGATAGAGTTCTTGACCGCAATCCCCATCAGCATCAGCAAACCGATCAGCGACGGCATCGAGAACGAATTATGCGTGATCAGCAAGGCCGCAAAGGCGCCACCGATGGACAAGGGCAAGGCCGCCAGGATGGTCACCGGCTGCAGGAAGCCCTTGAACAGCAGCACCAGCACCATGTACACGCACAGCACGCCGGTCAGCATCGCCAGCGCAAAGCCGGAGAACAGCTCCTTCATGATTTCGGCGTCGCCCAGTTCGCCGCGCTTGACGTTAGGCGGCAGATTCCTCACGTTCGGCAGCGCATTGATCTTATCCATCACTTCACCGATTTCATGGCCGTTCAGCTCGACGTGGATAATCACGCGGCGGTTGCGGTCGATGCGGTCGATCCGCGCCGGGCCGCTGTCGAAGCGGATGTCCGCCACCGAACTCAAAGGCACGTTGCCGCTCTTGCCCTGCACCGATAACCGTTCCAGCACGCTGAGGTCATGCCGCGCATCTTCCGGCAAGCGCACCCGGATCGGGATCTGCCGCTCCGGCAGGTTCAGCTTGGCGACCAGCTGGTCGTAATCGCCCGAAGTAGCAATACGCAAGGTTTCACCGATCGCCGAAGACGTCACGCCAAGGTCGGCAGCTTTGGCAAAGTTCGGCGTGACGATGATTTCCGGCCGCACCAGGCTGATGCTGGAAGTAATGTTGCCGAGGTCTGGAATCGTGCGGATTTCCCGTTCGATGGCGCGCGTCACCGAACTCAGCGCCGCCGGATCGTCGCCCGACAGCAGCAGCTGAATTTCTTCGCCATTGCCGCCACCGCCCACGGTAAACCGCAGCCCCGGCAACTGCGTCAGCAGCTTGCGCAATTCGCTGTCCACCTCGGTCTGCTTTTCCTTGCGCTCAGGCGGGTCCTTGAGCAATACCGTCAAGGTCGAACGGCGTGCCTCGTCGCCGCCGATGGCGCTATAGACCTGAGCCACATTCTTGTTGGTCATCAGCAAGCGGCGTGCCTGTTCCGAGCTGGCGCGGGTTTCTTCCAGGATGCTGCCAGGCGGCAGTTCCAGCGTGACCTGGGTCTGGCCACGGTCGCTAGGCGGAATGAAACCGGTCGGCAGGAACGGGATCATGGCCAGCGACAAGATGAAGAACAGTGCCGCCATGCCCATGGTCTTGACCCGGTGCGCCATGCACCAGGAAACCACCGCCAGGTACTTCGCCATCAGGCGGCCTTCCTTTTTCTCATGCACGATAGGCTTGAGCAGATAGGCTGCCATCATCGGCGTCAGCAAGCGCGCCACGATCAGCGAGGTGGTCACCGCGATCGCCGCGGTCCAGCCGAACTGCTTGAAGAATCTGCCGACGATGCCGCTCATGAACGCGGTCGGCAAAAATACCGCCACCAGTGTAAACGTCGTCGCCACCACCGCCAGGCCGATTTCATCGGCAGCTTCCAGCGCTGCCTGGTATGGCGTCTTGCCCATGCGCAGGTGGCGCACGATGTTTTCGATTTCCACGATCGCATCGTCCACCAGGATCCCGATCACCAGCGCCAGCGACAGCAAGGTCACACCGTTGAGCGAAAAGCCGAGGAACTTCATCGCCATGAACGTCGGGATGATCGACAGCGGCAGCGCCGCGGCAGCCACCAGGGTGGCGCGCCAGTCGCGCAGGAAGAACCAGACCACCAGCACTGCCAGGATCGCACCTTCATACAGCAAGGACATCGAACCTTCGTAGTTTTCCTGGACCACGTCGACGTTGTTGAAGGCTTCCTCGATCTTGACGTGGCTCGCTTTCTTGCTCAGCTCGGCGACCGCTTTCTTGACCGCTTTGGAGACGGTGATTTCACTGGCGCCCTTGCTGCGCGTGATTTCGAAACCGACCACCGGCTTGCCGTCCAGCAGCGTCAGCGCAGTGCGCTCGCCGATGCCGTCGGTCACCTTGGCGACCTGGTCCAGGCGGATCACATGGCCATCCGGCAAAGCCATCTGCAAGGCGGCGACTTCCGCCACATTGCCGACCGTGCCGATGGTGCGCACCGACTGCCGCGCACCGCTGATGTCAGCCTTGCCGCCCGGCGCTTCCTGCTGCACGCGCTGCAGCTGGCGCGAGATCTGCGCCGCCGACACATTCAGGGCAGCCATCCGCTCCGGATCCAGCTCCACCAGGACTTCGCGATTGACGCCGCCGACGCGGGCGATCTTGCCGACGCCAGCCACCGACAGCAAGGCCTTGGACACGTCGTTGTCGACGAACCAGGACAAGGATTCTTCATCCAGCTGGTCGGACTTGACGGTGTAGGTGATGATGGGCTGGCCCGAGGTGTTCGCTTTGCCGTAGACCGGATCGCGCACATCGGTAGGCAAATCGCTGCGTATGCGGTTGACCGCATCGCGCACATCATCCATCGCTTCCGAAATATCCTTTTCCAGGCGGAACTCGACGGTGGTATTCACCACGCCGTCGTTGATCATGGTGTAGATATGGCGGACATCGGTGACGGTCGCGACCGAATTTTCAATCTTGCGCGCCACTTCAGTTTCCAGCTGCGAGGGCGAAGCGCCTGGCAGGCTGGTGGAAATCGAAATGAAGGGAAAGTCGATATCGGGCTGATCCTGCACCAGCATGTCCTTGAAACTCATCAGGCCCATGATGGTGAGCAGGATGAACAGCAGGATGGCCGGAACCGGATGCTTGATCGAGAGAGCGGAAAAATTCATGGCCGGTCCTCGCTTATTTCATTGCCAACGGTGCAGCCGGTTTCGATTCCGGCGCGACCCGCACGGTATCGCCGTCGGCCAGGAAGCCTGCGCCCTTTTCCACCAGCGTCATCGCCATCGTGACGCCATTCGGGCCCTCGGCAACCTCGATGCGGTCGCCAACCCGCCGCCCCAGCGTGACCTTGGTCTGGATCACCTTGTCATCATTGCCCAGTTGGTAGACATAGCTATAGCCGTCGCGCATCACCACCGCGCTCTGCGGCAAGGTCAGCGCCGCAGCGCGGCCCAGCGCAAACTGGCCGGTGCCGAACATGCCGGCCTGGGCGCTGCCCGGCGCCGGCAGGTCGACATAGACCAGGCCGTTGCGCGTGAGCGGATCGACGGTCGGCGCAATCATGCGCACCTTGCCGTCGACCATGACGCCATTGGTGACCCTGAGCTTGACGGCCTGGCCGACCTTGATCTGCAACAGATCGGTGGCATTCACCTCACCGCGCCATTCGAGGCGGTTCTGGCGGATCAGCTTGAACAGCTCCTGTCCTTGCGAGGCCACCGAACCGACGGTTGCGGTACGCGAAGAAATCACGCCGTCGTCGGGCGCCAGCACCTGGGTCTGGCGCAAGCGGATCTGCTGCATCTCCAGGCTGGCCTGGGCCGACTGCAAGCGCGCCTTGGCGCTGCGCTGGGCGACTTCATACTGGGTCGTCTGCTGGCCGCTCAAGGCGCCGCTGTTGACCAGCGTGCGCGCCCGTTCGGCATTGGCGTCCGCCTCCGACAGCGCCGCCTTGGCCTCTTCCACCGCTGCTTTTTGCTGCGCTACTTGCGCCTCGACGCTGTCATTGCTGAAACGCGCCAGCACCTGGCCGCGCTTGACGATATCGCCGACGTTGACCCTGACCTCGGCCAGCTGCAAGCCGCCCAGTTCGCTGCCGACCACGGCTTCCTGCCAGGCAGCGATGCTGCCGTTGGCCGACAAGGTCAGCGGCCAGTCGGCGCTCTGCGCCTTGGTGGTGGTGACCGTCAGGGAGGCTTTAGGCTTGCTCGCTTCCTTCTCGGCTGCTTTGCCGCTATTGCTGCTCTTCCCTGTCATGGCCCAGACCGCGGCCGAGCCGCAGACCACGACCAGCACTGCAATGACTACCAGTTTCAAAGATGGCTTTTTCATGACTGTCTTCTTTGCTTATCTATATTAAGAACGATCGGAGTTTGGCGCAGCATTTGGCAATCCGGCGGGCGTAGCCGGCAAGGCCGCCTGTTCCGTCTGGTTGCGCCAGCCGCCGCCCAAAGCCTTGTACAGGGCAATCCAGGCGGTCACGTGATCGTGCTGGACGCTGATCTGGGTCGTTTGCGCAGCCAGGAAGGTGCGCCGTGCATCTTCCAGTTCAAACAGGCTGCCGCTGCCGGCCTTGAATTTGTCGTCGTTGGCGTGGAAGTAGCTCTCGTACTCCTTCGCCGCCAGCGCTGCGTCGTCGACGCGCCGCGCCGCCGCATCCAGGCGCACCAGGGCTTCTTCGATTTCGCGCGCGGCACTCCGCACCTGCAACTGATAGCCGGCATACGCCTCGTCATAACGCCCCTGCGCCAGGTCCACCTGGGCCTTGCGCAAGCCGGCATCGAACAGCGGCAGCTTGAGCGACGGACCGAACGACCAGGTGTCGGAGCGCGAGCTGCTGCCGTCGAAACGGAAACCGCCTATGCCGATGCTGCCCAGCAGTGAAATGCTGGGGTAGCGATTGGCCTGGGCGACGTTGATTTCGGCGCTGGCAGCGGCCAGTTCGCGTTCAGCGACCGCAATGTCCGGCCGCTGCGACAAGGCCTGCGCCGGCACGCTCTCGACCACGAAACCGCGCGGCGTCGGCAGGCGTTCGTTGGCAGCAAGCTTGCCGCGCAGGAGCGGCTCGGGAATGTCTGTCAGCGCCACCAGGGCTTTGACGTCGAGATCGCACTCGGTACGCTGCACCACCAGTTTTTGCCGGGCGTCCGCGGTCGAGCCGTTGATCAGGGCGCCATCGGCCGGCGCGGTGAAGCCGGCCTTGACCTTGAGTGCGGTGAGCTGGGCAGTCTGTTCGCGCGACGTCAGGTCTTGCGCCAGCATCGCTGCAGTGGCTACGCAAGCACGGTAATCCACCAGGGTGCTGCCGACTTCCGCTGCCAGCGACACCTTGGCGCCATACCAGTCTGCATTGCGGGCAAATACGCGCGCATTGGCGGCTTCAGCGGTCTTGCGCTTGCCGCCGAACAGGTCAAGTTCCCAGCTGGCGTCGAAAGTCGCGCTGCTGCTGGTCGAGACGATGGTCGGGCTGCCAAAGCCGCCGGTCGCACCGGAGAGGGATTTGCTGCGCGTGCTGCTGGCATCGGCGGCCACCGAAGGATAGAGCGCGCTGCCGGCGGAACCCGCCGTGGCGCGCGCCTGTTTGATACGCGCCAGCGCCTGCGCCACGCTAGGATTGCTGGCCTCGGCGGTGGCGATCAGTTCGGCCACCAGCGGATCGTCGAATTGCGACCACCAGCGTGTCAGGTCGGTGGCGCCGGCCTCGGCTCCCGCCGGCTTCGGCAAAGCGCCTTGAAATTGCGGCAGTACTGCTTGCGATGATGTCGTTGGCGAGGGTACCTGATAGGTAGGCCCAACCACGCAACCGGCGATCACGGACAGCAGGGGTACGCTGCCGAGCATCTTTAATAAACGCATCCTTTTTCCCTTACCTAGTTTTTTGCGGGGCTCCCAAATGCGGGATGTTCAATTTTTTATGCGGTTTTCGTACTGCCTGATTTACTGCCTGACTATATATAGCGAGATCTTTGATTGCTCTGTACAACTCTCCAATGTACAGGGTGTGGCGACACTGTAAAGAGGAAAATTGCTACTGAGTATGCGATTGCGACAAGCTGCAGATTTGATAGGATAAATCGACTAAAACGCGGGATGGAACGCAATCGTGCCGGGATTTATCAAATATGCATCTTTGTTGTGGGAAAAATAATATACTGAGCGGCTTAATCACGCCAATCAAATTTCCGACCGGCAATAATAGCTTGCTTCCAGCCGGTTTTGCTGAATACTCTATATAGATTCGTCCAGGATTTGCCGCCATGCGGCCGGCAGGCGCAGCGCAGGCGCCGCCGCAGGAAATTTGTTTGATTTTGCAACACAGGTGGCCAAGATTGCCGCCAGAAATGTAGACTCGGCCAGATGATGATTTTCAAGCCAGGGCCATGACGCCTCGACACCCGTACCGCATGTTCTTGCCGCTCCTGCGAGTGAGCGCTTGCGCCTGCATGCTGTGGCTGCCAGCGGCCCGGGCAGCCGACGCGCTTGCCGACGCAGCGCCTGTCCACGCGGATGCTGCCGCCGGAGATGGCGCGGCGACCGCCGCCACGCAGCAAGCAATGGTCACGGCGCCGGCTGGCGAGTGTCCGGCTCCCACCGATGACCACGCGCTAGCGGATAGTGATGCGCCGACAAAACCGGTCCAGCGCGGCACGGCTTCCTGGTATGGCGGCAAGCTGCATGGCCGCAAGTCGGCCAGCGGCGAGCGTTTCAATATGCACGCCATGACCGCTGCCCACCCAAGCCTGCCTTTGCATAGCTGGGTGCTGGTGCGTAACGTCGGCAATGGCAAGATGGCGATATTGAAAGTCAACGACCGCGGCCCCTTCCACAGCAAACGCATACTGGATGTCTCCTACAGCGCGGCGAAACAGCTGGGCTTCGCCGGCAAAGGCACGGCCCGCGTCGAAGTGCGGCCCTTGTCCTCTAGCGAAATGCCGCTGGCGAAGGCGCAGGTGGCGCGCGGCATCGCGCCGGCGGCTGATATCGGTGACTGCAGCGCAAGCGAAGAATAAGTACCTGGCGCTAGCCGACAAAGTCCAGCTAGGCAAAGCGCCACGGCGCTATGCAAACAGCTTTTGCCATTGATCCTGCTGCTGCATGTCGGCACGGGTATTCACTTCAAGCAGGACGCCGCCCGGCGTACGGCAAAAGAAGCGCGATCCGCGCGCGTTGTTGAAGACCTCCGTTTCCATATGAACGCCATCTTCCAGGAACTCCTTATATAGAGCATGAACCTGATCCAGGCTGTCGAGCTCTATGCCGAAGTGAAAATTTTTGGGCCACGCCGGCTGCTCCTCCGCGACATGGTCGAGGACAATGTCAAAGTCGTGCCGCTTGAGCAGGCAGCTGTCGCCGGCGGCGACGATTTCGCAACCGAGGTATTTCTCAAAAAATGCAGCCGTCTCTGCCACATTGGTGGTGGGAAAGCTCAAATGATTCAGCTTTGCTTGGGTATGAATATGCATGATGGCTCTCGCAAAAAGGTTGGAATATGTCATAGAGGAAGCAGTCACCGATCCATGCAGCTGCGCTGATCGTTTGACTCTCCACAAGGTCCATTTTGCGAGCAATTGCTCGATTTTAAAACTCGCATTGCCTCCCGCGCCTGTCTGTAGCGCGCCGCCACAGAAGTGGCGCGGGCTTTGCGCGCCGTGCGCAGCCACGGCCCGTGCAATTGCTCACATTTGCGGAGTCGCCCGGGGCTATCCGGGCCGGCGCTCCACGATCCCCAGGTATCCGAACAGGGCACGGCTGACACGGCCTTCCAGCGCCGCGCGATCCACTTCGCCGCGGTATCCCGCCGCATCCACCATGGCGCGCACGATGGCGATGATGTCGTCGGCCGCTATGTCGATGTCCGGCTGCGGCGGAATATCCTCATGGGCCAGAAGCTGCCGGATCAATTCACTCATGGCGACAATGAACGGCGCCAGTTCCCTGGCAATCGGCGGGCGGCTTTCCTCGGCATCGAGCAGCCGCGCAAGCGTCGGCCGGCGCAGCTGCTGATGGACGGAAGCGGCAATCAGATGCTGCAATCCCCGCTGCCCGTCCGGTTCGCTCAGCGCCCCTTCAGCCTCCGCGAAAAACACGGCGCGCTCACGCTGGCACAGGGCCACGATAAGCGCATCCTTGCCGGGGAAGTATTGATACAGGGAGCCGATGCTGACGCCCGCGCGCTGCGCGACGATATTGGTATTCAGTCCCTCGATTCCCTTGCTTTCCAGGATGCGGGCCGCCGCCTCCAGGATCGCAGCAACGGTTTGTCCGGCGCGCGATTGCTGGGGAATCTTGCGCGGCTTTAATGATTGGCGTTTTTTGGTCGTCACGATGCCACCTGGCATAAGCGAGTAATGACTCATATTCTACCGGCTATCGGACGATGTATCGAGCCCGCCCGCCATCATCGCGCAGTGGCTGAAATGCGCACGTCTAAAGCCATGTCAGCGCTGCAGATCCGCTAAACAAATCAAAGAAACCCTAAACAAATCAAGCGCTTGCTTGCCGCACACACCAATCCCGGCGACAAAAAATGTCAGTACCTGACAAATGAGCAGCAATAAATCTTTTACTGCCATTAAATGTCAAGAAAACACCCGTAATATTGCTGGTACAACACTTGCTCTTACGCAATACATGCACTGCGAACGCGCTGAGTCCACCACGGATCAATTCACGCGAACCTCGGCTTGAGGAATGCAGTATTTGACCGGCGCCATGCACGGCGCACGCGTCAGCAAGTGAAAACTATCTGATCAGTAAACACCATGGACTCGGGCAAGTCCGCGCACAGGCTTCGCATGGTTACCTGCCCGCTGTTCTGAAGCCGCATCTGCAAGCAAGTCCTGAAAAGTTTTGACGGTTGATCAAACTGCTCATTTTTTTGATTAGAACGCACTAACAAAAAAGCAAAGGAAACATCATGAATAAACTGCCATACAGGCGTCGACTAAAACGGGAATCTGCACGCGCTCTTTCCGCGCAAGGGTTAGTCCTGGCCTTGAGCTTGTTGCTTGCCGCCTGCGGCGGCGGCAGCGACGATCCCGCCGCCCAGAATGCTGCGGCCAAGAGCGCCCAGTCTCTGGCCGCCGCCAGCGCCGCGGCGGAAGTGGTGCTGACGCCGGTGAGCGCCAGCGCCAGTTCGGCGGAGCGCGGCGACCTCTCTGCCGCCGCAGCCATCGACCACAATGAGAGCACGCGCTGGGGCAGCGGATTTTCCGACGCGGAGTACCTGACGCTGGATTTCGGCACATCCCAGGTCATCAATCGCGTACACATCGATTGGGAGAATGCCCACGCTCTCCAATACCTGCTGCAGGTTTCCAACGACAATACAAACTGGACCACAATCAAGACCGTGGACAATAGCCAGGGTGGCGCCGAGGACTGGACCGGGCTTTCCGGCCAGGGCCGCTATCTGCGCATGCAGGGCGTCAAACGGTCGACGCAGTACGGCTATTCCATCTTCGAGATCCAGGCCTTCTCCGGCAGTCCGGTGGTAGCGCCCGTGCCCGATCCCGTACCGGTGCCGGTCGACACCAGCAAGCCGGGCGTTGCCATCAAGCCGGTAGCGGCGACTTCCTCGGCGCTGGAAAATCCCGGCTTGTCAGCCGCCATGGCGATCGACGGCAAAATGACGACGCGCTGGTCGAGCGCCTCCGAAGACGGCGCCTGGATTCAATTCGACTTTGGCGCCAAGACGCAGATCGGCTACATGAAACTGCTTTGGGAAAACTCCTACGGCAAGCAATACGCACTGCGGGTGTCGAACGACGGCCAGACCTGGTCGCAACTACGCTACGTCAGCAATGGCCAGGGCGGCACCGAAGAATTCTTCAATCTCGGCGTCAATGCCCGCTACATCCGCTTGCAAGGTATCGCCCGGGCCACGCAATATGGCTACTCGCTGTTCGAGGTCGAATTCAAGACGCCGGGCAGCGACAACACGCTGCCAAGCAGTACTACCTCGGCGCTGAAATTCCCCGCCAGCGGCAACGGCATGATGCCATTGCCGACCTCCGCCGAACCGCTGGAAACGCTGCAGTTCACGCTGCCGGACGGCACGCTGGTGACCCGTTTCGGCGCGCGCGGCCTGGCCCGTCACGGCCGCGAGCGCGGCGAGGAATGGAACGAGGTCGGCTATGGTCCCAACGAGACGGTCGACCCGGTCACCGGCTTGCCGGTGGATAAGGGGCCGGGCAATTACCTGACCTTCGTGCCGCAATACTTCAAGAACCGCACCTGGGGTTTCGAGGTCATCGACAATAGCCGCGTCGCGGGCGTGACCAAGCCGACGCTGAAGGTCAACGAGTACTTCCAGCAAGCCCAGCTGCCCGGCGGCGTGGCCTGGTTCCGCGCCTTCGACCGGCCTGGCGTCACCGGCTACGGCTGGATGAATCCCGGCGAACTGGTCGACCGCACTCTCACCATCTGCCCTTCCGTACCGTACCCGCCGAACGGCAAGCTGGCCAGCGCCAACCTGCTCAACAACGGCTGCAGCCTGACTGTGACCGGCTACCCCGGGCACGGCGCCCTTGGCGCCGACGGTTTCCCCAACGGTCAAAACGTTCCCGGACGGCCGCTGGTGGTTGGCGATGTCATCGAAGTCTCGCCGTCGTTCTTCTCCACCAAGGACGCCATGCTCGCCAAAGGCGACGATGGCGGCATCCGCTACTATTCGTCCGAATGGATCTACGTGGTGGGCACGGGCCTCCGGCCCTGGTATGGCGTGCAGCCGCGCCTGAACTCGGTGCCGCTGCCGGCAGAGACTTTGTCGGGCGGCGTCGGCTCGGTGTCTTACAACTATTCAAACAATGGATTGTTCATGTTCCAGCAGCCGCAGAACAATGTCGGCATGCAGAACATGCAGCGCTTCGTCGAAGGCCGGCGGCTGGTGCATACCAACTTCACCACCGGTGACCACAACGAGCCGGGCAATGACCGCTACGCGCCGGCTGTCGGCTTGCAGGGGCAGCGCTTTAACCAGTCCGCCTGTATCGCCTGCCACGTCAACAATGGCCGCAGCATTGCGCCAGGCGCATTGAACCAGCGGCTGGACAGCATGTCGGTGCGGGTGGCGATGACCGATGCCAGCGGCCAGCAGCTGCCGCATCCGCAATACGGCACCGCAGTGCAGATGAATGGCGCATCGGCGAGCGGAACCTCGCAGAACTGGGGCAACAGCGTCAGCGTCGGCGGCTTCGAGAGCCGTTCGGTGAAGCTGGCCGACGGCAGCGCAGTCGAATTGCGCAAGCCGACACTGGCCTTCGAGGGACCGGTGCCGGACGCCTTCTCGCTACGCGCCGCCCAGCCCATGATCGGCACCGGCTTGCTGGAAGCCGTACCGGAAGCGGACATCCTGGCGCGCGCTCGGGCGACGCCGGATGAGGATGGCGTCAAGGGCCTGCCTAATTTCGTCTTCGATCCTGAGACGGGCGCGGTGCGCCTGGGCCGTTTCGGCTGGAAGGCGTCCAAGGCGACGCTGCGCCAGCAGGCCGCTTCCGCGCTGCTGCTGGACATGGCCGTGACCTCGCCGGTCTACCCCAACCTTGCCTGCAACACCGATCCGGCCGGCTGTGCCTCCGCCGGCGTGCAGAAGGGCATCGCGGAATCCGACCTGCAAGCGATCTCCCACTATCTTTCGCTGGTGGGCGTGCCGGCCCAGCGCAGTCTTGCCAGCGGCTTCCCCAAGGGCGTCGCGCCATTGGACGAACACCGCGTCGATCCGGCGCAGGTCAGCAGCGGCGCCAAGGTCTTCCAGGGAATACGCTGCACCGCCTGCCACGCAGTAGAAATGAAGACCGGGCCAGGCCATCTGTTTGCCGAGCTGCGCAACCAGACCATCCACCCTTACACCGACTTGCTGCTGCATGA
Source organism: Collimonas sp. (assembly GCF_035566555.1). Taxonomy (GTDB): domain Bacteria; phylum Pseudomonadota; class Gammaproteobacteria; order Burkholderiales; family Burkholderiaceae_D; genus Collimonas. The sequence goes on from NZ_DATMRB010000146.1 coordinate 44,940, forward strand.
CATGGGCGCCGACCTTGCCGACAAATTTGTCGAAGGCCAGGCCAAAGGCAGCATGTGGCGTACCGCGCCTTTGTGGGGTATCGGCTACACCGACAAGGTGATGGGCAACAGCGCCAAAGTCGGTTATCTGCATGACGGCCGCGCCCGCAATCTCACCGAGGCCATCCTCTGGCATGGCGGCGAGGCAGACCGCACCCGCCAGCGCTTCCAGGCCCTGTCCGCGACCGACCGCGAAGCTTTGCTGGCGTTCCTCAGGTCTCTGTAGTTT
>NZ_DATMRB010000147.1:0-17177 GCF_035566555.1 Collimonas sp.
TGCATCACAGCCAGCAAAACATGAACCTGTGGAGCGACGACCGCACCCATCTGCTCGATGGCGTGATCCACGATGTGGTCATGGCGCTGGTGGCGCTGGCGATCGGCGTCGAGCCGGCGCAGTACGTCTTGCTGGTGTCGATCACGCGCATGCTGCAAAGCCTGCAGCACGCTAACGTGCGGATTCATTTCGGCCGGCTGGGCGATGCGCTGCTGGTGTCGCCACGCTTCCATCGCTGGCACCATGCGATCGGCATCGGCCATGAAAGCAAGGGCCGCGGTACGCTGGGCGGCCATAACTTCGGCGTGCTGTTTTCCTTCTGGGACATCTTGTTTCGCAGCGCCTATTTCGGCCAGACCTTTGAACACACTGGCATCCGCGACCAGGTCGCCACGGCCACACGGCCGGCGCGCGACTATGGCAGCGGCTTCTGGGTGCAGCAATGGCTGGGCCTGAAGCGCATGGTGGAATTTTCCAGAAAGCGGTCGCGCTGATGCGTCCGGTACTGGTAGCCTTCGGCCGGGCGCTGTTGTCGCAGCTGCATTACCGCATGCTGATGCTGACCTTGCTGCCGTTCGTCTTGTCGGTGCTGCTGTGGGGCCTGGCGCTGTGGTGGGGCTTGCAGCCGATGATCGACTGGCTGCAAAAGAATTATTTTGCCGGCAACGACGGCCTCGGCATCGCCAGCTACATCCCGGCCTGGCTCGGCCTGGGGGTGCTCAAGACCGTAATCATTCCCTGGCTGGCGCTGTGGGCCTTGTTGCCGCTGATGATCCTGACTGCCTTGCTGTTTGTCGGCGCCTTTGCCCTGCCGGCGACGGCGCGCCATGTCGGCCAGCGCCACTTTGCCGCGCTCGAATTGCGCAAGGGCGGTTCGCTGCTCGGCAGCATCTGGATCTCCTTGTCGGCCTTTGTCATTTTCTGCGTGCTATGGCTGCTGACCTTGCCGCTGTGGCTGATCCCGCCGTTCGCCTTCCTGATCCCGCTGGTGCTGTGGGGCTGGCTGACTTACCGCGTGTTCGCCTATGAAGCGCTGGCCGCGCATGCCGACAAGGAGGAGATGCGGGCGATCCTGAAAATCCACCGCTGGCCCTTGCTGCTGATCGGGGTCATTACCGGCGCCCTCGGTGCTGCGCCCACCATGCTGTGGCTGGGCGGCGCCCTATGGCTGGTGGTGTTTCCTTTGCTGGCGGCCGGTTCGATCTGGCTGTATGTGCTGGTGTTCGTGTTCACCGGCCTCTGGTTTGAATATTATTGCCTGGCCGCGCTGGCGAAATATCGGGCAGCGGCAGAGGCTGCTATCATTATGGCTAAACGCGAAGACGGCCAGGCGCTCCAGCAACTGCCCGACGCCTCGCAGCGTTAACGATTTTTGTCATAATGTTATCCATCCTCAGCTGAACGGCGATCCCCATGGCAATCGGACTTATCATCATCGGCGACGAAATCCTGTCAGGCAGGCGAGTCGATAAACACTTTCCGAAAATACTGGAAATGCTCACGGCGCGCGGTCTGGCGCTGAGCTGGGCCGAATACATAGGGGACGATCCGGGGCGCATCACTGCCACTCTGAAGCGTACGCTGGACAGCGACGACATCGTGTTCTGCACCGGCGGCATCGGCGCCACCCCGGACGACCACACCCGCCAATGCGCCGCTGCCGCGCTGGGCGTGCCGCTGGTATTGCATCCTGAAGCACGCGAGAAAATCCGCGAACGGATCGCCGACACTGCACGCGACGCCGGCGTCGCGCTGAACTACGATACGCCAGACAATCTGCACCGGCTGAAGATGGGTGAATTTCCGCAGGGTGCGGACATCATTCCTAATCCGTTTAACAAGATCCCGGGATTTTCCATCGCTCACCAGGGCGCCGGCGCGCATCATTTCGCGCCCGGCTTCCCGGTCATGGCCTGGCCGATGTTTGAATGGGTGCTGGATACTTACTACGCCGACCTGTTCCACCAGAATCCGCAGCTGGAGCAATCCGTGCTGGTGTTCGAAGCGATGGAGTCGACGCTGACGCCGCTGATGGAAGCGATCGAAGCCGAATTCCCGCTGGTCAAGGTCTTCAGCCTGCCGCATGTGGGCGAGGGTGGCGTGCGCCGTCATATCGATCTCGGCGTCAAGGGCGAGCCTGTGCAAAGCGCCGCCGCATTTGCCAAGATGCTGGCTGGACTCGACCTGTTAAAGGCCGAATACCGGCCCGCTTAAGTTATCCGACTGTTATCCCGTTCATCACTTTTCCAAGTCCTTCCCTCTAAACCACTGCGCAAAGCCGTTAGCGACTAACGGCGATCTGCTCCCATCTGATTGATCATCATATGTTCGGATTTCTCTTCAAACGCACAGAGCGTGCCGCACCCCAGCCCGTAGTTGCTCCCCAGGCCGCGTTGCGCGCGGAAGCCAGGCAGGTTTCGGATCAGGCCCGGCAGCAAGCGCTGCAGCAGGCGCAAGCCTTGAGCGAGGAGGGCGCCGCGGTGGCTTTCATTGCGCGCTCGGTCTTTGCCGATGCCCGCCTGATCGCGGCGCAGCTGGTGCAGTCGCAGCCGGCGCTGGAGCAAGTGCTGCAAGCCTGCCGCAACACCGACCGTCGCGTTGCCAAGCTGATGCAGACGCGGCTGGACAGCTTGCGCCAGCAGCAAGTGGTCGCAGCCAAGGCTGTTGCTTGCATTGCGCAGGCGCAGCGCTTGCAGCAAGAGCTGCAGCTGATGCCTAACCAGGTGGCGGAACTGGACCGTAGCTGGGAAGGCAAGGAAGTGCCCGCGGATCTGCAGCAGCAATTCACACAAGTGCGCGCGCTGCTGGCCGAACGCCTGAGCGCGCAAGCTGGGTTGCAGCACGATGCCATCGCCCTGCTGAACCAGCTGCGCGCCATGCATCTGCAAGCCAAGGCCGGCGTCAGCGATGCCGCCCCGGCGGCGCTGGATGCGCTGGAAGCCCAGATGGCAAGCCGCCTCAGCCATGCTGAAGCCACGACTTTGCCACGCCATCTGGCCAACGATTTTGCCCAGGAAGCACAGGCACTGCGCAAGCTGTTGCTGGATCTGCAGCAGCATCAGGCAGCGCTGCAGGAGCGCAGCGAGCTACTGGCGAGCTGGGAAGGCGCGCCAGAGGCGCTGCAGCCGGAAGCCATGAGAAGCGCCTGGTCGGCCCTGCCAAGATTGCCGGCGGCGTTGCTGGACGATGGCCTGGAACAGCGTTACCAGGCATTGCTGAAGCAGCACGCCCCGGTCATCGTCAAGCCGCAAAAAATCCAGGCTGCTGCGACTGCTGCGACAGCGACGGAGGCGGGCGAGCGTCCGCTGATCGCAGAGGCTCTGGATGGCCTGGAAAAGGCGCTGGAAGACGGCGCCTTGCAGCAGGCGGTCGATTTCGACAAAGCCCTGCGCGCGATGGATTTCAAGCAGCACAAGCCAAGCGCCACTCAAGCCAGCCGCCTGGCGCAGGCCCGTAGCGAACTGACGCGCTTGCAAGGCTGGGCGCGCTGGGGCGGCAATATCTCGCGCGAAGAACTGACCAAGGCGGCGCTGGAATTGCCGCCGCAGGAGCTGGCGCCGGCGGAACTGGCAAAGAAGATAGGCAGCCTGCGGGCGCGCTGGAAATCGCTGGATGTCAGTTCCGGATCGGCGCCCAGGACTTTGTGGGAAGGCTTCGACGCTGCCTGCACCGCTGCCTATGCGCCGGTGGCAGCGCATTTCCAGCTGCAGGCCGAACAGCGCCAGGCCAATCAGGTCAGCGCCCGCGCCTTGATCGAAGAAGTGCAGCAGTATGCGCAAACTGCGCTGGCGACCGATGCCGGTGTCGCCCCGGACTGGAAGGTCATCGCGCAGTTCTGCCAGCAAAAACAGCAAGCCTGGAAGAGCCTGGGAGCGATCAACCGCAGCGAGAAAAAAGCGCTGGACGGCGCTTTTTCCGCTGCGCTGCAAAGCTTGCAGGCGCCGCTGGCCGGGCAGCAGGCGATTGAAATCGGCCGTCGCGAAAAACTGATTACTGAAGCGGCACAGCTGCCGGCTAACCAGCGCGATACCGCCGAACGGGTCAAGGAATTGCAGGCGCGCTGGCAGGAGCTGGCCAAGGCTTTGCCTTTGCCGCGCCAGGAAGAACAAGAATTGTGGCAGCGTTTCCGCAGCGCTTGCGACGCCATCTTTGCCCAGCGCAAGGAGGCCGCTTCCAGTGCTGACACCGAGCGGCGTGAAAATCTGCGCTTGCGCGAAGAGCAATGTGCTGCGCTGGAAGCGGCGGTGAGCACGCCTGCGGCGGGATTGGCGAAAGTCTTGCAGCAGGCCCAGCAAGACTGGAACCGCGGCGGCCAGGTGCCGCGCGCTTTTGAAGCCCAAATCAATGTGCGCTTCCAGGCCGCCGTGGCGGCAGTGCAGGCCGTGCTGGAACAGGAGCGGCGCCAAGCGGCATTGGCGCAAGCCGATGCTTTGCGCGCCAAGCTGGCCTTGTGCCAGAAGGTGGAGGCCGCAATCGCCGGCGGCGATGCCGCAGAGCTGCCTAACGAGTCCGATTGGCAGGCATTGCCGGCGCTGGCGCCGGCATTTGAAAAAGTCCTCGCCGCGCGCTTTGCGCGTGCCGTGCAGAATGGCGACGGCTATGCCGCCAGGCTGGAAGCCGGCCGGCCGCTGCTGCAACAGGAATTACTGCGCGCGGAAATCATGGCTGGCAGCGAGAGCCCGCCAGCGCTGGCGCGTGAGCGCCTGCAGTTACAGGTGGAAGTCTTGCAAGCTTCGCTCAAGGCTGGCGCTACGGTAAAAAGTATCGAGCAGCAGCTGTTATATATCTGCGACTTGCCCGCCTCGATGGATGATGCCGCGTTGCAGCGCCTGCTGAAACTGCTGGCCCAGCTGTAGCGTGGGCAGGTTTTTCTGCCCACGCTGATGCTCGGGCTTGAACGAGCAAGGTGGCGCGCGGGCACAGGTGCCCACCCTACAGCGCGGGTTAGGCCTGCAAAGCGTCCGGGCAAAAAAATACCCCGGTGATCCGGGGTAAGTAACGATACCGGCGTTGCAGGTACCGAGGAGACTTGCAGCCGGCACGCGCTAGCGCGCCGGCGAAGAAGAATTACTTCTTGGCAGTACGGGCAACGCTCTTGGTAGCAGCTTGCGACAGTTGGTCGACTGCGTTGTTGACGTTGGTTTCCAGTGTTTCGACAGCTTGCTTGGTGCTCTTGGCAAACTGTTCGTAACCGGCGTTAGCGCTGCCGATGGCCGACTTGACGAAGGCAACTGCGCCTTCTGCGCCTGGAGGAACCGATTTCGACGCTTGGTCAACGAATTCGATGACTTTACGCTTGGTTTCCGCGACCTGGGCTTCAGCAGCCTTGGTCAGTTCAGCTTGGGTGCTGGAAGCGATGCTGGCGAAATGACGGCCGTAAGCGATGGCTTTTTCAGTGTTCGGCTGGGCCAGCGCTGCGCTCAGCGAGAAAAATTCTTGTGGGTCTTTCGCCGCAAACAATTTCTGGGTAGTGGCGTTCGAATCTTCCAGCGAAGCCTTGGCAGCATTCAGGTTGAGGTCGATCAGTTTTTCCACGCCGGCAAATGCCTTGGTGGTGAAATCTGTGAACAGGGCCAGATTAGCTTCGAAATTGGCTTTGGTAGCGGCTGAAAATTGTTCTGCAACGGTAGACATGGCTTCTCCTAGGATTCGATACTGTAAAAAAACGAAATTGGTAGGGCGACTAAGGGTGGCTAATTGCTAGCCGTTGATTACGTCTGCCAGTGCTTTGAATTCGCATTGTGCGACGCAACAATTTGATTGTAAATTATTCTGAAACGGTGTCAAGCGAATTTTTGTGCGCCGCAATATAAACTTCAGATAATTTAAGACTAAGCTTATGGAAAGCACGTGTTTAAGCCATTTGTGGTTGTTTATTTATCATGCCACCTGTCGGTTTTACCAGTGACACCTGTCACATTTACCAGTGTTAGACTGTTGTTTTATTGCACCCATCAGGCCCGCCTTGAAAGCCTTCTACAGCGATCATTTCGTCTTGCCCTTGCCGGCCGGCCACCGCTTCCCCATGCAGAAATACCGGCTGATCCACGAAGGCGCGCAGGCGACCGTCGCCGGCATCGATTTCCAAGAAGCGCCCCGCGCCAGCGACGGCGAACTGGCGCTGGCGCACCATCCGCGCTACATCGCCGAGGTCAGCGACGGTGCTTTGACGGACAGCGTGCAGAAAGCCATCGGCTTTCCCTGGACACCGCAGATGGTGGAGCGCTCGCGGCGCTCGGCCGGCGCTACCATCGCCGCCTGCCGCGCGGCGCTGGTTGGGCCGGAGCCGATCGCGGTCAACCTGGCGGGCGGCACCCATCACGCTTTTGCCGACCAGGGCGCCGGTTTCTGCGTGTTCAACGATGCCGCCATTGCGGCCAGATTGATGCAGGCGGAACGGCGGGTGCAGCGGGTCGCCATCGTCGATCTCGATGTCCATCAAGGCAACGGCACCGCCTCGATCCTGGCGAATGACGATTCAGTCTTTACCTTGTCGCTGCACGGCGCGCATAACTATCCCTTCAGCAAAGAGCAGAGCGATCTCGATGTCGCGCTGGAGGACGGCACCGGCGACGAGGCCTATCTACAGGCATTGGAGGGTGCGCTGGCGACCATGCTGGCGCGTTTTTCGCCGCAGCTGATCATTTTCCTGGCGGGCGCCGATCCGCATGAAGGCGATCGCCTGGGGCGGCTGAAGCTGAGCTTCGACGGCCTGGCGCGACGCGACGCCATGGTGCTGGAGACAGCCGGCCGGCTGGCCATCCCGGTGGCGGTCAGCATGGCCGGCGGCTACGGCAAGAATATACAAGACACGGTAGCGGTACACGTGCAAACTATCGCGCTGGCGGCAAGCTTTGCCAAACAGTTCGCTCGGCAGCACCCGGCTGCGGCGCCGCTCACCCAACCCGGATAATTCCATGTCTTCAGTCAGTTCTTCGCCGGCCGCGCATCCTTTGCTCGCGGCCATGCCGATGGTGTTCGTCGTGCTGTGGAGCACCGGCTTCATTGTCGCAAAATTCGGCTTGCCGTATGCACCTCCGCTGACGTTTCTGCTGTTGCGCTTCGGTGGCGTGCTGCTGGTGCTGCTGCCGCTGGTGCTGCTGATGCGCGCTCCCTGGCCGCGCGGGAAAATCGCCCATATCGCGTTCGCCGGGATCTTGCTGCAAGGCGGTTACCTGGCCGGCGTCTGGTGCGCCATCAAGCTCGGCATGCCGGCCGGTTTGTCGGCGCTGATTGTCGGCATGCAGCCGATCCTGACGGCGTTCGCCGCGCCCTTGATCGGCGAATCGGTCAGGCCGCGCCAGTGGCTCGGCCTGGTGCTGGGGATTTGCGGGGTAGGGCTGGTGGTGGCCGCCAAGATCACGCTGGTGGGCCTGTCCTGGACCAGCATCACGCTATGCCTGATGGCATTGCTGTCGATGACGGTCGGCACCCTGTACCAGAAGCGCCATTGTCCGCAGTTCGATCTGCGCACCGGCACGCTGATCCAGTTCGCCGCCTCGGTCGTGGTGCTGCTGCCGTTCGCCATCTATTATGAGCACCTGACGCCGGCGCTGGATACGGTGCAATGGACGCCGCGCTTCATCGGCGCCTTGCTGTGGTCGATCTTCGCCTTGTCGATCGGCGCCATCTTTCTGTTGTTTGCCCTGATCCGCAAAAGCGCGGCCACCAGCGTCACCAGCCTGCTCTACCTGACGCCGCCGACCACCGCGCTGATGGCCTGGCTGATGTTTGGCGAGGTCTTCAACCTGCTGGGCATCGCCGGCATGGCGGTGGCGATACTGGGCGTGATCTTCGTCATGAAAAAATAGGCTAGGGCCTGTTAGCACTGTGTTGGAACCCTCCGGGAACGGCTGCAGGCGTTACATGCCGTCGTTGCTCCTCCTTGCCGTAGCACCGCTACGGCGCGTCGTCGTGCCTAGGCCTGTAACGCCTGTCGCGCGTTCGCACTCCCAACACAGTGCTAACAGGCCCTAGGCCGGTCAGAGCGGCAGCAGCATCACCAGCTTCAGCTCAGGCCGGTTGGCGACGCGCAGGTTGACCTGGCGGTAAGCCAGCGGACCCAGCGTCGGATGGTTGAAACGGCGTTCGCCGCCTTCTTTCTCGACGACGTCGTGCAGGTTCCAGGCGCGCTGGAAAGCGGTGCTGGCGCCGCTCAGGCGCGCTACCAGCTGCGCGATCTCCGGTTCATCCTGGTACATCCCGCAGTCGGCGCGGAACTCTGCCGCCAGGCGGCTGGCGCGCTGCTCCCAGTCGCTGATCAGCTGCATTGCCTGCGGCGCGCAGTAGGTATATTCGAGCAGGTTCTTGCGGCTCTCTTTCTGGTCCAGCCAGCCGACGAACAAGGTCTTGGCGGCGCGGTTCCAGGCCACCGCGTTCCAGTGGCGGTCGAGCAGGTAGGCCGGCGTCTTGATGTTGCCGGCGACGGCCAGGATTTCTTCGGGGATGTCGGCGGCCTGCGGGTCCTGCGTCTGCGGATCCTTTTTGCCGGACAGCTCAAACAGATAGGCGCGCTTGGCGCGCGACAGGTGCAAGGCCTCGGCGATGCGGGCCAGCGCTGGCGCCGACACCGACACCGTGCGCCCCTGTTCGATCCAGGTATACCAGGTGACGCTGATATCGCACAGCTGCGCCACTTCTTCGCGCCGCAAGCCTGGGGTGCGGCGGCGCGTGCTGCCGCCCAGCCGCAGCTCGGCCGCCGACAGCTGGGTGCGCTGGGTCCTGATGAATTCGCCCAGTGCCTTGCGTTTTCCTGTCTCATCCATGTCGGGCCTTATCCTGTTGTTTGTGGTAATAGTATAAGCACTAGTCTTGTAACAGGATAAAAAATAATTAAACTGGAGTCTCACCTGAGCCCCGGTTCATATTGAGAGCCGGTTAGCCATTTCTGAGGAGAAGCTGATGAGCGCAGTACGTAATCACGACAAGGTCGTGTCGGAACAATTCGGCAGCACCGCTGCCGCCTACCTGACCAGCACCGTCCACGCCCAGGGCGCCGATCTGCAGCAGCTGGCGGACTATGCCCGGCAATTCAAGCAGGGCAAGGCACTGGATGTCGGCTGCGGCGCGGGGCATGCTGCGTTCGCCATGGCGCCGCACATCGGCACTGTCATTGCCTACGACCTGGCGGCGGAAATGCTGGAGGTGGTGCAGGGCGCCGCTGCCGAGCGCGGTTTGCACAACCTGCATGTGCAGCAGGGCAGCGCCGACCGCCTGCCGTTTGCCGATGCCTCTTTCGACCTGGTCTGCACCCGCTACAGCGCGCATCACTGGAAGGATTTGCCGCGCGCGCTGGCCGAGATGGCGCGGGTGCTGAAGCCGGGCGGCAAATGCATCGTGATCGATACGGCGTCGCCGGAAGATATCCTGAGCGATACCTATTTGCAGTCGGTCGAGTTGCTGCGCGACACCTCGCATGTGCGCAACCGCAGCGTTTCGGCCTGGCGCCAGCTGCTGGGCGACGCCGGTTTGCGGCCGGCAACGGAGCAGAGCTGGAAGTTGCCGCTGCAGTTCGATACCTGGGTCGCCCGCATGCGTACCCCGCCGGAGCGGGTGGCTGCGATCAGGTCGCTGTGGGACAGCGCGCCGTCGGAAGTGTCGGCTTACTTTGACTTGCAGACGGATTATTCATTTTTTATCGATGTTGTCCTTCTTGAATGTTACAAATAGTCCTATGCTAAAGGAAATGTCTGGGCGTCGAGTTGCGGTAAAATCTAGCTCGCGAATCGTCGTCCAGATATCGAAAGTCGTTTAATTTAGTGCGCTAACTATCTAATTCTCTTGCGATTTTTCCGGGATTTGCCTACACTGCCACAAAGTTATAGATCGTCGCATATTGGAGCCGCAAATGGGCAAATCCGCGTTAATTGTTTTTTTGTCACTCTTTCTCGTGCTCGCGATCGCGCCCGCCGCTCCTGCTTCAGCCCAAACTAAACAAGCTACCGCAAAGAAATCCGCAAAAAAGACGGCCGCTGCCAAGGCAAGCGCCTCTGCCTCCCACAAGAAAACCGTCGCTAAAGCCGGCTCCAGAAAACACACCGTGATCGCTGCCCGCGGCCGCAGCAGCAACGTGGCTTCGCTCAACAAGAACGAAAAGCTGGTGAAGAAAGTGGTGATGGTGCATGGCCGCCGCAAAGTCACTTATCAACGCATAGCATTTGCGCCGGTTGTGCCGGCTTTGCCGCCGGTATTGTCGGCTGGCGAACAGGCTGGCCTCAACCTGACGCGCGATCCGCTGGAACTGAAATCCAGCGTGGCGCTGGTGCTGGACCAGAACAGTTCGGAAGTGTTGCTGGACAAGAATTCGCAGGTTGCATTGCCGATCGCCTCGCTGACCAAGCTGATGACCAGCATGGTGGTGGTTGAATCGAAGCAGGACATGAACGAAGTGCTGGCCGTCACCGATGACGACATCGACCGCGAAAAGCACAGCAGTTCGCGCCTGCGCGTCGGCTCGCAGCTGAGCCGGTCCGACATGCTGCACATCGCTCTTATGAGTTCCGAGAACCGCGCCGCCTCCGCGCTGGGCCGCAACTATCCAGGCGGCTTGCCGGCGTTTGTCATGGCCATGAATGCCAAGGCCAAGGCGCTTGGCATGACTGAAACCCACTACGTCGATTCCACCGGCCTGTCGCACCTCAACGTTGCCAGCGCCCGCGATTTGTCGCGCCTGGTGATGGCGGCCTACCAGCATCCGATCATCCGTCAATATTCGACCGATTCGAAATACGTGGTGGAGCCGGGCGGCCGTCCGCTGCAGTATTCGACGTCGAACCACCTGGTCGAGAATCCAGAGTGGCAGATCGGCCTGCAAAAGACCGGCTACATCAATGAAGCAGGGCGCTGCATGGTGATGCAGACCACCATCGATGGCCGCCAGATCGTCATGGTGTTCCTCGATTCGCGCGGCAAGTATTCGCGCCAGGCTGATGCTGACCGCGTCCGCAAATGGCTGGCCGATTCGCACCCTGCTACCTTGACGCGCGTGAAGATCGCCGACGGCCAAAGCTGAATCTGATTGTCCACCGGCGCCAGCCGGCATCTGAAATTGAAAAAGAGTTTATTCATCCCTGAATAAACTCTTTTTTTATGCGCCGCCGTCAGAGGGCTGGCGCGTTGCTACTGCTGCTGCGATGCGTACCCCAGCACGGCGGAAATCTGGTTGGCCGTACTGATCAGATCTTCCACCCATTCTTCCTGCAAGCGGTCCGCCGGCGCCGAGATCGACAGGCCGGCGATCATCTTGCCGGAATCGTCGCGGATGCCGGCTGCCATGCAGCGTACGCCCAGTTCCAGCTCTTCATTGTCGCGCGCGTAGCCAAGGGCGCGCACCAGGCTCAGCTCGCGTTCCAGCTTGCTGAGGTCGGTGATGGAGTTCTTGTTATGTCCGGCCAGGCCGGTGCGGGTGGCGTAGGCGCGCACCATTTTCGGATCGTCGATGGAGAGGAACAGCTTGCCGGTCGAGGTCAGGTGCAAGGGCGCGCGGCCGCCGATGGCGCGCACCACCTGCATGCCGGAGCGCTCGGAGAATGCGCGGTCGATATACACGATCTCGTCGCTTTGGCGCACCGACAGGTTGACGGTCTGGTTGGTCTTGCGATGCAGGCCGCGCATGAAATCCAGCGCCGCTTCGCGCACGTTGAGACGGCTCTTCACCACATTGCCCAGTTCCAGCAGGCGCATGCCGAGCCGGTAGCTGCCCGGTTCGGAGCGGTCGACAAAGCGCTTGACCACCAGATCGTTGAGGATGCGGTGCGCCGTCGACGGATGCAGACCGGTTACCGCGGACAGCTCTTTCAGGCTGACCGGATCGGGGTAGAGCGCCAGCGTATCCAGCAGCGAGATCATGCGCTCGATAACCTGGATCGAAATCTTGTCGGCGTCGTCGGGAGAAGCTGTTTTCATTGGTTTAATGGTGCATTGCAATGGAGTCTTTATATCATAATGTGAAAAGTGGCGCATTGCTATTGTCATCGATTAGAGCGCTGCCACGATCACATATTGCCAACGAAAATCCCTGGAAAGCACGCTGAAAGCGCCGCCGTGCAGTAGACTCCTTTCGGAGCCTATCAAAAATGCAATGAAAGCCAATGACATGCAAGTGGAAAAAATACTGCCCGAATCCATTCTTAGAAAATCAGCGTCTGAGTTGTCGCTGCTGATTGCACGTCGCGAAATATCTTCGGAACAGGTGGTTCTTGCCCATTTGGAGCGTATGGAGCAACTTCAGCCGGCGCTCAATGCGGCAGCCTGCATCAATAGGGAAAATGCGCTAGAGGATGCGCGCGCACTTGATCGTCAGCTTGCTGGAGGAAAAGTGAAAGGGATACTGCATGGCGTTCCTTTTACGGTGAAAGACTGGATTGATGTTGCAGGGATGCCTTGTGCAGGCGCCGACATCAAGCATGCGCAGCGGATTCCTCTGCGCGATGCGACAGTGGTGCAACGCTTAAAGGACGCTGGTGGCATCGTTCTGGCGAAAAGTGCTGTACTGGTTGAGAGCGAAGTGTATGGCCGCGTAGTCAATCCTCATCAGGCCAGCGCCAGTCCGGGAGGTTCAAGTAGCGGCGAAGCTGCCCTTATTGCCGCCTATGCCAGTCCGCTTGGCATCGGTAGCGACTCAGGCGGTTCGATTCGCCAGCCAGCGGGATACTGTGGCATTGCGGGGTTAAAGCCAACTTCAGGGCGAGTGCCGCTGACCGGGCATTTTCCTGAGATTAATCCCTTGGCTGATCCCAGAACCGTAATAGGTCCTATGGCGCGCAGTGTCGGGGATCTGTGGCTGGCGTTGCGTGTCATGGCGGGACAGGATGGTGTCGATCCCAGCGTCGTGCCTGTCGCATTAAATTCGCCGGCGGAGGTGTCTATCCGCGGCATGAGGGTGGCGTTTTATACCTCTATTGACGAGGCATTGAATGTTGCTTCCGTTGATGAAGAGATCGTGGCCGCCGTGCATGATGTAGCTCAGTACCTGGCGCAAGCCGGTTGCCATGTTCAGGAGCTGTCGCCGCCTTTAGCCGGCGAAGCGATGTCCATCACGCGCGATTATTGGGCGCGGCCGGAGTCCGGATCGTGGGATGAGTGGCAGGTCGGCGGCATGAAATCAACGCTGAGCGCGGATCAGGTGGAACAGCATCTTTTCGCTTGGGACAAATATCGGCGCTCGCTTCTAGAATTCATGAGCGGCGTCGATATCATTATCTGTCCGGTTGCTGAGCGGACGGCGGCCTTGTCTGGAGAGAATGAGGGGAGCGTTGTTTTCACCGCACCGTATAGCCTGGCGGGTTATCCCGTGGTATCCATGCCAGTAGGCATGTCGTCCCGCGGCTTACCGATTGGCGTTCAGATAATTGCCGCTCCCTGGCGCGAGGATCGGGCGCTTGCGGTGGCGCTCGCAATTGAGAAGAGTTTTGGCGGGGCGCCATTGTAAGCTGCCTTATCCTCCAGGATGTACTGCGCCATTCTGAATCGCTCTTCTATGGTGAACCAGCCAAGATCGTGCCGAGAGCCGCAGCCGCGCGGAAGTGCAGTGAACTTCAGAGAGGCACTAATTAACTAGTCAACTTCAGTTGAAAGTAGCTTACGAAAGAAGTCTGCTGCGACAAGGCTGTTAAAATGGCGGGATCAAAATGCATGCAATCTGCATTTCCATCACGGCAGGCCAGCCTTGTCTCCAAGATCAGCACAGCATGAGCGAAAAATCCCAATCCACGCCGTCGTCGCCAACGCAGGAACCCCAGCCGCAGCCGATCAGCGAATTCAAGAGCACCAGCGGCTTCAAGAGAATTTTTTCAGCTTTCTTTTATTCCGCTGAAGGCTTCCGCTCCGCCTGGAAGAACGAACATGCATTCCGCCAGGAGCTGCTGATCGTGGTGCCCGGCATCGTCGTCGCGCTGCTGCTGCCGGTATCGGCGCTGCAAAAGCTGATGCTGATTGCGGTGCTGATCTGGATCATCATCATCGAGCTGATCAATTCGGCGATCGAAGCGGTGGTCGACCGGGTTTCGCTGGAGCGCAACCCCCTCTCCAAGAACGCCAAGGATTTCGGCAGCGCCGCAGTGCTGCTGACTTGCGTGCTGGCCGTGGCTACCTGGGCAGTGATTCTTTACCCTTTGCTGGCCTGATTCCAAGCGCTTGCCCGTACCGGGAAAGTATTCCGGCAGCAAAAACTTGCCCATGTTTGCACGTTTGTGTATATTTGTACGTGTTTATGCGTGATGTGAGCTGATATGAATACTGCGAATCTGCTGCTGAAGGAACGCCACGCGCTGATCCGGCAACGGCTGCTGGCGGACGGCCGGGTGCTGGCGCTGGATCTGGCGCAACAGCTGAACGTTTCTGAAGACACCATCCGGCGCGATTTGCGCGATCTGGCGGCGGCCGGCCTCTGCACCAGGGTATATGGCGGCGCCTTGCCGCCGGCGCCTGTCGCTGCGCCGCTGGCCGAACGCAGCAAGCTGGCGCCGCAACGCAAGGCACGGCTGGCGCAGGCGGCGGTAACACTGGTTTCCGCCGGCAACGTGCTGTTCATCGACGCCGGTTCAACCAACCTGGCCATCGCGGCTGCGCTGCCAGAGCTGCCGCTGACGGTGCTGACCAATGCCGCGGCAGTGGCGCTGGCGCTGCTGCCGCGACCGGAGATCGAGCTGATCATGGTCGGCGGCCGGGTCGATGCCCGCAGCGGCGCCAACCTCGGCGCCGCTGCCCTGCGCGATGCCGAGCGGATGCGGCCGGACATCTTTTTCCTCGGCGCTTGTGGCGTCGATGCTGAAGCAGGGTTGAGCTGCTTCAACTATGAAGAGGCCGAATTCAAGCGCAGCCTGGCTGCCGCCAGCAAGGCGGTGCTGGTGGCCGCCACCAGGGAAAAAATCGGCACGGCGGCGCCGTTTGCGGTGTTGCCGCCTGAGCATCTGACGTACCTGGTGCTGGAGTCCGGCACCGACCGCAGGCAAGCGGCGCAATTCGGCCGGCAAGGCGTGCAACTGCTGTATGCCGAGGCCGTATGATCAAGCAAGTGGAAACAATGCGATGAATACTATCGGTCCCAAACAGCGCTACGCCACGCGGCTGGCGTTTCTCTGCGCCGGGCTGGCGATGTCGGCCTGGGCGCCGCTGGTGCCGTATGTGAAAGCGCGCCTGGGGGTCGGCGAGGCTGAGCTTGGCTTGCTGCTGCTTTGCCTGGGTGTCGGCTCGCTGCTATCGATGCCGGTGACCGGCATGCTGGCGGCGCGCCTCGGTTGTCGCCGCGTGGTGCTGAGCGCGGGCGCGCTGGTCTGCCTGGCGCTTCCCTGCCTGACTCTGGCCGCCAGTCCGCTGCAGCTGGGCATAGGCCTGTTCTGTTTCGGCGCGGCCGTCGGTACGCTGGATGTCGCCATGAATGTGCAGGCGGTAATGGTGGAGAAGGCCAGCGGCGGCGCGCTCATGTCTGGCTTCCACGGCATGTTCAGCGTCGGCGGTTTTGTCGGCGCCGGCGGCATGGCGTTGTTGCTGTGGCTGGGCTTGAGTCCATCGATGGCCAGCGTGCTGGCGGCGCTGCTGGTTGCAGCGCTATTGCTGGCGGCGGCGCCGCACTTGCTGCGTGAGCCGGAGGCGGGCGAACGCGGCGCGCTGTTCGTGCTGCCGCATGGCGCCGTGATCTTTATCGGTGTGCTGTGCTTTATCGTATTCCTGGTAGAGGGGGCGATCCTGGACTGGAGCGCCTTGTTCCTGACCGCCACGCGCGGACTGGATGCCCGCCAGGGCGGCCTCGGCTACGCTGCCTTCGCTATCGCCATGACTTGCGGCCGCCTGACGGGCGATCACATCGTGCGACGCTTTGGCGCCAAGCGCATATTATTGCTGGGTGGCCTGTGCGCCGCCGGCGGCTTCTTTGTCGCCGTCTCGGCGCCGAATGCCGGCGTGGCGCTGGCCGGCTTCGTGCTGATCGGACTGGGTGCATCCAACATCGTGCCGATCCTGTTCAGCGCCGCCGGCAGGCAAGGCGCAATGCCGGCCAGCCTGGCGATTGCCGCCATCACCACCATCGGCTATGCCGGCATCCTGGCCGGCCCGGCCTTGATCGGTTTCGTCGCCCATGCCAGCAGCTTGAGCAGTGCATTCGCCGGGCTTGGTTGCGCCTTGCTGCTGGTAGCGGCCAGCGCTCGCTTGGGAATCGTGGGGCGCGCTAGCGAAACTGCGCCGCGCTGATGAACTGCGAGTAGGTTTCGCACCAGATCACCACGGTGTTATAGCGCGAGAGGTCGACGGGCTGCTGCGACATGTCGACGATAAAACGCTCGAAGGTCTTTACCTCGCCCACGCGCAAGGCACGCTCCTTGATCTTCAGGAATTCTTCTTTGCTGCCGACGTATCCGGACGTCAGGTATACCTTGTAGTCCGGGCCGGGGGCGATCTTGCCCTCGAACGCGATCGTGCTCTCGCTGACAGCCACCGTGCCCTGCGCCCAATGCAGGAAGTCGCTGCCCGGCAAATCCTTTTTGAATATCGCAGTGTATTTTGCCTTGCCGGCGGCTTGCGCCAGTTCCGTCGCGCTGGGGCCACCGCCCGCAGTGAGTATCGGCAGGAAGTAAACGCCGGCGCCAAAACCGATGGCAAGCGCCAGCACATGAGAAGAGAACAAGGCGAGAATTTTTTTAATGAGGCGCTCTCCGCTGAGGATCTGGTTAAGTGCAGCTACCCTTGCTAGTCGGCCCAGTGAGCGATTCCTTACATTCATGGTTCCCGCTTTATGCCAAATCGGCTGGAATAGCGGGTCTCCTTATTCATCGGCCCGATCCATGTATATCTGTTTTCCGCATAAGGAGAGAAGAAAGTATTCGTTCTGTTTTCCAGGCCGCGTCATTAATCTGTATTCCTCAAAACAAAAACATTCACAAGGGAAGAAGAATATGTTGAAGAAAATCGTCAGATCGGTCATTGCCATCGCCCTGGTAGCCCAGAGCGCGCAACTGGTGCACGCAGCGGATCTGTCGCTGCTGAATGTGTCGTATGACCCAACACGCGAGCTGTATCAGGAGTACAACAAGGCTTTCGCCAAGTACTGGAAAGACAAGACCGGCGACAACGTGACGCTGAAAGCTTCGCATGGCGGCTCGGGCAAGCAGGGACGCTCGGTGATCGACGGCCTGGAAGCCGATGTGGTGACGCTGGCGCTGGCCTACGATATCGACGAGATTTCC
>NZ_DATMRB010000148.1:0-30357 GCF_035566555.1 Collimonas sp.
GATCGAAATCCTCTGGAAGCACGCCAAGTATCACTGGCGCCGTTTCGTCACATGGACAAAAGAAACCATCGACACGGAGATTGAAAAGCTCTTCACCGGCTACGGATCAAAATCTGAAATTCGTTTTTCGTGAACACTTAACAACGAAAAAACGATGGCGATACAGGCCTGAAAAACTTCCGCTCCGGCGAACCAAAAACGGCGTCAGCAGTCAGTTAAGCATGACTTGCCAGAATACAAGTCCGCTCGCCTTATATGCGAAAAATAATTTCACTATAGAAAATCCATACAACTATCCACTGCATTACTTGGCACTATAGACGCAAGAAATAGCTTGGGACAGTGGCAAAATTTCGATATATCATTCAATTTATCTGAATGAAATTTTAACAATAATCGTATGTCCGGGCCTGGCATGCCCGTTATCTGTTTTTACTCTTCAAGCAATAATGAAACTGACGCTGGAAGCCCTGCAAATTCTGGATACGATAGATCGCAAAGGCAGCTTTGCCGCTGCCGCGATCGAGCTTGATCGCGTGCCTTCTGCGCTGACTTACAGCGTGCGCAAGCTGGAGGAAGACCTGGACGTGCTGCTGTTCGACCGCCGCGGCCATCGCGCCAAACTGACCGTGGCCGGACTCGAACTGCTGACCGAAGGGCGCCATCTGCTGCTGGCGGCGCAAGAACTTGAACGGCGCGTCAAGCGTGCCGCCACCGGCTGGGAAGTCGAGCTGCGTATCGTCCTCGACAGTATCATTTCCTTTGACAGCCTGCTGCCGCTGATCGACGCTTTCGATCGCCAGAATGCCGGTACGCGCCTGCGCATCTCGCACGAAGCCTTGTCCGGCGTGTGGGAGGCCCTGCTGTTCGACCGCGCCGACCTGGTGATCGGCGCCCCTCACGGCGGCCCCGACAGCATCCGCATGAGCGGCGGCTTCCAGACCCGCCAGCTGGGCACGATCGACTGGGCCTTCGCCGTGGCTCCCGGCCATCCCCTGCAACACGCCCCGGAGCCGCTGACCGCAGGCCTGGTACAGCAATATCGCGCGATCGCCGTCGGCGACACCGGCCGCACCTTGCCCAGCATTAATTCCGGCCTGCTGAATGGCCAGGATATCTTGACCGTGCCTTCCGTCATGGCCAAATTGCAGGCTCAGCTGAGCGGCCTCGGCTGCGGCCATCTGCCGCGCTGGATGGCCGCCCCCTATTTTGCCTCCGGCGCCCTGATCGAAAAACAAACCACCGAGGCCAAGCCCAGCGACAAGACGCAGATCGCCTGGCGCACGCCAGCCGTGGGAAAATCCCTCAAATGGTTCATCGCCCAGCTCAGCGAACCGGCCACCCAGCGCGCCTTGCTCGGATCGCCGGCGCCGCAGGCATCTCCTCATGAATCGAGCAACAATGTCTAATCAAGCAAACTATATCGGCCGCTTCGCCCCTTCCCCCACCGGCCCCTTGCATGCCGGCTCGCTGGTGGCGGCGATGGCCAGCTACCTGGACGCCAAGGCCAGCCATGGCCGCTGGCTGCTGCGCATGGAAGATGTCGACGAAGCCCGTACCGCGACCGGTGCCGCCGACTCGATCCTGGCAGACCTCGACGCACTCGGCATGCATTGGGATGGCGAGGTCGTGTTCCAGAGCCGGCGCGGAGCGGCTTATGAAGCGGCATTTGACCGGCTCGGACGGCTGGCCTACCCCTGCGGCTGCACGCGGCGCGAAATCGTCGATTCGCGCATCTGCGTCGCCGCCGACGGCGCCGCGGTCTATCCCGGCACCTGCCGCAGCGGCCTGCCGGTCGGCAAGCCGGCCCGCGCCTATCGTTTGCGGGTGCCGGATCCAGGGCATATCGATGAACTGATCATTTTCGACGACCGCTGGCTTGGCCGCGTACAGCAGCATCTGGCGATCGAAGTGGGGGATTTTGTACTGAAGCGCGCCGACGGCTACTGGGCTTACCAGCTGGCGGTGGTGGTGGATGATGCCGAACAAGGCGTGACCCATGTGGTGCGCGGCGCCGACCTGCTGGACTCGACCGGCCGCCAGATCTACCTGCAGCGCCAGCTGCAGCTGGCGACGCCGCAATACCTGCACGTGCCGGTGATTACCAATGCCGACGGGGAGAAGCTATCCAAGCAAAACGGCGCGCAGGCGATCGACATGACGCAGCCGCTGCAAGCACTCAACAAGGCGGCCTGGTTCCTGGGACTGGATATCGGGCAAGTCGAGAGTATCGCCGCATTCTGGCCGCTGGCCACTGCGGCGTGGGCGAATCTGGAAGCGACCCGCCCGGGATGAAAAATCAGCTCTTGGGCACGCCGCCCAGCAATGCCGCCAGCTTGACCTTGGGCGACTTGATGGAGCCGCCTGCAGGCGCCGCAGCCTCAGGAGGCACATCCGCCGAGGCCGTCGGCTCATAAGGCTTGAGGAACCACGGATCGATTTTTTCCCGGCGCCCGCCGGTTGGCGTCGAGGTATAGGCGCTGCGCGTATGCTGCTGGCTGCGACTGGAGGGTGAGGAGGCACTGCGGCTATCGCTGCGGCCCTCGCCGCGCTCACCACGTTCACCACGACCGTCGGTCCCCTCCCGACGCCCCGAACGTTCTGGGCTGGACGACGGCTTGGCGACAAAGCCGGTCAGTTCGGCACGTACGAATTTGTACTTGATCATCTTTTCGATATCGACCAGCAAGCGCTCGTCTTTATCGGCATACAGGGAAATCGCATCGCCGGAAGCGCCGGCACGGCCGGTGCGGCCGATACGGTGTACATAGTCTTCGGCGTTGTATGGCAAATCAAAATTGATCACGCAAGGCAATTCGGCGATATCCAGGCCACGCGCCGCGACATCGGTCGCCACCAGCACTTCGATCTCGCCCTGCTTGAACGCTTCCAATGCCGCCATGCGCTCATTCTGCGTTTTGTCGCCATGGATCGCCGACGCCTTGACGCCTTCGTTTTCCAGATGACGCGCCAGTTTCGAGGCGCCGATCTTGGTGTTGGAAAAGACAATGACCTGCTTCAGCTTGCGTTCGTTGATGATGAACGACACCGCCTGGGCCTTGGTCTGCTCATCCACCCGGTACATGGTTTGCGTGACGTTGTCGGCGGTGGCGTTGCTGCGCGCGACTTCGATGGTGACCGGATTCTTGAGGAAAGTCCCTGCCAGCTTCTTGATTTCACCGGAGAAAGTGGCCGAGAACATCAGGTTCTGGCGCTCCTTCGGCAGCAGATTGATGATGCGCTGCAGGTCCGGCAGGAAACCCATGTCGAGCATGCGGTCGGCTTCGTCCATCACCAGGATCTGCGTCTGCGACAGGTTCACGGTCTTTTGCTGCACGTGGTCCAGCAGGCGTCCCGGAGTAGCAATCACGATTTCGATGCCGGAACGCAAGGCTGCGATTTGCGGCGCGATATCGACGCCGCCGAACACCACTGTCGAGCGCAAAGGCGTGTGGCGGCAATACGCCTTGACGTTGTCCGCAACCTGGTCCGCCAGTTCGCGCGTCGGCGTCAGGATCAGCGCCCGCACCGGATGGCGCGCCGGCGAGGCGCTGGTGTTGGCGTGCGCCAGCAGCAGCTGGATGATCGGCAGGGAAAAACCGGCGGTCTTGCCAGTCCCTGTTTGCGCCGCGCCCATGACGTCGCGCCCTTGCAGCACGATAGGGATGGCTTCAGCCTGGATCGGCGTTGGATGCACATAGCCTTGATCGCTCAGCGCGCGCAGGATATCTGGAGACAGCCCGAAGTCGGCGAAACGGACGGAGGGTGTGGTTGGCACTGCTGCTTCAGCTTGAATCTCGGACTGTGTGTCTGACATGGTAGTTGGCGGCCTTCGGTGCAAGTTGCACTCAAACAACGAATCCAGGGGCCGGTTGGGTCCTGTGTCCGTAAAAAGGCACTAATGCTTTCAATTGAATTCGTGAATTTCGTGTCAGCTCATGGATGATGAGCCAAATGATTGCGGCAGCGCCTTCAGCAGCGCCACAAACCAGGTTGTCATTTAAGCATCCTCCCTGGCATGTTTTGTACCACAGTCGCGCATTATACGCCTAGCCGGGATTTTGCTAATGCTCAGATGCCAAGTTCGTTCAACGGCCAGCGCGGCCGCACATTGAAGGCATAGTTGCGCTGCGCCGCTTCCGGCTTGATCTGCAAACGCATGGCGCCGGCAAATGCGATCATCGCGCCATTATCCGTACAGAATTCCAACTCAGGGTAATACACCCGGAAGCGCCGCTTTTCGGCAGCGGCGTTCAATGCCGCGCGCAGCTGCAGGTTAGCGCCCACACCGCCGGCGATCACCAGGCGCTTGAGGCCGGTCTGCTTCAGCGCGGCCAGGCATTTCGCCAGCAACACTTCCACCAGCGCATCGACAAAAGCGCGTGCGATATTGGCTTTGTCCTGCTCGCAAATATTCGCGGGATGATTCTTGACCAGCGTCAGCACCGCGGTCTTGAGACCGGAGAAACTGAAATCCAGGTTTTTCGAGTGCAGCATCGGCCGCGGCAACTGATAGGCAGACGGATCGCCAAACTCCGCCAGGCGCGAAATCGCCGGGCCGCCCGGATAGCCGAGGCCGAGCAATTTTGCCGACTTGTCGAACGCTTCGCCGGCGGCGTCATCCAGGGTTTCGCCCAGCAAGGCGTACTTGCCGACGCCGTCGACCCGCATCAGCTGGGTATGGCCGCCCGACACCAGCAAGGCGACGAAGGGAAAGCTGGGCGGATCGCTCGCCAGCAGCGGCGACAACAGATGGCCTTCCAGGTGGTGCACGCCCAGCATCGGCTTGTCCAGCGCCAGGCCAAGGCCGCAGGCTATCGATGCGCCTACCAGCAGCGCGCCTGCCAAGCCGGGCCCCTGGGTATAGGCAATGGCGTCGATGTCGTGACGCTCGATGCCGCTTTCGCCCAGTACCTGCTGCAACAGCGGGATCGCGCGCCGGATATGGTCGCGCGAAGCCAGTTCCGGCACCACGCCGCCATACTGTTCATGCATCGCGACCTGCGAATACAAGGCGTGCGCCAGCAGGCCGCGCTCTGTGTCATAGAGCGCAAGGCCGGTTTCGTCACAGGAAGATTCAACGCCGAGAACAATCATGGATGGGACAGTGTGTATGCAATGCAGCATTGTAAAGGAAAGCGTGGCCGCTACTCCACGCCGGCAAGATTAATCCTTGCCGAGCCGCTGCATCGCAGCCCGCATGAAAACAAGCTGCTGCGAAAAACGGGTACAAGCCGTGCAGGTCCACAAATGCACGCGCACCCGCGCCCGGGTTAGCGGCGACAGACTGCTGTCCTGCGCCTGGGACAGGAGCTGCTGGGTATCGCGGCAATGGGGAATCAGGCGTTTATAGGGCATAAAAGTAAATTAAAGGCTGGGCAGGCGTGCATCAGCAGGGATTGGTCGCGCCATGTTTCAAATACTTACAAACTTACAATTAATATGGATATTCTCTTGAATATTGCAAGATGTCACGCCTGGGCGCCGAACCAGGTCAGCTGCAGGCACTCCTTGAGCCGGGTGCGCGCCCGGTGCAGCAGCACCCAGGCGTTGGCGGCCGTGATGTCGAGTTCCTTGCAGATGGCATCGGTATCCAGTTCCAGCCATTCTCTCATCATGAAAATGCGCCCGGTCTTGGCGGGCAGCTTATCGATGCATAACTGCAAAATATCGAAAAACTCCTTGCGTTCCAGGGTCTGGTCCGGATTCCCCCAGCTGGGCGCCGCCTCCATGGCATGTCCGGCGGGCGTGAACAAGGCATCCATCATGTCGGCGTCGCTGCGGTCGCCGTCTTCGTCACTGCCCAATTGCACCTCGCGCTTGCCGCGCCGTAACTGGTCCAGCAATTTGTGCTTGAGGATGCCGATGACGTAGGTCTTGAACGAGGACTGTTCCTGGAAGCGGTCGGGATGCTCAAGCACCGCCAGTATCGTTTCCGACACAGCATCTTCGGCCAGGGCGTCATTACGCAACTGCAGCGCAGCAAAGCGCACCAGCTGCGGCCGTAATATTTCAAGCTGGCGAGGATCGAATGCCATATAAGCCCGGATAAGAGATACTACATATGCGCGAGCAGTGCACAGGGCATGCTCCGCCAGGGACAAAGAACCGTTTTGAGCGACGATTCTACCCGATGGGCCTGTGCTCTGGCGGGTAAAGTAAAATCCTTGCACATATTCTCGCCCGCATCACAGCGGGTAAATCACATTAGCTTGCAATCCATGACAAACACTCCTTCAGCCGAACCGTTCGCCGCTGCCCGCTTCATCAAGGAAATCGGGCGCGGCAAGGATGGCGCCCGCAGCCTGACGCGCGGCGACGCGCATGACCTGTATGCTGCCATGCTGGATGGCCGCGTGTCCGACCTGGAACTGGGCGGCATCCTGCTGGCGATGCGCATCAAAGGTGAATCGGTAGAAGAAATCGCTGGTTTCCTGGATGCTGCCGAAGCATCGTTTACACAGATCGCGCTGCCCGGCTGGTCCGGCGCGGCGCGGCCTTACGCACCGGTGGTCATCCCCAGCTACAACGGCGCGCGCCACATGGCCAACCTGACCCCTTTGCTGGCGCTGCTGCTGGCGCGGGAAGGCGTGCCGGTGCTGATGCATGGGGTCCTGACCGATCCAGGCCGCGTCGCCAGTGCGGAAATTTTCCAGGCGCTGGGGCAACCGCTTTGCCGTGACATCAGCCAGGCGCAAGCATGTTTTGAACAAGCTTTGCCGGCCTTCATGCCGATTGAGGCGCTGGCGCCGAAAATGGCGCGCCTGCTGGCCATGCGCAGGATACTGGGAGTCCGCAACTCAACCCACACGCTGGTCAAGATCATGCAGCCGTTTGCGGTTCCGGCCTTGCGCCTCAGCTCGTATACCCATCCGGAATACCTGACCATGCTCACCTCATACTTCATGACAACGGCAGCGGCGCAGCGTGGCGATGTGTTCTTGATGCGCGGCACGGAGGGCGAAACCGTGGCGAACGCCAGGAAAGCGCAAAAAATCGACTGGTTTCATGCCGCGACGCAGACCACCCTGGTCGAGAAGCAAGAAATCGCCAATGACGTCCCGGCGCTCCCCGAACAGCGCGATGCGTTCAGCACCGCCAGCTGGATACAGCGGGCATTGCTGCAACCGGAACTGATTCCCAAGCCGATTGCCGCCCAGGTGGAACAATGCCTGATGGCTTGCCGCAGCTTATATATCCAGCACGATCTGGCGGCTTTCGGCAGCAAGGAAAAAGTCCCCGACGCAACAGGTTCAATTTCCCAAGGGAACTAATTTTTACGAAGAAGAACAAACCACACTGAATCGCGAGAGCCAGACAGATGCATGTACTATCTGGCAGTCAACGTGATAAAGATGCCATCGAGTAATATCAGGATGGGATCTACTTAAGAAATACCTTAAGCAAATGAAATAGCGCAACGCCAATATAATCAAGACAAGGAGAGTGCGCTTCACAAGACGTAAGGCAAGCATTTCAGCAAACCCATTCATCTGCCCATACGGCATCTTGTCCAGCATGGCATTGACGCTGCAAGACTAACTTTCTGGAGGATCCATGGATTGGACTCTTCCGCCCTTTGCGCTAGCACAGCCCATCCAATGGAATGCGCTGTTACTGTTCGGCAGCTTGCTGCTGTTCGGGCTAGTGGGCGGCCACATCGTCACGAAAAACCCCTGGTTTCCGCGCATCACCGGCTACCTGATCGTCGGCTTCCTGTTAGGCGTCGGCGGGCTTGACCTGCTGTCCGGCGACGTCCTGAAGCTGGCCAACATCTTTGCCGACATGGCAATGGCGCTGGTCATCTATCAGCTTGGACGCTATGTCGATATCGGCTGGCTGCGCCGCGAAAAATGGCTGCTTGCCACCGTCATGCTGAGCGCAGTGCTGTGCTTCGCGTTCGTCAGCAGCGCCCTGATCTGGTTTGGCACCTCGCGCGTGCTGGCCTTGCTGGGCGGCGTGCTGGCCATCGCCACGGCGCCGGCGGTAGTGATGGTGGTGGTGCGCGACCTCAAGGCCGAGGGCCAGGTGACGCGCCGTCTGGCCGCCATGACTGCGCTGAATAATTTTGTGGCCCTGCTGGCCGCCTACGCCTTGCTGCCGGTGGTTGCACACGAAAGCGCGACGCCCTTCAGCACCTTGCTGGCGCACACCATGTATTCGCTGTTCGGTTCGCTGGTGCTGGCCTACCTGACCTATCGCCTGATGATTCCGCTGGCGCGCTTGCTAGGCCGCCAGCCGAGCCGCCAGTTCGTGCTGGTGATCGCGGTCATCACGCTGGCGATCGGCGCCGCCCACGCGCTGCAGCTGCCGATCTTGCTGACCATGCTGATCTTCGCCATCATGTCGAAGAACCTGGATCACCAGTACGATCTGATGGAACTTGAGTTCGGCGTCGCCAACGAATTGTTCATCGTCATGCTGTTCATCACGATCGGCGCCTCGATCCGCCTGTCCGACCTGTCGATGGTGGGCGCTTCGGTCGCCGTGCTGATCGCTGCGCGTTTTATCGCCATGGCTTGCGGCGTATTCACGTTCGCGCATTTCGCCAAGATGAAATGGAAGCAGGCGGCGCTCATCACGCTGGGCACGCTGCCCATGACCGAAGCCGGCCTGGGACTGATGCAAACCACGGCTTATCTCTACCCCAATACCACCGCCGATGTCCTGCCCCTGCTGGCCGGCTGCCTGATCGTCCTGGAACTGCTGGGGCCGATCGCCACCCAGTTTGCCCTGATCAAATCAGGTGAAAGCGGACGCGAATGAAAGGGACCCCATGAGCGACAACACACAAGGCGGCGCTGCCAACACGGAAGCGACCGCCGCCGGAATTTTGCCCTTCACCAGCTCCGCCCCGTTTACGATGGGGATCGAACTCGAGCTGCAATTGGTGAATCGCCGCAACTACAACCTTGCCAGCGACGCCGTCGATCTGCTGACCTGGATCGAACCGCGCGATCTGCAAAAGCAGATCAAGCTGGAAATGACGCAAGGCATGATCGAGCTGAATTCCGATGTCCATACCCGGGTCGACCATTTGATCGAGGAATTGAAAGGTTTACGCGCCGCCTTGAACCGCGGTGCGCAATACCTCAACATCGACGTCTCGGGCGGCGGCGCGCACCCATTCCAGCACTGGAACGAACAGCGGATTACCCCAAGCGAGCGTTTCCATCACTTGCATGAAAAGTACGGTTACCTGGCCAAGACATTTACTGTGTTCGGCCAGCACATCCATGTCGGCGTGCCCAACGGCGATGACGCGCTGTACCTGACCCATGCGTTTTCGCGTTTCGTGCCGCATTTCATTGCGCTCTCGGCCGCCTCGCCGTTTTACCAGGGCGCCGATACCCAGTTCGAATCCTCGCGCAGCAATGTAGTGCGCGCCTTCCCTTTATCGGGTACGGCGCCGACGCTCACCCGCTGGTCCGATTTCGAGACTTACTACGACGAACTGCTGCGCATCGGCATCATCGGCAGCATGAAGGATTTTTACTGGGATATCCGCCCCAAGCCGGAGTACGGCACGGTTGAAATTCGCGTGTGCGACACGCCCCTGACCATTGAACATGCGGCGCACCTGGGCTGCTACGCGCAGTTGCTGGCGCGCTGGATCCTGACCGAACGGCCGTTCGTGATCACCAACGATTTCTACCTGTTGTATCAATACAACCGTTTCGAGGCAAGCCGTTATGGCCTCGCCGGCTCTATCGCCATACACGGAAGCAACCCCGCCGACTCGTCCAAACAGCCGATCTATGAGCATCTTCTAGGCCACCTGCAAGACTTACAGCGGTATACTCAGAACGAAGCCGAGCAGCTGACCTTGAAACGCCTGCGCCATATGGCTGAAGGGCGACTGAGCGACGCTGGCTGGCTGCGACAGACATTTGCTCAGCGTGGCTCGCTGAACGACATGATGCGCTTGTCGTCTGAACTGTGGATGGGACAGGAACCGCCGCCGTACTACCAATAACTCCAATAAATAATAATAAATACTTAATTAAGATCGATGCAAAAACAATTTGATGTCGCCGTCATTGGCGCCGGCGCCGCAGGCATGATGTGCGCCGCGGTCGCCGGTCAGCGTGGGAAGACAGTGGTAGTGATTGATCACGCCGCCAAACTGGCGGAAAAGATCCGCATTTCCGGCGGAGGGCGCTGCAATTTCACCAATGTCAACGCTGGACCGCAGAATTTCCTGTCGCAAAATCCGCATTTCTGCAAAAGCGCCCTGTCGCGCTACACGCCGCAAGATTTCATCAGCCTGGTGAAGCGCTATCGGATCGGCTATCACGAAAAGCACAAAGGCCAATTGTTTTGCGACGACTCCTCGGAACAGATCATCGCCATGCTTAAAGCCGAGTGCGACCTGGGCAACGTCAGCTGGCGCATGCCTTGCAGCGTCGCCAATATCGGCAAGAGCGGCGAACTGTTCCGGATCGACAGCAGTGCGGGAGAGATACTTGCCAGCAATGTCGTCATCGCTACCGGCGGCTTGTCCATCCCGAAGATCGGCGCCACCGATTTTGCCTATCGCATCGCCCGTCAGTTCGGTCTGCGCATGGTCGAAACACAGCCGGGACTGGTGCCGCTGACCTTCGATTCCGCTGCATGGCAACCATTCTTGCCCCTGGCCGGCATTGCCTTGCCGGTCGAAGTTGTCACGGGCGATAAAAAGAACCGCGGCGAATTCAGGGAAGACTTACTGTTTACGCATCGCGGCCTGTCCGGCCCGGCGATTCTGCAGATTTCCAGTTTCTGGAAAAGCGGCACGCCGCTGCAGCTCGATCTTTTGCCGGAAATTGACATTGCCAAAACCTTAATTGAGGGAAAGTCCTCAATTAAAAAAAACCTTGGCAACGTCTTCGCGCAGTGGTTGCCCAGTCGACTGGCCCAAGGCATCATCGAGGCAAATAAGCTAGACCCGGCAGGCCGCCTGGCTGACATTCCCGACCGCTTGCTGCAGGACCTGGGACAGGCCGTCAACCGCTGGACTATCCAGCCGAGCGGCTCCGAAGGCTATCGCAAGGCAGAAGTTACTCTCGGCGGCATCGACACCAGGGAACTATCTCAGCAGAGCATGATGTCCAATCAGGTAGCGGGCTTGTATTTTGTCGGTGAAGCAGTCGATGTCACCGGCTGGCTCGGCGGCTACAATTTTCAGTGGGCCTGGGCGTCCGCCAGTGCAGCGGGGCTGGCAATTTAAATTCAGCGCAAGCGTCCATCAGACTTTCGTTGCTGTAAAATAATATTTAACAAATGATAATAAAATTAACCGGACTGATCAGATAAACTATCTCATGGCAAATAATTTCTCAGACAATAACAATTCTAGCCAAATCGAAGACGCAGAACTCATTGATCTCGGCGCAATATGGGGCAGCATCAAACGACGCTGGGCACTGTTATTGGCATGCATCGTCGTTGCGATTGCTGCAGCTGGCGGGGTCTGGCGCATGACCCCGGCAGAATGGAAAGCCACGGCGGCCTTGCAGATTGGCCAGCTGCCCGTGAATCCTACAGCCCTGATCGAATCGACTGCCCAGGCAGCGGAGCGCTTCAATCAGCGCCAGTTACAGGACCAGGCACTGGTTTCGGTAGGTCTGCCGCTGGACGAACTTAAAGATGACCGCACCCACCTCCTGCGTAAAACGCTTAAAGCGACCCCGGGTAAAAATACCAATTTCGTCGACGTCAGCGTCGCTGCCTTCTCCCAGGAAAATGCAAAAGCCTACTTGAACGCCGCCATACAGGCTTTAATCAAGACCCACGACGCTCGCCTAGCGCCCCTGATTAAAAATCTCGATGACAGGATTACAATCAATAGCCTGCAAATGACTGAAGCTGCAAGCGAAAAGACCCGCCTGGAAGCCAATCTCAAGAACGCATCTGCGTCGCCAAGCGGCGGCAAGTTCGAGCCAAGCGTCATCGCCATCAATCTTATTTCCAAACAAGATGATTTAATTCGCAGCCTGACCGCAGAACACGCAGCGTTGATTGATTTACATACAAAGACCAATACCTTCCCGACTGTGATAGTCGACGCCATTTACGTCCCGGAGCGTCCTGCATCTCCAAAATTATCGATATTCCTTGTCGTCGGCCTGATTCTTGGTGCGTCGCTCGGCGTCATCCTGGCAATGTTCCTGGATCGCAATCGCCCCAAGACAGCAAACTAACCGGGACAGCTGTTGCAAATAAACGGCAATCTGCAGACCGGCTGGGATAACACTTCCATTTATTCGTTTTCCCAGCTATAATCTCGCTCTTCCCTACACAAACTTGGTTTGAATTTACATGACCACAATTCGTCTTAAAGAAAACGAGCCCTTCGAAGTTGCGATGCGTCGCTTCAAGCGCACTATTGAAAAAACAGGTCTGTTGACTGAGTTGCGTGCACGTGAATTTTACGAAAAGCCAACAGCTGAGCGCAAGCGCAAGCTGGCAGCTGCTGTGAAACGTCATTACAAGCGCATTCGCAGCCAGCAATTGCCGAAGAAACTGTACTAATATTTGAACTGATTCTTCACCGCACTCTGTGCGGCTGACTGAATTGCGTTACAAACCCGCTCCGGTGTTGCTCCGCAGCGGGTTTTGCCGTTTTCCAGGTCGCGAAACGGCGGCGCTGACCGCGGCGCTGCGTAACCGGGTAACTATCCGGCATCACAATCCAGCAATTTTGTTTTTCCCGTCTACAATGGAAAACACCACCGAATGGAGAACTGCATGGGCTTGAAAGAACAGATTACCGAAGACATGAAGGCCGCGATGCGCGCCAAGGAAACTGCCAAACTGGGCGCCATCCGCCTGATCACTGCAGCCATCAAGCAAAAGGAAGTCGACGAACGCATCGAACTGGGCGACAGCCATGTGCTGGCGATCATCGAAAAAATGATCAAGCAGCGCAAGGACTCGATCAGCCAGTTCGAAGCCGGCGGCCGCCAGGACCTGGCCGATATCGAAAAAGCCGAACTGGCGATTCTCTCCCACTATATGCCTGCCGGCCTGTCCGACGCGGAAATCCAGGCTGAAGTTGCTGCCGCCATCAGCGCCAGCGGCGCGGCCGGCCCGCAAGACATGGGCAAGGTCATGGCCATCGTCAAGCCGAAACTTGCCGGCCGTGCCGACATGGGAGCGGTTTCGGCATTGATCAAAGCCGCACTCAGCCAAGCCTGAGCACCTGACATTCCTGCCATAGCCCTGCCTGCCGTCGAGTCCAAGTGATCCCGCAATCGTTTATCCAGGACCTGCTCAACCGCGTCGATATAGTCGACGTGGTGGGCAAGTACGTGCAGCTGAAAAAAGGCGGCGCCAACCTGATGGGCCTGTGCCCTTTCCATAACGAAAAATCACCCAGCTTCACGGTCAGCCCGACCAAGCAGTTCTATCACTGCTTCGGCTGCGGCGCCCATGGCACCGCGATCGGTTTTCTGATCGAGTACTCCGGCCTCGGCTTTGTCGAAGCCGTCAAGGACCTGGCGCAAGGCGTCGGCATGACGGTGCCGGACAACGACGACAAGATTCCGCCGGCGCAAAGAGCTGAATACCAGGCCAAAAGCCTGGCCCTGTCGGATGCCATGAGCGCGGCCTGCGATTTTTACCGGCAGCAGCTGCGTACTGCACCGAATGCCGTCGATTACCTGAAACGGCGCGGCCTGACCGGTGAAGTAGCAGCCAAGTTCGGCCTCGGTTACTCGCCCGACAACTGGGATAGCTTGCGCCATGTTTTTCCCGACTACGAAGTCACGGCGCTGGTCGAAGCCGGCTTGGTCATCGACCGTACCGATGAAGAGGGCAATAACCGCAAGCGCTATGACCGCTTCCGCGACCGCATCATGTTCCCCATCCGCAATACCAAGGGACAAGTCATCGGATTTGGCGGCCGCGTGCTGGACAGCGGCGAGCCGAAGTACTTGAATTCGCCGGAAACGCCCCTATTTCAAAAGGGTAGCGAACTGTACGGCTTGTTCGAGGCGCGGCAGGCAATCCGCGACGCCGGCTACGTGCTGGTGACCGAAGGCTATATGGATGTGGTGGCGCTGGCCCAGCTGGGATTCCCGCAAGCGGTCGCCACCCTCGGCACCGCCTGCACGCCGACCCACGTGCATAAGCTCTTGCGCCAGACCGACCACGTGGTGTTCAGTTTCGACGGCGACCGCGCCGGCCGCAAAGCCGCGCGGCGGGCACTGGATGCCTGCCTGCCGCACGCCACCGACAACAAGATCATCAAGTTCCTGTTCTTGCCACAGGAACACGATCCCGACAGTTTTGTGCGGGAAATGGGAGCGGAAGCATTTGAGCGCCAGATCCATGACGCCATGCCGCTGTCGCAGTTTTTACTGAACGAAGTCACCGGCGAAGCCGATTTGAGCACGTCCGAAGGCCGTGCGCGGGCGCAGTACGACGCCAAGCCGCTGCTGCAGCTGATGCCGCCCTCCTCGCTGCGGCTGCAGATCGTGCGCGGCCTGGCCCAGCTGACCCAATCGACGCCGAGCGAAATCGAAGCCTTGTTTGAACTGAGCAAGCCGATCGCCGCCGCGCGCCGCGCGCCGCCGCGCAGCAACCGCCAGGCGCCGGTCGGGCTGGAACGGCAAATCATCCGTCTGCTGGTGGCGCATCCGGCTTTTGCCTCGGAACTGGACGATGCCGCCCTGGACGCGGTTGCCAATTTCGCCCCCGACCGGGCAGAAATGCTGGCGCGCCTGATCACCGCCAGCCATGAAATGGGCGATCAGGCCAATTTTGCAACATTGGCAGAACATCTACGGGAAGGCGGCGAAGATTTTGAATCGCTGATCGCGGAAATCGCGGCGGAATCGGAATCTGAAACGGAAGCAGCGCGATTAGAACTGGCGGGTGCGATTCGCCAGACTAAAATGAAGATATTGAAGGATGAACTTGATCAGCTGGCAGCGACCGGACTGGGCACGGAAGAGGCCCGCAATCGCTACCGGGAATTGATGCAAAAGCAAGAACAGTTGCGCCGCGAGGCTGAAACGGAAATGAATTTGCGCTAGAAAGTGCTTAAAATACAAGCACATCGCGCCAAAACGCGAAAATCCGGCGGCGTCGCAAGGCCGCTTGCATTGGAGGATGGCACCTCCATATGCTATAATTAAAGGCTTTAGATTCAAAGCCTTAGAGCTTGCCAAGTTGAGCGCGATTTTGGCGTTCGATTGATAGTAGCACCAGATTGATTTAGATGGATAGGAAGGTAGTGAGGAAAGCAGTAAGAACCGGTGCGCAGAAGATTCTGTCAACGATTTAAGCTTCTCGACAACGGACAGAGTACAGGCAGCGGCACCCATAGCGCAAATCAGTGTAACCAGATTGGTATTTGATTCCATGGCGAATGCAATGAAGAGACCCGCAAAACCCCTGACATCTCCCGTTAAAAACACGAAGCCGGCTGCGGCCAGGCCAAGCGCCTCCTCCCCGACACCGAAGTCTCCCGTTAAAAAAACGGCCGCTTCTTCTAAAACATCGCCATCAGTCAGTAAGCCTGTTAGCAAGAAAGTAGTTTCTAAAGCAACTGCAACGACCACGAAAGCGTCAAGAACTGTTGCAAAACCAGTATCTGTGAAATCGAAAGCCCCTGTGACAAACAAGAAACCACAACTCAAAGTCGTCAAATCAGCCAAAAATGTAGCGGCGGCGCCTGTTAAAGCCGACGTTAGCGTGATGATTGGATCAGGCGTAAGTCAAACCACGGATGCCGCAACCCTGGCGGCGATTGATACCTCTGGCTACATTCTGCCGTCGGTGAAGGTACCTGGACGTCGTGGTCGCAAGCCAAAAGAATTCCAGCCAGAGAATGATGAAGTCGCGGCGCTGAACGCGGTCGAACGCGCTGAACTGAAAGCCGTCGACAAGGCCAAGGCCAAGGACCGCAAAGCCAAGGAAAAGGCTTTGCTGAAGGATGCCTTCTCGTCCGACACCGAAGCCAGCGAAGAAGAACTCGAAGCACGCCGCCAAAAGCTCAAGACCCTGATCAAGATGGGCAAGGAGCGCGGCTTCCTGACGTTCTCCGAAATCAACGATCACCTGCCTGAAAACATTATCGATCCGGAAGCCATCGAAGGCATCATCGGTACTTTCAGCGACATGGGGATCGCCGTCTACGAGCAGGCGCCTGATGCAGAAACACTGCTGTTGTCGGATAACGTGGCGACCGTCGCCAGCGACGACGATGCAGAAGCCGCGGCGGAAGCCGCGCTGTCGACCGTCGACTCCGATTTTGGCCGCACTACCGACCCGGTCCGCATGTACATGCGCGAAATGGGTTCGGTCGAACTGCTGACACGCGAAGGCGAAATCGAAATCGCCAAGCGCATCGAAGACGGCCTGAAGGACATGATCCAGGCCATCTCCGCCTGCCCGACCACGATCGCCGAAATCCTGCTGGCCGCTGAAAAGATCGGCAAGGATGAAATCAAGATCGATGAAATCGTCGATGGCTTGGTAGATCCGAACCAGACCGACGAAGCGCTGGCTGCCAGCGCCGCTGCGCCGGCTGTCGATGAAGACAGCGACGAAGAAGAGGAAGAGGAAGAAGAAGACGAAGAAGAGGATGACGCCAGTTCGACATCCGGCGCTGCGGGCTTCTCGGCGGAACAGCTGGAACAGCTGAAGCGCGATGCGCTCGGCAAGTTTGAAACCATCTCGACCCAGTTCGACAAGATGCGCAAAGCGTTTGAAAAGGAAGGCTACAACTCGAAGCCTTACGTCAAGGCGCAGGAAATCATCTCCAACGAATTGCTGGGCATCCGCTTTACCGCCAAGGTTGTCGAAAAATTGTGCGACACCCTGCGCGGCCAAGTCGATGAAGTGCGTCAGATCGAACGGCAGATCCTCGACGTCGCGGTCAACAAGTGCGGCATGCCGCGCCCGCATTTCATCAAGGTATTCCCGGGCAACGAAACCAATCTGGACTGGGTCGACGGCGAAGTCAACGGCAACCATGCCTACAGCACTGTGCTCAGCCGCAATGTGCCTGCAGTCAAGGAGTTGCAGCAACGCCTGATCGATCTGCAGGCGCGCGTCGTGCTGCCATTGCCCGACCTGCGCGGCATCAACAAGAAGATGGGCGCCGGCGAAAAGAAAGCACGCATGGCCAAGCGCGAAATGACCGAGGCCAACTTGCGCCTGGTGATCTCGATCGCCAAGAAATACACCAACCGCGGCCTGCAATTCCTGGACCTGATCCAGGAAGGCAATATCGGTTTGATGAAAGCGGTCGACAAGTTCGAATATCGCCGCGGCTATAAATTCTCGACCTATGCGACATGGTGGATCCGCCAGGCCATCACCCGTTCGATCGCCGACCAGGCGCGCACCATCCGTATTCCGGTGCACATGATTGAAACGATCAACAAGATGAACCGCATCTCGCGCCAGATCCTGCAGGAAACCGGCGCCGAGCCGGATCCGGCAACGTTGGCGATCAAGATGGAAATGCCGGAAGACAAGATCCGCAAGATCATGAAGATCGCCAAGGAACCGATTTCGATGGAAACGCCGATCGGCGACGACGACGATTCCCATCTGGGCGATTTCATCGAGGACAACAATACGCTGGCGCCAGCCGATGCGGCATTGCATGCCTCGATGCGCGGCGTAGTGAAGGACATCCTGGATTCGCTCACCCCGCGCGAAGCCAAGGTATTGCGCATGCGTTTCGGCATCGAAATGTCGACCGACCATACGCTGGAAGAAGTCGGCAAGCAGTTCGACGTGACGCGCGAGCGGATCCGCCAAATAGAAGCCAAAGCGCTGCGCAAGCTGCGCCACCCTTCCCGTTCCGACAAGTTGAAGAGCTTCCTCGAAGGTAATTGAGGCTTGCAGTGAATCCGTCGCTAATTTCTGGATGATTCACTGTAATTCGGCTACCCTTCGCTCCGGTATTTTTCTATAATACGGAATTGGTTTTGCGATGCTGTCGTGTTTGCTTGAGTATGCGGACGCCATAAGTACGGCATGACAGCGCCCTGAGGAATTGGGCCCCTAGCTCATGCTTGGTTAGAGCAGCGGACTCATAATCCGTTGGTGCCCAGTTCGACTCTGGGGGGGCCCACCAGTAATTTGTTATACAGAAAAGGGTTTGCGTTTTTCGCAGACCCTTTTTCTATTTTTCCGAGGAAATATTTTCTGGTTCCTCGCCACTTCCTGATCTCCCACCTCGTCTGATAGCTTGCTCCGCCTAGCCAAGCACAGTCCATAGCAGTTTCGCGCACGTTGCATAATTTATTTCCACACAGAATTTTTATTATTGTTTACACAATGCAATATGCGCAATTGTGGTGTTTTTGCATCACTATTTCCCACAGAAACTACTTTGATTTAAAGTTAATACAAACCAAACAAGGGGTACGATAGGCGAGTGTTACAATTTGAAATACTTTATTTTGACATTGTTTATCAATCATGCAAGATGCCAAACTCCCATCCGACTCAGACAATTTCCCTTTGGACGAAATGTTCAATGCGGTCTTGAAAGCAAAGTCCACTGTCGCGATTTTCGCCATCTGTGCAATGGTTATCGCCTGTCTTGCCGGATGGTTCCTGGGCACTTATAAAAGCGAAGGCTATTTTCAGTTCGAGTTGTCTTTGCCCGAATTTAAACGCCTTCAGGCAAGCATTGAAGATCCTGCGCGCTGGAACAATTTTGCCAAAACGCGCCCGGCCTCTGCCTTGGCCGGGCTTGAGCGGACCGGTGCAATATTGGGCGATAGAAAACAGACCTTGCAGCTGATCCAGCCGATCTATCCGGTCACCAAAGCTGAATTAAAAGACTTGCCTGACGCCGCCAACAAGGACACGGCATCAGGCATCTCCGGCCTGACCATCGCCTTCAAGGCGGGCAGTCCGGAACTGGCTCAGCGCGGTGTGCTGGTGCTGGGCGACTACTTGCGCGATACGGCTATCCTGATGAGCTACAGGGATACTTTGCGCACCCAGTACACCGATCTGCTCAACAAGCAAAAGAAGCTGGAGAACAGCACCTTCGATACCAAATACAAGCTTGAGCAGGCTGAAATCAAACGCACATCCATGCAAGCCATTCTGCATGAGTACCCGGACTCGGCCAAGACAGAGAACCGACAGCTGGTATCGATTACCGAAGGTGGTGAACGCTACCTTTCCCCGGTCACCCAGCTGGTTGCAATCGAAGCACATATCGCCGACATGAAGCAAAGCCTGCCCAGGATCCTGCGCGATCAGCGCATCAACGGCCTCTGGCTGTCATACTATGAAAAAATGTTGGCCCTGCTGGATAAAAGCAGCTCGGGCGAGGCATTCCTGAAAGCGCTGCCCTCTGTTAAGGATACGCTCAAGCTCAATCTGGAAGACGACGTTGAGATGGGGGTCTACAACAGCATTGCCATCGCCAATCTTGATGCGCAATCGCGCTATTTCGACAAAGTGCGCTTCATCGCCAACCCAATGCTGCCGACACAGCGCAGCCCGGGCATGCCGCAATCGGCCTTGATCGGCCTGGTGCTGGGCTTCCTGCTGGCATGCGCCTATGTTTTGATCCGCCATTTTTCATCCAAGAAGATGGTCATCCAGTCACTGAACCTGGTCAGGGCAGCGTCGCAAACCCATACGGGATGAGTGCATTGCAGCCGATCTTCCCGGCCGGGCTTTAACTTTACTTCTTGTTTGAAAAGCAGAACAAATGAATTTGCATAAAAAAATCGCATTGTCGCTGAGCGCCTTGCTGCCCTTGGCCGCTTGCGTGCCCGGCGCCAGCTTCGCCGCCGCCAACCAGCAATTTTCCGTCAGCTACGACGCGCAGTTGACCGTCGACTCCAAGCGTGCCAGCAACACTG
Organism: Collimonas sp.; assembly: GCF_035566555.1. Lineage (GTDB taxonomy): Bacteria > Pseudomonadota > Gammaproteobacteria > Burkholderiales > Burkholderiaceae_D > Collimonas. The sequence goes on from NZ_DATMRB010000148.1 coordinate 19,836, forward strand.
GCATGTCGCAAAGCGCGATCAGCGCCTTGACCGGTTTCATGGGCGGCAATGTCTCGGTCGCCGATGTCAAGGACACCGTCTCTTTTTCGCAAGACTCTTACCAGATCCAGTCGGTAGGTACGCTCGGCCATGTACTCGGCATGTTCATGTCGGGTTCATTGCAACGCACCAGCGTCGGCAAGATCTCCGGCGGCACCCTGAATACCTTGCGCTACGTGGATATCAGAGGAAGCAAGGCGCCGCTGACCACTTTGGTTGACGAGAAAAGCAAAACAGCTTTTTTTTATGACGGCAAGAACATGACCAGCCGCGCCACGTTCCAGTCCAAGCCGCAAGACGTGCTGTCGCTGAGCTACGCGTTTGTCGGCAATGTCCCTAGCCATCCTGTTTCGGTGACCTTGTCGGACGGGAAATCGATCAAGCAGGCTACTTTCGATGTGCACAGCGAATCCCTGTCATTGCCATCCGGGCAGTGGCAGGCAGTTAAACTGACACGTCGCATCGCATCGGCAGACGATGCCAGCGTCGAATGCTGGTTGCGGGCGTCAGATGGCGTGCCATTGCGAGTGCGGATCGGAATGAGCCAGCGCTATGGCGCCATTCTCGATTTGAAATCCACTAAAGTGCCTGCCAAAGTCTTGCCGTTGTAAGCTCCTGCAATCGGCTGGCCACCTGCTGCCACAGCGGCATCGGGCCAGCGCCACCTCTATCCCCTCCCTCCAGAAAACCGGTAAGCCGCGCGCGGCAAGTCCTGCTGCAACATTGTTTGCGGCGCCATACGGACTTTCGTAGCCAAGTCAATCGCAGATAGCCAACACACCGGCAAGCAATGCTTTACGACAAGCACCTTTCGCAACTACAATCTCGCTCGTTATTTCCATAAAGAAATATTCGTTATAACGCCAAAGATGCGCCGCATCCCCTTTAATCAAACCGTCCAGCTCTCGATAGTACAAAGGCAGTGCTTCAAAAATGAAAAATCACAGAATTCTTCTCGCTCTCGCATTGATCGGTATGACGCTGAGCCAAGCCGGCTGCGGCGGCGGCGGGTCGGGTGACAACACAGCAGCCGCGCCCAATTCGATTGCCGCACCGTCCCCGGCTGCTGCGGTGAGTATTGCCGCGCTGTCTGCCACGAGCGCATCCGCCGGCTCAGTCCTGACCGTCAGCGGCAGCGGTTTTCAAAAGGTGACGGCAGTCAGCATCGGCAACGTCGCAGTCCCCTTCTCTATCGTCAGCGATAGCCAGATCACCATTACCATCCCAGCCACCTCAGTCAGTGGCGTAATCACCGTCTCCGGCCCGGGATTTTCGGTGCAGTCGTCGGCCACCTTTGTCTCCAGCCTGCCGGCGCCGCTGGTCACCAGCGTATCGGCCAGCAATGTGGCAGTCGGCGCCAACTTCACGATCCAGGGCAAGAATCTGGATCTGGTCAGTGCTTATCAGCTTGCCGGCGCCAACCTGGCGATCGCCAGCAGCTCCAGCAGCGCGGCGACGCTCACCATGCCAGCGCAGCCCACTTCCGGCGCACTGACGCTGATCGTCAATGGCGCGCCGGTCAATACCTCCTATCAGCTCCACAGCTATCGCCCGGCGTCGATTGTCGCCGTGCTGCCGCAGCTCGGCATCGTCGGCAGCAGCGTGGCGATCAACGGCAGCGGCCTGGCGGCAGTGACGGATATCCGTTTTGCGAACGGCACAGTGGCCTCGGTCACCACCGCCTCCAACAGCACTGTCAGCTTCGTGGTGCCGCCAGGCGCGGCATCGGGTCCGCTGACGGTGGTGGATCCCTACCAGGAAGTGGTCAGCACCGGCGTATTTTCGGTGGTGCCGACTGTCACCGCAACGGCCCTGCAAACCGCCAGCAGCGGCAGCACAGTGATATTGACCGTAACGGGAAGCAACCTGAACAACGTCACTGGCGCTACCGTAGGCAATGCGGCAGCCACCATCGTCAGCAGCAGCAATACGCAACTGGTGTTGAGCGTTGCACTGGGAAGCAGCGGCACACTGACCTTGAATGCGCCCGGCCAGGCAGCCATCAATGCCGGCACGATCGACAACACCGGCAATGTCGGCTTGTGGATCAGCGGCGTCGATTTTGTCCATGTATTCGATAAAAGCGCCAGCGACCTGACGCTGCGCCTCACTCCGGGCCGTCCGGCCCTGGTGCGGGCGACCGTGCTGGCGCCTGCCGCCGGCGCCAAGAGCCCACTGGTGAATCTATCCGCCACCAGCAAGGCTGGCGTGGCGCTGGGCACTCTCGCGATGAACGGCCCGGCCAGCCTGCCTACCGCAAAAGACGACTACAACCTGAATAACACTTTCAATGCCGTCTTGCCGGCAGCCTGGGTGCAGCCTGGCGTCAAAGTCAGCATCAAGGTAGCGGCAGGCGCCAGCAATAGTCCGGCCAGCCAGGACGTCTCGCCAGTGGTCGGCTCGCCGACCAGCATGCACGTGGTGCTGGTGCCGCTGACAGTGGGCGGCGCCACCGGCGTTCTGCCGCCTGCGCTGTCGGATGTGCAAAAAGCGCTGGCGCGGGTCTATCCGTATGCCAACGGCAATATCGCGGTGACAAGCCGCTCGCCTCTGACAATCAGTGGCGCAAGCAGCACCACGGCGATGGACTGGTCGTCCGCACTGACCCAGCTGGAAAGCACGCGCGAAGCGGAAGACAAGAATGCCTTTTATTATGGCTTGGTCCCTATGTATACGCCGGTCCCTGGCTCGTTCGTCGCCGGCCTTGGCTATGTAGGCAACCGTGCCAATGGCGGCAATTCACCGGTCGCGGCGATTGGCCTGGACTGGAGCAGCAGCGCCGGCCAGGGTGACCCGTTCAACAATAACTGGCCGCAATGGCAAGCCATCATGGTGCATGAAATGGGCCACAACCATTCTCTCAGCCACGCTCCCTGCGGCGGCGCTTCGAGTCCCGACCCGGCCTTCCCCAACAGTAATGCTGACCTGAGTTCGCTCGCGATCTACAACAGCTTGTATGACAGCGATACCCAGATCGGCACACTAAGCGCGCCGCTGACGCCAAACAACACGCAAATGAAGGATGTCATGGGCTACTGCGGCGGTACCTGGTTCTCCGATTTCAGCTATGTCCGCGCGCAGCAGTTCGCCGAATCGCGCACTGCCGCGATTCCACAGCCGCTGGTGCTCAACTCCGCCGCCAGCGTAGCTGTTGCGCCAGATGGCTACCTGACCATCGCTGGTGAAATCACGGCGCAAGGCGTACTGCTGCATCCGGCGTCGGCTTCCGCAACCAAGTTGCGCATCGATACGGCAACCGCCACATCAAGCTATGCGCTGCGTCTGCACACCGTATCGGGCCAGACCTACAGCTTGCCGTTTGAACCGGTCAGCGTCGCCGACGCCAGCGATAAAACCAGCCATTTCTGGGTCAGCTTGCCGAATCCCGGCGACATCGCCAGCATCGACGTATTGCGTAACGGCCAGTTGCAAACCATGCGCCAGCCTGGCCAGGTGCAACGCACGAAAGCCGCTAGCACCGCTGCCGGCAATGCCCAGGCAATGGCGTCCGCGGTCGGCTGGACTGTCCAGAACGGGCAGTTGAGCGTCACCTGGAATGCGGCGCTGGAGCCGTATCTGTCGCTGATGTATATCTCAGCCAGCGGCGCCAAGACCGTGCTCGGCAACGGCTTGCAAAACGGCAGCGCAACGTTTGACATCAAAACATTGCCAAGCGGTGGCCGTTTTGACCTGAGCTTGTCGTCGGCATTGCAGGCGCGCCTGGTCAGTTTTTCTCACTGATCAGGGCGCTCGCCGGCAGGATCGCAGGTCCTGCCAATTCAATGCAGCATCCAGTAAGCGTGGCCGCGCGGAGCCGCCTCAGGTCCGCGGCCACAGTAGTCGCCTCGCATCAGGGCCGCTACGCCGCTTGTACACACACTCGCCGCCATCGTCAGCATGGCGTCGCATGACTAAGCAAAATCGGCAGCATTCAATTAAAAAAAACGCCAGCAGAGCGAATCTCACTGGCGTTATAAAGCTCCTACCCATTGGTTACAGCACTTAGAAGGTGTAGCGCGCACCTACAGTGAAGTAGCGCCCCACCGCGCCGGACTGATGCAGCGACGGGTTGTAGTTGATGCGGCCGTATGTTTGCACGTCCAACGGCGCCAGGCGGTCAAACAGATTGGCGACCGCTGCAGTCACTTGCCATTGCCTGGTCACATCCCAGCGGCCGAACATGTCGACCGTGGTGAATGATGCTATGCGGCAGTTGGTCAAGGCATTGCCTGTAGCCGGATCGACGTTGAGGCAAGGACCACCGGTTTCGTTCTTGTTTTCAATCGCGCTGACATAATTGAGCGAGGTCGTCACATTGAACGGTCCGCGATCCCAGGCCAGCGACGCCGAAGCCCGGGTGCGCGGCGTGCCGCCGTTACCCGACAGGTTTTTATCGCCATGGGTGCCGACGAAGTTCTGCGTTACGCCGTTGGTGGTACGCTTGAATTCGAACATCTGCGACACCGTCAAGCCGGCGGTCAGGCGACCGTAAGTGCTCAAGTCAAAACGGCTGCGCAAATCGATGTCGACGCCGCTGGTGCGGGTCTGGCCCGCATTGATGTAAGGCGCCTTGACCAGCTGGATAGGGCCGACCAGGCCAGGGAAGTCCGAAGTCGGCTCGCCACGCACGATGATCGCATCCGGGAAGCGTGATGGATCGTTGATGATGGCGTCCGGATCAGAACCGGTAATCTCGTTCTTGCGTACGATACGCCAGTAATCCACCGAAACGCTGGTGTTCTTGATCGGTTCCAGGATGAAACCCAGGCTGTAGCTCTGCGATTTTTCCGGCTTCAGGTTCTTGTTACCGACCGTCACGGCGCCGATGTTCTTACCGTCCTGGCAGTCCGCCGAGAGTTTGGTGACAGGGCAACGCACCGGATCATTCGTGTAAGTCGTGAAAGCCGAAACTGCACTGTCGCCGCTTTCCGCCGGACCCGGCGCCCGGAAACCTTCCGCGTAAGTGCCGCGGAAAGCCAGCTGCTGGATAGGCGTGAACTTGAATCCGATCTTCGGGGTGGTCGAATTGCCGTAGTCAGAGTACTGGTCGGTGCGCAAGGCCAGCTGGAATTCCAGCTGCTTGATCACCGGCAGCGCCAGTTCGGTATACAGAGAACTGATATTGCGGGAAGACCTGGCTGCCGCATAACCCAGGCCGACGATATCGCTGATATCGGTATATGGCGTCGCCTGGCTGTCGGTAGACTCATGGCGCAGTTCGCCGCCGACCGCGATGCCGATCGGACCACCCGGCAGCTGGCCGAACTCACGCGTGCCCTTGAAGTCCCACAAGGCCAGTTTGGTGGTCGCCGAATTTTTCAGTTCCGGCGAAACGAGTGCCATCGTCGCCGGGCTGTTCAATACGCCAGCCTGGCCGATGCGGAAAGAGCCGTTGTTCATCGCTGTCTGTAACGCGCTGGCGCGGTAAAAGCCGTTCTGGGTGCGGTCGGTTTTACTCTGTGCGTACAGGATGCCGCTATCGTAATCCCAGCCGTAAGATGTACCCTTCACACCGACCAGCAGGCGCGTGACGGTAGTATCGAGATCGGAGCGGCGCGGATTATTCGGATCGGACCAGCGTGGCCGGGCGGCATTGTTGGCAAACGGATTGTCCGGATGACCGATAGGCATCAGCAGCTGGTCAGGACCGGTGCTGGTGTTGACCACACGGTTGTTGATCAAGTCGAAACCGGTGCCGGTCAGGCCGGACGGCGTATTGACTGTCTTGGCCTGAGAGTTGAACAAGCCGAGTTCGGTATAAGCCTGCATGTCATTGCTGAGCTTCAGCGTGCCGCGGCCGAACAGGTTGATATTCTGAGTTTCCGGCTGCACCGCCTGGTAGCCGCCCTGGATCGGATCCCACAGACAGCCACCGCCGGAATTGATCGATGTGCTGCGATCGATGTAGGCGCAGCCAGGAAGATTCTGGATGCCGCGGCCGGCAATCGGATTGCCGCTGGCGTCGACCGGACGTACCGTGCCGACGAAACTGCTGCCGCCGGTATTGCTGCTGGTGGTGGCGCCGCCGCGCTGGTCGCGGCCGCCCCATGGACGGGCATCCGCAGTGCCAAGATATTCCGGCCGGTCTTTCTGCCAGATGGCATTGCTCTGCTTGGCGTCGATGCTGAAGAAATAGTTGTACTTGTCTTGTTCCAGATTACCGAAACCGAAGGTGCCCGATACGCTGCGCAAAGTGCCGTCGCCGTGGCCGGAAGTGCCGAGCGAGCCTGAGATGGTCTTGCCTTCAAAAGTTTCACGCAGAATGATATTGACCACGCCGGCGATCGCGTCTGAACCGTAGATCGCAGAAGCGCCGTCCTTCAGCACTTCGATGCGGTCAACGGCGCCGAGCGGAATTGAGTTCAGGTCGACAAAACTGCGCTGGCCGTCATCGCCCAGGCCATAAGGTGCGGTGCGGCGGCCGTTGATCAGCACCAGCGTCGAATTGACCGACAGTCCGCGCAGCGAAACACCCGAGGCGCTGCCGGCGAAACCACTGGTGAATGAACCGCTGATGGAGCCGTTGTTGTCAGCCGACAGGCTGCGGACGACATCCGCGACCGATGTCTTGCCCGATTGCTGGATATCCTTGCGCGTCAGGATTTGCGTCGACGCTGGTCCTTCCTGCTGTGTCCGTTTGATGTTCGAGCCGGTGATTTCAACCCGTCCCATCGGTTTGTCATCATTTGTCTCCTGCGCATGTACGGCTGGCGCCATCATGCCTACTCCCATTGCCACGCCGCCGGTAAAAAATGCAAGCCGTAATGACTGTGACAGTTTTCTTTCCTTGATCATAAGCAAAACCCCCTATCGTTTTTAGAGTTAATAATTTAATTATTTGTGTAATCAAACCAGGCTGATTAGATCGCCTTGTGGACGATGTAATTTGCGTTTTGACGTCCCTGCTCTAGCTCATGCAGACAGACAAACCAAACACTTCACCAGAAGGTCTTCCTCTTCATCTGGTCCTCCCCGGAATTGCCGCCGGCGGCACTGTTTATTTTTCTGTGCCGCTAACGACAACGCGGTGCCTTGGCGCAACTGGTTGCCAAGCGCCAATTCACCGCGTGTTTAATCTATACTAAAAATAATACTTTTTGTTACAAAATATTCCTCACAGTTACAAATAGATATATTTAGTTACTTAATTGAGACAGGGAATTGTGGAAAAACGTCGCAATTGTCGTAAAAAGACAAGCACAGGTTTTGACCGATAGCGAGCCCAGCCGCTTTTAATAAGACGATGCCGTTATTTGCAGACAGCTATTGCGCTTTGCAGCATTGGCAAATTGCAAGTCCTGGAATAGTGCAAAAAGTACACTTTGATACTTGCTCACCAAATTCAGTAATTCGTATCTGTGACCGCGCAATTTCCGTTACACATTTATTTGTATAAAAACAAGTTATTGGCCAGCAACTCAGAGGGGAACGGCAGCCGCTTTTTCGGTTAATATCACCTACTTTGATTTCAAGACGTCAGACAAACCCCTGCCATGTCGCCCTTGCCAAACGGCACTGAGGACGGCCTGCGGTATCGCAACATGATTTGCGCAAGCACCACGCTTTCCGGACGTTGATTTTTCGTTGAATTTGAGTATGCATATAGCAGTTTTCAGTTGGTTCGGATGGTCTTTGCTTTGGCTGGCTCCCATGCTGGTTCGCGTACTGAAGGCGCGGCGCTCGGGCGCAAGCGCGCTGCGCGGCCGCGGCTCGATCCGCCTGTGGCTGGGAACCGTGTTGATACTATGCGGCAGCAGCGCGCTGGAAGCCGTCTTGCGCACCAGCGAATCCGGTCCTCCCGACGGCGATCACGCCGGTTATGCGATAGCCCAGGGCTTGATGAACCTGCTTGGCGGCTTCCTCGGCGTACTGACGATGCTGGCCATCAGCATCCTGGCGCTGTGCTGGCTGTTTGGCAGCGGCTGGCTGGCTTTGATCGGCAACATCCATCCCGCGCTGCGGCGCATTTTTCCGGGCAAGACAGAGCAAGCCGATGCGCCACGTGAACCGCGTGCGGCAGCAACCGTTTCGGCGCCAATGCACTCCATTGTGCGGCCGGTACGCGCGCGTGAAAGCATTGCAGCGCCTCCTCGCAGCAGGAAATCCTGGCAATTGCCATCGGCTTCAGAGCAGCCTGAGGTTGCGGGGAAACGGGCCAACATCCCAGCCAAACGGGCAGAGATGCCGGCCTCCGCCAGAAGCATGGCCGAATGGGCGACGGTAGAACGCATCATCCCGACGCCAGCCATGCTGGCGCGCGAAAAGATGGCGCAGCAGGCGCGCGCCGCCAGCGCGGCGCGCAAGGATGCGATGCACGTCCGTCAAGGCGAGCGCAGCCAGAATCGCCTGGCGCCGCAAACCAGGATCATCAGCACCCGCCCGTCCACACCGGTTGCCGCAAACATGGTTGTTCCTGCCGCATCCCGGCCGCTGGCAGAGGATGTCATCGCGACGCCTGGTGTTACGCCTGCAGCAGCGCCGTCTGCATCCGCAGTGGAATTTGCCGGCAAGCCGGATGTTGCAACGCTGCCGGACACGGTAAGCGCCGTTGCAGATGCCTTCGCAGTCGGCGGCTTGCCGCAAAGCCTTGCAGAACAAGCGGAACCGGCATTGCCGATGCGGCCGGCCTCTTTTGAAGCCGCTATTGCTCATCCTGTCGCCGTCGTTGCGCCAACCTCCTATATGACGCCGCAGCCGGTTCCAGCCGAAGCCTCCGCTGCCACGGTTGATGACGGCGAATCCGATTTCTTACTCCAGCCGTTGCATGAACTGCGGATCGATTTACCCGGTCTCGACCTGCTGGACCCCGCGCTCAACGAACTGATCGAGATCCCGGTAGAACGCCTGGCGGAAACCGGCTTGCTGATCGAACAGCGCCTGAAAGAATTCAAGGTGCCGGTGACCGTGCTGGGCGCCGACGCCGGTCCGGTGATCACGCGCTTTGAAGTGGAGCCGGCGCTGGGCGTGCGCGGCAGCCAGATCGTCGGCCTGATGAAGGACTTGTCGCGCGCATTGGGGCTGACCTCGATCCGGGTGGTGGAAACCATCCCTGGCAAGACCTGCATGGGGCTGGAGTTGCCCAACCCACAGCGGCAAATGATCCGGCTGTCGGAAATACTGGAGTCGGCCGCCTATCAGGATTCGGCATCGCACCTGACGCTGGCGCTGGGCAAGGACATCACCGGCAAGCCGATTGTCGCCGACCTGGCGCGGGCCCCGCACATGCTGGTAGCCGGCACTACCGGCTCCGGTAAATCGGTGGCGATCAACGCCATGATCCTGTCGCTGCTCTATAAAGCCACACCGGAAGAAGTGCGGCTGATCATGATCGACCCAAAGATGCTGGAACTGTCGGTCTATGAAGGCATTCCGCATCTGCTGGCGCCGGTCGTCACCGACATGAAGCTGGCCTCCAATGCGCTCACCTGGTGCGTCGCAGAGATGGACAAGCGCTACCGGCTGATGTCGGCGCTGGGAGTGCGCAACCTGGCCGGCTTCAACCAGAAAATCCGCGACGGCAACCTGCGCGGCAAGAAGGTCAGCAATCCCTTCTCGCTCACGCCCGATGCGCCGGAACCGTTGTCTACTCTGCCGTTGATCGTGGTGATCATCGACGAACTGGCGGATCTGATGATGGTGACCGGCAAAAAGATCGAAGAGCTGATCGCCCGCCTGGCGCAGAAAGCCCGGGCCGCCGGCATCCACCTGATCCTGGCGACGCAGCGGCCTTCGGTCGATGTCATCACAGGACTGATCAAAGCCAATATCCCGACCCGCGTAGCGTTCCAGGTATCGTCCAAGATCGACTCCAGGACCATCCTCGACCAGATGGGTGCGGAAGCCCTGCTCGGCCATGGCGACATGCTGTTCCTGCCGCCTGGCTCGGGTTATCCGCAACGGGTGCATGGCGCTTTTGTCTCGGATGCGGAAGTGCATCGCGTGGTGCAATACCTGAAGCAGTTTGGCGAGCCGGAATATGAAGAAGCCATCCTCGCCGGCGTACCGGCCGAGGGCGCCAGTGCCGACCTGCTGGGCGACAGCCAGGATGTGGAAGCCGATCCGCTGTACGACGAAGCGGTTGCCTTCGTGGTCCGCACCCGCCGTGCCTCGATTTCGTCGGTGCAGCGCCAGTTCCGCGTCGGCTACAACCGCGCAGCGCGGCTGGTGGAACAGATGGAAACTGCCGGCATCGTTTCTTCGGTGGCGACCAACGGCAGCCGCGAGGTGTTGACGCCGGTACAAGCGGAATAAATGGAATAAGCTGCAGCATCCTCGACAGCAGCGCTGCCAAGGATGTTTTCCGCATTTGAATTCAGTTCACTCCAGTGCAAATCGCAAACCCAGCGAGAACACATTGTTGCGCAAGCCGCCGCTGCCCAGTTGCGCATCGTAATTGAGATACCAGCCCCAGCGCTTGTCCACCGCCGTATTCAAGCCCAGTCCGAGCCAGCCGCTGCTGCGCGCCAGGCCTATCCCCTGCACC
>NZ_DATMRB010000149.1:0-8529 GCF_035566555.1 Collimonas sp.
GCTGACCATCTGGGAAGCCCAGTTCGGCGATTTCGCCAACGGCGCGCAAGTCGTGATCGACCAGTTCATCAGCTCCGGCGAAGTGAAGTGGGGCCGTGCTTCCGGCCTGGTCATGATGCTGCCGCACGGTTACGAAGGCCAGGGTCCGGAGCATTCGTCGGCACGCCTGGAACGTTACCTGCAGCTGTGCGCGGACAACAACATGCAAGTAGTGCAGCCGACGACCGCAGCGCAGATCTTCCATCTGCTGCGCCGCCAGATGATCCGCCTGTTCCGCAAGCCGCTGGTGATCATGACGCCGAAGTCGCTGTTGCGTAACAAGGACGCCGGTTCGCCGCTGTCCGATTTCACCAAGGGCAGCTTCCAGACCGTCATCGGTGAAGTCGACGACAAGATCGATCCTAAGAAGGTTAAGCGCGTGATCGCTTGCTCGGGCAAGGTTTACTACGATCTGGTCAATGCACGTAAAGAGCGCGGTCAGACTGATGTCGCAATTATCCGTCTGGAACAGCTGTATCCGTTCCCGCACAAGGCGTTCGCTGCTGAACTGAAGCAGTTCCCGAACTTCAACGAGCTGGTGTGGACGCAGGACGAACCGCAGAATCAGGGCGCGTGGCTGCAGATCCAGCACAATATTTTTGAAAACCTGGAAGATGGTCAAAAGCTTGCGTATGCAGGCCGTCCAGCCAGCGCATCGCCTGCTGTCGGTTACTACGACAAGCATTATGCGCAGCAAAAAGCATTGCTGGATACTGCATTTTCCAAGCTCAAAGGCTTTGTTCTGACGAAATAATCGGCATCTTGTCTAATTAGTTGGGGACAGAGTAATTCGCCGCGCTACGGCGGCTCTTAAACTCTGTCCCACAAATATGGAATATCGGAGAATTAAATGGCACTTCTTGAAGTAAAAGTTCCGCAATTGTCGGAATCCGTCGCCGAAGCGACTTTGTTGGCATGGCATAAAAAAGTCGGCGATGCAGTCAAGCGCGACGAAAACCTGATTGACATCGAAACAGATAAAGTAGTCCTGGAATTGCCGGCGCCAGCCGACGGCGTGATCGTCCAGCTGATCAAGGGCGACGGCAGCACCGTGGTCGCTGATGAAATCATCGCCGTGATCGACACCGACGCTTCGGCCAAGGTCAGCCCGATGGAAGTCTCCGCCGTACCAGTGCCGCAAGCCGGCCATGCGCCAACTCCGGTGGCAGCGCCTGAGCTGCAATCGAATTCGGCAGCGGGCATCGCCATGCCGGCCGCAGCGAAAATGCTGGCGGAAAACAATATGTCGGCGACCCAGGTTGCAGGCAGCGGCAAAGACGGCCGCGTCACCAAGGGCGACGTCATCGGCGCGGTAGCCAACAAGGCAGCAACACCTGCGCCGGCGCCATTGGCAGCGGCGCCAGCCAAAGCGCTGCTGCAGCAAGTTGCAGCGCCGACCAAGGCCAACCTGGATGATCGTCCGCAAGAACGCGTGCCGATGAGCCGCCTGCGCGCCCGTATCGCCGAGCGCCTGGTGCAGTCGCAATCGACCAATGCCATCTTGACGACATTCAATGAAGTCAACATGCAGCCAGTCATGGACCTGCGCACCAAGTACAAGGACAAATTTGAAAAAGAGCACGGCGTCAAGCTCGGCTTCATGTCGTTCTTCGTCAAGGCCGCGGTTGCCGCGCTGAAGAAATACCCGATCGTCAACGCCTCGGTAGACGGCAACGACATCGTCTATCACGGCTATTTCGACATCGGTATCGCAGTCGGTTCGCCGCGCGGCCTGGTAGTGCCGGTATTGCGCGATGCCGACCAGATGTCGATCGCCGACATCGAAAAGAAGATCGGCGAATTCGGCGCCAAGGCCAAGGACGGCAAGCTGACTCTGGACGACCTGACCGGCGGTACTTTCTCGATCTCCAACGGCGGCACTTTCGGTTCGATGCTGTCGACGCCGATCATCAACCCGCCGCAATCGGCGATCCTGGGCGTGCATGCGACCAAGGACCGTGCAGTGGTCGAAAACGGCCAGATCGTGGTGCGTCCGATGAACTACCTGGCCATGTCTTACGACCACCGCATCATCGATGGCCGTGAAGCTGTGCTGGCGCTGGTGGCGATGAAAGAGGCGCTGGAAGATCCGGCCCGCCTGCTGCTGGACCTGTAAGCTTTAAATCCGCCAAAGCTATAGCTGGCGCGCCCTGATTCTGTTTTTTGCCCTTTAAGCGAGGCAAAAAACAGAGCAGGGCGCGTCGCTTAGGTGGCTAAGTAAATGATGAGCGCCTGCGCCCTTGTTGCGGACGATGGCTTGCAACCGCGGTGATTGGCCGCACCTGCAGGCAGAGCGCAAACGAGATGGCAAGGCAATAACTCCAAGGATGGAAAATGAGCAAACAATTTGATGTCGTAGTGATCGGTGGCGGTCCTGGCGGTTACATTGCAGCAATTCGCGCCGCACAACTGGGTTTCAGCACAGCCTGTATCGATGAATGGAAAAATGCCAAGAACGGCCCGGCGCCGGGCGGCACCTGCACCAACGTCGGTTGTATTCCTTCGAAAGCGTTGCTGCAGTCGTCTGAGCATTTCGAGTATGCCGGCCATTCGTTCGCCGAGCATGGCATCAATGTCAAGGGCCTGGAGCTGAACCTGGGCCAGATGCTGGCGCGCAAGGATGGCGTTGTCAAACAGAACAACGAAGGCATCTTGTACCTGTTCAAGAAAAACAAGGTTACCTTTTTCCACGGCCGCGGCTCCTTCGTCAAGGGCGATGCCGGCGGCTATGAAATCAAGGTTGCCGGGGCAACGGAAGAAACCATCAGCGCCAAGCATATCGTGCTGGCGACCGGTTCCAACGCCCGTGAACTGCCAGGCGCACCGTTCGATGAAAAACTGATCCTGTCGAATACCGGCGCGCTGGCAATTGACGCGGTTCCGGCTAAACTGGGTGTTATCGGCGCCGGCGTGATCGGCCTCGAAATGGGCAGCGTGTGGCGCCGCCTGGGTGCGGAAGTCAGCGTGCTGGAAGCGCTGCCGACTTTCCTCGGCGCGGTCGATGAGCAGATTGCCAAGGAAGCCAGCAAGCTTTTCACCAAGCAAGGTTTGAAGGTCAGCCTGGGCGTCAAGATCGGCGCCATCACGACCGGCAAGAATGATGTCACCGTGGAGTATGTCGACGCTACTGGCGCCGCGCAAAAAGCCGTGTACGACAAACTGATCATTTCGATCGGCCGTACGCCGAACACTATCGGCCTGAACGGCGAAGCGGTCGGCTTGAAGCTGGACGAGCGCGGCTTCATCGCGGTCGACGACGATTGCAAGACCAACCTGCCGAACGTCTGGGCGGTAGGCGACGTGGTGCGCGGCCCGATGCTGGCGCACAAGGCTGAGGAAGAAGGCGTTGCGGTTGCCGAGCGTATTGCCGGGCAGCATGGTCACGTCAACTTCAACACCATTCCGTGGGTGATCTACACCTCGCCGGAAATCGCATGGGTTGGCAAGACAGAACAACAACTGAAGGCAGATGGAGTAGCATACAAGGCTGGCACCTTCCCGTTCCTGGCAAATGGCCGGGCGCGTGCCTTGGGCGATACTTCGGGCATGGTCAAGTTCCTGGCGGATGCCAAGACTGACGAAATCCTGGGTGTCCATATTGTCGGTCCGATGGCTTCCGAGCTGATTTCGGAAGCGGTCGTGGCGATGGAATTCCGTGCTTCGGCGGAAGACATCGCCCGCATCTGCCATGCGCATCCATCCTTGTCGGAAGCGACCAAGGAAGCTGCGCTGGCGGTCGACAAGCGATCCTTGAATTTTTAAGAAAGAAGCATGATGCGTGTTCTGTTGCCGTCGCTGATCCTGTTGTCAGGCCTTGCATTGTCCGGTTGCGCCACGGTAGCGTCGGACAACGGTCACGTGCTGATCGAGGCCAGCTCTGACAGCCAGCAGCTGGCAGGGGCGCGCTGCGTGGTGAAAACCGACAGCAGCCGCTGGAGCGTGGTGACGCCGGCAGATGTCCTGATCGTCGCTGCCGACGGCGACTTGCATGTCATGTGCGACAAGCCCGGCTACCGCACCTCGGAAGTGGTGTTCCGGGCGCCGCCTGGCTTGAATTCTCCCAGCGTGGGCATCGGCGCTTCGGGCGGCAGCGGCGGCATCGGCGCCTCCGGCCTCGGCCTCGGCGCCAACCTGCCGCTCAGCTTTGGCGGCAAGGAAAGAGCCTACCCCAGCCGCGTGCTGGTGGAAATGGGGCGGTCATAGTTGCTTGGCCGGCAGCTTGAGTGATGTGGGTGAGCGAAAGCTCGCCCATTTTTATTTCTGGCCGCCGCTTTGATCTTCGTAAAACCACGTGTATTGATTTTTTGTTAATCTTGTTGCCGCAATATTGACAACTGCGGGCCGGGTGACGCTTCCTTCATCGGCCCTGTGAATTTTTGAACTGAATATGCCATGAATGTATTAGAGTTTTACGAACAAGCACTGACGCAGCGCGGTTTCCAGGCTGACGAGGCGCAACGGCGCGCGGTCGACCGGCTGCAGCAAGCCTACGACGAATGGGTCGGGTACAAGGCGCAGCGGTCCAGCTCGTTCAAGCGCCTGATCCACCGGCCGGACGTGCCGCGTGGCGTCTACATGTGGGGCGGCGTCGGCCGTGGCAAATCGTTCCTGATGGACAGCTTCTATTCGGTGGTGCCGGTGGTGCGCAAGACCCGCTTGCACTTCCATGAATTCATGCGCGCCGTACATCGCCAGCTGGATGAGCTCAAGGGCGTGGCCGATCCGCTCGACGAAGTCGCCAAGCGGGTCGCCAAAAAATACCGCCTGATCTGTTTTGACGAGTTCCATGTGTCTGATATCGCCGACGCCATGATTCTCTACAATCTGCTGAAAGCCCTGTTCGACAATGGCGTGTCCTTCGTCATGACCTCCAACTATGAGCCCAGCACCCTGTATCCGGACGGCTTGCACCGCGACCGCATGCTGCCGACCATCAAGCTGCTGCAGGATCACCTGGACGTCATGAATATCGATGCCGGCATCGATTACCGCAAGCGCGCGCTGGAGCAGGTCGAAACCTATCACTCGCCGCTCAACGCCGATACCGACCGCGCCTTGCGCCATGCGTTTGCCGGCGTCGCCGAGACCGCCGACGAAGATCCGCTGGTGGACATCGAAGCGCGTAAAATAAAGGCCTTGCGCAAGGCTGGCGGGGTCATCTGGTTCGATTTCAACACCTTGTGCGGCGGTCCGCGCTCGCAAAACGATTATCTCGAAATTGCCAGCCGCTTCCATACGGTGATATTGTCCGGTATCCCGCAGATGTCGGCGGCCATGTCGTCCGAAGCGCGCCGCTTTACCTGGCTGATCGATGTGTTCTATGATCACAAGATCAAGCTGATCATGTCGGCGGCGGTGCCGCCGGAAGAGCTCTACACGCAGGGCATGCTGGCCAATGAGTTTCACCGCACCGTGTCGCGTATCATGGAGATGCAGTCGCGCGAGTACATGGATAGCGAACGGCGTTCGGAAGCCGATTCCATCGTCTGAGCCGGCCCTGCGGGAGTGTCTAAACAATGTATAGAAATGGATAGGTTCTAGTGGAATTTGCCTCTTTGAATTTGGCGCCGCGGCGTCTGCTGCCGGCGCTGGCCGTTGTACTTCTAGCCCAGCTGGCCCTGAGCGCCGGCGCGCACGCGGCCGACGCCGTCCCGCTCAAGCCGGTCGCCGAGCCGGCCGCCGAGCTGACGGCGCGCTACCCGCTGGAATCGCTGACTTCGGTGGAGGTCGCCAACAAGGCGCTGACCGATGTCGCCGACGCCAAGGCCGAGGTGGCGGCGCGCGACCTGGAGCAGCGCCGGGTCTGCTACGCGAAGTTTTTCGTCAATCATTGCCTGGACGCCGCCAAGGAGCAGCGGCGCCTGGCGTTGAAGGCGATCCGTCCGGTCGATATCACGGCCAATGCCTTCTTGCGCAAGGATCGTGCCGACGAGCGCGACAAGTCGCTGGCGGCGAACGAAGCCCAGCGGCCTGCCGAGGAAACGCAAAAGGCCCAGGACCAGAAGGAAAAAGAGCTGAGCAACGCCGACAAGGTCAAGCAGGGCGCGGCCAAGGAAAAAGAAGTGGCTGCCAATACCCGCAAGCACTTGGGCGAGGGCGACAAGCGTGTGGCGGACCACAATGCGCGGGTGCTGAAGGCGCAGCAGGACGATGCTGTCAAGAAGTCGCAAGAAGCAGCGAATGTCGCCGCTTTCCAGAAAAAGGCGCAGGATTCGGCGGCGCGCCAGCGTGAAGTGGCGGACAACAAGGCAGCCAAGGCCAAGGACCTGGCGGCCAAGAAGGCGGCTGAAGCCGGCGCTGCAGCGCCGGTTGTGACGCCGCCACCGACGCCGCCGGCTGCGGTTCCTGCCCCCAAGCCATAAAACAAAGCCGTTAGCTGCGTCCTGCGGCTAACGGCAATTTCGTCCGAACATCCCGGTTTTATATTCCGGTCTTACACTGCGCGGCGCATCTTCTTGACTGTGTAGCTGGCGGTTTCCTTCGGCAGCGCCACCAGCTTGACGATGGCAAACGTGCAGTTGTCGGCTGCGTGGCCTTCGGCGCGCTTGCGGGTCTTGGTGATCAGCATCTCCGCCGCATCGCGCGGCTTGTTCATGGCGATCGCCGCACCCAGTTCATCTTCCGTGAAGTAATGCCACAGCCCGTCCGAACAGAGCAGGAAGGCGTCGCCGGCCTTGAGGCCGGTATGGCGGCTGATGCTGACCTTGGGCGTATCGGTGCTGGAGCCGAGCGCATTGAGCAGGATGTTGGACAGGTTGTGCGATTTCGCTTCGCTGCGCGACAGCTTGCCTTCCGCCACCAGCTTTTCGACATAAGAATGATCGATGGTGTGCTCGGCAAAATTGGGGCCGTCGAAGCGGTACAGGCGCGAATCGCCGACGTGGCCCCAGGTGGCGACGCCATCCGGCGACAGCACCAGGATCACCATCGTCGTGTGCGGATCCTTGTCATTGGAGAACCCGCTCAGCTTGATCACCGTGTGGGTTTCCAGCGCGATGTTATGCAACATCGCTTCCACATTGTCGATCAGCGGCGAAAAGCCCTCGAATATCTGTTTGGCGGTGCAAATCACCTGTTCGGCGGCCAGCGCGCCGCCGCTGCGGCCGCCCATGCCGTCTGCCAGCACGGCCATCATGTAGCCCGGTGCTTTCGGGGCGGTAAACAATGCTGCACGGTCCTGCTGTTCCTGGCGGTCACCGATGTGCTGTCCGGTGCCGGCTTCGATCTTGTATTGGCTCATTCGTCTGGGTAGATTAAACTGCATCCTGTTCTAGGTAATTCTGGATCCGGCGTCAAATCGCCACTCATTCACGGTAATACGACATGAAGTTGATGGGAAAGATTATACGCAGGAATGATTTTCAAGGTGTTTCCACATGTTAACATTTTCCAACGCAAGAATCTGACCATGATCGATCGAGAAGAAATCCTTCGCCGCATTATAGAACTCGAAGTCGAACATCGCGATCTCGATGCCGCCATTCATACCATGACCAACCAGGTCCTGCATGAGGAATTGCAGCTGCGGCGCCTGAAAAAGCGCAAATTGCAACTGAAGGACCAGATCACGCTGTTAAGAATGCAATTAATTCCCGACATCCCTGCCTGATAGCTCACCCCAGGGCTGGTACGATGCAGATAAACGCACCATCCCGGCCACCGCTTTATTTAAGTAAGTTACCTTGACCCAAGATACATCCCCCCTTGTCGCCGAAATCGCCGCCGTAGTGAGCACCCCGGCCGCAGCGAACGTACCCGCTCCCGGCGTCCACGACGCCGACGTCGACCGCCTGTTCGCCAGTTCCGGCCCGCTGGGCCAGGCGGTCGGCGGCTTCCGGCCGCGCCAGGCGCAGACTGAAATGGCGAAAGCCATCGCCGAAGCCATCGCCCAGCAGCGCACCCTGATTGCCGAAGCCGGCACCGGCACCGGCAAGACTTTCGCCTATCTGGTCCCGGCACTGCTGTGGGGCGGCAAGGTGATCGTTTCCACCGGGACAAAGAACCTGCAGGACCAGCTGTTCCTGCGCGATATCCCCACCGTGCGCAAGGCGCTCAGCGCACCGGTCTCGATTGCGCTGCTCAAGGGCCGCGCCAACTACGTCTGCCATTTCCACCTGGAGCGCACGCTGCAGAACGGCCGCATGACCTCGCGCGAGGACGTCGGCTACCTGCGCGAAATCTCGCGCTTCATGAAAACCACTTCGTCCGGCGACAAGGCCGAGCTGTCCATGGTGCCGGAAACCGCGCCGATCTGGAACCTGGTGACCTCGACCCGCGACACCTGCATGGGCGCGGAATGCCAGTACTACCAGGACTGTTTCGTGATGAAGGCGCGCAAGGAAGCGCAGCAGGCCGACGTGGTGGTGGTCAACCACCACCTGTTCTTCGCCGACGTCGCGCTGAAGGATACCGGCGTGGCCGAGCTGCTGCCGTCAGCCAATACCGTCATTTTTGACGAGGCGCACCAGTTGCCGGAAGTGGCCACTTTAT
>NZ_DATMRB010000150.1:0-24117 GCF_035566555.1 Collimonas sp.
CATGACGCCGTCGATGCCGCCGAAATGCGTCGCCAGTTCTTTCGCCGTGGCCTCGCCGACGTGGCGGATGCCAAGTGCATAAATGAAACGCCCAAGGGTGGTCGATTTCGATTTTTCCAATGCGGACAAGACATTTTGCGCCGACTTGTCGGCCATCCGGTCCAGCTCCGCCAGTTTCAGCAAACCCAGCTTGTACAAGTCGGCCGCTGTGGTGATGACGTTGCGGTCAACCATCTGCTCGATCAACTGGTCGCCCAGGCCTTCGATATCCATCGCCCGGCGCGATGCAAAATGCTGCAGGCCGCCCTTGCGCTGCGCCGCACACTTGACCCAGCCGCCGGAACAGCGGGCGATCGCTTCGTCTTCCAGCTTGACGATGGCCGAGCCGCAAATCGGACACGCGGTCGGCATGACGAACGCCTGCGCATCGGCTGGCCGCAAGTCGGCCACAAAGGCCACCACTTCGGGAATCACATCGCCGGCGCGGCGCACGATCACGGTATCGCCGATCTGGATATCCTTGCGCCGCACCTCGTCTTCATTATGCAAGGTGGCATTGGTGACCGTGACGCCGCCGACAAACACCGGCGCCAGCCGCGCCACCGGCGTCACGGCGCCGGTGCGGCCGATCTGCACTTCGATGCCGAGCACCTGGGTGGTGGCCTCTTCCGCCGGGAATTTATGCGCCAGCGCAAACCGCGGCGCGCGCGAGACGAAACCCAGGGTCTGCTGCTGCAGCAGGCGGTTAACCTTGTACACCACGCCATCGATTTCATACGGCAGTTGCGGGCGCTTGCTGCCGATGCCGCGGAAAAAATCCAGCAGGCCGGCAGCGCCCTTGACCACGCTGCGCTCCTTGCACACCGGTAGTCCGAGTTCGCTATACCAGTCCAGCAATGCCGAGTGCGAAGCCGGCATGGCCGCCCCCTCCAGCGTTCCTATGCCGTAGGCAAAAAAGCGCAAGGTGCGCTGCGCCGTGATGCGCGAATCCAGCTGGCGCAAGCTGCCGGCGGCGGCATTGCGCGGATTGGCGAATTCCTTCATGTCGGCTTCGCGCTGGCGGGCATTGAGCTTGGCGAAGTCTTCCTTGAACATCAGCACTTCACCGCGCACATCCAGCACCTTCGGCGGGTTATCGGTATGCAGGCGCAGGGGAATCGCGCGCACGGTGCGGATATTGCTGGTGACGTTTTCACCGGTAGTGCCGTCGCCGCGCGTGGCCGCCTGCACCAGCACGCCGTCCTCGTAGCGCAGGTTGATGGCGAGGCCGTCAAACTTCAGTTCGGCGGCGTATTCGATCTCGCTGTCGACCTGGGTGTCGAGGCCATCGCGGACGCGGCGGTCAAATTCGACGATGTCGTTGTCTTCAAAGCCGTTGCCCAGCGATAGCATGGGAATCGAATGCCTGACCTGCTCGAACTGCGGCAAAGGCGCGGCGCCGACCCGCTGGGTTGGCGAATCCGGCGTATTCAGTTCGGGATGGGCCTGCTCCAGCGCCTGCAACTCGCGAAACAGCTGGTCGTATTCGGCGTCGGGAATCGACGGATTGTCGAGTACGTAATAAGAGTGATTATGACGATTCAGCTCGGCAGCGAGCCAGGCGGCGCGCGAACGCCAATCTGCAGAAATTCGTGAAAGCACTGACATGGTATTGCAAAATCCTTACGTTGTTTGGAACTCCTACTTTAGTCAGTTGAGGACAGAGTAATTCGTCGCGCTACGGCGACTCTTAAACTCTGTCCCGCAATCAGCTAAACAAACGCAGGGCTCGCACTGAGCCCGCTGGGATTTCAGCGGCATCCATTTCACGGTAGAAGGCGTCGACCTGGCCGGCGATTTCGGCCAGCTGAACATCGGCCAGGGGCTGGTTGCTGTCGTCGACCAGCACGCCGCCAAGGCGTGCGGCCAGCGAACGGCCGCAAGCCACCATGGCGCCGTAGCCGTCACGGTCGGGAGCGACGCGCGGCACATCCAGCAGCAGGGTCAGGCGGCTGGTGGTTTCGGCCACCGCGCTGGCGTTGGTGGACAAGGAGAACAGCAAGCCGCCCTCGCCGTCCGACATCACCATGCGGCCTTCCGGCCGGGCGTCGAAGCCTTGCCGCGTCAGGGCTGCCTGCAAGGTGCTGATGGCCCACGGTGCGCCGTTCGACTGGATATTCACGCCCAGTTGCGCATCGTGTTCGATCACGAACTGGTGCAGCGAACGCGCGGTGTGCATCACTTCCATCATGTCCGGCAAGTCCGGCTCGGCGCCGAGGTCGTCGGCGATCTGGCGCAAGCGGCTGACCAGTTCCGAATATTCGATCTCATTCAGGGGATTGGTGCGGTTGGCCAGCTGCACGCCTGCCAGCAAAGTGCTGTAGACGCCGCCGTGCGCCACCGGCTCCCAGTCGCCGTTGGCATCCTCGCCGATGAAATGGATAGGCTTGTTGCCGACATGGCGCAGGCTTTGCAGGGCCGGCAAGATCTTGTCGCCGCGCACCGGCGCTTCCAGCGCCAGCGGGATGGCGCAATCGATCAGTTCATCGACCGGCAGATCGCGGCGTGCCGCTGGCGCAGGCGCCGGGGCCCCTGCCACCGGAGCGCCGAACTGCGGCTCCAGCGCGCCCTGTTCTGCGCTTTGCTCGATATCGTCGTGCGCCGCGGCTGCCTGCCTGGCGTCGCCCCTGCCGTCGAGTTCGCTGTCGAGTTCGCTCTCGAACAGTTTCGGCTCGTGGCGCACCGGCGCCTCGCCGCCATCCTTCGGCGTCATCAAGACATCGTCATGCGATCCGGAAAATGCCCGTTCGACGCTTTTCTTGGCCTTGTATTCCTGCCATTTATTGTAGGAAATGACGCCAACAAGAAACGCGCCTCCGATGATGAACAGGCTGGTCTGTAAATCTGTCATTCTGCTGATGCCTTAATAGCGAACACTGCCATGTCACCGGCATACGCGCTTGAAATATAAATCTGCGATTGAAATCGTGGTCTGGTCATTGATTAGAGCTGTTCTTATGAAAACGCTACTAGTATTACTGCATATGGGCTCAAGATAAAATTATTGAGACATATTTTTACAATATATTGCATCGCGACACTTAAATCAGCTTAGTGTCGCTGCAAAAAGTTGTCAAGCAGGCCAAGCCGCGCCATTGCATCGACGCTTAAGCAGCTACGGCATCGCTGGCAAAACTTCTGGCCGCTTCCATGTCCACCGCCACGATCCGCGACACGCCCTGCTCCTGCATGGTCACACCGATCAGCTGCTGCGCCATCTCCATCGCAATCTTATTATGCGAAATGAAGAGGAACTGTGTGTTAGCGGACATACGCTTCACCATATTGCAGAAACGTTCGGTGTTGGCGTCGTCCAGCGGCGCATCGACCTCGTCCAGCAGGCAGAACGGCGCCGGATTCAGCTGGAACATCGAGAACACCAGCGCCGTCGCCGTCAGCGCCTTTTCGCCGCCCGACAGCAAATGAATCGTCGCATTCTTCTTGCCCGGCGGCTGCGCCATCACCTGCACGCCGGAATCGAGGATTTCGTCGCCGGTCATGATCAGCTTGGCCTGGCCGCCGCCGAACAGGATCGGGAACAGTTCGGCAAAGTGATGATTGACCTTGTCGAAGGTATCCTGCAGCAGGTCGCGGGTTTCCTTGTCGATCTTGTGGATCGCATCCTGCAGCGTGTTG
This sequence comes from Collimonas sp., assembly GCF_035566555.1. GTDB lineage: Bacteria > Pseudomonadota > Gammaproteobacteria > Burkholderiales > Burkholderiaceae_D > Collimonas. Next base: position 3,676 of record NZ_DATMRB010000150.1, read on the forward strand.
ATGGCTTCGGTCAGGTCGGCATTTTGCGCATCCAGGAAATTCTTGCGCTCGGAGGCCTGCGCCAGCTCGTCCAGCGCTGCCAGGTTGACCGCGCCCAGGCCGGCGATCGCATTGGTCAGGCGCGTGACTTCGCCTTGCAGATACGATGGCCGCATGTCGGCGGTCAGTTTTTCGCTCAGCGCCGCTTCGTCCGCTTGCGCTTCGAGCAGCTGCTGCACGTATTGTTCCTGGTTCAGGCGCGCCGCCTGTTCCTTCAACTGCAATTCCATGATGCGTTCGCGCTGCGGCTGCAGGCTACGCTCGGCTTGCAAGCGGCTTTCCTCGTGCTGGCGCAGGTTTTGCGACACCTGGTCCAGCTCGTGGCGGGTATCGGCCAGCGCCCGTTCCTGTTCGCTGCGCTTGTCCAGCAAGTCTTGCAGACCGGCCTGGGCAGCCTGGTCGTCCAGGCTTTCCAGCTCCAGATGGCCTTGCTGCATATTGGCGAACAGCTGCGCCGCCTGCTCCAGCGCGGTGGCGATGCTGCGCTTGAGCTCTTCGATCTTGTTGCGATGGGATTTCTCGGCAAACTCCGCTTCCTGCGCCGCCCGCTCCATTTCGCGCAAGCGCTGGCGGGCTTCGTTCAGTTGCTGTTCCTTGCCCAGATAGTCGGTCTGGCCGTCTTCGTGCTTCTCCTGCAGCTCGGCCAGCTCCATGTCGAGCTGCTCGAACTTGGCTTCCGATTCCATCTTGACTTGCTGCTGCTCGCTTTCCTGGGCGGCGATTTCCGCCAGGTCGGAAGCGATCTGCGAACTGCGCTGGTTGAAACGCTCCTGCAATTCGGAGAGCTTCATGACATCGATCTGCAAGCCATGCACCGCCTGGGTCAGGCTGGCGTGGCGCAAGCGCATTTCCTGCAGACGCTGGGTGGCTTGCGACAATGCCGCCTCCGCCCGCACCGAACGCGAACGCGCTTCGTCGGCCAGCATCTGCTGGGCGCGCAACTGCTTGGTGATGTTTTCGATTTCCTGCTGGCGCGCCAGCATGCCGTCCTGCTCCGAATCGGAAGCATAGAAGCGCACGCCGCTCTTGCTGATCACATGGCCCTGGCGCGTGACGAAGCTGGCGCCCAGCGGCAGCTTGCTGCGTTCAGCAAAGGCGGTTACCGTGTCGTCGGCAGCGTAGAAATTGTGCAGCCAGTCTTGCATCAGCACGCGCAAGCCCGGATCGTTCAGCTGCAGCAGATTGATGAAGGGCTTCAAGCCGGCGGGCGCATCGGCCGGCGCGGCAGATGCCACGCCGTTCGGCGAAAACAAGGCCAGCTTGGCCGGCGGCGCATCGTTGAAGAAGGCCTTGGCCCAATCCAGGTTGGACATTTCCAAGGCCGAGGTGCGTTCGCGCAAGACCGATTCCAGCGCCGTTTCCCAGCCGCCGTCGATATGCAGCTTCTGCCACAGGCGCGGCAATTCCGCCAGCTCATGCTTTTGCAGCCAAGGCTGCACCTTGCCTTCGGTCTGCACGCTTTCCTGCAGCTGCTTGAGCGCCGTCAGGCGCGCTTCCAGCTGCGCATTGTTGGCGCTTTCGGTATTCACCTGCTGCTGCGCATCGCGCCGCTCTTCTTCCAGCCGCGGCTGCTGTTCCTGCAACTCTTCCAGCTGCATGCCGGTTTCTTCCAGGCCGGCCTGCTTTTCTTCCAGCTGCATGCGCAGATTGGTCAGGTGCGCATTGTCCGGCAGGTTCAAGCCATTCTTTTCCTGCGCCAGGCGTTCGCGCCGGCTGCTCAGTCCATTGAGGATGTTCGACGCATTGCGCTGGTGGGTCGATTCCAGCTCGATCTGCTGCTGGATCTGCATGATCTTGCCGCGCGACTCCGTGCTCTTCAGCTGCGCTTCGCGCCAGCTCTGCTCCAGCGCCGGCAGCTGGTCGTTATGCTGCTGCGACGCTACCTGCGATTGCTCGACCCGCGCAGCCAGCTCTTCCAGGTGCATCTCGGCTTCCACCAGATCGTCCTGGAATTGCGTGCCCTGGCGCTGCCACTGGTCGCGCTGCGCGGTCAATGAATTGAGCTGCGACTGCAGGCGGTTGCGCGATTCGATCACGAACTTGATCTGCGCTTCCAGGCTGCCGATCTCGGAATTGGTCTGGTACAGATGGCCCTGCGCCTGGTGCATGCGGTCGCCGGCAGCGTAATGCGCCTGGCGCATGTGCTCCAGCTCGGTTTCCACATGGCGCAGCTTGGCGGTCTGTTCTTCCAGGTCGGTTTGCGCTTTTTCAATCTCGCGGAAGAATTTCTCCTGCTCGCCCTTGGCTTCATTCTTGCGCAACAGCCACAGCAATTTTTGCTTTTCTTCCTGGTCGCCCTGCAGCTCATGGAACTTCTGCGCAACTGCGGCCTGCGCCTGCAATTTCGCCAGATTGGCGTTCAGCTCGCGCAGGATGTCTTCCACACGCACCAGGTTTTCACGAGTATCGTTGAGGCGATTCTCGGTTTCGCGGCGCCGTTCCTTGTACTTGGAAACGCCGGCAGCCTCCTCCAGGAAAACCCGCAGTTCTTCGGGGCGCGCTTCGATGATGCGCGAAATCATGCCCTGGCCGATGATCGCGTAAGCGCGCGGACCAAGGCCGGTGCCCATGAAGATATCCTGGATATCGCGGCGCCGTACGGCCTGGTTGTTGATGTAATAAGTCGACGTGCCGTCGCGCGTCAAAGTGCGCTTGACGGCGATTTCGGCGTACTGGCTCCACTGGCCGGCGGCTTTGCCGAGGCCATTGTCGAACACCAGTTCCACCGATGAACGGCCAGCCGGTTTGCGGTGCGAAGAACCGTTGAAAATAACGTCCTGCATCGATTCGCCGCGCAGCTCGGAAGCCTTGGATTCGCCCAAGACCCAGCGCACCGCATCGATGATATTCGACTTGCCGCAGCCATTCGGCCCCACCACGCCGACCAGCTGGCCGGGGACCTGGAAATTGGTGGGATCGACGAAAGACTTGAATCCCGATAATTTAATGGAAGTTAGACGCACGTTATCGACTGTTCTTATCAAAGTCGGCGAAAAAGCTGCCGTCATACTAAAAACGGGAAAAACCCCGCAGGAGGCCGACATCATAACATTCCGCCCCATCATATATGCGATCTGAATGGCTGTGAATATCGGGAAATGCGATTGTTACTTCAGTTGCTTTCCATCCGGGCACAGCAATGCACGGACATAAAAGGATAGATTTTTAACCCGGGGCATGCTCATGAAAAATTTCAAGAAGACAATGAAAAGCAAAAAAATAGCGCTAAATCTGTCTTCGCCAGTCTCCAGGACCTGCAATGGCGGCCATCAGACAGGTCACTTCTGTATATAATGCAAACAGCATATTCGTCGCTGTTTTTCCTCATTCCATCTTTGTTATTCGTCCGTCATCAACCACGTGAATCCATTACTAGACCGGCTGCAACCCTATCCGTTTGAAAAACTGCGCGCGCTGTTTGCCGGCGTCACGCCCAATCCCGCGTACAAAGCGATCAGCCTCGGCATCGGCGAACCGAAGCATCCGACGCCAGCCTTCATCCAGCAGGCCTTGAGCGACAATCTGAACGGCCTGGCCAGCTATCCGAGCACCATCGGCGCCGAACCCTTGCGGGCGGCGATCGCCGGCTGGCTGGAACGCCGCTACGGCTTGCCGGCGCTGGATGCGGCGACCCAGATCCTGCCGGTCAACGGTTCGCGCGAAGCGCTGTTTGCACTGGCGCAGACCGTGGTCGATCCGTCGCAACGGGATGCGCTGGTGATGTGCCCGAATCCGTTCTATCAGATCTATGAGGGCGCCGCCTATCTGTCCGGGGCGCAGCCGTATTTCGTCAACTCCGATCCGGCCCGCAATTTCGCGCCGGATTACCGCAGCGTGCCGGACGACGTCTGGCCGCGCGTCAAGCTGCTCTACCTGTGCTCGCCCGGCAATCCGACCGGCGCCGTGCTGTCGCTGGAAGACTGGCAAGAATTGTTTGCGCTGTCGGACCGCCACGGCTTCGTGATCGCCGCCGACGAATGCTATTCCGAGATCTATTTCAAGCCGGAAGCGCCGCTGGGCGGCCTGCAAGCCGCCAATATCCTGGGCCGCACAGGCTACCCGCGCCTGATTGCCTTCTCCAGCCTGTCGAAGCGTTCGAATGTGCCTGGCATGCGCTCCGGCTTTGTCGCCGGCGATGCCGCCATCCTGAAGAAATTTCTGCTGTATCGTACCTATCACGGCGGCGCCATGAGCCCGCCAGTGCAAGCGGCTTCGGTCGCCGCCTGGAACGACGAAACCCACGTCGTCGAAAACCGCGCCAAATACATGGCAAAATTCCAACAGGTCACCCCTGTGCTGCAAACGGTGCTGGATGTCGCCTTGCCCGACGCCGGCTTTTATCTATGGGCAAAAGTAGACAAGCTGGCAAACATCTCCGATACCGACTTCGCCAAGCGGCTGTATGCCGAATATAATGTAACCGTATTGCCCGGCAGCTATCTGGCGCGCGACGCCCATGGCAGCAATCCGGGCCGGCAGCGGATCCGCATGGCGCTAGTGGCGGAAGTCGATGAATGCCTGGAAGCGGCGCAACGCATCGCCGCATTCTGCCAGAGCCTTTAGCCTTGGCATCGGCCGGCAGGCGGACGCGCAACTGCCTCCTTCTGCAACGGCCTGATCTTACGTATTGCACCGTGACGATGTAGTTTGACCGTCGTCATGGTCAAATCCATGTTTTTAACCTTTTTTATCAGCGACCTATCATGACTCAATCTCTGCAAGCATTTATCGACCAAGCCTGGGAACAGCGCACCGAATTTTCCCCGAAGACCGCGCCCGCCGACGTCCGCGAAGCAGTCGCCAAGGTGATCGCCGAACTGAACCAGGGCAGCCTGCGCGTGGCCGAGAAAATCGACGGCAGCTGGGTCGTCAACCAATGGATCAAGAAAGCCGTGCTGCTGTCGTTCCGCCTGGAAGACAACCTGCCGATGCCGGCTGGCGAGAACATGCAGTTCTACGACAAGGTGCCTACCAAGTTCGCCAACTACACCGCAGAAGATTTCGCCAAGGGCGGCTTCCGCGTGGTGCCGCCGGCAGTGGCGCGCCATGGCAGCTTCATCGGCAAGAACGTGGTGCTGATGCCTTCCTATGTCAACATCGGCGCTTACGTCGATGAAGGCACCATGGTCGACACCTGGGCCACCGTCGGCTCCTGCGCGCAGATCGGCAAGAACGTCCACCTGTCCGGCGGCGTCGGCATCGGCGGCGTGCTGGAACCGATGCAAGCCAACCCGACCATCATCGAAGACAACTGCTTCATCGGCGCCCGTTCGGAAATCGTCGAAGGCGTGATCGTGGAAGAAAACTCGGTGATCTCGATGGGCGTCTACATCGGCCAGTCGACCAAGATCTATGACCGCGCCACCGGCGAAGTCACTTACGGCCGCATCCCGTCGGGTTCGGTCGTGGTCTCCGGCAGCCTGCCTTCGGCCGACGGCAAGTACAGCTTGTATTGCGCAGTGATCGTCAAGCGCGTCGACGCCAAGACCCGCGCCAAGACCGGCATCAACGAACTGCTGCGCGAAGCCTGATTCAAGCCTTGCCAGGCTTGCGGCATGGAGAAGATGCGCAAGCCTGCCTGGACTTCATATAATAATAATGTGTACTCCCCTGGCGCATCGCGCAGGGCAGACTGAGGAGTTTTTGATGGCAATGGACCGCTTGTTTCGTTTGATGCGGGAGAAGGAAGCGTCGGACATGTTCCTGGCGCCGGGCTCGCCGATTCATCTCAAGATCAAGGGCCAGATGGTGCCCGTCAACCAGCAGAACATGGATGACAACACCATTCTGCTGCTGCTGAAAGAAGTGCTGCCTGCCGAACGGCTGCAAGAGCTGGAGCGCAACAACGAACTCAATCTCGGCGTGCCGATCGCCGGCGTCGGCAGTTTCCGCTTCTCGGCATTCCGCCAGCGCGGCAGCATTTCGGCGGTGATCCGTTACATCCCGATCGATATTCCTGCATTCGAAACACTGCGCCTGCCGCCGGCGCTGCTCGACCTGATCGGCCGCAAGCGCGGCCTGCTGCTGATTGTCGGCTCCACCGGTTCCGGCAAGTCGACCACCATCGCCTCGATGCTGGACTATCGCAACAAGACCCAGGCCGGCCATATCCTGACCCTGGAAGACCCGATCGAATTCCTGTTCCAGAACCACCGTTCCATCGTCAACCAGCGCGAAATCGGCAGCGACACCAACGACCTCAACGGCGCCCTGAAGAACGCCTTGCGCCAGGCGCCCGACTGCATCCTGATCGGCGAAATCCGCGACAAGGCAACCATGTCGGCCGCCCTCGCCTACGCCCAGTCCGGCCATCTGGTGGTGTCGACGCTGCACGCCAACAATACCTACCGCGCGCTGAACCGCGTGATCAGTTTCTATCCGATGGAAAACCGTCCGGCATTGCTGGAAGACCTGGCTTCGACCCTGGCCGCGATCGTTTCCCAGCGCCTGGTCAAGACCGTCGACGGCGAACGTACGCCGGCGGTGGAAATCATGCTGAACACGCGCCACGTTTCGGAGCTGATCGAAGAAGACAACATCAGCCAGATCAAGGAAGCCATGGAAAAGAGCCTGGCGCCGGGTTCGCAGACTTTCGAGCAGGCACTGATGCAGCTGATCGAAGACGGCGTCATCACCCAGGACGAAGCGCTCGAACACGCCGATTCACCGAGCAATCTGTACTGGCTGATCAACAACCATACGCCAAGCTCGAAGAAAAACCTGACGCCGATTGCGCCGGAACCGGAACGCGTCGAAGGTGCGACCTTCACCGAATTTACCTTGGATTTGTAAATAATTGCGGGACAGAGCCGCCCGGGTAGGGTTTAAGAGCCACCGAAGCGTGGCGAATTACTCTGTCCCCAACTGATTAAGATAGAACGGTTATAACTGATACTGCTATGGCAATTACTCTTTACGGCATTCCCAACTGCGACACGGTCAAGAAAGCCCGCACCTGGCTGGAAGACCAGGAAATCGCTTACACGTTTCACAATTTCAAGAAAGACGGCGTCAGCGCCGAACTGATCGCTACCTGGCTGGCGGACATCCCGTGGGACACGCTGGTCAACCGCAAGGGCACCACCTGGCGCGGCCTGCCGGAACAACGGCGCAACGGCATCACCGACGGCATCAGCGCCACGCCTCTGATGCTGGAACTGCCATCCATCATCAAGCGTCCTGTGCTGTACACCGGCAAGCAGGCTTATGTCGGCTTTTCGGATGCGTTGTACCAGGAAATCTTCAGCCAGTAATTTACCGCAACATCATTGAAATGCCGCACATGAACAAGCACAGCAAAACCCTGGCACTGGCCGAACAACTGATCGCTCTCTCCTCCGTCACGCCGCAGGACAAAGGCTGCCAGGCGCTCCTGATCGAGCTGCTGGCGCCGCTCGGCTTCGCCTGCGAAACCATCCAGTCCGGCGACGTCACCAACCTGTGGGCGCGCAAGGGCAACGAGCGGCCGCTGCTGGTGTTTGCCGGCCATACCGACGTAGTGCCGACCGGCCCGCGCGAGCAGTGGCAATCCGATCCTTTCCTGCCCAGCCATCGCGACGGCAAGCTGTATGGCCGCGGCGCCGCCGACATGAAAACCTCGATCGCGGCGATGGTGGTGGCGGTGGAAGAATTCACCCAGGCCCGCCCGGACCACGCCGGCTCGATCGCTTTCCTCATCACCAGCGATGAAGAAGGCCCGGCCACCGATGGCACCGTGGTGGTGTGCGACAAGCTCAAGGCACGCGGCGAGCAGCTCGACTACTGCATCGTCGGCGAACCGACTTCCAGCTCGACGCTGGGCGACATGATCAAGAACGGCCGCCGCGGCACCATGTCCGGCAAGCTCACCGTCAAAGGCGTGCAGGGGCACATCGCCTATCCGCAGCTGGCGAAGAATCCGATTCACCTGGCGGCCCCGGCGCTGGCCGAACTGGCGGCGGAAAAATGGGACGAGGCCAATGAATACTATCTGCCGACTTCCTGGCAGATGTCCAACATCCACGGCGGCACCGGCGCTTCCAATGTGATTCCCGGCGAAGTCGTGATCGATTTCAATTTCCGCTTTTCCACCGCCAGCACGGTCGACGGCCTGCAGCAGCGGGTCCATGCCATCCTCGACAAGCACGGCCTGGAATACACGCTGGCCTGGACTGTCGGCGGCCGGCCGTTCCTGACGCCGCGCGGTACGCTGAGCGACGCCATCGCCGCCGCCATCAAGACAGAGACCGGCATCAACACCGAACTGTCGACTACCGGCGGCACCTCGGACGGCCGCTTCATTGCGCAGATCTGTCCGCAAGTGATCGAGTTCGGGCCGCCCAACGCCAGCATCCACAAGATCGACGAACACGTTGAAGTCCAGTTCATCGATCCGCTGAAAAACATTTACCGGCGCACCCTGGAAAACCTGCTGCCGGCAGCCGGCTAAAGCACACTCACGCATCCTCACGCAAAGGTATTTATGGCTGGCAGCAGCAAGGACATCGTCGAACAAGCCTACGACGCTACGCCATATACCTCGCATCCCTTCAAAGCCACCGCGCCGGAACATCTGGCGGCGGTCGCCACCCTGTTCGGCCTGCAGCCGCCGCGCGCCGAGAACGCGCGTGTGCTGGAGCTGGGCTGCGCTTCCGGCGGCAATCTGATTCCGCATGCGCAACGGCATCCCGGCGGCCATTATGTCGGCGTCGACCTGTCCAAGGTGCAGATCGACGCCGGACAGCAGCGGCTGTCCGCCCTCGGCTTGCAGAATGTCAGCCTGCACCACATGAGCATCGGCGACATCAGCCCGGCGCTGGGACAGTTCGACTACATCGTCTGCCATGGCGTCTACAGTTGGGTGCCGCCGCAGGTGCAGGAGCATATCCTGCGCGTCTGCGCGGAAAACCTGGCGGCCGACGGCGTCGCCGTGGTCAGCTACAACACTTACCCCGGCTGGAAATTCAAGGAAGTGGTGCGGGAAGCGATGCTGTTCCGCGGCAAGGACCATGACAATCCAAGCGACAAGCTGGCGCATGCGCGCGGCATGTTCAATTTCATGCATGAAATGTCGAGCAAAGGCAGCGTGCTGAACCAGGTTCTGGAACAGCACAGCGCCACGTTCAGCGGCCAGTTCGACGACTATTACCTGCTGCACGAATACCTGGAGCCGTACAACCTGCCTTGCTATTTCAGCGAGTTCGCGGCGCGCGCGCGCCGGCACAAACTGAGCTATCTGGCCGATTCCGAGCAACAATCGATGTTCGTCGGCAATCTCGGCAGCCAGGTCGCCGAACCTTTGCTGCGTGAATGCGGCAATGACCAGGTGGCGCTGGAACAGTACATGGATTTCCTGCGCAACCGCCAGTTCCGCCACACCTTGCTGGTGCACGCGCAACAGCAGGGGCAGATACGCTACCAGCTCGACCCGGCCGTGCTGGCGCAGCTGCATTACGCATGCGCGGTCGATAGCGGCACGGCGGCGATCGCGCCGGACGATAGCGAGCAAGCCATGACGCTCGGTGGCCAGCAGCTGGTCATCCGCGGCCAGGTCAGCAAACTCGCCCTGCAGATACTGGGCGAACGCTTCCCCGCCACCTTGCACTTGCCGGAACTGGTCGAGGCGGTCCGCCAGCGCCTGCAGCAGCGGCATGACAACGATAGCGGCGTCATCGTCGGTTTGATGGAAGCGCTCGTGATCCGTGGCGCCGTCGAGTATCGCGTGCAAGCGCTGGAGGCCGCCCCCAGCCTGGACGACAAACCGCTCGCCCTGGCATCCGCCCGCGCGGATCTGGCGCTTGCTCCCGGCGCCGGCGTCACCAATCTCTGGCACCAGCGGGTGACGCTGAACATCGTCGAACAATTGTTGCTGCCCAAGCTGGATGGCAATCATACTCAAGAGCAACTAATCGAGCATATCCTGCAGCAAGAGCAGCAACACATGCTCGAATTCAAGCACAAGGACGGCCAGCGCGTCAGCGATCCGCGAGCCTTGCGTACAGAAGCCACCGAGCATGTCGGCAATGCCCTGCGCACACTCAGATATAATGGGATGTCGATCAAATCCCGATAAAATCGAGGAAAATCAAGGCAATAACGGGCTAATTGGCCGGCTGCGCCCCATCCGGCCCGGCATTTCCGATAGAATCCGCCTGACACTTTGCGCCGCTGCGCAATTGCTCTACTTTAATCAGCCAGGGACAAGGTGGTTTGCCGCTGGCCGGCGGCTGCCAGACTTTGTCCCGCATATACAATAACCGCACCATGACACCACAATCCTTTACTACCATCCGTGATCTGCTGCGCTATGCAGTGACCCGTTTCAACACTGCGGGCCTGTTTTTCGGCCATGGCAGCAGCAATGCGCTGGATGAAGCGGCCTACCTGATCCTGCATACGCTGAAGCTGCCGCTGGACAAGATCGAGCCATTCTTCGATGCACGCCTGCTGCCGCACGAGATCGAAGCCGTCTTGCAAGTCATCGAAAAACGCAGCGTCGACCGCTTGCCGGCTGCCTACATCACCAATGAAGCATGGCTGGGCGACTACCGTTTTTATGTCGACCAGCGCGTGATCGTGCCGCGTTCCTTCATCGCCGAGCTGATCCCCGACCATTTCTCGCCATGGCTGCAAGAGCCGTCTGCGGTCAGCAACATCCTGGAACTGTGCACCGGCTCCGGCTGCCTGCCGATCATGCTGGCCGATGCTTTCCCTGAAGCCCATGTCGACACCGCCGATATCTCGGCGGATGCGCTGGCGGTAGCGCGGCGCAATGTCGACGACTATGAGCTGCAAGACCGCATCACGCTGATCGAATCCGATCTCTACAGCAACGTGCCGCTGAAAAAGTACGACCTGATCGTCACCAACCCGCCGTATGTCAATTCCGGTTCGATGGGCAAGCTGCCGCAGGAATACCTGCGCGAACCGCAGATCGCCCTGGCCGGCGGCAGCGACGGCATGGACCTGGTGCGCCAGATCGTGGCCGGCGCCAAGCAGCGCCTGACCGCCAACGGCATCCTGGTGGTCGAGATCGGCAACGAGCGCGCCTTTGCCGAAGCGGCTTTCCCGGACCTGGAAATGACCTGGGTCTCGACCAGCGCCGGCGACGACATGGTGTTCCTGCTGACCGCCGACCAGCTGCCGTAATATTGCGGCAAGGGTGCCTGCTCTTGCCCATTCAGACAGACCATCACGACCTGCATGCCACTGACGCATGCATGGCCATTCATTTAGCAAGTAGATAGTAGACATGATACGTTTTCAACAAGTTTCCCTGATGCGCGGCGTCAAGCCTTTGCTCGACAATGTCGACGTCACCCTCAACCCGGGCGACAAGATCGGCCTGATCGGCGCCAATGGCGCCGGCAAGTCCAGCCTGTTCGGACTGCTGCGCGGGGAGCTGCATGCCGACCTCGGCGAAATCGATTTCCCGTCGAAATGGCGCATGGCCTACGTCGCCCAGGAAACCCCGGCGCTGGACCGCCCGGCGATCGAATACGCGATCGATGGCGACGTCACCCTGCGCCGCCTGGAAGAAGAGCTGGCGTTCCTGGAAAGCGAACCGGAAAGCACCTCCAACGGCATCCTGATCGGCGAGCTGTACAGCGCGCTGGCTGACGCCGATGCCTATACCGTGCGCTCCCGCGCCGAACAGCTGCTGACCGGCCTCGGCTTCTCGCTGGCACAGATGGACCAGCCGGTGGCCAGCTTCTCCGGCGGCTGGCGCATGCGCCTGAATCTGGCGCAGGCGCTGATGTGTCCGTCCGACCTGCTGCTGCTCGATGAGCCGACCAACCACTTGGACCTGGACGCCATCATCTGGCTGGAAGACTGGCTCAAGCGCTATCCCGGCACCCTGATCATCATTTCCCATGACCGCGACTTCCTCGACGGCGTGGTGAATGTCATCGTGCATATCGACGAACGCAAGCTGAAGCGCTATTCCGGCAATTATTCTTCGTTCGAGCGCCAGCGTTCGGCGCAGCTGGAACTGGCCGCCGGCACGCTGGAAAAGCAGATGCGCCAGCGCGCCCACCTGGAATCCTTCATCAACCGCTTCAAGGCCCAGGCCAGCAAGGCGCGCCAGGCACAGAGCCGGATGAAAGCCCTGGCCAAGATGGAAGAACTGGCGCCGCTGCGCGCCGCCGCCGAATTCTCGTTCGAGTTCCGGGTGCCGCTGAGCGCGCCGAATCCGCTGCTGGTGATGGAAGACGTTAGCGCCGGCTATCGCACGGAAAGCGAAACCAGCCATGACGTCACTGAAAAGGTAATCGTCGCCGGCATCAATTTTTCGCTGCAGATCGGCCAGCGCATCGGCCTGCTGGGTGTCAACGGCGCCGGTAAATCGACCTTCATCAAGACCATTGCGGAAGAGCTCAAGCCATTGCACGGCGTAGCCCAGTTCGGCAAAGGCTTGTCGATCGGCTACTTCGCCCAGCATCAGGTGGAAATGCTGCGCCACGACGAATCGCCGCTGTGGCACATGGGCAAGATCGCGCCGACCACGCGCGAGCAGGAACTGCGCAACTTCCTCGGCAGCTTCAATTTCAACGGCCCGATGGTGACCAGTTCCATCAAGCCGTTTTCCGGCGGCGAAAAAGCCCGCCTGGCGCTGGCCCTGATCGTCTGGCAGCGCCCTAACCTGCTGCTGCTGGATGAGCCGACCAACCATCTGGACCTGGAAACCCGCGAAGCGCTGACCATGGCGCTGGCGCAATTCGAAGGCACGCTGGTGCTGGTATCGCATGATCGCCACCTGCTGCGCGCCACCACCGACCAGTTCATCATCGTCGCCGATGGCAAGGTAGCGCCGTTCGACGGCGACCTCGACGATTACAAGGACTGGCTGTTCAAGACCAAGCTGGCGGCCAAGAACAGCGCCACCGACGCTGCACTGCCCAAGGCCAGCAGCAAGGCCAAGATCGCCAGCGCGGTGGCACCGGCGGCAGCGCCGGTGATCGACAATGCCGACCGCCGCGAACAGAAGCGGCAGGAAGCGGAAGCACGACAAAAGCTCGCGGCGCAAAAAAAACCTATCGAGTCGCGCATCAAGCGCCTGGATGAACAGATCGCCAAGCGCAGCGCCCAGAAGGCGGCGGTCGATACCCGTCTGGCCGATCCGGAAATCTACGACAAAGACAAGAAAAAGGAATTGGCGACGCTGTTGACCGATCAGGCGTTCTATAGCAAGGAACTGACGCAACTGGAGGCGGAATGGCTGGAACAGCAGGAAGCGCTGGAGCAACTGGGCAACTAGGTCCGGACCAGGACGACGCCGGCGGCCGTCGCAAAACGCTGAGCATCATCGGCTGCGGCAAGCTTGGTCGCAGCCTCGGCCTGTTATGGCATCGTTTTGGCCATGATCGCCGTGGTTTTATCTTGCGCGACATATTGAATCGCTCCGCTGCCAGCGCGCAGCAGGCATGCGACTTCATCGGCGCGGGCAACGCGGCATCGTCATTTGACGATCTGCGCCCTGCCGATGTGTTCCTGATTGCCGCCGGCGACGACCAGATCGCCGCCTGCTGCGATGCGCTCGCCGCTGCTGGCAAACTGCAAGCGGGCAGCATCGTGTTTCACTGCAGCGGCGCCCTGTCCTCGCTCGCACTGGCTTCCGCCAACGCAGCCGGCGCGACAGTCGCCAGCATCCATCCAATCCGCAGCTTCGCTGCGCCGCAGCAAGTAGCCGACAGCTTTGCCGGCACCTGGTGCGGCAGCGAGGGCGACGACGACGCCATGGCCGTGCTCGGCCCGGCCTTCGAGGCTATCGGCGCGCAACTGGTCGCCATCGAGCGCGAGCAAAAGACCCTGTATCACGCAGCGGCCGTATTTGCCTCCAACTACCTGGTCACCCTGATCGATGTCGCCCAGCAAGCCTATATCGCCGCCGGCATAGCACCCGAGCTGGCACTCAAGCTGATCGAGCCGCTATTATCGGAAAGCGCCGCCAACGCCTTCCGGCTAGGCCCCGCCACCGCCCTCACCGGCCCCATCGCCCGCGGCGACCTGGCGACCGTGGTGCGACAATCGCAAGCCTTGCAGCAGTGGCGGCCGCAGCTGGCCGGACTGTATGAGCAATTCGCGGCAGTGACCAGCGAACTCGCCGCGTGCAAGAAAAATGCATAAAACGCGGCACGGCCGTAGCCCGCTTTCCGTCGCGCCAGATATACGTAGCTAACTGGGGTCAGAGTGGACTTTCTGCGCGCTTTTTGCAGAAACTCCACTCTGACCCCACTTAGCGGGCTACGGAGTACATGCCACGCCACTGGAAAACAAAACCATGCAGCGCGTTCTGTCTTTCTCCGATTCCGTCATCTGGGGGCAGAGTCGAGTTTCGCGAAAAAGCACCGCAAAAGTCGACTCTGCCCCCAGATGACTCCCGCCCCCCAGATGACTCAAGCCGCTGCTTCATTGACAATATTCGCTATCTGAAAAAAAACTGAAATGCAAAGACAATAAGTGCATATAGAATGGAGAAAGCTTCATTTTACGTTTGACCTGGAAAGCCCTTAACATAGGCGTCACCAGCAACACCTCCTTGTGCTTGTCTGTGCCCTCAACCTAAGGATAAAAAATGGCCACAACACTGTCCCGACTCAGCAAGATTGCCGCGGCAATCCTGATCACCAGCGTCACGCTGAACGCCTTTGCGGCAGACCTGCTCGATACCGTCAAAGCGCGCGGCACCTTGAAAGTAGCGATGGAAGGCAACTACCCGCCTTTCAATTTCAAGGATCCGAAAAGCGGCGAACTGACCGGCTTTGAAGTCGACGTCGCCAAGTTGCTGGCAGCCAAGCTCGGCGTCAAGCCGGAATTCACGACCACCGAATGGAGCGGCATCCTGGCAGGCCTGGGCGCCGGCAAATACGATGTGATCCTGAACCAGGTCGGCATCACCGAAGCGCGCCAGAAAGCCTTCGATTTTTCGCAGCCTTACACCCTCTCCAGCGCCCAGCTGATCGTGCGCAAGGACGAGAAGCGCAGCTTCCCGACGCTGGAATCGCTGAAGGGCTACAAGCTCGGGCTCGGCCAGGGCACCAACTTCGAGCAAAAAGCCAAGGCCGTGCCGGGCATCGATGTCAAAACCTATCCCGGCTCGCCTGAATACCTGGCCGACCTCGCCAGCGGCCGTATCGATGCCGCCTTGAACGACCGCCTGCTGGTCGGCTATCTGCTGAAAAGCTCGAACCTGCCATTGAAGGCCGGCGCCACTTTCGGCGATGTCGACAAGATCGGCATTCCTTTTCAAAAAGGCAATCCGAAATTTGAAGCGGCTTTGAACAAGGCGCTGGACGATATCCTGAAAGACGGCAGTTTCAAGCAAGTCTCGTTCAAATGGTTCGGTTTCGATGTTAGCAAAGCGCCATCAGCGCAATAAACCGATTCGCGCTACACTTGCGTTAAACCAGACATCCCCGCCCACTGCGGGGATGTTTTTTTAAGCAAGAGAATCTAGATTTAATAACGACAATATGGAATTACTAGATTTGCTGGAGCAGGCAGCGCCCACCTTGTTCCGCGGCGTCGGCTATACCCTGATATTTGCAGTAGCGTCGATGCTGGGCGGCCTGCTGCTCGGCTTCCCGCTGGCGATCGCCCGCATCGTGCCGTCGCGCTGGGCGCAGTGGCCAGCCACCGTGTATGTCAGCCTGATGCGCGGCACGCCGCTGCTGGTGCAAATCTTCGTGATCTATTACGGCCTGCCGAGCATCGGCATCAGTTTCTCGCCTTTGACCGCCGGCATCCTGGCGCTCAGCCTGAATGCCGGAGCCTACCTGTCGGAAAGCCTGCGCGGCGCGATTCTCGGCGTGCATGCCGGGCAATGGTCGGCCAGCTACAGCCTCGGCCTGAATTACTGGCAAACCCTGCGCCACATCATCATTCCGCAGGCGATCCGGATTGCCGTGCCGTCGATGAGCAACACCCTGATCAGCCTGATCAAGGATACGTCGCTGGTGTCAGTCATCACAGTCACTGAACTGATGCTGGCCACCAAGGAAGTGATTGCCGTGACCTTCCGGCCGCTGCCGCTCTACCTGGCGGCGGCAGTGATTTACTGGTGTCTGAGCATCTGCTTTGAGCGCCTGCAAAGCAGGCTGGAACGCAAGCTCGGACAGGCGCATAAAGCCAACTAGCGTTGCCGCATCAAAAGCGCGACAACAGGTCGATCTGGCTCACCAGCGGCGTGTCGTCGCCCGGATTGGCGCGATGGTAGCTGCCTTCGCTATCCATATCCCAGGCTGACGCATTGTCTTGCAGGTGCACCAGCAAGCTCTCTTCAATCACGCGCCGCTTGAGCTTGCTGTCCTGGATCGGGAACGCCGTTTCGATGCGGCGGAACAGATTGCGATCCATCCAGTCAGCACTCGACAGCATCACGTGTTCCTCGCCATCAGCGTAGAAATAGAACACCCGATGATGCTCCAGGAAACGGCCGATGACCGAGCGCACCTTGATGTTTTCCGACAAACCCGGCACCCCGGGCTGCAAGGCGCAGACACCGCGGATCAGCAGCTGGATCTTGACCCCTGCCTGGGAAGCCAGGTACAAAGCCTCGATCACGGTCGGCTCCAGCAAGGCATTCATCTTGGCGATGATATAACCCTGCTTGCCGGCCTTGGCCGCATCGACTTCCTTCTGGATCGCCAGCAGCACGTTGGCGTGCAGTGTAAACGGTGATTGCCACAGGCGCTTGAGCGGCACCTGCTTGCCGAAGCCGGTCAGTTGCTGGAACACGTTATGCACGTCTTCGCAGATCTTGTCGTCATTGGTCATCAAGCCGAAGTCGGTGTACAAGCGTGCAGTGCGCGGATGATAGTTGCCGGTGCCCAGATGCACATAGCGTTTCAGCTTGGTGTGCTTGGCGTGCCGCTTGCGGCGCACGATCAGCAGCATCTTGGCATGCGTCTTGTAACCGAACACGCCGTACACCACATGGGCGCCGACCGCTTCCAGCTTGGCGGCCCAGCCGATATTGGTTTCTTCGTCGAAGCGCGCCATCAGCTCCAGCACCACCGTGACTTCCTTGCCGTTCTTGGCGGCCTGCATCAGCGCGCTCATCAGCGGCGAGTCGTTGCCGGTACGGTAAATGGTCTGCTTGATGGCCAGCACATCGGGATCGATGGCCGCCTGCTGCAGCAGCTCCAGCACCGGCTGGAAGCTTTCGTAGGGATGGTGCAGCAAAACATCGTTCTGGTCGATGATGTCGAATATCGAAGCACCGGTGACGAAGGCTTTCGGCAGCACCGGCGAGTGTGGGGTGAATTTCAGATCGGGGCGGTCGACCAGATCGGGCAAAGGCATCAGCCGCACCAGGTTGACGGCGCCGTTGACCCGGTAGCAATCGGCCGGCGCCAGGCCGTTCTGGTTCAGCAGACGCTGCACCAGCGAGGCCGGCGTGCCGTCCGCCACTTCCAGGCGCACCGCGTTGCCGAGCTGGCGGGTCGGCAGCTCGCCCTGCAGCGCCAGGCGCAGATCGGTGACTTCATCTTCGTCGACGAAGAGGTCGCTGTTGCGGGTCACGCGGAACTGGTAACAGCCGCCAATCGACAAGCCAGGAAACAGTTCGCCGACGAAACGCTGCATGAAGCTGCTCAGCAGCACAAAGCCATAGGCGTGGCGCGACAGATGTTCCGGCATCCGCACCAGGCGCGGCAACACCCGCGGCGCCTGGACGATGGCCAGTTCGGTTTCGCGCCCGAACGCGTCTTTGCCGCTCATCTTGACGGCAAAATTCAAACTCTTGTTGAGCACCCGCGGAAACGGATGGGCAGGATCGAGGCCGATCGGCGTCAGCACCGGCAGCAGCTCGGTCTTGAAAAATTCATGGGCCCAGGCGGTCTGCTCATCGGTCCATTCGGATTCCTGGTAAAACGCGATGCCTTCCGCGTTCAGCGCCGGCAGCAAGACCTCGTTGAACAAGGCGTACTGGCGCGCCACCAGCTTTTGCGCACGTTCGCTGATGGTGCTGTAGGCATGCTGCAGCGACATGCCGTCCGGCGTCACGCCATCCACCGCGACCCGGATCTGCTCCTGCAGGCCCGACATGCGGATCTCGGAAAACTCGTCCAGGTTGCTGCTGGTGATGCAGACAAAACGCAGCCGTTCCAGCAGCGGCACCGCAGGGTCCTCGGCTTGCGCCAGGACGCGTTCATTGAAGGCAAGTACGCCGAGTTCGCGGTTGAGCAGTGGGAAAGTCATGGTCCGGTCGGAAGAGTGAGCGAGGTTGCAATAAAAAATGTTGGCGATTACCAATATGACATTATTGATTGTAAGGACGCAATGTGACGCAAGAATGACAAGCCATTGCTCAGCTCAATCCGTGCCGGTCGGATGCCGGCGCAGCCGTGGCTGGCAGACCGCCCAAGTGGGAGTAAACGGCTACAGCCAGCTGCTATGAACCGGCGCCAGCATATCGTGCACGCCATGTGTCATCAGCACCAGGAATGCCAGCAAAGCCAGGTAATAGAACGTATAAGTTGCCTTCACCGAGGGCTCTATGCCGTAGTACTGCTGGTTTTCCGGGAGGCTGGCGTCATAGTTCCAGGCGCGTTTGAGTTGCGGCAACGCGAGAATGACGACCACGATCAGCAAAGGCGTCGGCCGGTAGGCGAACAAGGCAATCAGCACTGGAACGCCGGCAAACCATATGCGCGGGGACAGCACGGCGGTGATGCGGCCGCCGTCAAACGGCGACATCGGGATCATGTTGAACAGGTTCAGGAAAAAGCCTGCATACGACAAGGCAAGCAAGAGGTTGCTGTCGTACTGGCGCGCGACAAAATAGCAAACCAGGGCGCCGGCCGTACCGACCAATGGCCCGGCAAGGCCGACATAGGCTTCCGTTTCCGCATCGTGCGGCATGTCTTTCATCTGGATCCAGGCGCCGACAAACGGGATGAAGGTCGGCGCACCGACCGCCAGGCCACGTCGCTGTGCCGCCAGGTAATGCCCTGCTTCATGCACGAATAGCAGCAGCACGAAGCCTAGCGCATAACGCCAGCCGTAGAACATCGCGTAGACCGCGATCGACAGCAGCATGGTGCCGGAAGTGGTCAGGATCTTGCCGAGTTTCAGGCCTCCCAGCAGCAGGAATAGCAGTTTGCTCATGGCCTTCGCCTTCAGGCGTGATTGGCCGGATCAGTGGCGTCGGCTGGACGATCAGACTTGCTGTCAGGCGCAGCCTGAGGAAACTGGGGCCGCGCAAATGGCGACTCTTCAGCATCAACCGGATTGAGCGGCGCCGGCGCAGGTTTCGGTTCGCGCTTGAAAAATCGCTTGATGGCAGCGCCGAAGGCAAGCACAGCGAGCAAGCCGATTTTGAAGAATTTCGCAGCGAACGCGGCGATCACCGCTATCAGGCCGATCTTCTTGGCGGCAACGCCGACCACCAGGGCCGCCAGGCCATACTCGGCGACGTGGTCGGTCGATGCCGTGAAATCTGCGTAGCGCTTGCCCTGGTGATAGTCGATGGCCGCCAGCAGATTGTTTGCAATCGGCTTGTCCGCAGCCAGAGACGAGAGGCCAGTCACCATGGTCAAGGTCAGATAACCGTCGCGGCCAAGCGCCAGGGTGCGGTAGTTGACGCCCGTTTGCGCGTCGTTGGCCACAGCGCCTTTGTCGCGTACGATCACGGACCAGAGCAAACGATGGGTGCTTGAATCGTAGGTCGGCGCTTCCGCCCAGCCGCCTATTTCCATTTCGGGAATGCCACGCTCCTTACGGCTTGCATTTGCCTGCTCCGTTCCTTCGCGCAAGCTCTGCAGCATGTCGTCGGCCTTCCAGTCGCGGGCATCGTCGTCGCGTACGTAACCCTCTTTCTTGAACTCGACGGTAGCAAACCAGTCGCCGCCTGTAGTCGTGGGAACAATGACGCCGACCAGCGACTTGTCATCGATAACGTTGCCGACAGCACGCAGATAGCGAGCGGCGGCGGCAGTTGGCACAAAGCCATAACCTTGCGGCAGAGAGAAAGTGGCCTGGTCACTGAGTTCGATCTTGCTTGGTCCCTCCACCAAGACCTTCTTTGCCTCGGCCGCCGCCGCCTTGATTTCCGCCTGGGTTTCGGCAGTCTGGGCGAAGCAAGTGCTCGCGATAAAGGTCACGGCAAGCGCGACCAGAAATTTTCTCAGGATTTTCATGGCTGGATCGATATTGTGGTTTTAGGGGAGCTTTTTTGTCGATTGCCGCCAAAGTCGACTGTTGCTCCCTGCAACAGCTCATGCTTAGACGCATTGGTTTTTCAACAAAATTGCAGTCACTTTAATACCATGAAATCGACATATGTTGCCGTATTACATCTTAAAAAGTAGATAAATTCACTATCTTTATCAATTCTGCACAACAGTTAAGTATTTTCACAAAGCATTCTCGATTCGGCAATTTGCGCTCAGAACACATAAAAAAACGGCCTGCAGAATCAAA
>NZ_DATMRB010000151.1:0-22562 GCF_035566555.1 Collimonas sp.
TCACTATGCCTCGCCGCACACGGCAGATAGTCAGGAAGAGCTTGAGCGTGTCACACGCAAGCAGATGCAGGCCCATGAGTACCTTGGCAAGCATTTCTGCGGGGAGGGCGTTAATCGTGCTCTCAGCGGCAGTATTGCCACGGTGTTTTCGCTGACCGGCCATCCCGAGATTGATACCCATCCCCAGGATGAGCGGCGCTTCGTGCTGACGCGCATCGAACTGTCCGCACGCAATAACCTGCTGCTGGACTCGACCGTGCGCAATGCCTTGCATCTGGACGTGGAAGGCCCGATTTACAGCAACCGCTTTGAATGCGTCCGCGCCAATGTTCCTATTGTCCCGACCTATGACCCCGCTTGCGTGCCGAATGTCGGACCGATCAGCGTGCGCGTCACTGGCAGCGGAGATAAAGAAATTGATGTAGACGATCAGGGACGCATAGCCGTAAGGTTCTTGTTTACCCTGCCAGAAGAACACGCCAAGGCCGGCGCCTCGGATACGGCCAGCGATTCAGCGCGCCTGCGGGTCGCTTCGCCCTGGGCCGATGCCGGCTTCGGCGCCACCTTCTGGCCCCGCGTGGGCAGTGAAGGAATTGTTTTCTTCCTGCAAAATGATCCAGATAAACCTGTGTTCATGGCGAATATCAATAACGCCAGCAGGACACCCACCCGATTTTCCGGCAAGGGATCATTGCCGGGCAACTCAGCCCTGTACGGTATCCGATCAAAGGAAGTCAAAGGCACAGGCTTCGGGGAACTCCTGTTCGATGATAGCACCGGACAAACCAAAACAAAATTGTCCTCCGAGGTTGGTGCCACGCAGCTCAATCAAGGCTGGATCGGCCACCCGCGCACGGACGGCAGTTCCGAGCAGCGGGGGGCTGGCCTAGAAGCGCGCACGGATTTAGCGGGAGCCATCAGAGCTGCCCAGGGACTGTTGATTAGCACCGACGCCCGCCCCAATGCCAGCGGTCAAGTATTGGATCGGCAGGAACTGATCGGTCAGCTGGAAACAGCGCTGGCCATCGCTAAACAACTGGCAGAACTTGCTACCACCCATGAGGCCGGCGGAACCGACACAGCTCCGGCCCAGAAACTCGTTGACCAGATCAAAAACTGGGATGCGGACAAACCGGGTGGCGCGGCAGCAATCGCCGTGTCTGGCGCGGCTGGTATCGCTGTGTCCAGCCCCAACTCAGTCACGACTGCCGCCGGCACCAATCTGGACATGATCGCAGTCCAGGACGCCAATCTGAGCGCCGGCCGCAAGGTGCAGGTACGGGCCGGACAAGGCTTGTCGATGTTCGTGCCGCAGGAAGATGCGAAATTAATTGCAGCTACCGGCAATATCCAGGTTCAGGCGCAGGCCAATGAAATGGAGCTGGGCGCCGCCAAGCGCATGCACGTTTATTCGCTTGAATCGCTGCTGCTGGAGGCGCCGCAAATTGTGCTGCGTACCGACGGCGCGGAAATTGTCATCGGTAACGGCAAGATCACGATGTCTTCGTCGGCGCCGGTCGACGTTAAAGCGCCGTCATTCAACTTTGGCGGCAGCGGCGGTGGCAATACAGCTTTGCCGAATATGCCGCATTCGACGCTGGCTACCGATGAAAAGATCGCGTTTTCCGGACGCAGCGGCAAGGCTAGGGAAAACCTGCCGTATGAGGTCCGCGATACTGCTGGTGGGGTGCAGGATACTGGAAAATCCGCTGCCAACGGCGCCACACAAAGTACTATCACCGACAGCGTCATCAAGGCGTTGACGGTACATCTGAAACCTTGAAGGCTCGATAAATCATGAGTGAACCAGTTCTCCCGGACGCCACGCGCCGATTGACGCTGCAATTCGACAAAGACGGCGAACCGACCTTTGCTACGGTCTGTAGCCCTAAAAGTTTCACGCGTAGATCACTAGCCATCGTCCCACCGCGCCACGTAATTCCTGTGATTTTTGTACCAGGTATCATGGGGACGAATCTACGGGCAACCAAGGAATCGGATTCGAAACAGACTGCAGCCTGGCGCCCGCCAAATGGCAAACTTGCGGGAATTGGGGAGTGGATCAAGCGCGGCAATCAAGAGCCCGTAGATCGGCAAAAACAAATGACTCCCAGCATGACGGAGGTGGACCCTACTGGAAAAATTTCGATGCCGAGCGGCGTCGACACGCTCACTGCGGAAGAGGCCCGGCGACGGGGCTGGGGGGAATTACACTGGGATAGTTATGGTGAGGTTTTGCCGGAGCTGGAAAGAGCACTTAACGATCAGTATCTTAATCCCGGCACAAAAGACCCTCAAGAAATGGATGTTTGGAAATTGGCCAAAACTCTTAAGAAAGGGAAGCCAGGTAAAGAGGAAGATATTCTCAAGACATGGAATCCGATTAAAGGTGAAGTAACAGCACTGACCAAGGATGAATTCACACGTTTGGATGATTACTATTATCCCGTGTGGGGCTGCGGCTACAACTGGCTGGAAAGCAATGAAAAATCGGCACAAACTTTACTGAAGCGTATCGATGAGGCGCTGGCTTGGTACAGCAAGACCAAATATTTTATTCCAGAAGGCAAGGTCATCATCGTCACCCATTCGATGGGCGGCATGGTAACGCGTCGGGCAGCACAAATTTCCGAAGGTAAAATTCTGGGTGTGGTAAATGGTGTGCAACCAATGGGCGGCGCGCCGGTGGTGTATCGACGTTTCCGTGCTGGTACTGAAGTCGGAGGTTGGTTGGATATACCAGGCGCTGCTGCGGCAACGATTATCGGATGGAGCGCGGCGGACATTACTTGCGTTATGGCTAATTCTCCCGGCCCCTTGGAGTTATTGCCGACTAAACATTACCCGCCCGGTTGGCTCTATACGGAAAGAATCTCGAACGGCAAGCGCGAATCACTAATGCCCGCATTGCCGTTGGCCGACCCTTACGCTGAGATTTATGCAAAACGGGTACAAGACGCGTGGTGGGGTATGATCGATGAGACTTTGATCGATCCCGCAAAAATGTATCAGGACAATACGACACCCTTGGATTCATATAAAAGTTCGATAACTCAAGCGAGAGATTTTCACGAAAAGGCGGGCGTTTACTGCCATCCAAACACCTACGCCCATTTCGGTTCAGATCACAAACAGATTTCATTTGGTAGCGTGCATTGGATAACGCATGCTGATATACCAAATAACGTAAAGGAAGGATTGAGCGGATTGCCAACAGAAAGATGGACTACGTTTGGCAAAGCTCAAGTTGGCTCGGAAAATGACGGTATAACTTTCATGCTGCAAGATAAAACAAAGCCTGAAAAGGATGATGATCCAGATGCCGGTGATGGCACGGTTCCTATACATTCAGGTGAGCTTGTCGGTGAAAAGGCGACGCATGTCTTTAAAATGAAAGGTTTCACTCACGCCGAGAGTTATAAAGACAAAAACGTGATTGAGAACGTGTTGTATTGTCTCGGAAAAATTATTCAGGGCGCGACACCTGCAAAAGATTTGCCACAAAGTAAAGGAGAAACATGTACCGCTCCCGGCACTCCAAACGATTCGCTAGATTCGGCCTCGCAATCCTCACTGGCTTCTGCCTCATGACTTCTAATGCCAAGGAGCCCGTGATGAATAAGACTTCTAGTATTTGTTTTGGTCGGTTTTTGATTGACTTACCTGAAGGCAGCCAAATAAAAGAAATCGGGCAACAGTCTGAATTTTTATTCGGTCCTGTCACATCCGAACGCACTGATCTCGATGCGAAGGGATTCGCAGCGCGCATGGAAAAACGGGAAGCAGAACTTAAGGCCGGTAAGCAAAAAGATCAGTTCAAGCTATCCGAAGTACTGACCCCATCTCCTGACACAAAACTTTTTAAGTTGTCGCGAGCTTACGATTTATTTCCGAATGATCCACCATCAACAGGATTAGAAGCATATCGTTTTAACCAAGGTACAGTTTTCTCTATGGTGCATACGGGCTTCAATAGCTCGTTTCCTCAAGTTGTCGATCAACTGAAATCAACGGTACTTCCATCTATACGCGCTCGCCGAGCGGACGAAGTTCCAGCAGAGCCGGGCCTTTGTATTAAGGACGGCTTTATCGCAAATGATGGTAATGGGCGTGTATTTGAAGAGGCTAAAATTCAGCTCAATTTTAAAGACCAGCCAGACTTGTGGGTGTCCGTTTACAGTCGTACCGTAAACAAGGCGGGACAAAAAACTCTATTGCAACGCATCGCCAGCAATCCACTACCTGCCGAGCTTGCATCGGTAGCCGGGCAGGTAAGGAATTTGCGAAAAGGTGCACATCTGGTTGGTAGCTTTTCTGGCGAAGAGACTCTGGATGTCCTTCCTACCGAAGAAGGAGTCAAAGTTCACCACTTCGTTTGGGAAACTCAAGGTGCAATGAATGACCCGTTCAAACCAACTCTGCATCTGGAATTTTCTACCGGAAATGGGCAAGGAAAAGAACAGGGACAAAATGTTCGTCCATCTTTGACTGACGAACAAGCCGTCAAACTATTTGACAGTATTGTCAACTCTATCCGCCTGCGCCCAACCGGCCCGGCTAAAGTCAGTAGCGCAGACCCGACACCATCGTCGCCGCAAGCGCCGCTGAGTGAGGTTGTTGCTACCGGCTCGATATGTCCGCAGACTGGCTGGTGGCAATGTATCGAAACCGGGAATATTGACGGCGGCCGCCGACGTTTCGTCAAAGCCGGCGAAGCGATGCCAGCCGCGGTTCTTCTCGGCGATGCCAGTATGTGGCAAACGTTACGTGGCCAGCGACCCAGCCATTCCCTAAACACTGTGTGGTCTTTGGTCGCCTATGAAGAAACAGCAGTAACGCCTATTGCGGTAGCTAAAACAGATGCGGACGGCACGCCAGGAACCTCGCTCCCTGGCGAACCGACGCCAAGCTAACTAGCATGAATGGAGGCCACATGCCAAACGTAATCAGACTTGGTGATGCAACGGACCATGGCGGCAAAGTCGTTTCGGCCAGCGCGCCGTTCATTGTTGAAGGCATCGCGGTGGCCCGCGTCGGCGATACCTGCATGTGCCCTATCCAGGGGCATACCGTTTGCGTCATTGTCGAAGGCGCCCCGAATTTCGTTGTAGGCGGATTAGCTGTGGCGTTCGATGGACATAAAACAAGCTGCGGCGCAAGCCTGATTTCCAGCTTGTCGAATTTTGGTAAGTCTTAGCACGGTCAGTAACTAGAAATAATCGGCTTCATCAGGTATTCAAAGAAATGAAACAGATTGACAGAGATCGTGATGATCTGCATTTACATGGCTTTTATCGCACAATTATGGGGCGTGGTGCCGTTCAGCGATCTAGCGAAAATTAAAGGAAAAACATGTTCTGTTTCCGTCCAGGCACCTGTCAGCGGTTTATCCGATTCGGTCTCGCAGTTATCGCTGGTTTCGGTAATCTGACCGCTTATGCTAAAGAGCCTGTAATGAGTGAAACAAAAACATACTGCGTCGGTCGCTTCTTGCTTGATGTACCGAAAGACGCCGAAATCAACGGCCAAAGTAACGAATTTATATACGGACGAATTGAATCCGAGAAGACTCAGATCGATCCGAAAGCTTTTGCGGCCCAAATGGAAAAGCGTGAGGCAACGCTCAAGGCCGTCAATCCAGACAAAAGCAGGTCGTTGAAAGAAGCATATTCTGTAGGCTCGACCGGGAAAGTACTGGTGACCTTTGAAAATGTTTATGGTGACAAAGACTATGGCTTTGAGGCGTACAAGTTAGACCATGATCACCTGTTTTCTTTGAAACAGAAGAATTTTGACGAGACTGTATTCCGCAACGAAGTCTCTAGCCGCCTTAAAAATGATTTACTTCCTCGCCTACGGAATCGTCAACCTGACGAAATCCCGTCAGAGCCTGGATTTTGTATAAAAGATGGGTTCATTGCCGATAATGCTGCTCAGACCCAATATGAGAATGCGAGCATTAGTTTTCACTTCCCGCGCTGGCCAGATTTGATCATTACCGTCAGTACGGCAACCGTAAGTAAAGCTGGTGAGAAAACGTTGCTGCAGCGAGTCGATGGCCATCCACTGCCTGTAGTATATGCATCTGTTGCAGGGCAGCTGAAAACACTGCGACGAGGAACGCACGATGTAGGCGACCGCAAAGGCGAAGAAATTTTGGAGCTATTGCCGACGGAAGAAGGAATTAAGCAACATTCGTTTAGATGGGAAGCAAGTGGGACAAAAGACAAAGTCTTGTTGCCTGATCTCGTACTTGAATACGAAAGCGGCACCCCGCTAAACGGACACCCTCGACGTCCCACTTTGAGCGATGATGAAGCTACCAAACTATTCGATAGTATTGTTAATTCGATCCGGGTGCGTCCAACTGGTCCTGCCAAAGTCAGTAGCGCAGATCCGACACCATCGTCCCCGCAAGCGCCATTGGGTGAGGTTGTCGCGACTGGCGCGATCTGCCCGCAAACCGGCTGGTGGCAATGCGTCGAAACAGGGAATATTGACGGCGGTCGGCGGCGTTTCTTCAAAGCCGGCGAAGCGATGCCAACTGCGGTTCTTCTTGGCGATACCAATATTTGGCAAACGCTACGCGGTCAGCGACCGAGTCATTCTTTAAATACAGTGTGGTCGCTCGTCGCTTATGACGAAACAGTCGCGCCGCCTGTTGAGGTTATTGCCAAAACTGACGCAGGCGACACGCCAGGGGCCGCGCTCCCTGACCAGGCGCCTCCGGGCTGACCAGTGCAGACGGAACCCACATGCCAAACGTAATCAGACTCGGCGATGCTACCAACCATGGCGGCAAGGTCGTCTCGGCCAGTGCCCCATTTATCGTTGAAGGGATTCCGGTGGCACGCGTTGGCGATAATTGCATGTGTCCTATCCAGGGCCACACTGTTTGCGTCATCGTCGAAGGCGATCCCAATTTCATTGTCGGCGGATTAGCCGTGGCGTTCGGCGGACATAAAACGAGCTGCGGCGCAAGCCTGATTTCCAGCTTGTCGAATTTTGGAAAATCTTAGCAAGAGCGATGACAGGCAATAAAAGAATCAGATTGACAATCGAAGACATGCGGGAGATTGCCAAAGAGCGAGGCGGTCTTTGTTTGTCTGAGCACTACGTGGGTAATAAAATAGTGCTCCAATGGGAATGTGAAATCCTCGTGGCTCAACGTCGGCGCAGTAAAAGAAAAACCGCAAGATATTCTGTGCCGATATTACTGAAAAGAATGCGTAATTTTGTTGCAGGCTATTCCCAGGGGCAGGCGGTTACAACCCAATGAAGCCGGCGGCACTGTGCTTGCGCGAAAGCCGGCTGCGACGTCCGTTTGGCCGTTGCCTGCCAGTCCCCTGAAGCATTGAAACTGGATGTATATAATATGACGTCCAAGGAACCTGCAGAGCTCAATATGACCACCCGAACCGCCAGTTGCTCTTGCGGCCAGCTCACGGCCATCACGTCGGCCGAGCCTGTCCGCGTTTCCGTTTGCCACTGCCTGGCCTGCCAGCGCAGGACCGGCAGCGTGTTCGCGGCGCAGGCGCGATTTCCTGCAAGCGCGGTGGCCATCGCCGGGGCATCGAACTCCTTCGTTCGGGTCGGCGATGGCGGCGGCAGGGCCGCATTCCACTTCTGCGCCACCTGCGGCGCCACGGTGTACTACATTTGCGAGGGTCGCGAAGACAGCGTCGTCATCCCCGTGGGAGCGTTCGCAGATCCAGCCTTTCCCGCGCCCACCTTCTCGGTGTATGAAGAACGCATGCATAGCTGGGTTGAAATGCCGGCAGGCATCGAGCACATGGCTTAGTCCAGGTTGAATGCTTCAGTGAACTAGTGTGCCGTCGGCGACGGCGCCACGGCGCGTTCATATTCCGGCGGCGCCCACAGGTGCTTGAGGCGCTGCGCCAGGCTGCCCGGCTGGGCGACGTCGCGCCACATGGCGATGAATTCGTGGAAATTGAGCGTCAGCGCATTGTGGCTGTGAATCTGGCGCTTGATGCCGTAGTCCACGGCTTCCTGTTCTTCTACATAAGTGCCGAACAGGCGGTCGAAAATGATCAGCACGCCGCCATAGTTCTTGTCGATATAGCGGTCGTTGCGGCCGTGATGGGCGCGGTGGTTGCTGGGTGTGTCGAACCAGTACTCCAGCACCGGATGCAGCTTGCCGACGCTTTCGGTATGGATGAAGAACTGATACACCAGGTCGCAGGCGTACAGGATGAACACCACCGCCGGGTGCACGCCCAGCAGCACCAGCGGCATGAAGAACAGCCACCAGCCGGTGATCGGATACAGCATGGATTGGCGCATCGCCGTCGTCATGTTCATGTGTTCGCCGCTGTGGTGCACCACGTGGGCGCTCCAGAACCAGCGCACGCGATGGCTGCAGCGATGGAACCAGTAGTAGCAGAATTCGACGCAGAGGAAGATCGGCAGCAGGGTCCAGCCGTTGATCGGGATGGTAAAGAAGCGGTGATGCCAGAACCAGAATATGGCGGCGCCGACGAAGATCACATGCACCGCCAGTTCGAACAGCTGGTAGCTGCTGCCGAGGGTGAGGTTGGTGAGGATGTCTTTCCAATAGAACTGCTGGCGGGCGCCGCGCTTGCGCATGACCTGCCATTCGATCGCAAAGCCGAGCAGGAACAGGGGAGTCATGCCGATCAGCACCACCTGTTTCCACTCTATGTGGGAGCCGAACGTGCTTTCCATCCAGGCAATCAGATCCATCATGATGTACCGCTCCATGCGCTTTGTCGATACGCTTGATTCTAACGCTGTGCCTTGCTTAAAGGCTTGACCGCGTCAGACAAATATTTGACAATTCTCGCCATGCACCAAACCATCGCAGAACAGCAGCCCCGGGGCGTTGTCCCCAGCACCTATGTGCGGCTGCTATATGAGTATCTGGAACAGCGTGGCGTGGCTGCGGCCGCCTTGCTGGGCGTCGCTGCGCCGGAAGCGGCCGACCGCGGCTCGCTGCGCTACCCGGTGCTGGCCTGGCGCGGCTTGCTGCAACGCGCCGCCGACCACTTGCATGATCCCTTGCTCGGCCTGCATCTGGGACAGACCATCACGGCGGCCCATTTCGGCGTGATGGGCTATGTGCTGCTGGCCTGTCCGAACCTAGGAGCGGCGCTGGCGCGCACCCTGCAATACCAGCGCCTGCTGTATGACGTCAATCCGATGCGCAGCGTGCAGGAGGGCGCCGATCTGTTGCTGGAATGGGGCGTCGATCAGGGCCGTCCCGGACCGCTGGTCGATGAATGCGCCATCACCGCGCTGCTGCAGCTGGCCCACAACGCCACCGGCTGCCGCATCGCCGCAACCGAAATCCGCTTCGTGAATCCGGCGCCGACCGACATCCGTCCCTATCGCGAATGGTTCGGCTGTCCGGTACTGTTCGACCAGCCGCTGACCTCGATCCGCTTCCCGCAAGCGCTGCTGGGGTTGCCGCTGCGGCAGCCGGATACGGTCCTGTTGAATGTCCTGGAACGGCAGGCCGACGTCTTGCTGGCGCAACTGCCGCCCAGCGACGATTTTGAACAGGCGGTGCGGCGCTGCATCGCCCGCCTGGTGCGCGAAGGCCAACCGGAGCTGGAGCTGGTCGCCAATGAGCTGCACGTTTCGGCGCGCACCTTGCATCGCCGGCTGGCCGCCAGCGGCGTCAACTTCAGAGAACTGCGCGAAAGCATCCGCCTGCGCCTGGCCGAGGATTACCTGGCCGATCCGCGCCTGCAGCTGGCCGAAATCGCCCAGCTGCTGGGCTATTCCGAACAGAGCGCATTCACCCGCGCCTTCCGGCGCTGGAGCGGGCAGGCGCCGTATGCGTTCCGGCTGCAGCTGCTCAGTTCCGCCACCCGCTGAGATCTACCCTCAGATCCTGAAAGCAGCGCCACCGACGCAATGTGGCTGTTAGCTGTCGCCTCGTCACAAGTTTTCCCCGGACCCGAATGCTAGCTTGGCATGACGCTGCCGCTGCATGCCGCGGCGTCATGAGGGCGTCATATAAACGCTATAGCCTGTCGTTCGCATTCTGCAATGAGCAACCATTCCCGGAGATAAGCACATGACACAAAAGAGCAGGCGTGATTTTCTGTCCCTGACGGCAAAAACGGCGGCAGCAGCAGCGGCCGCGGGCGTCTTTCCCGACACCATCCGGCAAGCGCTGGCGGTTCCCGCCTACAGCAAGACCGGCACCATCGCCGACGTCGAGCACGTAGTGATCTTCATGCAGGAAAACCGCTCTTTTGATCATTACTTCGGCAAGCTGGCCGGCGTCCGCGGCTTCGGCGATCCGCGCGCCATCTCGCTGCCCAGCGGGCAGTCGGTGTGGTTCCAGCCGAACGGCGGCTCCTATGTGCTGCCTTACCATTTCGATGCGAAGGGTACGAACGCCACCCATGTAGGCCTGAACCACAGCTGGAAGGGTACTGAGGATGCGTGGAAGAACTGGGATGCCTGGGTGCCCAAGAAGACGGCCTACACCATGGGTTACTTCGACCGCGGCGACCTGCCGTTCTACTATGCGGTGGCGGACGCGTTCACCATCTGCGATGCCTATCACTGTTCGATTTTCGGGCCGACCGATCCGAACCGCTTCTATGCCTTGTCCGGCACTGCCGGCGAAAACATTACCGGCCTCAACGACGGCAACCTGTATAACGCCAATCCCATCTATAACGGCGACCTCAACAACGACGACATCAGCGCCGCCACCACCGCCGCCGCGCCGAACTGGAAGACTTACGCGGAAGTATTGCAAGCCAATGGCGTCAGCTGGAAGGCTTATCAGGAGTTCGATAATTACGGCGACAACTACCTGGCCTATTTCAGGAATTTCCGCGTCAACAGCGACGGCAGCCGCCTCAGCACCAGCTCGCCTTTGTATATCAACGGCAGGGCGCTGGCCGACGGCTCCAACCAGGGCAATACCGCCGGCACCAAGGGCGATCTGCTGATCAAGGCCTTCAAGCGCGATATTGATGGCGTCAACGGCAAGACCGCGTTGCCGCAGGTTTCCTGGATTTTTGCGCCTTACGAATATTGCGAGCATCCAGAGGCTTCCCCCAACGCCGGTGAGGATATCGCCTCCAGGCTGCTGGGCGCGCTGGCCAGCAATCCGGAAGTCTGGTCGAAGACCGTGTTCCTCATCAATTACGATGAAAACGACGGTTTCTTCGATCACATGCAGCCCAACGTGCCGCCGATGAGTGCCGACAAGGGCTTGACCACGCTGGCCGATCCGACCATCGGCGAAGTTTACCAGCAGGTGCCGAAGGGCCTAGGACCCCGCGTGCCGATGCTGGTGATTTCGCCGTGGAGCCGCGGCGGCAAGGTCTGCTCGCAGTTGTTCGATCACACTTCGGTGCTGCGCTTCCTGGAAGAGTGGCTGTCGACAGGCAAAGGCCTGGATCGCGACAAGGTCACCTGCAAGAACATCTCGCCATGGCGCCGCGCGGTTTGCGGCGACCTGACCTCGGCTTTCGATTTCAAGAACCCGAACAAGGCCTGGCCGCAGATCACTCCGGCGCCGCCTTATCAGAATGTCGATTCGCCGGTCAGCGCGACGCCGCCGGCGCAGCAGACCTTTCCGCTGCAGGAATCGAACCAGAACCCGCGCCCGGCCTGCCATTTGCCGTATCAATTCCATGTCGACGTCCGCGCGGCGGCGCAGTCCGGCCATCGCGAGCTGAAGCTCAACCTGGGCAACACCGGCCGGGCTGGCGCGGCTTTCATCGCCTATTCGAATCTGCGCCAGGACGGGCCATGGCAGTACGCGGTGGAAGCAGGCAAAGCATTGCGCGACGTTGCGCTCGGCAACTGGAGCAGCGATCAGTATGAATTGCGCGTGCATGGTCCGAACGGTTTTTTCAGGGAATGCAAAGGCAGTTTTGCAGTTGCCGGCAGCGCCGCCGCGGCGCGCCCGGAAATCCTGGTGCGCGACGACTACGAGCGTCAGGCGATTGTCCTGATCCTTTTCAACGAAGCCGGCGCCAAGACTTGTACCTTCACCGTGAGCGCCAATGCCGGCCCGTCGCGCGGTTTTGTGGCGCCGTACCGGGTCGAGGCTGGCAGGTCGCTACGGCTAATGGTGCCGCTGGCGGCGGCCAAGGGCTGGTATGACTTCAGCGTGACGGCGGACTCGGACGCCGGCTTCCTGCGCCGCATCGCCGGCCACGTCGAGAGCGCGGCGCGCAGCTGGACCGATCCGCAGATCGGCGTGATAGCGCCTTCGACCTTGTCAACGCCGACGCCGCGCATACGCCAGGGCGGCACGCTTGCCTTCAACTACAGCACCGCGCTGCAGACGCAGAATCCGCGCAACTGGATCGGCGTGTTCCCGGCCGCGGCCACGGTGCCTGACCAGGCCGGCTACAAAACCTACAGCGTGTATGAATATGCCGCGGCGCTGAGCGGCCAGGTGACGCTGAAGACGCAGGGACTGGCGCCCGGTTCCTACAAGGTCTGGTTCCTCGCCAATGACGGTTATGCCGAACAGCTGGCTGGTCCGGTCGTGTTTACCGTGACAGCCTGAACCCGGGCTTGCAGTGGCGGGCCGGTCAGCTTGCTGTCCGGTCCGTGCAGTTGAACATCCATTGCACGCCGAAGCGGTCGGTCAGCTTGCCGTAGAAATCGCCCCAGGGCTGGACCGCCAGCGGGGTGCTCACCTGGCCTCCTTGCCCCATCTGCGCAAACAAGGTCTCGGTCTGCCTGCGCTGATCCAGCATCAGGATATGCGCCGAGCCGCGCATGGGCTCGGCGTCGTGGTTGTCCGACGCAAAAAACAGCACGCCCGGCCCTTCGAAGCGGGCATGCATGATCTTGCCCTGCAGTTGTGGAGTGGGCGGCGCCATGCCGTTGACGCCATAGCGCAAAACTTCCGTGATTTCCCCGAGGCCGCATTGCGTGTAGAAAGCCAGCGCCTGTTCGCAGCTCGTGGTGAAAAAGAGATAGTTGGACAACTGCATGATGAATTCCCTTTCTCTGCCAGTCTCACGGCACCACAAGGTAGGGCTGGCCGACCTTGACGGTGTAAAAAATCAGGAAACGCAGGACCGCATGCTGGTCGGCGTTGCGGAACAGCGTATGCGGAACGGTGGCGCGGTCTTGCAGGCTTTCGCCGGCGTGGTAAAGACGCGGTTGTTCATCGCCATAGGCCGATTCCGCCGTCCCTTCCAAGATGTAATTAAGCCCGGCGACCGGATGATGATGCAGGGGCGAGGCGGCGCCCGGGGGAAAGACGATCAGATCCATCCGCATTTCCTGGTCGCTGCCGGGAATGGCGTAGCGTTGCAGCATGGTGCGGGTAATGCCGGCGGCAGGATCCGGCGCCGTCTCCGCCCGAGCGCCGGCTGCGGCGCATGTGATGACGACGGCCGCCGCGGCGACTGCCAGGCGGACTTTGCTGAATGAGAGCATATGAACCTCCGGTGAGTTTCGTGGCTGCTGGCTGCAGATTATGTTACGATCGTAATGCTGTCAATGATTATATTTCGATCGTCACATAAAGGAGCCGCCATGGTGCGCTACGCCCCCGGGCATAAGGAAGAGAGCAGGGCACGCATTGTGGATGCCGCTGGCCGCGGTTTCCGCAAACTTGGTTACGGCGGCATAGGCGTGGATGGCCTGGCGCGCGAGGCTGGCGTGACGCATGGCGCTTTTTACGGCCATTTCCATTCCAAGTCGGAGGCATTCGAGGCTGCAGTTGTGGCCGGGCTGGAGCAACTGCGCGGCGGCATCGAGACGCTGCAGGCGCAGCACGGGGCCGGCTGGATTTCCGTGTTCGTGAGCTATTACCTGGGTTACAAGCGCAGCTGTGAATTAGGCGAGGCCTGCACCTTGCCCAGCTTGTCGCCGGAAGTCGAACGTGCGCGAGCGTCAACCCGTGCGGCCTACCAGGCCGCGTTGCTGGGAGTGGCCGAGGCGGTCGCCGCAGGCCTGGCGGGCGGCAGCGAGGCGGAGCGCCAGGCACGCGCCTGGGCCTTGCTGGCCATGCTGGCCGGTGGCGTCAGCATGGCGCGTGCGGTGTCGGATCCGGCGCTGGCCGAGCAGATCGCAGCGACCATCCAGGCTGCCGCGATGCGCATTGCCAACGGCGAGGCTGCCGCTTGAACGGCTTGCCGCCGGCGCGTCTATCGGATTCCCGGTATTCTTTCAAGCATGCAAGGCCGCCTGCAACGGCGCAAGGCATTGATACTGCAATCACCTGAAAGGACAAATCATGAGTTCCAAGCCTGTCAAGATTCCCGGACCCGATCATCCCATCTCGGTGACGCCCAATCCGGCGCGCATCGTGGTCACCCTCGGCGGCCGTATCATTGCCGATACGCGCAAGGCGTTGACGCTGCAAGAAGCGGTTTACCCCGCAGTCCAGTACATTCCGCGCGAAGATGTCGACATGACGCTGCTGGAACGTACCGAGCACACCAGTTATTGTCCCTACAAGGGCGACTGTTCGTATTACAGCATTCCAGCCGGCGGCGAGCGCTCGCTCAATGCCGTCTGGTCCTATGAGACGCCGTACGCGGCAGTGGCTGGCATCAAGGAGCACCTGGCTTTTTATCCAGGGCGGGTCGATGCGATAGAGGAGCGCTAGGGCAACCTCCAGCACCAGGCAAAGAGCCGCAAACGGGACGGAAGAACTGTCGATCGCCAAAATAGAGCTGCCGGCAATTTTTTGCTACGGCAATGCCTGTTTGAGTTTCAGCGCCAGCCGTAGCGCCTCCTTTTCATCGACGACATTGGCAAAACCCATTAGCAAGCCTTGCTGCGGCTTGGCATGGATGTACCAGGGCGACAAAGGAGGCGAGGCCAGGCCTGCAGCGCGGGCATGGTTCGCCAGCATGACATCATTTTCGCGAGCCGCCAGTTTTGCCAGTATGTGCAAACCACCCGGCTGCAAATCGATCCGTATGCGGTCGCCCAGTACTTCCTGGAATACGCGCGAGGTCACGGCGCGGCGTTCCGCGTACAACAGGCGCATTTTTTTCAGATGTCTTGAGAAATGACCTTCCGCGATAAAGTCGGCAATGCCCGCTTGCAGCAGGTAAGGGCAGCCGGCGTTCAGGTTGTAGGATGCCGCCTGAAAATGTGCCACGGCGCTGGCCGGCGCGACCGCATACGCCAGCCTTAATCCTGGAAACATCGCCTTGCTGAAGGTGCCGCTGTAGATCACGCGATCATTGCGGTCCAGGCTTTTCAGCGCCGGCAGCGGCCGTCCCTGATAGCGGAATTCGCTGTCGTAATCGTCTTCGATAATCCAGCTGCCGGCCTTGCTGGCCCATTCCAGCAGCGCCAGCCGGCGTTCCAGCGACAGCGTCACGCCCAGCGGGCTTTGGTGCGAGGGCGTGACCAGCGCAAATTTCGCGTGCGGACTAAGCCGTTTACCTTCCTCGACCATCAATCCATGCTCGTCTACCGGCACCGGCACCAGCTTGACGGCAGCGGTTTGCAAAAACAGGCGCGCAAAAATGTAGCCGGGATCTTCGAACCAGAAGCCATCGCCGGCAGTCGATAGGCTGCTGAGGCTCAGTTCCAGCGTATTGCGCAAGCCGGTCGTGATGAACACCTGCTCCGGCAGGCAGGTCACGCCGCGCGAAACACCCAGGTAAGTTGCAATTTTTTCACGCAAAAGGTCGTAGCCGGCTGGATCCGGGTAGGCCAGCCGCGCCGGTTCGCAGCCGCGCAGGCGCTGCCCGACCAGCCGGTTCCACACCTTGCGCGGGAATGCATCGAGCGCCGGCAAACCCATCTGCAATGGTTTCGGCGCCTTGCCGTCGTGGTCGACGATGACGGCTGGCGTTTGTCCGCTCTTTGTTGCATGCGGTTTAAGGGCGGCAGGCGGGGGCAAAGACGGCGATACCACCGTGCCGGCCGCGCCCCTGATCAGAAAATAACCCTCGTCGGCGAGGATGCGGTAAGCCATTTCCACCGTGCCGCGCGCCAGGTTCAGTTCGGTCGCCAGCGCCCGCACCGCAGGCACGCGGTCGCCCGCCCGCAGATTGCCCTGCGCGATCGCCGTCTTGAAGCGTTGGCATATCTGCAAGTACATGGGCAATTCCAGCGCGCGATCGATGCGCAGATCCAGCTCAGGGGTATTCATGGACTAGTCCTTTTATCATTTCTTGGCCCTTCTAACACGGCCATGATTCTCGCATACTACACCTCAAGCAAACACCACTTATCCACTTCGATTGACCTTACCAAGGAGCAGCAAATGCAAACCCGCCTCGATTTCTACAGTGCCGACAAAGACGCCATCAAAGCACTGATCGGCGTTGAAAACCAGATCAACAAAGGCACGCTGGACATTCTGCTGAAGGAACTGGTGCGCCTGCGCGCGTCGCAAATCAACGGTTGCGCCTTCTGCCTGGACATGCACGTGACCGACGCCCGCAAAGCTGGCGAATCGGAACGCCGCATGGCGACCGTCGCCGCCTGGCGCGAAACGCCGTTCTTCAGCGAGCGCGAGCGCGCCGCACTGGAATGGACCGAATCGCTGACGCTAGTGTCGCAAAACCACGTGCCGGATGCAGTGTGGGAAACAGTCCGTCCGCATTTTACCGACGCCGAACTGGTCGAGCTGACCTTGCTGGTGACCTCGATCAACAGCTGGAACCGCTTTGCCATCGCTTTCCGCAAGATGCCGGAGTAATCGCCGGCGCTTCGGTAAATCGGGCCGCAGGTCCGCCGTCCATTGTTTTCGGAGAAATGCATGCAGTCCCAGCTAGAAATAAGACACATTGAAAGCGACGCCGACCTGGCGGCGTCTTTCCCGGTGATGCAGGAATTGCGGCCGCATCTGCGCGACCGCGCAGCATACCAGGCGCAGATCGCGCAGCAACGCCAGCAAGGCTATCGCTTGCTGGCGGCATGGCGCGATGGCGTCATCGTCGGCCTGGCTGGCTACCGGCTGCAAGACAATTTGCTGTACGGCCGTTTCGTCTACGTCGATGACCTGGTGGTCAGCGCATCGCTGCACCGTTCCGGCTTGGGCGCGCGGCTGTTGCAAGCCGCGCGCCAACAAGCCATGACCCTTGACTGCAGGCATTTTGTGCTGGATACCGGCTTGCATATGGCATTGGCGCAACGCTTTTATTTCCGCCAGGGGCTGCTTGCAAGAGGCATGCATTTCGTCGAACCATTGATACAGGAAGCAAGCACATGACACGCATTTTGCTATTGAACAGCGGCCCGCACAGCGACGCCAGCCATGGTTACCGCCTCGCGCGGGAAACGATTGCCGCATCAGGCATAGACAATCCGCAGATCACCGAACGAGACCTGGTGCAGTCGCCGCTGCCGCCCATCGGCCGCGACTATGCCATGGCCATTACTTCGCAAGCGGCTCCCGATGCGCAAGAATTCGACTGGTCGGAACGCCTGATCGTTGAGCTGGAGCAGCACGATATGCTGTTCATCGTGACGCCCATGCACAACTTCACCATACCGGCGGCGCTCAAGCTGTGGCTCGATCATGTGATACGCATCAGCCGCAGTTTCCAGGCGACGCCGCAAGGCAAGGTCGGCCTGATCAAGGATCGCCCGACCTTCATCCTGGTCAGCTCCGGCGGATTCTTTGCAGGCGAACGAGCGAAACAGGCCGACTTCCTGACGCCGTATCTGCGCTATGCGCTGGCCTCGATCGGCATTAGCGATGTGCATTTTTTTCCGCTGCAAGGGCTGGTTTTCGGCTCGGAAGCGGTGGCGCAGGCGGTGCACGAAGCGCGTCAGCAACTGGCTGAAAAATTGTCCTTGACCAGCGCATGTGAGCAGCTGGCGATGTGACTGAGCGTCTAAAAGCAATGTTCCGGAGCAGGGAAGGACTTGTCTCTGACTGCCTTGATATAGGCGCGCACCGCGCCTTCGATGCTCGGCTGTCCTGCCATGAAGTTGCGCACGAAGCGCGCCTTCTTGCCAGGGAAGACGTCCAGCATGTCGTGCATCACCAGCACCTGCCCCGAACAATCCGGGCCGGCGCCAATGCCGATGGTAGGAATCGCCAGCATCTCCGTCACTTCCTTGCCTAGTGCGCTCGGAATCGCCTCAAGCAGGAGCATCGTTGCGCCGGCTGCCTGCAGCGCCATGGCGTCGGCTTTCAGCTGCTCAGCGCTTTCGGCGGTTTTTCCCTGCACCTTGAAGCCGCCCAGCTGATGCACCGCTTGCGGCGTCAGGCCAAGATGGGCGAATACCGGCACGCCGCGTTCGGTGAGGAATTGCACGGTATCGGCCAGCCAGGCGCCGCCTTCAAGCTTGACTATCTGCGCGCCTGCCTGCATCAGTTTCACCGCATTGTCGAATGCCGACTGCGGCGTGGCGTAGCTGCCGAATGGCATGTCCGCGGCTAGCAACGCAGTCCGGTTGCCGCGCGCGACGCATGCCGTGTGATAGGCAATATCCGCGATCGTCACCGGCAAGGTCGTGCCGTGCCCTTGCAAGACATTGCCGAGCGAGTCTCCCACCAGCAGTAAATCAACGCCGCAATGGTCCATCAGCGACGCAAAACTCGCGTCGTAGCAGGTCAGCGTTGCAATTTTTTCACCGGCAGCGCGCATGGCCAGCAGCGCCGGCACGGTGACCGCTTTGCTGCGCACGGCGCTTTCAGGTTCTTGCAGATATCCAGACATAATCGTTCCTTGATGTTGAAAAATCATGCTCGCCGCGCGTTGCCCATGCGCCGGCGCCATGCTCGGCTAGACCCCAGCTCTCGAGCATTCCTGATGCTCAGGAGCGGAAAGGGGAATGATCATAACCGAAAAGCATGGACTCATCGCAGGGCCGGGCAGGGCAGCACGGGGAACTGTATGATGCGGGTAATCGCGTTTTAACCGCATTTTGATTCCCGCCACTCAGAACAATGAACGATCTGAAAATCGCATCAAATTCCCGTGATCTGGACTCCAGCGACATGTCGGTCCGCCGCCGTTCCCTGATAGCCGCCTGCAGCGCTCACGCCGTACATGACGGCCTGACCGACCTCATCTATGTGCTCTTGCCAATCTGGCAGACGCAATTTTCCATCAGCTACGCCCTGGTAGGGCTGTTGCGCGGCTCCTATTCCGGCATGATGGCCGGCTTCCAGCTACTGGCCAGCAGGCTGGCCAAACGCTGGGGACGGGAGCGCATGCTGGTGGGAGGGACGGCGCTGGCCGGCGTTGCCTACCTCATCGCCGGCCAGGCGGGCGGCCTGACGGTGCTGCTGATCGCACTGCTGCTGGGCGGGTTGGGCGCCAGCACCCAGCATCCATTGGCGTCCTCCATCGTCACCGATACGTATGAAGCAGGCGGCGGGGTCAAAGAAGCGCTGGCGCAGTACAACTTTGCCGGCGACATCGGCAAGACGCTGATACCCGGGCTGGTGGGTCTGTCGCTGCTGGTCATGAGCTGGCAGACCAGCGTGACGCTGATGGGGCTGCTAGGCCTGGCCGCGGCCGGCCTGCTGTGGTACCTGATTCCGGTCCGGAGCGATCCGGCATCCGCTAAAAGAAAAGCCGCCAAGACCATCGCCGGCACCGGCTCGGCCAGCGGGCTGCGTGCGCTGCTGCTGACCGGCACCCTGGACAGCGCGGTGCGGATGGGATTTTTGACCTTCTTGCCATTCCTCTTGAAAAGCAAAGGCGCCGGCACAGCCGGCATCGGCTTGGCCTTGTCGCTATTGTTTGTCGGCGGCGCCTTCGGCAAGCTGTTATGCGGTTACCTGGGAGCGCGCATCGGCATGATGAAAACAGTGTGGCTGACGGAATCCGCCACGTCGCTGTTGATCTTGCTGGCGGTGTGGCTGCCGCTGACCGGAACGATGGCAATGCTGCCGCTGCTGGGACTAGCCTTGAACGGCACGTCTTCGGTGCTGTACGGCGTGGTGCCGGAACTGGCCAGCCCGGGCAAGCGCGAGCAGACTTTCGCCCTGTTCTATACCGGCACCATCGGCGGCGGGGCGCTATCGCCGGTGCTGTTTGGCCGGCTGGGCGACGTCGCTGGCGTTCCCGTTGCCGTGATAACGCTGGCGGCGATCCTGCTGTTCACATTGCCATTGTCGTGGCAGGTGCAGAAGGGATTGGGTAGCTGATTGCCCGGCATTTGTGTCAGTGTTGTCAGGCGCGGGATATCTATTTCTATGAATTCGCGGCTTTGACCGGCGGTTCTCGGCCAGAAGCTGCCGTTCAAAATACGCATAGAACGTAGGAAGAAATCGACCAGAATGAATATTGGTAATCCAATGATGCATAGTCTCAAAAGCCTCGTCGGTATCGCACTTCAAGACTGGAATAGTGACAAGAGTTGGCAGGCAATCGCAGAGTTGCAGATGCGTGGATCATCTGAATCTCTCGCTATTGCCCGGAGGTTTGCAAAGTGTCGGAATTGGAGAAAACGAGCTCTGGGTTTGTATATCGCATCACAGCTTCGCAGAAGTCAAAAAAAATGGGGGACAATGGGAAGCGCGGAGTATGCGTTGCGGGAAACGCAAGCGATATTGTTAGCTGGTTTGCGGGATGACTGCGTTGAAGTTGTACGTGCCGCAATTTCTGGATTTGCCCACAGGCCGCATCAGTCGGCATTGCCGAATCTCGTTAGATTTGCAAGTCACCCAGATCAACAGATACGTCTCCAAGTAGCCATTACGTTAGGCAGCTACATCGAGGTCGAATCAATTGATGCACTATTAAGGCTTGCGACAGACATCTCTGATGACGTTCGCAATTGGGCGACCTTTAGCATCGGCTCAATGCATCGAGCAGATAATCCCAATATACGGGACCTACTATGGCGCAATTTACAGGACCGCGATGAAGATGTCAGAGGTGAGGCGGTGGTCGGCCTGGCAATTCGCAAGGATGAGCGAGTCGTCTCAGTCCTGCTCGAATTGTTGGACACTGACTGCCGAGTCTTTGAACTGGATGCTGCGGAACGAATGGCGAGTCCGCTGCTTTTGGATCGCCTGAACGCATTAAAGAAATCTGTTAACGACAAAGACACAATTGATTCATATTGGTATCGACATCTTTTAGATGCGATTGTGTCGTGTAGTCGTACCAAAATGTAGGAACGGCCTAGATTTTTGGGTACGTAACCGGCCCAATTCGGCCAATACCGGACCGTCGGAGCATCTGCGAATCTGTAGCTATTGGCACATTAGGTGTAACTAAGGAGTCGAATGACTTTCACCAAATCACAATGGGTCGGTAATAAATGGCCATCGGTCGACATATTCCCATATGAAACCGATGACTTTCTAGTGGTTGTTTCCTCACTCTGTACTGCGTTTTCGCTCCCGACACCCAATATCGTCGATATCTTGGACGGGTATGCCGCGGATTTGATAATAGACAAATTCCCGGTGCAGATTATGATGGATAACTGGACGTTCTCCGTGGCCTCAGAAAGCAGCGATGTCAGGGACGCAGTCATGAATATTTTGGAGGGTATTTCGTTTACTCCGAAGTCTGATTCGGCACCCTAGGCCCGAATATCGCTGCGGGTTTTAGCAATCTAGATGGCCGCTTATGAGTGTCCTCTCATTTTTATAACGATTGGCGCAAATCGGCCAGAAGCGGTCTCTGAAGTAGTCGTTCGCAATACCATATTTTTTTAATTGATTTCATATCCGATTGGGATTGGAGGGAATAATGGGATTAGGATTTCTACCTTGGGAAATGTTGCCAACGTGGTTACTTGGTCCGCTCATGGCTTTGATTGGGGCATATCTTTTCGTTCACACTGAACCACTTTCCTGGCGCCAAC
Source organism: Collimonas sp. (assembly GCF_035566555.1). Classification (GTDB taxonomy): domain Bacteria; phylum Pseudomonadota; class Gammaproteobacteria; order Burkholderiales; family Burkholderiaceae_D; genus Collimonas. The sequence continues at coordinate 21,736 of NZ_DATMRB010000151.1, forward strand.
TGGAAGCTTCAGCGTTTGTCGTTATCGGCGCTTGTATGTTTCTCCACGGTGTGAGGAAGTTAATTGCCAAATCAAACGAGAAAAAAAGCGAGGCGTTGATGAGCAATCTGAAAGAAATTACGCACAAAAACCGAATCAAGTAAGGATTAATTTTTTGCGGTTTTACTGAGTTTGTAAATGTTGAAGACGTTGGGCGATATCGGCCAAAACCCGCCGCTCGAAAGCGTTTTCTAAACTTATAGCGATTCAAGCGTTCACACGTTAGACAGTCATCATGCGCATACTCGAAAATTCGGAATATCAGAAGATATGGGACATTTTTTATGAGCGGTTTAACTTTCGACCTTCGGTCAACGGCCCATTTCCAGCTATATCTGAACCGCTGCGGTCAATCACTTTCGGTTTCGCTGCCAACGTCAACGATGAAATGCTCGGCGAGCTCAAAACGTCAATCTTCGATGCATTTGAGGTAACCGACTCTCTTTCCAACGAAATCTACTATCTCGATTGGCAGCATGAGTGCTACGCCATAAACAGAAGCACTGCCAAAAGTAGTTGGGTCAACGGTTTTCCGGACGGTGACTATGCGATTCTATTGGCAAAGGATATGTGTAGCGGTACTTTTGGCCATCCTTGGGAACCAAGCATTTGCCTCTTCGGAGACGAATTTGTTCAGGCGGTTCTTCGGTAAGCGTGACGCTAGTAGCGTTGTTGACTTTGCTGGAGTTCGTTCTTAGAGATCGATGATTTTTCGCAGCAGTCCAGGCGACACTCGCCATTGCTCGCCATCACAAAGTAGTGAATAAGTTTTTGTGTTTATTTTGGTA
>NZ_DATMRB010000152.1:0-8172 GCF_035566555.1 Collimonas sp.
GCTGGCCGCCGAAGGATGCAGCATCCTTTACATCAGCCACAAGCTGGATGAAATCCGCGCGCTCTGCCATAGCGCCACCGTGATGCGTGGCGGCAGGGTTACAGGCATGTGCGATCCGCGCCAGGAAACCAGCGCCGGCCTGTCGCGCATGATGATCGGCGACGAGCTGGTGCGCTTGCAGCGTGAGCGCAATCCGGATTCCATGCGCAGCGAACGCAAGCTGCACCTCAACCGCCTGTGCCTGCCGAAGGCGCACCTGTTCGCCACCGAACTCAAGGATATCGAATGCGAAGTGCGCGCCGGTGAAATCGTCGGCATCGCCGGCGTTTCCGGCAACGGCCAGCAAGAATTGCTGGCGGCGCTGTCCGGCGAAGACCGCCGTGCCGCGCCGAACATGGTGATGCTGGTCGGCCGCGCCGCCGGGCAGCTGGCGCCCAATCCGCGCCGTGCGCTGGGACTTGGGCTGGTGCCGGAAGAGCGGTTGGGACGCGGCGCCGTGCCGACCCTGGACCTGGCCGCCAATATGCTGCTGTCGCACCAGAAAGCGCCCTACGTCAAACGCGGCATGATCGATTTTGCCTATGCGCGCAAGAGCGCTGCCTCCATTATCGAACGCTTCAAGGTCAAGGCCAGCGGCCCGGGAGCGCTGGCCAAGAGCCTGTCTGGCGGCAACCTGCAGAAATTCATCGTCGGCCGCGAGCTGGAGCGCAAGCCGAGCGTTTTCATCGTCGCCCAGCCGACCTGGGGCGTGGACGTCGGCGCCGCCGCCCAGATCCATGCCGAAATCCTTGCTTTGAAACAGGAAGGCTGCGCAGTGCTGATCATTTCCGAAGAACTGGACGAGCTGTTCGCCCTGTGCGACCGCCTGCACGTGATCGCCAAGGGCCGGCTGTCGCCCGCCATCGCCATCGAACAAGCCACGCGCGAGCAGGTCGGCTTGTGGATGAGCGGCCTCTGGCAGGATGCTGCGGAGGCTGTCCATGCGTAATCTGTGGCCATGGAAGCTGGAACTGCGCGGCACGCCCTCGCGCGCCATGACCTACTGGTCGCCGCTGATCGCTATCGTGCTGACCATGCTGCTGGGTGCGCTCTTGTTCATTGCGCTGGGCAAGGATCCGCTCGCCGGCCTGAAAGTATTCCTGATCGATCCCTTCAACGGCAAGCGCGCCATCAGCGAACTGCTGCTGAAATCGGTGCCGCTGATACTGTGCGCGCTGGGCTTGGCAGTGTGCTTCCGCGCGAATATCTGGAACATCGGCGCGGAAGGCCAGTTCACCGTCGGCGCGCTGTTTTCCGGCGCCATGCTGGTGTTCCTCGATGTGCCTAACCATGCGATTCCGGGTGGCCTCGGGCTGCTGCTGATGGTCCTCGCCGGCATCGTCGGCGGCGCTTTCTGGGCCAGCATTACGGCGCTGCTGCGCGACCGTTTCAACGCCAATGAAATCCTGGTGTCGCTGATGCTGACCTATGTCGCCCAGCTGCTGCTGATGTATGCGGTGAACGGCCCGCTGAAGGATCCCAACGGCATGAATTTTCCGCAATCGAAGGTGTTTTCCAGTGAATTCATGCTGCCGATGCTGTTGAGCGGCACGCGTCTGCATATCGGCTTTGCCGTGACGCTGGTGCTGGCCGTGTTGATGACCGTATTCATGACGCGTAGCTTCCGCGGCTTTTCGCTGATGGTCGGCGGCGTCGCTCCCCATGCGGCGCGCTATGCCGGTTTTTCCAGCCGCAGCGCGCTGTGGGTCTCGCTGCTGATTTCCGGCGGCTTTGCCGGACTGGCCGGCGCCTTTGAAATCGCCGGGCCGATCGGGCAGCTGCTGCCGTCGGTCTCGCCGGGCTATGGTTTCGCCGCCATCATCGTCGCCTTCATCGGCCGTTTGCATCCGGTTGGCGCGGTGCTGGGCGGACTGGTGATGTCGCTGCTCTACCTGGGCGGCGAGCTGGCGCAATCGCGGCTGGGCCTGCCGTCGGCCATCACCGGCGTGTTCCAGGGCATGCTGCTGTTCCTGCTGCTGGCCAGCGACACCTTGATCAATTACCGCCTGCGCCGGAAAGTGAGGATCTGAGATGGAACAACTGGCCTCACTGATTGCGGCATCGATTAACGCCGGCACGCCGCTGCTGCTGGCGGCGCTCGGCTTGCTGATCAACGAACGCGCCGGCGTCCTCAACCTCGGTGCAGAGGGCATGATGCTGGTAGCCGCGATTGCCGGCTTCGCGGTCGGCTACAGCACGCATAGTCCGATGCTCGGCTTCCTTGCCGGCGCCCTCAGCGGCGTCCTCATGGCGGCGCTGTTTTCCTGGCTGGCGCTGGTGCTGGCCACCAACCAGGTGGCCACCGGCCTGGCCCTCTCGATCTTCGGCGCCGGACTGTCGGCTTTCCTCGGTCAGAGCCTGGTCGGCCTCGGCCTGCCGGCGCAAACCATGGGCATCCCCGTGCTCAAGGATATTCCCTTCTTCGGCCCGGCCTTGTTCCAGCAGCACTGGATGAGCTATCTGGCGCTGCTGCTGTGCGGCGCCATTGCCTGGTTCATCTATCGCACCCGCGCCGGCCTGGTCTTGCGCGCCATCGGTGAATCGCCGGAATCGGCCCATGCGCTGGGTTATCCGGTGCGCTGGATACGCTTCGCCGCCTTGCTGTTCGGCGGCGCCTGCTGCGGCCTGGCCGGCGCTTATTTATCGTTGGTGTATACGCCGATGTGGGTCGAGGGCCTGGTGTCCGGGCGCGGCTGGATCGCGCTGGCGCTGACCGCCTTCGCCACCTGGCGGCCGCTGCGGGTGCTGCTCGGCGCCTTGCTGTTCGGCGGCGTCACCATCTTGCAGTTTTACCTGCAGGGCATGGGAGTGAATATTCCATCGCAGGTGCTGTCGATGGCGCCGTACGTGGCGACCATCGTGGTGCTGGCGCTGATCTCGCGCAACCCCGACTGGATCCGGCTCAACATGCCAGCTTCGCTGGGCAAGCCGTTCAAGCCGGATGCCAGCTGAAGCAGCATAAACAGGACAAGCGATTGTCCTGTCTGTGACACAGCGTGGGCACTCCGTGCCCACGCTGTGTCACAGACACTCGTATAACGGACTCTTGTGTCCTAGGCTCTCGTGCCCCGCCCATCCGCGTGGGCACAGGTGCCCACCCTACGAGAGCGATGGATAAGCATGATTTGTCATGATTTAAGAAAGTATCAATAGATAGCAGGCCGACCAACCATCAACACAGAGGGAGATAAGCAATGAAAATATCACGCAGGGCATCGCTGGCCATGCTGGCAGCACTGACTGCCGCCACGCTCATGGGCTGCGGCAAGAAAGAAGAGGCGGCGTCGCCGGCTGCTCCACCGGCCTCCGCGCCGGCCCCGGCCAAGGCCGATCCGCTGAAAGTGGCGTTCGTGTATATCGGCCCGGTCGGCGACGCCGGCTGGACCTTTGCCCACGACAAGGGCCGCAAGGCAGTCGACGAAAAATTCGGCGACAAGGTAAAAACCACGTTTGTGGAAAACGTGCCGGAATCGGCCGCCGATGCAGAGCGCGTGTTCCGCCAGCTGGCGGTGGACGGCAACAAGCTGATCTTCGGCACCAGCTTCGGCTACATGGAAGCGATGCTGAAGGTGGCCAAGGAATTCCCTGACGTCAAATTCGAACACGCGACTGGTTTCAAGACTGCCGACAACCTGGCGCAATACGATGTCCGCACCTATGAAGGCGCTTACCTGGCCGGCGTGGTGGCAGGCAAGATCAGCAAGTCGGGCAAGCTGGGCGTGGTCGCTTCAGTGCCGATTCCTGAAGTGATCCGCAACATCGACGCCTTCACCCTTGGCGCTCGCTCGGTCAATCCGAAAGCCACTACCCGCGTGGTGTGGGTCAACAAGTGGTTCGATCCGGGCAAGGAACGCGAAGCTGCCACCACGCTGATCGGCCAGGGCGTCGACGTCCTGATGCAGAACACCGATTCCGCCGCCGTGGTCCAGACCGCTCAGGAAAAGGGCGTGTCCGCCTTCGGCTGGGATAGCGACATGACCAGCTTCGGCCCGAAAGCGCACCAGGCGGCATCGATGATCAACTGGGGCGTGTACTACACCCAGCGCGTCGGCGCGGTGCTGGACGGCAGCTGGAAAACCAGCACCAGCTGGATCGGCCTGAAAGAAGACGGCATCGACCTCGGCGCCTTCAATGCCGACCTGCCGGCTGACGTCAAAACATTGGTCGCGGAACGCAAGAAAGGCATTGTCGACGGCAGCGCGCCGATCTGGAAAGGCCCTATTGTCGACAACACCGGCAAGGAGCAGGTCGCCAAGGATGCTGTCGCCGACGATGGCTTCCTGCATGGCATCAAGTTCTACGTGCAAGGCGTGGAAGGCAAAGTACCGGGCTGATCGCCAGCCACCGGATCGGCCGCTCATGTGAGTGCGCCGGTCCGCTTCTCCTCATGAGCCGGCAGCCGGCGCGATATTTATCCCAGTCGTTGCAAATTAGCAACTAGCAAGCCCAGGGCCATTGCTATACTGCATCTTCTTTCAAATCCCATATCGAGACGCACATGCCTGACCAGGACCCGACGTCGAACCCCGTGGCGCGTGCCAAGTCTTCCAAGATTGGCCACCTGACCACCGCCATGGTGGAAGACACCGCCAGCATCCTGCAGCAGAGCGGCGAGCTGCAACCCGGCACTGGCCTCATCACCAGCGTGATCGCGCTCAGCCTGGGGTTCCTCAGCCTGCTCGGCGTGCTGGCTTTCCATTACCCGCAATACCTGACCACGCCCGAGCTGCGCCATGTGTACTCAGTCAGCCTGATGCGCCAGATCCTGTTCGGCGCCTTGCTGATCGCCGGTGTGCTGTCGCTGGCCAACATCCTGTTCGGCCGCCAGCGCTCGCTGAATTTTTCGGCGCTGCTGATGGTGCTGGCAGCGGTGGCCTGGGGCGGCTCCAAGGTCGCCGTCGGCGAGTTTCCCGATCACACACCCTATATCGGCCTCGACTGGTTCATCATCGACCTGCTCGGCTCGACCCTGATCTTCGTCCTGATCGAAAAGATGTTCCCGCTGTATCGCAAGCAAGCCATCTTCCGTTTCGAATGGCAGACCGACCTGGTGCATTTCGCGGTCAACCATTTCATCATCGGCCTGGCGCTGCTGGTGGTCAACGTCATGATCCACCGCGTGTTCGGCTGGATGGTGCACGCCGATTTCCAGAACACCGTGGCCGCCATCAGCTTCATCCCGCAGCTGCTGCTGTGCATGCTGGTGGCCGACCTGATGGAATACGGCGCCCACCGCGCCTATCACGAGGTGCCATTCCTGTGGCGCTTCCATTCGGTGCACCACAGCGTCAAGACCATGGACTGGCTGGCCGGCTCGCGCCAGCACATCCTGGAACTGATCTGCACCCGCGTGCTGGTGCTGGGTCCGCTGTTCGTGCTCGGCTTCGACAAATCGGTGGTCAACGCCTACATCATCATCGTCGGCTTCCAGGCCGTGTTCAACCACTCCAACGTGCACCTGCCGTGGGGACCGCTGCGCTACATTTTCGTCACCCCGGATTTCCATCACTGGCATCATTCCTCCGAAGACGAGGCGATCGACAAGAACTATGCGGCGCACTTCGCCTTCATCGATTATTTCCTCGGCACAGCGGTCAAGGCCAAGAAGGCTTTTCCGGAGAAATATGGCGTGGTGGGAGATTACATGCCAGATGGTTTTATCCGGCAGCAGGCGTTTCCATTTCGTAGTACCAAGATAAACTAGAACGTTTTGGCAGATTGGTGTGGAAGTCATGAATAGCAAGAACCAGAAACTGCAGCGCCATCTCTACCGGGCAAGCGTGATTGTCCTGGTAATTGGATTGCTGGGCGCCTGCCTGGTCTATTATTTCGCCGCCGACGGCGGCAACCACGGGCTCGGATATCAGGTGGTGGATGGCGTCTCCTATGCCACCGGTGAATCGAAGGCTTATGTGCGCGACATGGAAATGTATGGCGGCACCTCGGGCAGGCTGATCGGCAGTTTCAATCAGTGGCTGGCCAGTCTTTGGCATGGCAAGCGGCTGGCTTATGTATTGGCCATCGGCGCCGCATTGATTTCCTACGCTTGTTTCTGGTTTGCGCGGGAGTTGGAGTTGTTCGCGACGGATGAGCCGAAAGTTTGATCGAAGAGCTACTTTCTACCAAAAATTTTCTATCCACCTTCGATCAACTGGCTACTCCTGTCAGAATTTTCTTGGTGTGAAAGCAGGCAATGCGGATGTGACTAGCTATTGGACCGCCTCGGGAAACGGTTGTGAGTAGCTTGTAGCTGAGTTGAAAGGCCGCTTCCGGCCAGGAGAAGTCGTTGCCGGTATGCCTGAGGCAGTGCCGCTCGAATGCTACTAGAATCAAATAAGAAAAATACAATGTTCGGACTATTCAAGAGAAATCAATCGGCGGAACTGCCAGCGCCCATCACTCAGCCGGAAAATTCTCCGGTGGTTACTGAAATTGAGCTTAGAAGACGCTATCGCTTCCAATATGAAGACTCCGTTCTGGCAACACAGAGCTGTCTATATTTATTACTTGGGAAAGAAAGCGGAAAAGTTCTTGCACTGAAGTTTCCTTTTGCAACCTTCAAATATGGAGCACCTAACGACGAGGCTCGCGGTGCGCACCCGTTAGCGCGTTATGGGCGTTTTCTGTACGGTATGTACTCGGTTGAGAATTCCCCTTGGATTTTGGAGCAGAAGACTGCTAACCGGGTTCATCCACGGCATTCCGATTCTATGTTTGAAGACAAAAAACATTACCTGATTTGCCTGAAAGATGTAACTCTCGATATTTCATGCCGCAACTTTGAAGAAATAGAACTGCGGGCAGAAGATATTTTTTCAATCGTTCAGGAGCAGCTTAACGACTTGCCTGAGGATTAGACTCTTGACGTCTGTAATCGGCAACACCAGATGTTCGAAGGGAGTCGCCTAAATTGGCAAATATTTTTATATAAAACATGTTTGCCACTCTCACGAAAAAAACAATTTGAAGCCTGTCTACATATCCGTTTTGCTACTTTCCCTAATTTGCATGGGCTGTGAGGATGGCGATTTGCGGGGTAAATTTTCCAAGTCTGCAGATGGAAAAACCTATCTCGCTGTAATAGATGACAGCGGCGGTAACTGCGGGCCGCTCACCGTTGATGGAAAAGATTGGGAAAAGCCGATTAGTCGACCACGAGAGATTGCGCCAAGTAAGCACGTTATTATGTGCGGTGGCGAGATTGGCTTTACAGTTCCAGCAGGTGTTACATACAAATTCAATTATTGGGGACCGTGAAATTGGCTGACTTGTCGTTCGACACTGACACAATTCGGTGCCGGTCAACTCAGCGTTGAATGTCCGTTTTTACATAGCACAGGCCGTTTTGGTCGAAATCAACCTGTTGCAACCGGCTCAAAACGGCCAGGAGCTGGCGGTCAGATTAACTTCTGAAATCTGACGCAGAGTACATATTTTGACGGTGAGCTGATCTCTGACAGGGCGGAACATGGCATATGTAGCAGGTCAACTAATAAAGAGTCGCTGACGCAAGTCGTTCAAAAGCCAGGTTCCAACCGGCCCAAGAGGTTTGTCACGAATATGAGCCGCATATATTAGTAGACGTGTGCTGGGCACGATTTTTTGATCTTGGGTTTCCAGAAGCATTAATCTTCCGTCTTTCAACATCGGCTCTACGATGTGTTTCGGCATCTTGCACCAGCCGAGCCCCGCCAAAAGAAAATCAAGCCGTCTTCCATTGTCGACGAAGCGCCATAGCCTCTGGCCGACGACACCATAATTCGGCCCATCTTGAGCGATTGGATCAGATAAAACCAGCTGGACATGCGCTGCAAAGTCTGCCGTTTCAAGCGGTCGGTCGATCCTGGCCAAAGGATGCTCGGGAACCGCGACGGGTAGTAATTGGAGGTCCATCAATGGATACGCCATCAGGTCGTCAGGAACAGATGGCAGCAAGAGACACAGGCCCAGCGTGGCGCTCCCGTCTCGCAGCCGGCGTTCGGCGCTCCCTAGACCTTCCGTCCGGAAAGTCACGGGGATGTCAGCGTAGGTCTCGCGCAAGGCATGCAGACTTGCGATAAGCGGCTGCGTGGGGATCAACGGGTCGATCGCCAGGGGTAACTCAGCTTCCAATCCGGCGCGTGATCCGCGCGC
>NZ_DATMRB010000153.1:0-16973 GCF_035566555.1 Collimonas sp.
GAGCCGCTGCACCTCGTCGGGCGTCGCGTCGGTTGCGACGTCGAAATCCTTCGGCGCGATGCCGAGCAGCAGATCGCGCACGGCGCCGCCGACGATGAAGGCCTTGTAGCCGTTATCCTGCAGCGTCTTGGTGACCCTGACCGCGTTGGGCGACACCAGTTGCGGATTGATGCCATGCTCTTTCGGGCCGAGTATCAACGGTTGGGTGGGATCTTTTTTCTTTTTCCCAAGGATGGAGCGAATCAGCTTCTTGATCATTGCGCGTCGAATAAATTCAGGATGGGCCAGCCGTGCTCACTTGCGTGGGCTTTCAACAGGGCATTGGGATTGGTGGCGACCGGGTCGGTCACCAGCTTCATCAAGGGCAGGTCGTTGTGCGAATCGCTATAGAAATAACTGCGCGGGAAACTGGCCAGCGTCATGTCCATGGTCGCCAGCCAGGCGTGGGTGTGGATCACTTTGCCGGGGCCGTAGGTCGGCGTATCCGCCAGCCGGCCGGTAATCTCGCCGTCGTCCGTGGTTTCCGGATCCGAAGCGATCAGGAAATCGACGCCGAGGGCCTTGGCGATCGGCTCGGTGACGAAGCTGTTGGTGGCGGTGACGATCGCCACCAGGTCGCCGGCATCCAGGTGCTTCTGCAGCAGCGCACGGGCCGCCGGAGTAATGGTCGGCAGGATCACTTCCTGCATGAACTGCTGGTGCCAGGCATCGAGCTGCTTGCGCGGGAACTTGGACAAGGTGCCGAAAGCGAATTCCAGGTATTTGACCGGGTCCAGCGTGCCGGCCTGGTACTGGGCGAACCACTCGGCGTTGCTTTTTTCAAAAGCATCAGGATCGACTGCGCCGATGCGCGCCAGGAACTGCCCCCATTCATAGTCGGAGTCGACGGGCAGCAGCGTATGGTCAAGGTCGAATAAGGCCAGGTTCATAGTGTGTGTTTATCTTCGGATTCGAGTTGCAACAAGCTGCGCAGCAAAGGCAGCGTAATGGGACGTTGCGTCTCCAGCGAAAAGCGGTCCAGTTCGTTCAGCATGGCTGTCAGGGACCGCATATCGCGCCGGAAATGCGTAATGAGATAGGGTAACACGCCGCTCGACAAGTGCAGGCCGCGGACTTGCGCGGCGTGCGTCAGGGCGGCGATTTTTTCTTCGTCGCTGAGGCCGTGCAGCTGGTAGATCAGGCCCCAGCCCAGGCGGGTGCGGAAATCTTCGCGCACGCTCAGTTCGGACGGCGGCAGCTGGCCGCTGGTGACCAGCCAGCCGCCATGCTCGCGGATCTGGTTGAACAGGGCGAAGGCTTCGATCTGGTCGCCGGCCGACAGCTTGTCGCAATCGTCGATCAGGTAGCCGGGCACATCCGGCGAAAAGTTGAAAACGTCGCCGTTATACTGGCTGCCGCGGATCAGGCGCGCGCCGGTGCTGCTGGCGAGGGCGCGCAGCACATGGCTTTTGCCGGCGCCGGCGCCGCCCCACAGGTAGACAAAGCGGTCGCCCGGCGCGGTGAGGTATGCCGCGCTAGGCGCGACCAGACGCTGCAAGAACTGTAAAGCTTCTTGGTTTTGCCCGACCACGAAAGTGGCCAGGGTCTGCGGTTCTTCCGCAGTGATGTCCAGCGTTAACTGCCTCATGCTTGTTTCTTCATTATTACTTAAGGTGGTTCGACAAACCTGCTGTGCGATTTTCGAGCCCGCTTTAATTTATTTAATTTCTCAATGTTGATAAAAACTGCTGTTGAGGTAATGAGCCTTGACGTGCTTGACCACCACCGACATCACCGCTGAACAGGGCAGCGCCAGCAGGATGCCGACAAAGCCGAACAGCTGGCCGAAGGCCATCAAGGCAAAAATCACTACCAGCGGGTGCAAGCCTATGCGTTCGCCGACCAGGCGCGGCGTCAGGATGAAACTCTCCAGCACCTGGCCGATGCCGTACACGATGGCGACGGCGATCAAGCCATGCAGGCCGTCGAATTGCAGCATGGCCGCAATCAGCGCCAGTACCAGTCCCAGACCGAAGCCGACGTAAGGAATAAATACCAGCAAGCCGGTGATAATGCCAACCGGCAATGCCACATCAAAACCGGCGATCGCCAGCCCGGTCGAATAATAAATCGCCAGAACCAACATTACCAGCAATTGCCCGCGCAAATATTGCGCCAGCAGGCTGTCGACCTCTTGCGTCATGCTGCCGGTCTTGCCTTGCCAGCGGCGCGGCACCAGCTTGCCGACCCGGTCGACGATGGAATGCCAGTCTTGCAACAGGTAAAACAACACTACCGGCACCAGCAGGATAGTGGTAAGCCAGCCCAGCACCGCAGTGCCGCCGACCTTGACCGATGCCAGCACCGAGCTCCAGATTTCATCGCCGCTGGTAGACAGCTGTTTGGTCAGCATCTCCTTGATGCCGGTGCCGTCGAGCCGCACATTGATGCCGAAGTCCTGCAAATGCGGGCCGATCACGCCATCCAGCTTGGTCAGGAACGCCGGAATCTGGTTTTGCAATAAAGGCAACTCCTTGCGCAATACCGGGATCACGATCAGGATCACGGCGAGGATCGCGAACACCAGCAGCAGTATCACCACCAGCACCGCCAGCGCGCGCGGGAAGGGAAACTTGCCGATGCGCCGGCGCGACAGCCAGTCCACGCCCGGATTCAAGGCGTAGGCCAGGATGGCGGAGGCGATGAAAGGAGTCAGGATCGGCCCCAGAGCCACCATCAGCGCCACCAGCAGCAGCGCAATTCCCAGCCACAACGCAGTTTGTTTTTGTTCGTCTGTAAAAGAAAATGGCATGGAATCGAGAGTTTGGTGGATCGGTTTGATAAAATACCGCTTTTACCGCGCATTTCATCTTATATACAGTGATGTATACCAGATGCGTGGCCGAATTCCTCTATTTTACCGCCTCTGCCGCCAATCACATCATGACTTCCACTTCAAACGTTTCCAACGTGCCACTCTCTTACCGTGACGCCGGTGTCGATATCGACGCTGGCGACGCCCTGGTAGAGGCCATCAAGCCTTTCGCCAAGCGCACCATGCGGGAGGGGGTGATGGGCGGCATCGGCGGTTTCGGCGCCCTGTTCGAGATCAGCAAGAAATTCAAGGAGCCGGTGCTGGTGTCCGGCACCGACGGCGTCGGCACCAAGCTGAAGCTGGCTTTCCACCTGAAACGCCACGACACGGTCGGCATCGACCTGGTGGCGATGAGCGTCAACGACATCCTGGTGCAAGGCGCCGAGCCGCTGTTTTTCCTCGACTATTTCGCCTGCGGCAAGCTGGACGTGCCTAGCGCTACTGACGTCATCAAGGGTATCGCCAAGGGTTGCGAACTGGCGGGCTGCGCCCTGATCGGCGGCGAAACCGCGGAAATGCCGAGCATGTATCCGGATGGCGAATACGACCTGGCAGGCTTTGCCGTCGGCGCCGTGGAAAAATCCAAGCTGATCGACGGCACCAAGATCATCCCGGGCGACGTCGTGCTGGGCCTGGCATCGTCGGGCGCGCATTCCAACGGCTACTCGCTGGTGCGCAAGATCATCGAAGTCGCCAAACCGGACCTGGATGGCGACTTCCACGGCCGCAAACTGGCCGACGTGCTGATGGAACCAACCCGCATCTACGTCAAGCCGCTGCTGGCGCTGATGGAGGCGATGGAAGTCAAAGGCATGGTGCACATCACCGGCGGCGGCCTGGTGGAAAACATTCCACGGGTACTGCAAGACAATTTGACCGCTGTCCTGCGCAGCGATGCCTGGACCATGCCGCCGCTGTTCACCTGGCTGCAGCAGCACGGCCAGGTGGCCGATGCTGAAATGCACCGGGTGTTCAACTGCGGCATCGGCATGACCGTGATCGTCTCCAAGGAAAACGCCGCAGCGGCAGTAGCGCAACTGACAGCCGCCGGCGAGACCGTCAACATCATCGGTGAAATCCGCGCCCGCGCCGAAGGCGAAGCGCAAACCATCGTCATCTAAGCGCTCATCCGCTGAGGCAATAAAAAAGACGGCCCAGGCCGTCTTTTTTCATTTCCGATACAAGCGGAACATCTCAATCTTCGTAGCGCTTGAGGCTGGTCTCCATGCCCTTGGCCAGATCCGACATGCAGCTGACAGTCACCTCCAGATCGCGCAGCAAGCCGTCGCGCACGCTATATACCCAGCTATGGATGGTCAGCGGCTGACCGCGGTCCCAGGCGTCCTGGACAATCGTGGTGCGGCAGATATTGGCGACCTGCTCCATCGAATTCAATTCGCACAGGCGATCGTGACGCAGGCTTTCCGGCAGGGCTTCGCCCAGGTAGCGCTCATGCTTCTGCTGTACATCTTCGACATGGCGCAGCCAGTTGTCGGCCAGGCCAACACGGCGCTTGGTAAGCGCCGCATGGACGCCGGAGCAGCCGTAATGGCCGACCACGAACACATGCTTGACCTTCAGCACATCGACCGCGAACTGCAGCACCGACAGGCAGTTCAGGTCGCTGTGCGCCACCACGTTGGCGATATTGCGATGGACGAACAACTCACCCGGCAACAAGCCCAGCAATTCATTTGCCGGCACCCTGCTGTCGGAGCATCCGATCCAGAAATATTCCGGCGCCTGCTGCGACGCCAGTACTTTAAAAAACTCCGGGTCGCGCGCGGTGATTGCCGCCGCCCACTCACGGTTTCTCTGGAACAGATCTTCTCGGGTCAGGGATTGCTTGTTGTTTGCTGTCATAGTTTTCTATTCAATAAAGTTCCATCTGCGTAGTATTTTGACAATACCAGCACGACATCCTGGGCCTTATTTTATAGAAAACCGGCTTGCCCCATCCGCTTTTATCCAATACTGACTATGCGGATGGCGAAACCCTAGTGTCATGTCGTGCCTGTCGGTCGGTATATCGCGCCGGCCTTGGCCCGTAGCGCTAGGCGCACCGAGGAGACATAGCGGGCCTATGGCGACGACGTGCAACAACGCGATACGGGTCAAGGACAAGCGAGATGCCGACCGACAGGCATCACACGACACTATGCCGGCTGGCCCAGCAACAAGGGTTTCAGGCGGCTGTCGGCCGGCTTGTCGCCAAGCCAGATTTTCAGCAAGGCGTTATAGAAAACCTGGTCGGGCAGCGTTTCCGACACCGGCTTGCCGTTGAAGTGGATTTGCGTGCCGACGCCGGGGATCCAATCGGTGGTCAGCACATCGCCCTTTTTCAGCTCCGGAATAGAGGCAAACAGTTCGCCGAACTTCAGCAGCTGGTTGATGATCTTGGCCTTGTCTGCCTTGTCCACGTTGTTCTGGATGCCGGTCATGAAGGCGCGGCTGAAATCCTCGCTGCTGACGTCGCGCAGCATCACCAGCTCGATGCGGCGCGCGCCGCTGGCAGCCATCACCTCCGGCACCGTGGTTTTCTTCTCGGCCAGATACAGTGCTGCCGTATAGACCTTGAAAATGACTTTGTAGCGTATGCCGGCGCCGTTCAGCTTCAGGTCCTGATTGCCGACCTTGGCGCTTTCGTCGATCTTGACGCCGGCCAGGTCCAGCGCAAACGCCGCCTGCGCCAGCATCAGCCCGGACAGTACGCAAGCGCAAGCCGTTGCACGCTTTAATTGAGCAACTATCATCGTGTCTCCTCCTATGGTTTGTATATGGAGTTTGTATTGATCGAAAATAAAAGAACGATCGTTTTATTATTACCCTATACAGAATAGAGAGCGGCGCAAAATTATGCAATAAGGAATTTGTTAATGCGGGCTCTACATGGTGCGCGGCGCTGACCGCCGCGGCGTAAAAAAAACCGCCAACCTTGCGGGCTGGCGGTTTTGCGGGAATCAAAGCCTTGTTTAAGCTCATTCTTCAAGCTCACTCAAAGAATTCTTTGACCTTGTCTTTCCAGGATTTGCTCTGCGGGCTATGCTTGGCGCCGCCTTCGCTGGTCAGCTGCTCGAATTCCTGCAGCAGTTCTTTCTGGCGGTCGCTCAGCTTGACCGGAGTTTCCACCACGACGTGGCAGAACAGGTCGCCGGCATAGCCGGAACGCACGCCCTTGATGCCCTTGCTGCGCAGGCGGAAAGTCTTGCCCGACTGGGTGCCGTCCGGAATCGTGAAGGACGCCTTGCCGTTCAGCGTCGGCACTTCGATTTCACCGCCCAATGCCGCCTTGGCGAAGGAGATCGGCATTTCGCAATGCAGGTCGTCGCCTTCGCGCTGGAATACCGCGTGCGGCTTGATGTGGATTTCCACATACAGGTCGCCGGTCGGGCCGCCGTTCATGCCTGGCTCGCCGTTGCCGGAAGAGCGGATGCGCATGCCGTCGTCGATGCCGGACGGGATTTTCACTTCCAGCGTCTTGTTGCGCTTGATGCGGCCGGCGCCGGCGCATGACGGGCATGGTTCCGGAATGATCTTGCCGCTGCCGTGGCATTTCGGGCAGGTCTGCTGGATGCTGAAAAAGCCTTGCTGCATGCGTACCTGGCCGTGGCCGCCGCAAGTCGGGCAAGTGATCGGCTCGGTGCCGGGCTTGGCGCCGCTGCCGTGGCAAGGTTCGCACTCGTCCCAGGACGGTACCCGGATGGTAGTGTCGAAACCATGCGCAGCCTGCTCCAGCGTGATTTCCAGGTTGTAGCGCAAATCGGCGCCGCGATACACCTGCGGTCCGCCGCCACGGCCGCCGCGGCCACCGCCGCCGCCGAAAATGTCGCCGAAGATATCGCCAAAGGCATCGGCAAAACCACCCGCGCCGCCGCCACCGCCGCCACCCATGTTGGGATCGACGCCAGCATGGCCGTAACGGTCATAGGCATCCCGCTTTTGCGGGTCGGACAGCATTTCGTAGGCTTCTTTCGCCTCTTTGAATTTTTCTTCCGCACCCTTGCTATCCGGATTGCGGTCCGGATGGTGCTTCATTGCGAGCTTGCGGTACGCCTTCTTGATGTCATCATCAGTAGCGTTTTTCGCAACACCCAGTATTTCGTAAAAATCACGCTTCGCCATCTTTTTGCACCCTGTTGTTTAAGCGAAAACGCCGGGCAGAGTAATTCGCCATGTTTTGATGGCTAATAAACTCTACCCGGCTAAATGTTTTGCAATTTAAACGTTTGATCTGATTAGTTGGGGACAGAGTAATTCGCCACGCTACGGTGGCTCTTAAACTCTGTCCCGCAATTAAATTACTTGTCTTTCACTTCCTTGAAATCGGCGTCAACGACGTCGTCTTCCTTCGGCTTGGCTTCGGCGCCAGCGGCACCTGCACCAGCTTCAGCACCACCGGCTGCAGCTTGCTGCGCCTGCATGTCGGCATACATCTTTTCGCCCAGCTTTTGCGCTGCGGTAGTCAAGGCGGCTGTCTTGTTGTCGATGGCGGCCTTGTCGCTGCCCTTCAACACTTCTTCCAGTTCCTTGATGGCGCTTTCGATGCTTTCCTTCTCGCCGGCTTCCAGCTTGTCGCCGTATTCCGCCAGGGATTTCTTGGTCGAATGCACCAGTGCATCGCCCTGGTTGCGGGCTTCCGCCGCTTCCTTCAGGCGCTTGTCGTCTTCCGCATTCGCTTCAGCGTCGCGCACCATCTTCTGGATCTCTTCTTCGGTCAAACCGGAGTTGGCCTTGATGGTGATCTTGTTTTCCTTGCCGGTTGCCTTGTCCTTGGCGCCGACGTGCAGAATACCGTTGGCGTCGATGTCGAAGGTGACTTCAATCTGCGGCGTGCCGCGCGATGCCGGCGGAATGCCTTCCAGATTGAATTCGCCCAGGCCCTTGTTGCCGGCAGCCATCTCGCGCTCACCTTGGAAAACCTTGATGGTCACGGCCGGCTGATTGTCGTCGGCTGTCGAGAACACCTGGCTGAACTTGGTCGGGATGGTGGTGTTCTTCTGGATCATCTTGGTCATCACGCCGCCCATGGTTTCGATACCCAGCGACAATGGCGTCACGTCCAGCAGCAGCAAGTCCTTGCGGTCGCCCGACAAGACCGAACCTTGGATCGCCGCGCCAACGGCGACAGCTTCATCCGGATTCACGTCCTTGCGTGGTTCCTTGCCGAAGAATTCCTTCACCTTTTCCTGCACCTTAGGCATACGGGTCATGCCGCCGACCAGGATGATGTCGTCGATGTCGGAAACCTTGACGCCGGCGTCCTTGATGGCGATGCGGCAAGGCTCGATGGTCTTGGCGATCAGCTCTTCCACCAACGATTCCAGCTTGGCGCGGGTCATCTTCAGGTTCAGGTGGATCGGTGCGCCGTTCGCCATGGCGATGTACGGCTCGTTGATTTCAGTCTGTTGCGACGACGACAATTCGATCTTGGCGCGCTCGGCCGAGGCCTTGATGCGTTGCAGGGCAATCGCATCTTTCTTCAGGTCGATGCCGTTGATCTTCTTGAACTCGTCCAGGATGTAATCGATGATGCGCTGGTCGAAGTCTTCGCCGCCGAGGAAAGTATCGCCGTTGGTGGACAGCACTTCGAATTGCTTTTCGCCATCGACATCGGCGATTTCGATGATGGAGACGTCGAAAGTACCGCCGCCCAGGTCATACACGGCAATCTTGCGGTCGCCCTTTTCTGCCTTGTCCAGGCCGAAAGCCAGCGCAGCCGCGGTCGGCTCGTTGATGATGCGCTTGACGTCGAGGCCAGCGATACGGCCGGCGTCCTTGGTAGCTTGACGCTGTGCATCGTTGAAGTAAGCCGGCACGGTGATCACGGCTTCGGTGACTTCTTCGCCGAGGTAGTCTTCAGCAGTCTTCTTCATCTTGCGCAGCACTTCCGCGGAGATTTGCGGTGGCGCCAGTTTCTGGTCGCGCACGCCTACCCATGCATCGCCGTTGTCGGCCTTGATGATCTGGTAAGGCATCAGCGCGATGTCCTTCTGTACTTCTTTTTCGTCGAACTTGCGGCCGATCAGACGCTTGGTGGCGTACAGCGTGTTGGTCGGATTGGTGACTGCCTGGCGCTTGGCAGGAGCGCCGACCAGGATTTCGCCGTCTTCTTGATAAGCGATGATGGAAGGCGTGGTACGCGCGCCTTCCGAGTTTTCGATCACTTTTGGCTGACCGTTTTCAATCACTGAAACGCAAGAATTGGTGGTACCCAAGTCAATGCCGATAATTTTACCCATGGTGTATGTCCTTTACTGAATATCTGATGAATGTTTGGATGGTCTGAATATAGGGAGCGAAAGCGCGCTTTCAAGCGCTAAACTGCTCGCTCCTGGCGTTTTTTTCTATTTTCCTTGCGCCACGACGACCAGCGCCGGCCGCAACAGACGATCGGCAATGGTGTAGCCCTTTTGCAGCACGGTCACTACGGTATTGGCGTCCTGCTCTGCCGGAACGGTCGAAATCGCCTGGTGTTTCATCGGGTCCAGCTTTTCGCCGACTTCCGGCGAGATTTCCAGCAAACGGTTTCTTTCAAAGGCCGACGACAGCTGCTTGAGCGTCATTTCCACGCCTTCCTTGAGCGACTCCAGCGAAGGCGTTTCGATCTTCAGCGCCATTTCAAGGTGGTCCTTGACTGGCACCAGCGCTTCGGCAAAGCCTTCGATGGCAAATTTGTGTGCACGGGCAATATCTTCCTGAGCGCGGCGGCGGATGTTTTCCGATTCGGCCTTGGCGCGCAGGAAAGCGTCCTGCATTTCGGCGATCTTGGCTTGCGCCTCCGACAGCTGGACTTCCAGCGCCGACTCAGGAATCACCGTTGCATCATCGGCAACAGCATTTTTTTCCGTTTGCGCCGTCTGTCCCGGCTCGTTCTGATTTTCCATGTGTTCCATTCAAAAACCTCCAACAATCAATAACTTATTAACCTATAGCAGTCCAAATGAGGCTATGCCCTTACTTTTTCAAGGGTTAAAAGCCGGCCGCACGCAATATCGGGCAAAGCCGCCGAAAAATCGCGGTTTCCGGCAACAAATTGAAACAAAATTTACCAGAACCGGGTTTGCTGCGATGCCACATTGGGACTATCCTGAAAGTGTGGCTCAGGCAAAGAGTCAGCAACCTGCGGGCCCTCCCGGAGAGCCCTCTGCCCCACTAACAAAAAAAGGGGAATATCGTGAAACTGCCGTTGATTTCCGCACTTCTGATCGTGTACACCTTGCTCGCCGCCGGCATGATCAGCTATTCGCAACTGGTTGCGCTGTACTAGATTCCGCCTTCAGCCCAATGCTTCCGGGTGCTTGCAGAATAAATAATATTTTATTTCTCCAGCCCGGTTTGGGCGCTCATTATAGTTGCGCCTTGCCGCCGCGGCGCATCAGCACCCTAAATTTCTGCCGCAAACCCGCCGGATTACTGGCTGGCTCCCAGGCTCAGCGCTTGTTTTTTTGACATTTCCGCCTGCTGCTTCAACTCTTCCCGCTCCGCCTCGGTCAGATGCGTAGGCCAGCCGATCAGTTGTTCTTCGACGATTTCCGCCATGGCTGAAATCCAGCCGGACGCCTGGTTCAGGCATGGGATGAAATGGAATTCCTTGCCGCCTGCCTGCATAAAATCCTGCTTACCCTCTATCGCAATCTCTTCCAGCGTTTCCAGGCAATCGCTGGTGAAGCCCGGACACATGACGTCGACCCGCTTGACGCCTTGCTTGCCTAAAGCCTGCAAGGTCGGCGCGGTGTAAGGCTGCAGCCATTCCGCCTTGCCAAAGCGCGACTGGAAAGTCAGCTGGTACTGCTCCGGCCCCAGTCCCAGTTGCTGCGCCAGCAGGCGCGCGGTCTTATGGCATTCGCAGTGGTAGGGATCGCCCAGCAGCAAAGTGCGCTTCGGCACCCCATGGAAACTCATGATCAGCTTGTCGGGCGCGCCGTGCATGGCCCAGTAGGCCAGCACCGAATCTTTCAGGGCCTGGATATACGCTTCATGATCGTGATAATGCTTGATGAAGCGCAGTTCCGGCACATCGCGCACTTGCGCGTAGTGGGCAAACACGGCGTCGTAGAGCGATGCCGTGGTGGTGGCGGAATATTGCGGATAGGCCGGCAGCACCAGCACCCGTTCGCACCCCTCGGCTTTCAGCTGTTGCAACACTTCGCCTATGGCAGGACTGCCGTAGCGCATGGCGTAAGCCACCTGCAGCCGATGGCCGCGCTGGCCCAGGTAGCCGCGCAACAGCGTCGCCTGCTTGCTGGTATGGACTTTCAGCGGCGAACCCTCGTTGCTCCAGATCGACGCATATTTATGGGCCGACTTGCTGGAGCGGAACGGCAGGATCAGGCAATGCAGGATCAGCCACCAGATCGCGCGCGGGATTTCCACCACGCGCGGATCGGACAGGAATTGCTTCAGGTAGCGCCGCACCGCCTTGGTGGTGGGCGCATCCGGCGTACCGAGATTGACCAGCAACACCGCGGTCTTGCCAGTCTTGCCATGGATAAACGGTGGTTCTTTCAGAAATGCCATGCAAAGATGTCCAGGAAAATGACCACGGGGTTAGAGAGCCAGCAGTTCGCGCGCGTGCTTGCGGGTAGTGGCAGTGATTTCCAGGCCGCCCAGCATGCGAGCGATTTCTTCAATCCGGTTCTTGGCGTCCAGACCGTCGATCGCCGACACCGTTTTATTGCCCTGGCTCTGCTTGCTGACCTGGAAGTGCTGGTTGGCCTGGCTGGCGACTTGCGGCAAATGGGTCACGCACAAGACCTGGCGGTCCTGCCCCAGGCGCTTCAACAAGCGTCCCACCACCTCGGCGACGCCGCCGCCGATGCCGCTGTCGACTTCGTCGAAAATCAGCGTCGGGGTGGCGGTCGAGCTGGAAGTGATCACCGAAATCGCCAGCGCAATCCGCGCCAGCTCGCCGCCGGACGCCACTTTAGCCAAGGCCCGCGGCGCCACGCCGGCATGGCCCGCCACCAGGAATTCCACTTGTTCGACGCCATAGCTGGCCGGCTCGCATGGGTTCAGGGCGACGGCGAAACGGCCGCCGCTCATGCTCAGGTCCTGCATCGCCGCCGTCACTGCCGTGCCCAAAGCCTGCGCCGCCTTGGTCCGCGCTTTCGACATCTTGTGCGCCAGCGCCAGATACGCCGCTTTCAGCTTTTCTTCCTGCGCACGCATGGCGTCAAGATCGCTGGCGTCCGCCAGCTGGCGCAATTGCGCGGCCAAGGTCTCCAGTTCCTGCGGCAGCTCGTCCGGCGCCAGCCGGAACTTGCGGCCGGCCGAGTGGATAGCTTCCATGCGGTCTTCCACCTGGTGCAGGCGCGCCGGATCGAGCTCGACCCGGCTCAGGTAATCATTCAAGGCATACACCGCTTCCTGCAGCTGGATGCGGGCCGGCTCCAGCGCTTCCAGCACCGGCTTGAGGCTGCTGTCGACATCCACCAGCTTGCCGATCTTCTGGTTCAGCGCAGACAGCTGCGACAGCATCGGCGGCGTGTCGTCAGCATCGTTTTCGGAAATCACGTTGAGCGCTTCCTGCGCCCCTTCGAGCAGGCTGGCGGCGTGCGACAGCCGGCTGTGTTCGTTGGTGATCTCATCCCACTCGCCCGGCTTGACGGCCAGCTTTTCCAGCTCGCCGACCTGCCATTCGAGCCGCTCGCGTTCCAGCAAGACATTCTTGGCGTTGGTTTCAAACTCTTCGCGCTGGCGCGCCAGCGAGCGCCAGCTTTTGAAAGCGGCGGCGAGCGTCAGCAAATCCTCGGACAAGCCGGCCTGGCCATCCAGCAGCAGCCGTTGCGCATCGTTTTTCAGCAGGGACTGATGAGCGTGCTGGCCATGGATATCGACCAGCATCTCGCCCAGTTCGCGCAACTGGCCGGCAGTGGCGGCGACGCCGTTGATGAAAGCTTTCGAGCGGCCGGCGTTATCGATCACGCGGCGCATCAAGATCACGCCGTCTTCGCTGCCGAATTCATTGCACTCCAGCCAGGCGATGGCTTCAGTATCAACGCCGGCGGCGCCGTCAGCCATGACGAACTCCGCGGTGACGTCGGCCTTGGCGGCGCCTTCGCGCACCACGCTGGCGTCGCCGCGGCCGCCCAGCGCCAGCGCCAGGGCATCGATCAGGATCGACTTGCCGGCGCCGGTTTCGCCGGTGAATACAGTAAAGCCAGCGGCGAATTCAAGCTCGATGGCATCGACAATGACAAAGTCGCGGATGGAAAGTGTGCGCAGCATGGGAGTCTGGAAAGGGCTCAAAAATGGATGTCAATATAGCGCGGACCGCCACGGCGGTGGCAAAGTCGCAATGCAATACATGATACAGAAACAGCGCTGCTTAGCAGTTTACATGATAGCGGTGAATGATCACGATTACTTCAGCTGCCCTTCCGCCGACGGGTACTCGTTCCAGTGCAGCTTCTGCCGCAAGGTGGCGTAATAGCTCCAGCCGGCCGGGTGCAGAAAGGTGATGGTGTGCTCGGAGCGCCGGATCAGGATGCGGTCGCCATGCTGCAGGCTGGCCAGCGACTGCATGTCGAAATTGGCGCTCATGTCGCGGCCGTTGACGATCTCGATCACGATTTCACTGCTGTCCGGGATCACGATCGGCCGGTTCGACAGCGCATGCGGCGCAATCGGCACTAGCACAATGCCGCCCAGCGACGGATGCAGCAAAGGCCCGCCGGCCGACAAGGCATAGGCGGTGGAGCCGGTCGGCGTCGCCACGATCAGGCCGTCGGAGCGCTGGTTGTACATGAAGCGGCCGTCGACTTCGACCATCAGTTCGGCCATGCCGGAGCCGGCGCCGCGCGTCACCACCACGTCGTTGAAGGCCAGCGCGCTGAAAATCTGCTGGCCGTCGCGCATCACCGCGCTCTGCAGCAGGCTGCGACGCTCGGATTCGACCTGGCCGTCGAGCATTTCGCCCAGCACCGGCAGCATGCGCTCCAGGGAAATATCGGTAATGAAGCCGAGCCGGCCCTGGTTGATGCCGATCAAGGGCACGTCATAGGGCGCCAGCTGGCGCGCAATGCCCAGCATGGTGCCGTCGCCGCCGACAATGATGGCAGCGTCAGCCTGTTCGCCGATCTGTTCCGGGGTCATGGCGGCGATGCCGGGCAAGGCGACGTTCTGCGCCGTCTCGGCCTCCAGCACCACATGATGGCCGCGTCCCTGCAGGAAATCGACGATTTCAGTCAGCGATTCGGAAATGCCGGCGGCAAAATACTTGCCGACGATCGCAATGGTCTTCGGCGCAGGTTCCTGCAAATTCGCTTGAGAAGGTAATTTTATAGGCCACATGCTGGCGATTAGACCATAATTTAGGCTTGCAATGAAGGATACGCACATGGCTCCGACGAATAATTCAACCCACTCCCCCGGCACGCAGCCGGACCGGCCGATTGTCATCAAAGCGGTTTTGTTCGATCTTGACGATACGCTATGGCCGATCGCCCCGGTGATCGCGCGCGCCGAGCAAATCCTGTTCGACTGGCTGCAAGCCAATGCGGCGGCGCTCACCCGCCAGTTCAGCATCGACAGCCTGCGCCAGCAGCGGCTGCAGCTGGCCGCTACCAATCCGGTATTCCGTTTCGATTTGTGGAAACTGCGTCACGCCGCCCTGAGCGCGGCCCTGAACAGCGTCGGCGAAGACCCGGCCAAGGCAGACGCCGCCATGGCGGTATTTTCCGAAGCGCGCCATGCGGTCACTCCGTTCGCCGACGTCCAGCCGGCATTGAGCCGGCTGCAGCGCCGCCTGCCGCTGGGTACGGTCTCCAACGGCTTTGCCGATCTTGGAAAAATCGGCCTGGCTAGCCACTTCCAGGCCTCGATCGCAGCCCACAGTTTTGGCTGCGCCAAACCCGACCCGGCGATCTTCCACGCCGCCTGCGCCGCCCTCAAGGTGGCGCCGCAGGAAGCCCTGTATGTCGGCGACGATCCCATGCTGGACGTGGTCGGCGCCCAGCAGGCCGGCCTGCGCGCGGTCTGGATCAATCGTTTTGAGCGTACGCTGCCGGACGGCGTCCAGCCGCAGGCCAGCTGCACCAGCCTGGATGAACTGGAGGCATGGCTCGAACAAACGCATTTTGCTGCCTAAAACAGTGTATAAGTGCAGTCATAAGGCGCTGGCAAGCAAGCGCAGCGCTCGCTAAAATAGACCCATATGCAACTAGATAATCGCGCTCAAACCCTGCTCAAGGCCCTGGTCGAACGGTATATTGCCGACGGCCAGCCGGTCGGCTCGCGTGCCCTGTCCAAGATCTCGGGGCTGGAACTGTCGCCGGCCACCATCCGCAACATCATGGCCGACCTTGAGGAAATGGGCTTCGTCGCCAGTCCCCATACCTCTGCCGGACGGGTGCCTACGCCGCGCGGCTACCGCATGTTCGTCGACACCCTGCTGACGGTCGAGGCTATCGACGAGACCGCGCTCGAATCGAAGATGCAAAACAGCCTGCAGCCCAATTCGCAGCAGAAAATCATTGCCAATGCGGCGCAGGTGTTGTCATCTTTATCGCATTTCGCCGGCGTCGTACTGAGTCCGCGGCGCGAATCGATTTTCCAGCAGATCGAATTCCTGCGGCTGTCGGAAAAACGCATCCTGCTGGTGATCGTCAGTCCCAACGGCGATGTCCAGAACCGCTTGCTGCTGACCGATGTCGACTACAGCCCGGCCAAGCTGGTGCAGGCCGCCAACTATATCAACCAGCACTACGGCGGCCTCAGCCTGGACGATGTCCGCCTGCGCCTGCAAGGCGAACTGCGTAAGCTGCGCGACGACATGACCTGGCTGATGCAGGCCGCGGTGGAAGCCGGCAGCGACGCCATGACCGACAACAGCGACGAAGTGGTGATTTCCGGCGAGCGCAACCTGCTCAGCGTGACCGACTTGTCGTCCAACATGGATTCGCTGCGCAAGCTGTTCGACATGTTCGAGCAAAAGACCGGCCTGATGCAGTTGCTGGATATTTCCGGCAAGGCGACCGGCGTGCAGATCTTCATCGGCGGCGAATCGCAGCTGGTGCCGATGGACGAGATGAGCGTGGTGACGGCGCCGTATGAAGTCAATGGCAAGATCGTCGGCACGCTGGGCGTGATCGGACCGACGCGGATGGCTTACGAACGGGTCATCCCGATCGTCAACATCACCGCCAAGCTGCTGTCGAACGCCCTCAGCCACAGCTGACCGAGGGCATCAGCATGTCGCGCAACGACGCCATCATCGACTATATCCGTGAGCTGCTGGAGCCGTTTGGCGCGATCAGCGCGCGCCGCATGTTCGGCGGTTACGGCATCTACCACGACAGCGTGATGATCGGCCTGGTCGCCGACAGCACCTTGTTCCTGAAGACCGATGAACTGACGCGGCCGCAATTTGCCGCCGCCGGTTGCCGGCCCTTCGTTACCGAAAGCAGAGGGAAGCCGATTGAGATGAGCTACTGGTCGGTGCCGGAAGACGCCATGGATTCGGCCAATGCCATGACGCCGTGGGCGCGGCTGGCTTATGCCGCTGCCGTGCGCAAGGCTAACGCCAAGCCGGCCCCCAAGACGCCTAAAGCGTCCAGGACAGCTGCGCGTTGAGCGGCGGCTGACAAACGTTCAGGCCTTTTTCTTGCGGCAGTCGCGGCAATGGCCGTACAGCGCCAGCGCATGGTCGGCGATTTCAAAGCCGTGTTCCTTGGCGACGATTTTCTGGCGCTTTTCAATTTCTTCGTCATAGAACTCTTCAACCAGGCCGCAATCCAGGCAGACCAGATGGTCGTGGTGCGATCCTTCGTTGAGTTCGAACACAGCCTTGCCGGTTTCAAAATGGTTGCGCTGCAACAGGCCAGCCTGCTCAAATTGCGTCAATACGCGGTATACAGTTGCCAGACCAACATCAAGATTCTCGCTAAGCAAGATTTTATAAACGTCTTCAGCACTCAGGTGCCGCACCTCGCTATTCTGGAAGATTTCCAGGATTTTCAGGCGTGGCAATGTGGCTTTAAGGCCGCTGGCTTTCAGTTCGGATGGATTGTTCGGCATGTTTTGGTCACAAATGGATGATCTGCTTTATCATATAGCGTTTTAGCACAGTTGCTCAATCAATTGAGATCCTTATGCGAATGTTGCTCTCCCCTGCCCGTAC
>NZ_DATMRB010000154.1:0-9156 GCF_035566555.1 Collimonas sp.
TTCCCTGCTCGGCGCCATGGCCATCGCAGGCGTGGCCACGGCCGACCTCACGCAGCAACAGCTATTGTTCGGCATCGCAGTGAGAGGCGCCGGCCTGATGGCGGGTACCGTCGGCCAGATCGCACTGGCGGTCACGCTCTACCCTGCTGCCGCGCGTACTACAGGCATCGGCTGCTCCGCTGCCGTGGGGCGTATCGGTTCGATACTTGGCCCGGCAGTTGGAGGACTTCTGCTGGCGCTAGACAGGCCGCCCAGGGACATTGTGCTGACCGCCTGCATACCCGTCCTCATGGCAGTCTTGATCATCGCCGCTCTCGATTTCTATCAGCGCAAACAAGCATAGCAGTCCAATCACGAACGACCTTCAACTCACAATAAAATACGGAGACAAGCATGGATCGCATTAAATTTTCAATCATTGCTGCAGCAATGGCGGCAGGCGCGCTCACCGGCTGCGGAAGCGACGACGGTATAACCACGCCGGCGCTTGCCGATGCCACTATCGTCAAGATAGATAGCGGTACGGTGCAGGGCGCCAGCGATAACAGTGTCATTACGTTCAAGGGTATTCCATATGCGGCGCCGCCGGTCGGTCCCTTGCGCTGGCAGCCACCGCAAGCAGCCGCGGCTTGGAGCGGGATTCGTCCAGCTCAGACATTCGGTCACGATTGCATGCAACTGCCGATGAGTTCCGACGCTGCGCCATCCAGCGGACAAGTGCCTGATGAGGACTGTCTGGTGATGAATGTGTGGCGCCCCACCAACCCCACGCTGAAAAAACTGCCGGTGGTCGTGTGGATTTATGGTGGTGGCGGCGTCAACGGCAGTTCTGCATCCGCCGTCTATGACGGCAGCCAATTTGCCAGGCAAGACGTGATACTCGTCAGTTTTAACTATCGTCTCGGCCGCTTTGGGTTTTTCGGACACCCTGCTCTGACCAAAGAAAATCCAAGTGGCTTGTTGGGGAATTACGGTTTCATGGACCAGCTAGCAGCATTAAAGTGGGTGCAACGAAACATCGCAGCGTTTGGCGGTGATGCCGGCAACGTTACCGTATTCGGCGAATCTGCAGGTGGATTTGCCGTCCACGTTCTCATGACCTCGCCTTTATCCAACGGCTTGTTTAACCGCGCCATCGCCGAATCAGGCGGCGGCCGCGTGGCGTTTGTCCCCGGACGCCGGCTGCATGAAACCGGACCTAACGGTTTGCCTTCCGGAGAACAGGTCGGTGTGACGTTTGCCGCCACCGTTGGCATCACCGGCGAGGATGCCAGTGCTTTGGCGGCGTTACGTGCCTTGCCTGCCACCACCATTGTCTCCGGACTGAACATGGGCACCCTCGGCAGCAACTTCAATACCTTTTCCAACACCATGATCGATGGTCAGCTGATTGTTGACGAGCCAGGGAAAATCTATCAGGCCGGCAGCGCAAAAAAGGTCCCGCTGATAGTGGGCGCCACCAGCCTGGATTTGAGCTTTGCGACGGCCACGACCATGGATCAGGCGCTAGCGCCATTTGCCCCAGCCAACCGCGCAGCGGCGCTAGCCGCCTATGACCCTCAGGGCACCGGTAACGTCAGCGTAGTCGCAGCCCGCATCGCCAGCGATCAAGTCATGGTGGAGCCGGCGCGTTTCGTGGCCCAGACATTGTCTGCACAGGGAAGCCCCGTCTACGAATACCGATTCTCGTACGTAGCGGCATCGATACGTAATCAGGTAAGCGGCGCACCTCACGCCAGCGAACTACCCTATGTCTTCAATACCTTGAGCGCAAGCTATGGTACTGCAGTGACCAGCCAGGATCAGCAAATGGCGCAGCTCACCAACAATTATTGGATAGCATTTGCCAAGACAGGAAATCCCAACAGCCCCGGGCTGCCGCAGTGGTCGCCGTATGACGCGAAAAGCGACGCTTTGCTCGATTTATCCGTTGGCGGCGCAACACAAACCAGCACACAGCCCGATCCCTGGAAAACAGGGCTGGATCTGATCCAGCAATTGAATTGAGCTGATCCCCGTAGGGTGGGCACTTCGTGCCCACGCGGACGCGACGCAACATGCCTATCCGCACCATGAATGTCCGGCACTATGTGGGCACGGGGTACCCGCCCTACGACTGTAGCAGTGCACTAGTGCTGGCAGGCCCGGGTTTGCTTGGGCAGTTCGCCGAAGCGGCGGCGATAGTAAGCGGAAAACCGTCCCAGATGGGCAAAACCGAATTCGAAAGCGATCTCGGTGATGTTCGCCGCCGGCCGTGAAAGCAGACGCTGACGAACCGCATCCAACCGGATATTGCGCAGAAGGTCCATAGGGGCGACGCCATGATGCTGATGGCACAGTGCATTCAAGCTGCGTACGCTAACGCCGGCCGCACGCGCCATATCCGTCAGCGATACAGGTGCGCATAAACGCCCCTGTATATACTGCTCCAAGGCATCAAGACGTTTGAATTTTCCGGAATCGCTCACACCGTCGAATAATTGATGATTGACGATCGCTGCTGTTGCCGGATTTTTTTCTGGCATCGCCACCATCTGCGAACACAGAAACTGCGCGGCGCCGAGTTCGAAATGATTGATCCACAAGGCATGCTCTTCGGTCTGCACGGACAAATCCAATACGCCAAGCAAGGATTGGATTAAAAAGTTCCAATGGCCAGACAAATGCGGCGGCAGCAAAAGCGCGGATGGCATGGCGGGCACACCGGCGCCGCTACGGGCGCCGATTTCGTCAAACAAGGCGGTCGGAACCTTCAGTATCAGTTGTTCCGAGCCGGCCTGCCACCACAGCCGCAAATTTCGCCTGGGCGCTATCACTGCGGTATGGCCCTGGGGAATGCATACTTTTTGTCCGTCCGACTCGATTTCAGCGATGCCGCTCAGTGTCATGTGGACCAGCACGAAGCCGTCGAACAGCTTCGGTCTGACCACCACCTCGGCACCGTACTTCAGCATGAAAACCTGTAACTTCCGGATCGTCGCCTTGAACAGTATCGTATCGACATTGTCGCCCTTCCAGTACAGATCATGCGCCGATAACTCCTTGGCCACCTGTACATGGCAATCGACTTTTTTGCTGGACTGAAACACACGACGCCGATATAGCGGCGCCAGGCTAAGTACCGGGCTCGTGGGGTGCATATCAACCTCTTGTTGGGTGCGCATCCGCGGTAATCCTGCTACAGGTGAAAGCACGGCATGCTTGCGTATCATAAACCTTGGCGCAGAAAACGTACAATATCGTTTCCGCATCGAAGTATGCTCTGGAGGTATGGTGGAACTTCGTCATCTCAGGTATTTCAACGCCGTCGCCAGCGAGCTGAATTTCAGCCGCGCCGCCGAATTGTTGCATATTGCGCAACCGCCGCTGAGCCGGCAGATCCGCCAGCTGGAGGAAATTCTCGGGGTCGAGCTGATCAATCGTGATTCGCGTCCGATTGCGTTGACCAAGGCCGGCAAGTTCTTTTATGAACAAACGGTGCAGCTGCTGTCGCGCATCGATGAAATCCAGGAAGCCACTCGACGCATCGCCAGCGGCCGGCAGGACTGGTTCAGCATCGGTTTCGTACCCTCCACCCTGTATGGCGTGCTGCCGGAGCTGATCAAGCGCTTTCGCCAGGAGAATGCCGGGGTCGAAATCGGCTTCTCGGAGCTGATTACCATGGAGCAGGCCGAAGCACTGAAATCGGGGCGCATCGATGTCGGCTTCGGCCGCTTGCTGATCGACGATCCCGACATTGTCTGCCAGACCATTATTGAAGAACCGCTGGTGGCGGTTTTCCCGGTCGGCCATCCGCTGCTGAAAAAACCTAAGGTCACGCTGCTCCAGCTGGCTGCGGAAGACTTCATCCTGTATCCGGCCAAGCCGCGCCCCAGCTATGCCGACCAGGTATTGAAGATCTTTGCCGACAAAGGCTTGAAGCCGGCCATCGTCAAGGAAACCAATGAAATGCAAACCGCCATCGGCCTGGTGGCGGCCGGCGTCGGCGTGGCGCTGGTGCCGCAATCGGTGCAGGGCTTGCACCGTACCGATGTGATCTATCGTCCGCTTTCAAACAAGGGGGTGTTTTCGCCGGTGATCATGAATTTCCGCGCCAACGACCGTTCCCAAGCCTTGCAGAATTTCCGTGCGTTGGTGGCAGGCGTCGTGCCGCCGTTAGCCGCAGCCACGGTGAGCTGATCCTGCCTTCAAGCCAGGAACTGCAGCAACAGTTTATTGAAATCCGCGCTGGCTTCGACATTCGACAGGTGCGAAGCTTCCAGCTCCGCATATTGCGCGCCGGCGATGCCGTCTCGCATGAAGCGGGCATCGGTGGTTGTCGTTACCGGATCATGCAAGCCGGTGATCAGCAAGGTCGGCGCCTTGATTGCCGCAATCTCGCTGCGCAGGTCGGCATCGGCCAGCGCCAGGCAGCAGCCGGCATAACCTGCCGGACTGCAGGCACGCAAGCTCGCAACGTATTGCTGCACCAGGCCCGGCGCATGCGCGATGAAAGCGGGTGTGAACCAGCGGCCGGGAGCGCCGGTCGCCACCTCAGCCATGCCGCTTTCCCGCACCAGCTGCGCGCGGGCACGCCAGCCTACGACCGTGCCAATACGGGCGGCGCTATCG
The DNA here is from genome assembly GCF_035566555.1 of Collimonas sp. Taxonomy (GTDB): domain Bacteria; phylum Pseudomonadota; class Gammaproteobacteria; order Burkholderiales; family Burkholderiaceae_D; genus Collimonas. The sequence goes on from NZ_DATMRB010000154.1 coordinate 4,612, forward strand.
GCGACCACCAGTTTTTGCAGGCGGGCGCCGGCGTGGATCGCCAGCCACAAACCTGTCAGGCCGCCCATCGATATGCCGCAGAAATGAAATTTATCTATTTTCAGTGCATCGAGCAGATTCAGCACGTCCTGCCCCAGCATTGGCAACGTGTAAGGCGGCGCAGACACCACCGAACGGCCATGGCCCCGGGTGTCATAACGCAAGACGCGGTAGCGCTGCCGCAGGGCTTCCATCTGGCCGTTCCACATCGCCATCGTGGTACCCAGTGAATTCGACAGCACCAGGACTGGCGCGCCTGCTGGCCCGTCCAGTGAATAAAAAAAATCTTCTCCGTCTAGTTTCAGTATCGGCATCATTCGTCATTCTTTAAACAATGAAAAAAGATGGCGACCGCTCTCAAGCGGCCGCCAGATTCATTCCACGGCCGGCACCGTCACGCGCTGGCGCGCGGCCGGGCAATATCGGCATGCGGCAATGCCTGCTGCTCCGCATGCAGGGTGAAATTGAAATCGATCGAAGCAAACGGCGCCTTCACCTGATGCGCATCCAGCGCTGCCGGATCGGTGACGCGAACCAGTTTCGGCACCAGGCCCTCGCGGGTAGCGAAGGCGAAGTCGTCCCACAGGTAGGGATCGCCGTCGATATTGATTTGCGTGGTCAGCTTGCGATGCCCCGGCGCGGAGACAAAGAAATGGATATGCGCCGGCCGCGTTCCATGGCGTCCAAGCTGCTTCAGTATTTTTTCCGTGGCGCCGCCGGGCGGTACGCTATAGCCGATCGGCATGACGCTGCGGAAGCGGTAACGGCCCTGCGCATCGGTGCGTATGCTGCGGCGCAGATTGAAATCCCTCTGGCTCTTATCGAAATAGGAGTACTGCCCCAGGTGATTCGCATGCCACACTTCCACCAGCGCGCCGGCCAGCGGCTTGCCATCATCTGCCAGCACCTGGCCTTGCATGAACAACACTTCACCTGGCTCGCCGTCATGGTCGAGCCTGGCTTCGCCCAGCGTTTCCGGCGCGCCGGCCACATACAAGGGGCCTTCGATGGTGCGCGGCGTACCGCCGACGACGCCGGCGCGGACTTCCGCTTCATCCATCCGCAGATCAAGAAAATGCTCGAAGCCGAGGCCGGCGGCGATCAAGCCGTATTCGCCGGAACGGCCGGCCTCGGTCAGATAATTGACAGCGGCCCAGAACTCCTCCGCCTGCACGTCCAGGTCTTCTATCGTATAAAACAGATCCTGCACGATACGGTTTACGATCGCCTTGGTGCGGGGATTGCCGGCGGCGGTTTCAGTGCTTTGGATTTTTTTTAATACAGCGTCTATGGTGTTCTTGTCCATGGGGTCTCCTCGATGGTTTGGCTTAGTCTATCAGCGGTCGTCTGCGTGAATCGCCGACGGATGCCGGCACAATGCTTCTACTTCTATCTGCATATAAGGGAACAGCGGCAAGGATGTCAGCAGATCATGCAGTTCAGTCGAACTTTCAACATCGAAGATGCTGATGTTTGCATATTGGCCCACCACCCGCCACAAATGCCGCCACTTGCCGGAACGCTGCAGTTGCTGCGCCAGTTCGCGTTCCGTTTTTTTCAACTCGTCAGCTGTCGATTTCGGCATAGCCGGCGGCAACTGGACAGTCATCCTGACCTTGAATAACATGGTTTCTCCTGTGATCACTTCATTGCATTGCGAATACTGCAGCGGCCTTCTTGTCACGCCGCAAAAAATCAAGACGGTCTTCATCCAGCGCAATGCCGAGGCCAGGCGACGTCGGCAATTGCAGGCAGAAATCCCGATAGAGCAAGGGCGTCTGCAGGATTTCTTCGGTCAGCAATAGCGGGCCGAACAGCTCGGTTCCCCATGTCAGCGCCGGAAAGCCGGCGAACAGCTGGGCTGAGGCCATGGTGCCGATGGCGCCTTCCAGCATGGTGCCGCCGTACAGATCGATATGCGCTGCTTCGGCAATCGCCGCCACCTGCCTGGCGCCGGTCAGGCCACCGGACTGGGTGATCTTGACGGCGAAGACGTCGACGGCATGCAGCCGCGCTAGCGCCATCGCGTCGAGCGGACCGTGCAGGGCCTCGTCCGCCATCAATGGCATGCTGCACTTTGCCCGTAGCTGCCGCAGGCCTTCATGATTCCTGGCCGCGATCGGCTGCTCCACCAGGTCGACCCCGGCATCATGCAACAACGCCATGCCCAGCAATGCATCGGTTTCACCCCAGGCTTGATTGACGTCGACGCGGACGCTGGCACGCTCGCCAAGCGTGCGCTTGATGGCAGCCACGTGCGCCACATCTTCGCGCACCGGGCGCAGGCCAATCTTCAGCTTGAAAATATTGTGGCGGCGCAGATCCAGCATCTTTTCGGCTTCCGCGATATCCCTGGCGGTATCGCCGCTGGCCAGCGTCCAGGCTACCGGCAGCGATTCGCGCACGCGGCCGCCGAACAGTGCGCTGAGCGGCACGCCCAGCCGCCGCGCCTGGGCATCGCACAGCGCTGTTTCTATTGCACATTTGGCGAAACGGTTGCCCTGCACGTTTTTCCCTATCAAGGCCATCAGCAAGGCAATCTGGCTGGCATCGCGGCCAATCAGCAGTGGCGCCATATAGGTATCGATGTTGATCTTGATGCTTTCCGGGCTCTCGCCGCCGTATGCCAGGCCGCCGATGGTGGTGGCCTCGCCCCAGCCGGCGATGCCGTCGCTAGCGAGCAGCCGCAGCAGCACCAGGGTCTGGTGATGCATGGTGGCGACCGACAAGCGGTGCGGCCTGATGGTCGGTACATCAAGCAACAGGACTTCTATCTTTTCAATCACGGCATTCATCATCGGCATCTCAAGTTGTTTGCCATATCTTATGGATCAAGCCTAAGTCATGTCCAAGACCGTTTTTGGTAAGCATCATACCTTTACGGTATAGCGCGCAACAGCGGCCATATTGCAATGGCAAGCAGTTGCCAAACTTTGCAAGAAACGGATAGTGCGAATCCGTAAACGTGCAAGCAACGGATATTTTCCGACCCGGCATTTGCCTACCATGGGTCCATAAACGGAGACGCGAGCGACAAGACCGTGCTTGCTATTGGTACACGATAATACGGAAGGAAAATCCCGATGAATGAAGCAACTGCGCAATCCGGCTATTCACCGCTGGTGCATTTCCCACGCAAGGATGGCTCCCGCACCCCTTACAAGGTATTCAATTCACAAGAAGTCTACGACCTGGAACAGGAACGGATTTTCCGCGGGCCGGTATGGAGCTTTCTGGCGCTGGAAGCCGAGATTCCCAACAACGGCGACTTCAAGAGCACCTTCATCGGTGACACTCCGGTAGTAGTCACCCGCACCGAGGATGGCGCGCTGGCGGCCTGGGTCAACAAGTGCGCACACCGCGGCGCCATGGTGTGCCGCACCCCGCGCGGCAATGCCAGTTCGCACAGCTGCGCTTACCATCAGTGGAGTTTCGACAGTCGCGGCAACCTGCTGGGAGTGCCGTTCCGACGGGGCCAGAAAGGCATGAGCGGCATGCCCAAGGACTTCGATCCGAAATGCCATGGCTTGCGCCAGCTGCGCGTGGACAGCTACCGCGGCTTGGTGTTCGCCACTTTCAGCGAAATCGTGGAACCGCTGGCGGACTACATCGGCGCCGAAATGCGGCCTTGGCTGGACCGCATTTTCCACAAACCCATCGTCTACCTCGGCTGCACCCGCCAGTTTTCAAAATCCAACTGGAAGCTGTACTTGGAAAACGTGAAAGATCCCTATCACGCCAGCCTGCTGCATCTGTTCCACACTACCTTCAATATTTTCCGGGTCGGCATGAAAGCGCGCTCGCTGGTCGACAAGCGCCATGGCTTGCACAGCATCATTACCGCCACCAAGAATGAAGTAGAAACTTCCGACGCTTACAAACAGCAGGCCATCCGCTCTTTCGATGAAGGCTTCACGCTGGAAGACGATTCGGTGCTGGGCCAGATCAAGGAATACGAGGAAATGACCACCAATCATATCCAGCCGATCTTTCCGCAGTTGGTGGTGCAGCAGATTCACAACACGTTGGTGGCGCGCCAGCTGCTGCCTAAGGGACCCGGAAACTTCGAACTGATCTTCCATTTCTTCGGTTATGCCGACGACACCCCGGAACTGCGCGCCTTGCGTATCAAGCAAGCCAACCTGGTAGGCCCGGCCGGTTATATCTCGATGGAAGATACCGAGGCCACCGAGCTGGTGCAACGCGGCACGGTGCGCGATCCGGACGATTGCTCGGTGCTGGAAATGGCGAAGGACAATCCGGACCAGGAAGACACGCTGATCACCGAAGGCCTGATTCGCCGCTTCTGGCTCGGCTACCAAAAATTGATGGGTTTCGCAGAAGCTTAAGGAATGAACAATATGACCGACATGACATTGTGGTTCGAGCTGCACCAGCTGCAGGAAGCGTATGTGCATGCACTCGACAACGACCGCCTGGAAGAGTGGCCGGAATTTTTCACCGACGACTGCCTGTATGAAATCATCCCGCGCGAAAATGCCGACG
>NZ_DATMRB010000155.1:0-23272 GCF_035566555.1 Collimonas sp.
ATCGGCATCGATGCCGTGTTGACCGATTTGCGCGCTCGTGGCGAAAAAGTCTAACTAGCAGAATAAAGGAAGAATCATGGCGAAATCAGGCCGCGACAAAATCAAGCTGGAATCGACCGCAGGTACAGGTCATTTCTACACCACTACCAAGAACAAGCGTACAACCCCGGAAAAAATGTCGATCATGAAGTTCGACCCGAAGGTTCGTAAGCATGTTGAATACAAAGAGACCAAGATCAAGTAATTGATCCGAGCTCCGAAAAGCCCCGCAAGGCATGTTCCTGCGGGGCTTTTTTACGTCCGCGGCAAACTTGCCCTGCCCTGTGCAGCCTTGAAGAACATCGGCGCCACAGGAATTCCAGGCGAAAAAAAACGGCCCGATGGCATGGGCCGTTTTCTTTACGAAGACCGCCGCCGCAATGGCAGCGGCGAACTGTCTTGTATCTCAGCTCAAGAGTAGCTGCGCAGGCGCAGTGAGAAATCCTGCAGCGACTTGATGCCGGAAGCTTCGGCACGTGCGCACCAGTCCTGCAATTGATGCAGCAGTTGATCGCGCGTGAAATGCGAACGTTCCCAGATGGCGCCCAGCTCAACCCGCATTTCATGCATGGTTTGCAGTGCCTTGCTATGCAGGAACAGCTCCGTCAGCTGCTGCTTTTGCGGCGCCTCCAGCTTGGTCGGCTCGCGTTGCAGCAATTTCTTCGAGGATTTCAGGAAAACCGCGCCCTGCTTGGCCTTGTCGGTCAGCTGGCCGCGCTCTTCGTGCCAGGCGTTCTTCAGCGACTTGGCATACTTTGCCATGACGTCGTAACGGTTGGCGATCACCGATTGCAGGGTATCCAGGTCAGGCACCAGCTTGGCGTGGTTGAACTTCGGCGCCGGCGCAATCTTCTTGACCTTGGCCAGGCCGCAGATTTCCAGGATGCGGATATACATCCAGCCGATGTCGAATTCGTACCACTTCGACGACAGCTTGGCCGAGGTGCCGAAAGTATGATGGTTGTTGTGCAGTTCTTCGCCGCCGATGATGATGCCGAACGGAATGATGTTGGTGGCTGCGTCATTGCAATCGTAGTTGCGGTAGCCCCAGTAGTGGCCGATGCCGTTGATGATGCCGGCAGCGGTGATCGGGATCCATACCATCTGCACTGCCCATACGCTCAGGCCGACGACGCCGAACAGCATCAGGTCGATGAACAGCATGGCGACAATGCCGTAGGCGCTGTGCTTGGTGTACAGGTTTCTTTCGATCCAGTCGTCCGGCGTGCCATGGCCGAATTTTTCCATGGTTTCCAGGTTCTTCGATTCAGCACGGTACAGCTCGGCGCCTTCCCAGAACACTTTCTTGATGCCGCGGGTGACCGGGCTGTGCGGATCTTCTTCGGTATCGCACTTGGCGTGGTGCTTGCGATGGATGGATGCCCACTCCTTGGTCACCATGCCGGTCGTCAGCCACAGCCAGAAACGGAAAAAATGACTCGGGATCGCGTGCAGATCCAGGGCACGGTGTGCCTGGCAACGATGCAGGTAGATAGTCACGGCAGCGATCGTAATGTGCGTCACGACCAGCGTGAACACGACCACCTGCCAGGCGCTAGCACCTGTTACGCCATTCGATAAGAAATCGAGAATTGCATTGAACACTATGTGTACTCCATGTGTAATGATTACGCCACTGCTTGTTTTAAAGTCTGATTTGCAGTGTGTTGCGGGTAAGTTGACGGGTAGTTACCGACCATTTACCCGAAATTCGACTGCAATTGTACCCTGAATATCAGCTGTTTTTAGGTTTCGGCGCCTCAACCTGGCGATCTAATTGCAAATCCTGTTGTGTATCTGAGTGAAAATTACTTTTACGCAACTCATCCTCGAAGACCTTGATCTCACGTTTCACATGCGCAACTTTGATCTGATGCGCCTGCAGCGTGCGCCAAATGGCGCGGTTAACATCTGACAACACATTCAAGCGTCCGTTCTCCGGATCGGTAATCCAAAATCCGAGCTCTAGCTCTAGCCCGTCCGGACCGATCTTCATCAGCAAAGCTTGCGGCAACTCTGTGCGCGAGACGCGCTCCACCTCCAGCGAAGCCTGTTCCAGCATGGTCAATATGCTTTCGACATCATCCTGGTAGACGACCGTCACGTGCGTCGCCAGCCGCAGGAGGCGGTTGGTCAGCGAGTAGTTCTGCACCGAATTGATCATGAAGATCTCGTTCGGGATCACCGTATCGACGCCGTCCAGCCCCTGCAGCACCGTGTAGCGGCTGTTGATCTGCACCACCTTGCCGTAGTAGGTGCTGACGCCGACCATGTCGCCGATCGCCAGGCTGCGCTCCAGCAGGATCACGAACCCTGAGACATAACTGCTGGCGATTTTCTGTAAACCAAGGCCCAGCGCCACACCCAGCGCGCCGCCGAACACCGACAGCACAGTCAGGTCGATACCCACCAGCGACAGGCTGAGCAATACCGCGACCAGGATCAGGAAAGCGCGCGCCATGCGCGCCACCACGGTGCGGATCGAGGAATGCATGGTGTTGACCCGCATCAGGCGCTCTTCAATGGTAGCGCCGGCCCACAGTGCGATCACCAGCGTCACCAGCACCGACACCAGCGCCTGCATGATGGCCAGCAGCGTGACCTTGTAGCGGCCGATCGGCAGCACCGTGCTGTCGAGGTAATCGAACAGGTCCGGCCACCAGCCGGTGATATACAGCAGCAGGCCGATCCAGACCAGTGCGCCAAAACTCTTTTCAAACAGCAGCAGGAAGGTGCCGACGCCGCTATTGCGTGCAAAAATCCGGCGCAAGACGTAAAACACGAAGCGCATCAGCACCAGCGACGCCACCAGCGGCACCATCAGGCGCAGGATATTCACCGGCTGGTGCCACTTCTGCAAAGCCAGCTTGACCAGCAACAGCAGCAGGAAAGTCAGGATCGGCGTCAGCACCTTGACGAAGCTGCCGAGGCCGATCTGCATCGCCGGCGGCTGCACGGCGCTGAGAGTGAAAGTACGGCGCAGCAAGCGCGCCAGCACCCAGCCCACACCAATGCAAAGCAGCAGCAAACCGACTTGCAGCGCCAGTCCGGGCGCGGCCAGGTTGGTCAGCAAATCGTTGAGCAAGTCCGTGAAAATATCTGGCATGTGTTAGATACGACGTTGGGGCTTGGCGTCTCGGCGTTCTATTATGCTGCGCTCTGCGGCGAGCTGGGAAAGGTGGTGCCGGGCACTGCTGCAGGCCCGGCGTTGCACACTGACTTGCACACTTACTTGCGCACGAACACCGCGGCAAAGAAACCGTCAGTCTGGTGCCGGTGCGGCAATAACTTCAGGTAGTCATCCATTTCCAGGGCTATCTTTTGTTCGGCCAGCACATCCTTCATGGGCAGCAGCGAGAAATCCTCGTGGCTGGCCAGGAATTGCGCGGCGATCGCTTCGTTTTCTTCATCCAGCAGGCTGCAGGTGCCGTACACCAGGCGGCCGCCGGATTTCACCAGCCGCGCCGCGCTCGACAGGATCGCGATCTGCTTGGCGTTCATCTCGACAATCGCTTCCGGCGTCTGGCGCCATTTGACGTCCGGATTACGGCGCAAGGTGCCGAGGCCGCTGCACGGTGCATCGACCAGCACGCGGTCGATCTTGCCAGCCAGGCGCTTGACCTTGCCGTCGTTCTCATGCGCGATCAGGACCGGATGGATGTTGGACAGACCGCTACGCGCCATGCGCGGCTTCAGTTTCGCCAAACGCTTCTCGGAAATGTCGAAAGCGTACAGGCGGCCGGTATTGCGCATGGTGGCGCCCAGGGCCAGCGTCTTGCCGCCGGCGCCGGCGCAGAAATCGACCACCATTTCGCCGCGCTTGGCGCCGACGATCTGCGCCAGCAGCTGACTGCCTTCGTCCTGCACTTCAATCGCACCGCTCTTGAACAGCGGCAGATTCTGCAGAGCCGGCTTCTTGATCACGCGCAGGCCCAGCGGCGCATAAGGCGTCGGCTCGCACAGGATAGGCGCTTCCGCCAGCGCGGCGCTGACGTCTTCCCGGTTCGACTTGATCGTATTGACGCGCAGGTCCAGCGGCGCCGGCTGATTCATCGCAAACGCCAGCTCCAGCGTGGCGGCTTCGCCATCGCGCGCCACCAGCTTGTCGAACAGCCACTGCGGCAGGTTGGAACGCATCAGCGCCGGCATCAGCGTGCGGTCGATTTCGCCGACCCGCGTCAGCCATTCGGTTTCTTCCTCCGACAAACCGCCCAGCGAATCGACGCCGACCGCATCGGCCAGGCCCAGCAGGGTCATGCGGCGCATGGTCGGGCCATTGCCCGATTCCGCAAAGCTGGTATAGATCGATTTATTGCGCAGCAAGCCATACACCGCTTCAGCTACCACGCCGCGCTCGCGCGAACCCAGCTTCGGGTGCTCGCGGAAATAGTGCGACAAGGTGCCGTCGGCCGGGCCGGTAAAACGTAAAATTTCGCGCAGGACTTCTTCGGTGTGACCGATGATCGCGGGAGGCAATCTCATAATGATTCTTTCTTTAAAATCTGTTTATCGTGCCGGTACGGCAAACGATGGTGATGCGTAATTAAATCAATGGCGCAGCCAGGAACCTGGCCAGGCCGGAACTAGGCAGGCTGGGCGCCGACACGTACCCGGCCGTCTTCGATCGCCAGGCGTTCTTCGACGAACCAGCGCACCGCGCGCGGATAGAGCTGATGTTCTTCGGCCAGCACGCGCTGTTCCAGCGACTGTTCGGTATCCCCTTCCAGCACCGGCACGGCAACCTGCGCCACGATCGGACCATGGTCCAGCGTCGGCGTGACGAAATGTACGGTCGCGCCATGCACTTTGACGCCAGCCGCCAGCGCTTGCCGGTGCGTCGCCATGCCGGTAAAGCTCGGCAGCAGCGAAGGATGGACGTTCAGCATGCGGCCGGCATAATGTTCCACCAGGGGCGCCGTCAGGATACGCATGAAACCGGCCAGCACCACCAGATCCGGCGCAAAGCCGTCAATAGCGACGCGTAAGGCGGCGTCGAACTGTTCACGATCAGGATAGTCTTTATTCGCTACCACCGCCGTTGGAATTCCTTGGGCGGCAGCAAATTTCAAACCTTCGGCATCTGCCCGGTTGCTGATCACGGCAGCGATGCGGGCAGGCCATTGTTCGGCTTGAGCGGCGCGGACGATGGCTTGCATATTGCTGCCACGCCCGGAAATCAGGATAACAATGCTTCTCATGGCGCGCATTGTACCCGTTGCAACGCGGTTTTTGAGTAAAACCGGCGGCAAATAGTGTTATTGGAATGAATAAAAGACGCGGAAGGCAACTTTCTTGTCAGCCCAGAAATCGGCGCTGTCGCGGAAGACATCGAGCAGGGTTTCGCGCGCTTCCTTATCGAATTTCTGCGTATTCGGCAGTTGTTCGATGACAACAATAAAGCCGGGCTGCGGACCGGCCTTGTGCGCCAGGTCGGTCAGGCAATCGGCCAGGGCGTCGAAATTCTTGCCGAAATGCTTGGGGAAATGGAAGGCGTTGGCGATTTTAGCCAGGACTTGCTGTTTAGTGGTCGCTTCCGCGCAGTACGCATACAGGAAATGCTGCCCCAGGCGCTGAGCTTCCGCCTGCAGGTCGGTCACACGGAAGGCGCGGATAGACTGCACTACATTTGGCGGCACGGTTTTAAACAAGCTCATTTTTCCCTCAGCTAGAGCAATGATGGGTTGCTGTTGTGGTAATTGGTTCACTCGTCTCAGTCACTCCTGGATGCGTCTGAAGGTTTGATAATGATTGTCAGTGTAATAATATTCCCCGGAGGATTGCGGATTGCCTCCCGCAATGATCCGGCGCGCGCCACGATTGCGGGCGCGCGGCGTCTTGACCGTATATTCATGGTAATAACCGCGCCGCTGCCTGGGCAATGCGCCCTCGTAATTGCCAAATACGGCGCCATCCTTGGCATAAGGAAACGGTCCGCCCTGCTTGATCAGCACCAATGCGGCCTGCGCTTCCGGCGGCAACTGGTCCAGCGCCACCATGTCCTGCGGCAAGGATTCACGGGCAAAAACCTGAAAAGACAGCAGCAAACCGAGCAGCAACAATATGCCGTTGCGCAACATTGCAGCAGCGAAGCCGGCATTTAGACCAGGGAAATGGCGCTGGGTTGCGTGGCTTTTCATAAATTTCATATTTTTTGTATATGCGATACCGTAGGGTAACGTGTTGCTGAAAACGAATCAACCCGTATACTTGCGGCGCGATCAAGTGTTGCAATATTTGACAATATCGAACAACTCTTCTTAAGCAGCGCGCTCCCCAGCGGCTGCGACAGCGCTGTCGGCCGGCCCGAAAAATGCCGCCACCTCCTCGCGCCGCGCCAGGGTATCTTTCTGGCCCATGCGGATCAGCTCGCGCGTATAGCCGGACTCGAACAGTAGATACGAGGCCAGCCCCCCGCCCTGCACGTCTTTGGCGCCAAGACCGCCAAGCAAGGTGCGGATCGGCACCGGCAGGCTGCCGAAATGCTTGGTAGCGATGTCGTCGATTTGTTCCGAGGGCGAAATGATCAGCATTTCCACCGGCTTCAACGGCGTACGCTCGCGCTGCTCCTCGGTCAGGAAGGAAAGTGTGTGATTGATGCGTTCCAGCCTTTCGATATCCACCGCCAGCCCGTCCAGGAAAATGCTGGACAGCGCATGGCTGGCGATCTGCGCCAGGCTCGGATAGCGGGCAAAGGTGGGAGAATCGGTCGGCGCTTCCTGGCGGCGGCCGGCGCCGACCACCATCACCTTGCTGGCGCCCAGATGGATCGCCGGCGAAATCGGCGCCAGCTGCCGCATCGAGCCATCGCCGAAAAACTGGCGGCGGCCTTCGCAAAAGATCGGGATCGCCGGGAAAATGAAGGGAATCGCCGATGACGCCAGCAGATGGCCGACACCGATCTGGTCCCGCACGGCGCGGCGCTGGCTGCGGGTCCAGCCCTGGATCTCGATGGCGCTCTGGTAAAACGTAATATGCTGGCCGCCGCTGTATGAGGATGCCGTGATCGCCAAGGCATCCAGGCTGCCGTCGGCCAGCGCCTTGTCGAGCCGGTCGAGGTCGAGCAAGCGGTGCAGCAAGGTGATCAGCGGCGTGTTGTCGAGCAGGGAATTAGGCGGATGCGCATGCCACTTGCGCAGCAGCCAGCCGAACGACAGCAGCGACAACCAGCGCGCGCCGGAGCGCAGCACGCCGAGCGAATCGGCGCGGTACACCTGCTCCACCGTGAAGTGCTCCCAGACATCCTTCAGCTTTTGCACGCCGAGGCCGAAGTTGTCGACCCGGCAAGCCAGCGCCGTCGCATTGATCGCGCCGGCCGAGGTGCCGCAGATGATGTTGAAAGGATTCTGCTGCGGCGCCCAGCCCTGCTCGCGCAAGATCGACGCTACCGCGTCCATCACGCCGATCTGGTAAGCGGCGCGGGCGCCGCCGCCGGTGAGGATGAGGCCGGTTTTTTGTTTTGTCTCCATGAGACAGAAGATTACCAGCAGAAATGCATTACTGCTCTACCCAATTAAGGTCAATCGCATGCCTGGCGCGCGAACCGGAAAACCGAACCTTCCGGGCCCGCGCAAGCCGGGCAAGCGTCAAGGCAGGGTAATGGTCAGGTTCGCCGCCCGCGGCGCCAGTTTGACGATATCGCTGTAGCCGGCGATGCTGGAGGCGGTGGCGCGCGACAGCATGGTGTTCAGGCCGAAATAGCCGCCCAGGCCGATCAGCGCAAACACCGAACACAGCGCCCACAACGGCACTTCGTTGCGCAGCTTGTGGCTGATCTGATCCGGCCGCTCCCAGTGCGGTGCGAAGCCGGCGCTCTTGCCTTTCATGCGGGCGATTTCGTCGCCCAGGCGCGCGGTCAGGTAGTTCAGTTTTTCCGGGCCTTCGATGATGTACTTGCCCTGGAAACCGAGCAGCAGACACATATGGAAAACTTCCAGCGCCTGCAGGTGCAATGCGCCCTTGGCGCGCAGGTCTTCCAGGCGCGTGAAGAAATGTTCGCCGGCCAGCTGGTCGCCGAACAGGATCAGCTGCAGCGGCCGCCGCGCCCACGATTCGCGGATGTTGAATTGCGAATGCAGGATATTTTCATCGACCGCCGCGCAAAACGCATATTTCGCCGCATGCACGTCTTCCGGCGAGACATCCAGCTTCTTGGCGCCGCGCTCGAAGTCGCTCAGGAAACGCTGCATTTTCGCCGTGAAGCCGGCTTCGTCGAGCGGCGAGCAACGGTTCTTCAGCAGGAACAAGGCGTAGAAACCGTCGTACATCAAATCCAGCAGCGAATTGGCTGAGCTGCTGCTGTCTGGCGCTGCATATTGGCCTTGGCCGGAAGCCATGTCGCCAAGCAGGGAGGGGGCTGAAGTTCTGTTCATGATGTAACCGCTAAGAGCTCAAGTTTAAGGTCGTTGATGCCGGATGGTACATAGATCGAAATCGATTGCGCCTGCAACATGCGGTCGTACAGGGCACCCTTGTTTTCCAGCGCAAAGTAATAGGTGTCCGGCCGCACCGGCAGCGCCGCCGGGACTTGCGGCGAATGCGACAGCTTGACGCCGGGCATCGCCGACAGCACGAATTTGTCGACGTCGTCCGGCGCGCCTATCTTGAAGCGCAGCGGCACGATGTCGACCAGTTCGATGGCCGGCATGCTGGCGTTGACCGCCAGGTAGAACGCCGTCTTGTCGTCGATCTTGCCGGAATCGAGCATGCCGTGATGATGCGATGGCTTGTTTTCCGACAGCGCGATGGAGAAATAACGCGACGAAATCACGGTATCGAGCAGTTCGCGGATGATGGTGTCCAGCTTGGCGAAACAAGGCCCCGGATCCTGGTGCTGGTAGACCGGCAGATCGGATAGCGCGTAGCTCTTGGAAAACGTCATCAGCGCGCCGGCCAGGCTCAGCAGCTGCTCGTACAGGCGCTCCGGATGAAACGCCGGATTATGGAAATAGTGCGTCAGCGAGGCAAACGCCGAACTGGCCGTATGCAGCAGCCAGAATGAAGAAATATCGCCGGAGCGGAATTCGATCACGTTCTTGCTCGGTTCGCGATGATGACCGTACAGAGCGTTGACCTTGGCCTGCAGCGCATCCATCAGGCGCCGCAGCTGTATGTAGAGGGCAGGCGCGCTGCGGATGGTCAGGCTTGGCGCCACAAAAGTCGGATCCGGCTCGAAGCCGCCGGTGGAGATGCGGCGCAGCTTGATCAGCGGAAAACTGATGAGGGAATCGCGCGGCTCCATCTCCGACACCAGCCGCACCGATTTCTTCAGGTAGGTCAGTTCTGCTTCCGCCGCTTGCGTGAAGAGGTCGGCCGTGGCGGCGTTGTTCTGCGCATAGCGGGTGGCGTTGCTGGTCTGGCCGAGCGGCGAGAAATTGCCGCCGAAGCCTTTCATGTAAGGCAGCGCCGCGTAATACGTAATGGTCTGCTGGGCGTGCGGAATGTTGGCCAGGTCGACCACTTCCGGCAGGTCATCGGCTTCAGGCGCCTTATAGATTTCGCCATCCTGGAAAATCAGCGACAGCTCGGACAGCCGCAGGGTGTTGTTGGCCAGCGCGTCGCGATCCAGCTGCACCGACAGCACGCCCCAGGCATAGGGATGCAAGGCGTTGGTGGTTTCATGCAGGCGATTCTCGTGATACCGGTCCTGCTGCTGGAAATGCTGAGGACGCAGGAACAAGCCCTCGCCCCATAAGATTTTCGATGTTCGATTCACGTATTTGACTCACATGTAAATTTGTTCAAACCATCATCGTGCAGTTGCCGGCAAAGCGCTAGTGTACAAAACACTGCATTAACCGCACGGGGCCGGAGTTAAAAACTTGCTGGCGCCAACGTCTTCCGCTACCGTAATGCCGGTGCCGACTGTCAACGCGCATGCATGCACACCCAAGGTTATACCGGATTTCTCGGCCTGTTCCGCCGGAAACGTCAGCTTCCAGCGCTGCGCCGCCGGCTTGCGGAACAAGGCGACGACGCCGATGAAACCGGCTTCCCGTGTGACTTTTTCGCTGACTTCATAGCGCTGCCCAGGCACCAGCGTGATTTCCTTGACTTCGATCAGATCCGCCCCTAGCACATCCTTTTCTTTCTGCGGGTTAGTAAATGTATCGTAAGTTGCCTGTTGGAATGCACCATTTTGTCTTAACTTATATACTCTGGCTACCAGCGCAAGCGGCGCGCCGCCGCTGTCGGCATTCAGGTTAGTCCCGGCGTGCAGCTTTATGGCGATGGTTCTGGGGGGCTTTTGGGCGTCGGGGACCTCAGGCTTGGTGATGCCGGACATCTGCAATACCGAACTGGCAATCGAGCCGACCGCCGAGACGGCGCCGGCGGCGCAGCCGGCCAGGCTTAGTACGGCGGCCAGCGAGGCCAAGAGATAAAGTGGTCGCATTAACATTAATGATCGTCTTTAATTTGGGTTGCAAAAATGCTGGATAGATAATACTGTCTGGATTAATATTTTGTTACCATTTTTGTACAAACAACAACGCCACGCAAGTTGCTGCCTAGACATATAGTATGGGTCTGGACTAAACTTGTTGCAATGGTGTAACCAAAGTTAACAAATTTTGATGTAGATTGGCAATATGATATCTGCATCCGCCAGGTTTTGTTAAGATTTGGGCTATTTAAAAGTTGCCATATAGAAAGCGAGTTTAAGATGAGTCAATGGAAGAGTAAATTTATCTACGGCATGGCATTGGCATGTCTGGTCAGCGCCTGCGCAACCACCCCGCCGCCGGCAGTAGACCCGGCCGCTAAACTGGACGCCATCGTGGCCGAAGCAGATGCCGCCCAGAAAGCCGGACAGACCGACAAAGCCGTCAAATTGCTGAAAGACGCGACCAGCGCATTTCCGGCGGACAAGGGCCCATGGATACGCCTGGCGCAAATCCGCTTCGATGCGGAAAATTATGGCGACGCCATTTCCTATGCGCTGGAAGGCTTGAACCGCGATCCGAAGGACAAGGTCGCCAACAGCATCGTCGCCGTCGGCGGCCTGAGATTGTCGACCAAGGCCTTGAACGACCTGCGCACGCAAAACGATTTGAACGGCAATGTACGTACCGAAGCGCAAGGCCTGGCGAAGATCCTGCGCGAAAGCCTGGGCGAAACCGTGCTGGTGCCGGCCCGTCCCAAGGTCGTAGCGCGTCCTGCCGTCCCCAAGAAGGGTGCCGTGGCGGCGAAACCAGGCTCTACGCCTGAACCTAGCGGCGACGGCGCCAATCCATTCGGATCGTTGCAGTAACTCAAATGAATCCCGATCCTGCGCAGCGGGAGCGGGGCTTGATTATTCGGTAAGCATCAGCGGGGGTTTTATGGCCAAAAAAGAGAGTACTCAAAAACGTTTGCAGAAGGTCCGTCCACCACGGGTGCAAATGACTTACGACGTTGAAATCGGCGACGCCATCGAGCAAAAGGAATTGCCTTTCGTGATGGGCGTGGTTGGCGACTTCAGCGGCAAATCGGATGTGGCCCAGGCCAAGCTGAAAGACCGCAAGTTCGTCAACATCGACAACGACAACTTCGATGAAGTCATGAAGGGCATCGAGCCGAAAGCCACTTTCCGCGTGCCGAATCATCTGAGCGACGCCGGCGGCGAATTCGGCGTCGAGCTGAAATTCAAGTCGATCGACGATTTCCGTCCGGAAGCCGTGGTGCAGCAGATCGAACCGCTCAAGCAGTTGCTGGAAGCCCGCACCAAGCTGGCGGATCTGCGCAACAAGCTGGCCGGCAACGACAAGCTGGAAGATATCCTCAACGATGTGCTGAACAGTACCGAGAAGCTGGCAGCGTTGAGCAAGCAAACCAAGAAGCAAGGAGACTGAGATGTCCTTTCAGCATAATTCTGCGCCAGCCGCAGGGGCGGCCGCAGAAGAATCCGGTTTGCTCGACCAGATCGTAGAACAGAGCAAAGTCGCCAAGTCCGGCGCCGAGCACGACCGCGCCAAAGATATCATTTCGGAGCTGGTGAACCAGGTCATGCAAGGCACCGTGGTGGTATCGGCCAATTTGTCCGCAACCATCGACGCCCGCGTGGCGGAACTGGACCGGCTGATTTCAGCCCAGGTCAGCGCCGTGATCCATGCCCCTGAATTCCAGAAACTGGAAAGCAGCTGGACCGGCTTGCACTACCTGGTGTTCAACTCGACCACCGGCCAGAACATCAAGATCAAGGTCTTGAACGCCACCAAGCGCGAGCTGGTCAAAGACTTCCAGGCTGCCCTGGATTTCGACCAGAGCGCTATCTTCAAGAAAGTCTACGAAGAAGAATTCGGCACTTTCGGCGGTTCGCCGTTCGGCGCCCTGCTGGGCGACTTTGAAATCACCCGGCAACCGGAAGACATGTATTTCGTCGAGCAGATGTCGCACATCGCCGCCTCCGCGCACGCCCCCTTCATCAGCGCCGCATCGCCGGAACTGTTCGGCCTGGAAACCTACAGCGAACTCGGCAAGCCGCGCGACCTGGCCAAGGTGTTCGAGACTGTCGAATATGCAAAATGGAAGTCTTTCCGCGAGTCGGAAGATTCCCGTTATGTCGGCCTGACCCTGCCGCGCTTCCTGGGCCGCCTGCCGTTCAATCCAAAAGACGGCCAGACGGTCGATGGCTTCAATTTCGTGGAAGACGTCGACGGCACCGATCACTCCAAATACCTGTGGTGCAACGCAGCTTATGCTTTCGGCACCAAGCTGACCAAGGCGTTTGAAGATTTCGGCTGGTGCGCGGCGATCCGCGGCGTCGAAGGCGGCGGCCTGGTGGAAGACTTGCCGACCCATACCTTCAAGACCGACGAAGGCGAAGTCGCGCTCAAGTGCCCTACCGAGATCGCCATTACCGACCGCCGCGAAAAGGAACTGAGCGACCTCGGCTTCATCTCGCTGGTGCATTGCAAGAACACCGACTACGCCGCCTTCTTTGGCGCACAGTCGGCGCAGAAAGCCAAGAAATACAATACCGATTCAGCCAATGCGAACTCGGTGCTGTCAGCCCAGCTGCAGTACATATTCGCGGTATCGCGTATTGCGCATTACATGAAATCGATGATGCGCGACAAGATCGGCAGCTTTGCTTCGGCAGGCAACGTGGAAGATTTCCTCAACCGTTGGCTGACCCAGTATGTGCTGCTTGATGACAATGCCAGCCAGGAGCAAAAGGCGCAGTTTCCTTTGCGCGAAGCCTCAGTGCAGGTATCTGAAGTACCGGGACGTCCGGGCGTCTACCGCGCAGTTTCTTTCCTGCGTCCGCACTTCCAGCTTGACGAACTTTCAGTATCACTCCGCTTGGTCGCAGAATTACCGGCGTCAACCAAGTCTTAACTTAATTGAATAAGGGGAATTACCATGGCAATTGACGTATATCTGCAAATTAGCGGCATCAAGGGCGAATCGACCGACAGCGCGCATAAAGACTGGATCGAATGCAAATCGGTACAGTGGGAAGTATTGCAGCCAAAATCGGCTACCGCATCGACCGGCGGCGGCCACACGGCCGAGCGTTGCGAGCACAAGGATATCGTGCTCACCAAGATCGCCGATCTGGCCACACCGTTGCTGTTGCAAAACTGCTCCTCGGGCAAGACGATCGACAGCGCCAAGTTCGAATTCCTGCGCGCCGACGGCAAGGGCGACCGCATCAAGTATTTCGAAATCGAACTGTCGAACGTGCTGATCTCCGACGTCACGCCTTCGGTCCAGGAAGGCGACGTGCTGAGCGAAAGCGTCAGCCTGAAATACTCCAAGGTGAAATGGAAGTATACACAGCAAAAAATCGGCGGCGGCTCGGGCGGCAATACTTCCGGCGGCTGGGATCTGTCTGTCAATAAAGTCGTGTAATTTTTTTTGCGTCAGCAATGAGAGCCGCGGCATGCTGCGGCTCTTTTTTTCTCTTGAATGGTATGCGATGAAAGGTTTCACGCCAGGATTGTTTGACAGACTGATGGGCGGCGACAGCACGCCTGCGCAATCCGATCTGGTAGTGCGGCTGTCCATGGATTCCCTGAAAGACGCGGTTGCCCGCGACCTGGAAGCCATGCTGAATACGCGCACCGTGATTCCCGAAGAAATACTGAAGAATTTCCCCGAATGCAGCAAGTCGATACTGACCTACGGCTTGAACGATTTTTCCGGCATGAGCCTGGCCAGCGTGGATGACCGCGCGTATATCTGCGAATGCCTGGAACAAGGCATTGCGCGCCACGAGCCGCGCCTGAGGAATGTGCGCGCTTCGCTCGAACTGCGCGAAGGCTCCATCAACCGCCTGAACTTCGCGATTGCGGCCATGCTGGTGGTAGGGCCGGCCAAGGAAGCCGTGAGCTTCGACGCCGTGCTGCAGCCATCGACCTTGCAATACTCAATCAGCAAAGCACGCCGCGCCGTGCGCATGGACGGTTAATGTGGACGAATTACTCCCCTATTATGAGCGCGAGCTCGGTTTCCTGAGACGCTATTCGCGCGAGTTTTCCGAGCGCTACCCGAAGATTGCCGGACGCCTGCTGATGTCCGGCGAGGTCTCGGAAGATCCGCACATCGAGCGCATGATCCAGTCCTTTGCGCTGATCAATGCCCGTACCTCGAAGCGGCTGGACGACGACTACCCCGAATTCACCGAAGCCCTGTTCGAGGTGCTTTACCCGCACTATCTGCGCCCTTTCCCATCCTGCTCGATCGCCCGCATGGACTATGCCGCCGCCGCTGCGCAGCTGACCATGGCCATGCCGGTGCCGCGCGGCACCGAACTGACCACGCGCCAGGTCAAGGGCGTCGCCTGCAAGTTCAAGACCAGTTATGACGTCACGGTAGCGCCGGTGCAGCTGTCGCACGCGATCTTCGATCCCATCATCGAACCGCCGGACGCGGTCCTGCTGCCGCCGGCAGCCAGCTCGCGCATCGGCATCACTTTCGACAGCGTGGCCGAGCAAGCCGGCTTTGACGAACTCGGCGTCACCAGCCTGCGTGTCTTCATCGACGGCGAACCGTCGTTTTGCGCGGCCCTGCGCGATACGCTCTTCATGCGCACCGTGCGCGCCTACGTAGAGGTCGGCAAGAGCGGAAGATGGCATGCCGTCAGCAAGATTCCGGTGACGCCGGTCGGCTTTGACGAAGACGAATCGCTGATCGATTTCCCGGCGCGCTCGCATCCGGCCTACCGGCTGCTGACCGAATACTTCTCTTACCCGGAGAAATTCAATTTCTTTGACGTGAATGTCGGCGACATCACCAAGCTGCTGCCGCCAGGCTGCAAGAACTTCACCCTGCACCTGGTGCTGTCCGGCCTGCGCGCCGACTCCAACACCGCCCGCATGCTGGGCACCATGTCGACCAACAACCTGCTGCTGGGCTGCACCCCGGTCATCAATCTGTTCAAGCAGCGCGGCGACCCGATCCGGCTGACCCACACCAGCGCTTACTATCCGGTAGTGGGCGATTCGCGCCGCGCCTATGCCTATGAAGTGCATTCCATCGATTCGGTGCAGCTGGTGCGGCAAACCCCGGAAGGCGAATCGATCACCGAATTCCGTCCCTTCTATTCGCTGCGGCATGGCGAAAGCGCGGACAAGGCCGGCCACTACTGGGCCATGCGGCGCGACGAAATGGTGGCGGCGCGCAGCCCCGGCTACGAAACCGAGATTTCCATCGTCGACATCGACTTCGATCCGGCTGCCATCGAAACCGACACCCTGAGCATCGAGCTGACCTGCTGCAACCGTAACCTGCCCTCTTCGCTGTCCTACGGCCTGGAGGGCGGCGACCTGTTCCTGGAAGGCGGCTCGCTGGTCAACGAAATCAGTTTCCTGCGCAAGCCTTCCGAGCCTTGCCGTTTCGAGCGCGGCCGCGGCGCCCACTGGCGCCTGATTTCGCATCTGGCGCTGAACCATCTGTCGCTGGCCAAGGGCGGCCTGGAAGCGCTGCAGGAAACCCTCAGCCTGTACGACCTGCCGCGCTCGGCCATCTCGCAGCGCCAGATCGGCAGCGTGGTCGGCATCGACCACAAGGCCGCCACGGCCTGGCTGCCGGGCAATCCGTTCGCGTCGCTGGTGCGCGGCATCGAGATCAGGGTGACGCTGGACGAAGAAGGCTTTGTCGGGAGCGGCATCCACGTGTTTGCCAACATCCTGGACCGCTTCCTCGGCCTGTATGTGCATGCCAACAGCTTTACGCAATTGGTGATAGCTTCAAAACGAACAGGTGAGGAGATACTGCGATGCTTACCGCGCAGCGGAGATTCGAACCTAGTGTAATCCAGCGCCTGCTCGACAAGCCGCATCGTTTCCAGTTTTTCCAGGCTGTGATGATGCTAGAGCTGTGGCTGAAACAGAATGGCGTCCCGCATGAAGAGGCCGTCAGCGATTTCCTGCGCTTCCAGAACACGGTGTCGCTGAATTTCCCGCCCAGCGAGATTGAAGCGCTGCAGGTCACGCCCAAGCTGACCCAGCAAACCGTGGAAGAACTGCTGGAAGCCTTGCAGAGCAACCGCCTCGACAACATCGCGCTGACGCCGGCGTTTATCGGATTTTTAGGCAGCAACGGCACGCTTCCCAGCCATTATTCGGAACGGATTGCCGCGCACCAGCTGTATGAAAAGGATCATGGCCCGCGCGCCTTCCTGGATGTCTTTTCGAATCGCGGCGTGGCGCTGTTCTTCAAGGCCTGGCGCAAGTACCGGCTGGAGTTCAAGTACCAGATCGACGGCAAGGACAGCTTCCTGCCGTTGCTGATGGCGCTCGCCGGCCTCGGCCACCGCACCTTGCGCGACCGCATGTCGGAAGACGGTGAAGGCTTGCTGGACGAATCGATCGGCCATTTTGCCGCCGCCATCCGGCACCGGCCGCCGTCGGCCGCGTACATGCAGCGAGTGTTGTGCGAATATTTTGCGGTGCCGATCGCCATCGAGCAGTTTGTCGGCCACTGGTACGACGTGCCGGTCGACCAGCAAACCGTGCTGGGCGCCACCAACGCCACACTGGGCAGCGTGGCCATGGTCGGCGAACGGGTCTGGCAACGCGATTTGCGCATGCGCCTGAAGATAGGCCCGCTGCGCCGCAAGAATTTCGAGAGTTTTTTGCCGGGCGGCTCCGCTGCCCTCGGCCTGCAAAAAATACTGGCGATGTTTACCAGCGTTTTCCTGGAGTATGAAGTACAGCTGATCCTGCGCGCGGACGAGGTGCGCAGCGTGACCTTGAACTCCGACCGCGAAGGCGGCCAGCTGGGCTGGGACACCTTTGTCACCAGCCGGCCGGAACAGCACGACCGCACCGATGTTTGTTACGAAATTCACTCACTTTGACCATGCATGGATGGGAAGGCTTCAATGAGCATTAATCTCAAAACCTTAATCAGCAAACTGAACGACACCTCGCGCCTGGCGGCGGAACGTGCGGCCAACATCTGCGTCGGCCGCGGCCAGTATGAAGTGGATATCGAACACCTGTTCCTGGCCCTGCTGGAACAGCCGAAGAGCGATTTTGCAGTGATTGCGCGCAAATGCGGCATCAGCATCGCCGCGCTGGAAAGCGACCTGCAAGGCGAGATCGAGCGCTTCAAGAACGGCAATGCGCGCACTCCGGTTTTTTCCCCGCACCTGCCCAAGCTGTTTGAGCATGCCTGGCTGATCGCTTCGCTGGACAACCAGTCAGGCCGCATCCGCAGCGGCCACCTGCTGCTGGCGCTGCTGACCGAGCCGGACCTGGTGCAGCTGGCGTATCGCGGCTCCAAGCTGTTCATCAAGTTCAAGCTGGACGATCTCAAGCATGATCTCGAAAAACTGACCGAAGGCTCGCAGGAAAGTGCGGCTGTCAATGGCGGCGGCGCTGCCGCAGCGGAAGATGAAGGCGGCGACCCGGTGCAGGACCTGACCGGCGAAGCCTCGAAAACCCCCTCGCTCGACAAATTCACCACCAACCTGACGCAGCGCGCGCGCGAAGGCAAGGTCGACCCTGTAATCGGGCGCGATACCGAAATCCGCCAGACCATCGACATCCTGATGCGGCGCCGCCAGAACAATCCCATCCTGACCGGCGAGGCCGGCGTCGGCAAGACCGCCGTGGTGGAAGGCCTGGCGCTGCGCATCGCACAGAAAGACGTGCCCGACGTGCTGCAAGGCGTCGAGGTGCACACGCTCGACATGGGCCTGCTGCAAGCCGGCGCCAGCGTCAAGGGCGAGTTTGAAAACCGCCTGAAAAGCGTGATCGACGAAGTCAAGAAAAGCTCGCACGCCATCATCCTGTTCATCGACGAAGCCCACACCATGATCGGCGCCGGCGGCCAGGCTGGCCAGAACGACGCCGCCAACCTGCTCAAGCCGGCACTGGCGCGCGGCGAACTGCGCACCATCGCCGCCACCACCTGGAGCGAGTACAAGAAATATTTCGAAAAAGACGCTGCCCTGGCGCGCCGTTTCCAGGTCGTCAAGGTCGAAGAACCGAGCGAAGAGCTGGCTTGCGCCATGCTGCGCGGCATGGCGCCGCTGATGGAAAAGCACTTTGGCGTGCGTGTCTTCGATGAAGCGATCACGGAAGCAGTGCGCCTGTCGCACCGCTACATCAGCGGCCGCCAGCTGCCCGACAAAGCCATCAGCGTGCTCGACACCGCCTGCGCCAAGGTCGCGCTGGGACAGAATGCAACGCCGGCCCTGATCGAGAACATCGTCAAGAAGCTGGACCGCCTGGTGGCCGAACTGAATTCGCTGGAACGCGAATCCAACGCCGGCGGCAAGCATGCCGAGCGCCTGAAGGAATTGCGCGAACTGCAAAACACCTTGAATGCGGAACTCGCGGTCCACCGCGAACGCTGGGAAAAGGAAAAAGCCCTGACCGACCGCATCAAGGCCGCCCGTACCGAACTGGAAGCGATTCCCGTTGCCGAGCAAACCTCGGCGGAAGAAGGCACCAAGCCTTCCAAGAAAGCAGCCAAGGACAGCAAGGAAAGCCAGGAACTGGCGAAGCTGATCGAGGAATTGAAAACGCTGCAAGGCGAAACGCCGATGGTGCCGGTGCAGGTCGACGGCCTGGTGGTAGCGGAAATCGTCGCCAGCTGGACTGGCATCCCGCTCGGCAAGATGGTCAAGGATGAGATCAAGACCGTGATCAACCTCGGTTCGCTGCTGCACGAACGCGTGCTGGGCCAGCCGCATGCCATCGAAGCCGTGGCGCAGCGGGTTCGCACCTCGCGCGCCAACCTCGACGATCCGAACAAACCCAAGGGCGTGTTCCTGTTCGTCGGCCCGTCCGGCGTCGGCAAGACTGAAACCGCGCTGGCGCTGGCCGACGTACTGTACGGCGGCGAACGCAAGCTGGTCACCATCAACATGAGCGAATACCAGGAAGCGCATAGCGTCTCCGGCCTGAAAGGCTCGCCGCCAGGCTATGTCGGCTACGGCGAAGGCGGCGTCCTGACCGAAGCGGTAAGGCGCAATCCATACAGCGTGGTGCTGCTGGACGAAGTGGAAAAAGCCCATCCGGACGTACTCGAACTGTTCTTCCAGGTCTTCGACAAGGGCGTACTGGACGACGCCGAAGGTCGCGAGATCGACTTCAAGAACACCATCATCATCCTGACCAGCAATGTCGCCTCCAGCCTGATCATGCAAAGCTGCCTGAACAAGGCCGCGGCGGAACTTCCGAGCACCGACGACCTCGAACAAGCGATCCGGCCGCAGCTGGTGAAAGCCTTCAAGCCGGCCTTCCTCGGCCGCCTGAAAGTGATCCCCTACTACCCGATCTCGGACGACGTGCTGGTGGAAATCATCAACCTCAAGCTGGGACGCATCCAGAAACGCATCGCCATCAACCACAAGGCCGAATTCAGCTACGACGAGCCGCTGGTCGAAGCCGTGCTGGCCCGTTGCACCGAAGTCGATTCCGGCGCCCGCAACGTCGACAATATCCTCAACGGCACGCTGTTGCCGGAAATTGCCGAAACCGTGCTGGCCAGGATGGCCGAAGGCGGCAGCATCGCCAAGATCAAGGTCACTGCCAACAAGCAGGGGCAATTCAAGTACGCGATTAAATAGAACCAGGAGAAATCATGGATGCAGCAGTCAAACAGCAAATTCTGAAGCAGTGCTATTCGAAGCGCTTCGACGAGAAATACAGTCGCAAGCACCAGTATCAGGACAAGGCCACCGACGTGCGCAACTACGTCAAGCTGACGCCGGCGGATATCGTTGACTTGCTGGATACAGCTTCCGCCGCTGCGCGCGCGCCGGCGCGCCGGCTGCTGCAGCTGATGCAGGGGCGGCCTTGGCTGCCTTCAGCGACAGCGCATGAGGGTGGGACTGGAGATCAGCGTGGGGTGGATAATAATCTGCACATTACGCTGAAGGTGGGGAACACGAGTTATCACTTGCGGTGCAAGGAGCAGCCGGGGTTGCATATTATCCAGATTACCTGATAAGTGGTGGCCCCCTGGATTTATACGGCCTGCTCTGAATAAATCGCAAGGGTCGGCTACACGATTTGCCAACTATCGCCCGGGCCTGCAACAGGTTCGGGCTCAGGCCTCATTATTACAGCTTAAAGCCGGACTGCTTGAGGCTTGCCAGGTATTTTAGGTCTTCTTCTTTAAAAACATCCTCCCCTGCCAGCATGTAGGCGCGCGCCAACGAGTCACTGGAAGAAGCCAATTCACCGAGTTCCAGCTGACACTGGCCTAAGCGCATGAAAACAAACGGATTCAAGCCTTCAGGGCCGTTGAGCGCATCAAGAAAATAGGCTTTCGCCTCAGCAAAGGATTTTGATAAAAAATATGCGTCACCCAGCGCGGCATTCAGCCAAGTGTAGGCATCCCAGTCAATGCGGGGAAGCGGTAGCAAATCCAAGGCCTGCTGGAAAACGGCAACGGCTTTTGGATACTGGGTTGCGTCCATGAAGTCGTTACCTTCCTCCGACAATCTAGCGACCTGCTCATAAAGGTCATCGTCAAGCTCCACTCTTTTTCCTTTCGGCGGTCCGGTCCAGGTAAAACTTCAGGTACTTTGGGTCTTCTTCGCTAAAAGCGCGCCGGCCGTCGATATCGAAGGATTGCTTGAACCAGGAATAGGCTTCTTCCAGCTGATCCAATTCGTAACAAGCTTTGCCGACTTCATTCATGCCTTCAGTAGTCACCTCATCTTTATGGCGTGCATCATAGGTTTTCAGCGCCCATTGCTTGGCCTCGTCAAAATTCGCTGAATCGAAATAGCTATTGAATAAGGATCCGGCAATCCATGAACTATACAATTCCCATTCAATCTTAGGCTCCGGCAACAGTCCCCATGCTTCCATGTAGATCGGGATTGCGCGGGTATTATCCCCGTCTTCACTTAATTCATTGCCCTTCTCCACCAGAGTATCCAGGCGAGCAGCCAAATTTTCGTTCAGTTCCATCAAGTCTTTTTTCATTGGATTTTCCTTCTTTATGGCGAGTATTGCGGGGCCGTCGCCGGCCCGATAAAGGTTTGGGGGGGACTATACCTCTGACCAAGGCTGGCGCCATTGCTGCGGTTAATCGACCGCGGCTGTAATTCATAGTTATCGGCATTCAACATGAACCCGCGCACTTCGCGCGATTTGGGCCCATGAAAGCCACCTATTTGATTCCAATAAGTCACCGCATCGATCTTGTGGCCCATGTCGGCCTGATTAATTGGATACCATCTGTTACCGTGTTTGAATTGCATATTTCTGCCAACGCCCCGGATTTTCCCCTCGTTTTTCATGCGGGCAATGACCTCGCGGCCGGTTCTGCTTTTTTTGCCTGGTGTCTTACCCATATACGTCTTGCGGCAGCTCCAGCCCAACGGATCAATCCAGGAAAGGGGATTAGGCGCATATTGATATAGATTGTTTCCTCCAGACAGCCCTATCGGATCCTGCCCTATAAACTGCCCGATATGAGGATCGTAATACCGATTTCGGTTGTAATGCAACCCGGTCTCGACATCATAATACTGGCCCTGAAACCGGATCGGATTATCGACGGTGTGCCCATACCGCCGTTTCAGCGCACCCCATGTTGCGTAGCTTGCAGACCAGACAATTTTGCCGTTCTTATCGGTCAATCTGGCCGGGCAGCCGTTGCAATCGTTATGATAGTGAAAGACGCCGCTACCGGCTTCGTCAACATCCGGTTCCACGCCATCTGCGGCAATCTCTGACGGAATATTTGACGCCGCGCCAGCTGCATCGACCGCATGCTGGAGTACCAGTGAAGCCGCGCCGGTACTGTCGCCGAGGCGGATCCCGCGACCTAGGCCAGCCTGATCCGGCGATTGTACATTTGAAGGACTGCCTGGACCACCGCCCTCCTGAGTCAACGACGCCGCTTGACCTAGTTGGCCCAGCCTGGCGCTACCCAAAGCACCCAAGTGGCCCACAACCATGCTGCCTGTCGCCGGCTCGGCAATACCGGTCTCGGTCTTTTTTACCGCAGCGCGAAGCGGCTGCCTGGCTGCCTTGGCTCGTCGGTCAATCAGCGCCAGCGGCACAAACGTATCCGGATAATAGATATATTCTCTCGCCTGGGAATGCAAAGCCATTAGCGCACCTATCCGCTTGCGTGCTGCCATCAGATCTGCCACATTGCCAGCCAGCCAGATATCGGCGCTCTGCGTTTCGTTTGCCTGCTGCACTTCAGCCAGCAAGGCGTCGCCATCCCAAAAGAACCAGGTAGTGTGGCTCGCATTGCGCTTAAATACGCGCCGCCCGAGTGGATCGTAAGCGTAGCGAGTCACCTGTCCGGCTTTGCTGCTTTCGACCAGACGCTGGTTGGCGTCCCAGCGCAATTGCAACATGACGTCGCTGGCCGATGCCGCCGAGCTGCTTGTACGCCGTATCAGGTTGCCGGCGCGATCGAAGGTATACTGCATGCCCTCATAATCGCCCTCCCGGCTCCACAGAATTTCAGCCTGGCTAGCGCCGCCAGCCGCCCGTTTCATCTCCACTTGGCTGATTCGGGTGCGCAAGCGGTCGCCTGCCGGATCATTGAGGAAATCCGTCACCCGTCCAGCGGGATCGGTGTGGCGCAGAATATTGCCCAACGGGTCGTAGTCGTACAGGTCGCTACCGTGTTCGCTGTCGCTGCGCCGGGTCTGGTTACCGTTACGGTCGTACTCGTAGCTGGTGGCAAACATCGGTATCTGGTCGCGCAGCACGGCCTGGGCAGTCAGATTGCCGGCAGCGTCATAACGCAGTTGGCGCTGCACGCTGCGGTTGAGTTGTTCTTTAACGATCTGTCCGAGCGCATCGCGTTCGATCAG
>NZ_DATMRB010000156.1:0-20642 GCF_035566555.1 Collimonas sp.
CGCCTGCCACATGCGCCGGAAGGCCAGGCGGAAGCTGTCGGCCAGCGCCGGATCGTGTTCGGTGGCGCCGGTGAAGTAGGCTTCGCTGCCGGTCATTTCGTGCAATATCTGCGGCTCGATATACAGCATCTGGTAAGTCCAGCCGGCCGCAACTTCAGCATGGCCGTCATGCAATTCATCCGGGTTGAGCAGCACCAGGGTGCCGGCCGGGGCCAGGTGCTGGCCGCCCTTGTAGCGGAAGCGCTCGACCCCGCTTTCGATTGCGCCCAGCGAATAGGCGTCATGTACATGCGGGGCGAATTCGTGATCCACCAGCCGCGCCGAATACAATTCCACGCCCGGCAGGTGCGGGCTGGTCTTGAAGGTGACGAATTCGGATGGATGATGGAACACGATAGTTTCTCAGGCGAGCCGCGCCAGGTGACGCCGTACCGACAGTACCGCGCCGGCCAGGCCAAGGCCGGCGCTGATTGCCAGCAGCGCGATGCTGGCCAGCCAGTCGAGCGGTAGCAGGCGGAATTCAGAGGCATACAAACGGGCAAATTCAGAAATCGCCTGGTTCAGGGGCTGCAAACCGAGCGCCACCGCGGCCAGCGCCAGGGCGCCGGCGCACAGGCCAAGCAGCGCGCCGGTGTAATAAAAGGGCCGGTGGATAAAGCTGTCGGTGGCGCCGACCAGCTTGGCCACGGCGATTTCCTCGCGCTGCGTCAGCACTTGCAGGCGCACGGTATTGAACACCACCGCCACCACGACTACTGCCAGGGTCGCCGCCAGGAACAGCAGCACCAGCCGCAGTATGCCGAGCAGGGCCGCCAGCCGCTTGACCCATTCCGAATCGACCTGCACGGTATCGACGCCGGGCAAGGCCTTGAGATCGGCGGCGATGAGATCGATGCGGGCGGCATCGGGCGCGTCATGGAAACCGGCCAGTTTCAGTACATAGGCGTCCGGCAAGGGATTCTGGCCGAGGGTGGTGAGGGCATCGTCCATGCCGGTCTTGTTCTTCAGGCTGATCAAGGCATCTTCGCGCGGAATGAACAGCACCTTGGCTGAGCTGTGATGCTGCTGCAGGATGGCGTCGATCGGCTTGGCCAGTGCGGTGGTCTTGTCGCGTGCCGCATCCAGCGCCATGAAGATGCTGATCTCAGGCTCCACCGCCAGCTGTTCCGAGACCGGCCGGATGTTTTCGATCAGGGTCAGGCCGCCGAACGGCAAGGCCAGCGCAATCGCCACCACCAGCACGTTGAGGGCAAAGCCGCCGGGCGCCTTGAACAGGTGGCGGAAGGCGTCGCTGATGGCGAACAGGTGTTGCCGCAGCCAGCTCTTCATGCCGCACCCCCGGTGTTGCGCACGGCAGAGTTTTGCCAGTGATCGACGATCTGCCCCTGGTCCAGGAACACCACGCGGTTGGCGCTGTTGAGGAACTGCTCGTCATGGGTCGAAATCAGGCAGGTGACGCCGACCGCATGGAAAGATTTGAGCGCATCCAGCACCTTGTTGGCGTTGTCGCGGTCGAGATTGGCGGTCGGTTCGTCGGCCAGGATGATCTGCGGCCGGTTGACGATGGCGCGCGCGATCGACACGCGCTGCTGTTCGCCGCCGGACAGCGCTTGCGGATCGGCCGCCGCCTTGTCCAGCAGACCGACCCGGTCCAGCGCAGCCTGCGCCCGTTTCTCGGCTTCGACCCGGGTGGCGCCGGTGACCAGCAAGGGCAGCATGACATTAGCCAGCACGCTGCGGTCCTGCAGCAGTTTCTGCTGCTGCAGGATCAGGCCGAGATTGCGCCGCAGGTAGGGCAGGCCGGACGATTTCAGCTTGCCGACATTGGCGCCGCTGACCGTCAGGCTGCCGCCGGTGGGACGTTCGATTGCCGCGATCAGGTTCAGCAGGGTGGTTTTGCCGGCGCCGGATGGGCCGGCCAGGAAAATCAGGTCGCCCTTGTTGACCGTCAGCGTGATATCGCGCAGCGCGAACACGTCGCGCGCATATTTCTTGGATACCTGGTTGAATTCAATCATTGCAAATGTTGGCTAGTAGCGATGGCAATACGGCTTGAATGGAAACCCGGAACAACTTCTTTCATCAATTCAGCGCGGTAGGGGGCACGATGCGCCCACCCTACGGTTAACTGAGCAGCGCGTCAACGAAATCGGCAGCATTGAACGGTTGCAAGTCTTCGATCTGCTCGCCGACGCCGATGAAGTACACCGGGATGGCGCGGGTGGTAGCGATGGCAGCCAGCACGCCGCCCTTGGCGGTGCCGTCCAGCTTGGTGATCACCAGCCCGGTCAGGCCCAGCGCATCGTCGAAGGCCTTGACCTGCGCCAGCGCATTCTGGCCGGTATTGCCGTCGATGACCAGCAGGATTTCGTGCGGCGCGGTAGCCATGCCCTTGCCGATCACGCGTTTGATTTTCTTCAGTTCGTCCATCAGGTGCAGCTGGGTCGGCAGGCGGCCGGCGGTATCCACCATGACGACATTGGTGCCGCGCGCCTGCGCCGAATGCACGGCGTCGAAAGCGACCGCCGCCGGATCGCCCGATTCCTGGGCGATCACGGTGACGTTGTTGCGTTCGCCCCAGATCGTCAATTGTTCGCGGGCAGCGGCGCGGAAGGTGTCGCCGGCCGCCAGCAATACCGATTGCTTGTGCGCTTGCAGATGCTTGGCGAGCTTGCCGATGGTGGTGGTCTTGCCGGCGCCGTTGACGCCGGCGATCATGATCACCAGCGGCTGATGCTGGTCCAGCACCAGCGGCTTTTGCAAGGGTGTCAGCAAGTCGATCAGCAAGCTGCGCAGCGCCGCCTTGACCTGGCTCGCTTCGGTCAGCTTTTCTTCCTTGACCTTCTTCTTCAGGGCGTTGAGCAGGAAATGGGTGGCGTCGACGCCGGCATCCGACACCAGCAGGGCCGATTCCAGCTCTTCGTACAGGTCGTCGTCGATCTTGGCGCCGACAAACAGGGTGCTGAGGTTGGACGAGGTCTTGGACAGCCCGCTTTTCAGGCGCGACAGCCAGGAGCGCTTTTGCTCCGCCGCCACCGGCGCCGAGATAATTTCGCTTTCCGCTTCCGCGGCTGCCGGCGGCAGGCTTGCCACGGCAGCCGGGACGACAGCAGGCACAGCGGCAGGCGCAATGTCAGCTGCTACGGCGGGAGCCGCCTCGGCTGGCGCGGTTTCTATCGTTTCTACCTGCGGTAATTCTGCTGCCGGCAAAGGCGCAACTTCGGGTTTCGGTTTTTTCTTGAAGAAACTAAACATCTGAGGCCTGGTCTGTCGGGCGGTGAAAAAGGGTGCGGCGGCGGGCTGTCGGAGCCTGCCGCACAAGAGGTACAATCACCGGCATTCTATCAGAGCAGCGGCTATCGATTTAGGGATAGTCTTGCCAGCCAGCCTCTAAAATAGCTGCCGCAGGCGCCCAGATCGACGAAATCCGGGCAGATTTTTCCATCTTTATTAAAATTAATGAAAAAACCAAGTAGCAAAAAGCCGCCGAAAACGCCGGTACATGCCATCAAGCCGCCTTTGGCGCGCCAGGTCAGGATTATCGGCGGCGCCTGGAAGCGCACGCCGCTGGCGGTGCTGGAATGCGAAGGCTTGCGGCCGACCCCGGACCGGGTGCGCGAAACCCTGTTCAACTGGCTGAACCATTTGCTGGACGGTAACTGGGCCGCGGTGCGCTGCCTGGACCTGTTCGCCGGCACCGGCGCCCTCGGTTTCGAGGCCGCCAGCCGCGGCGCGCTGGAAGTTGTCATGATCGAACACAATACCCCGGCCGCGCGCCAGCTGGAAGCTACCAAGGCTAAGCTGGACGCCGGCCAGGTGCGGGTGCTGCGCAGCGATGCGGCGACCTGGCTCAGCAAAGCCGCCGCGGAAGCCGGGCGTTACGACCTGATTTTCCTGGACCCGCCCTACCAGCAGGGCTGGCTGGAAAAGGTGCTGCCGCTATGCCAGGGTTTGCTGGCCGAACACGGCTTGCTGTATCTGGAGGCGGAGTTTGCGCTGGCTGAGGATGCCTTGCCGGCCTGGCTAGCCGGCTGGCAGCTGCTGCGGGCGGACAAGGCTGGCATGGTGTACTACCACTTGCTAAAAAGGCAAGCTGCTTCGGCCTGAGGCAAATTCAGGCATAATGCGCGATCTGATTGGGGCAAGGGGAAGAAGATGGTCACTGCAGTTTATCCGGGAACGTTCGATCCGCTCACGCGTGGTCACGAAGATTTGGTACGGCGCGCGTCCGGGCTGTTCGACAAACTGGTGGTCGGGGTTGCCGACAGCAAGAACAAGAAACCGTTTTTCTCGCTCGAAGAGCGCCTGTCGATTGCCAACGAGGTGCTCGGCCACTACCCCAATGTGCAGGTGGAAAGCTTTTCCGGCCTGCTCAAGGATTTCGTCCGCCAGCATGACGCCAACGTGATCGTGCGCGGCTTGCGCGCGGTGTCCGACTTTGAGTTCGAGTTCCAGATGGCCGGCATGAACCGCTACCTGCTGCCGGACGTCGAAACCCTGTTCCTGACGCCGTCCGACCAGTACCAGTTCATCTCCGGCACCATCGTGCGCGAAATCGCCACCCTGGGCGGCGATGTCTCCAAGTTTGTCTTCCCTTCGGTTGAAAAGTGGCTGAAGGAAAAGCTCGACGCCCAGCAGCCTTAAGCGGTTTCCCAGCAAAAAGAATAAAATGGCGGGAGCAGGACGGGATTTCCCGTTGTGCTTCGGCCCCCGCCGTATTTTGAATAGAGTAGTGCAATGGCTTTACTGATCACCGATGACTGCATCAATTGCGACGTGTGCGAGCCCGAGTGCCCGAACGGTGCGATCTATATGGGGCCGCTGATTTACGAAATCGACCCGCACAAGTGCACCGAATGCGTCGGCCATTTCAATGAACCGCAATGCCAGCAGGTTTGTCCGGTCAGCTGCATTCCGCTGGACCCGGCCTGGCGCGAATCCAAAGAACAGCTGCAAGCCAAGTACGAGCGCCTGCAGGCTGAACTGGCCGCGCCCGCCGCCGCCAAGCAACCGTAATTCCCCTCTGCGAATCAGGAATCGGCACTATGCCGATTTCGTCATCTATTGCATGGCGTAGCAGCAAGACAGCGCCGTCCGCGCCGACTACGCTGTCGGTATGGAAAAAATCTCGATTCTCGATTCCCACACCGGCGGTGAACCCACCCGCCTGGTGCTGGCTGGCGGCCCCGATCTTGGCGAAGGGCCTTTGTCCGAACGGTTGCAGCTGCTGCGCTCGGAGCATGACCGCCTGCGCGTCGCCACCGTGTGCGAGCCGCGCGGCTCGGATGTGCTGGTCGGTGCGCTGCTGTGCCAGCCGCAAGATCCGGCCTGCACCGCCGGTGTCATTTTTTTCAATAACGTCGGCTATCTCGGCATGTGCGGCCACGGCACCATCGGGCTGGTAGCGTCGCTGGCTTACCTAGGTCGTATCGGCCCTGGCCGCTACCGCATCGAAACGCCGGTCGGCGTGGTCGAGACCGAGCTGCATGCCGACGCCAGCGTCACCGTGCACAATATCCCTGCCTACCGCTGGCGCCAGGACGTCGCCCTGCAAGTACCAGGCTACGGCCGCGTGACGGGCGACATCGCCTGGGGCGGCAACTGGTTTTTCCTGGTCGGCGAACACGGGCTGGAAGTGCGGCAAGAGAACCTCGCCGCCCTCAGCGCTTTTGCCCAGGCGGTGCGCGCCGCGCTGGAACTGGCCGGCATCAGCGGCGCCGCCGGCGCAGCGATCGATCACATCGAATTGTTCGGTCCGGCGCAGCAAGCCGGCAACCACAGCCGCAATTTCGTGCTCTGTCCCGGCAACGCCTACGACCGCTCGCCCTGCGGCACCGGCACCAGCGCCAAGCTGGCCTGCCTGGCGGCTGACGGCAAGCTGGCCGAGGGCGCTGTCTGGCGCCAGGAAAGCATCATCGGCAGCGTCTTCGAGGCGTCCTACCGGCGCCGGGGCGAACGGATCCTGCCGGCCATCCGCGGCACGGCCCATGTCAACGCCGAGAGCAGCTTCATTTTCCACAAGGACGATCCTTTCGCCTGGGGCATTATTTGAGCATCGATGTCTTGATCGTCGGCGCCGGCATCATCGGCGCCGCCTGCGCCGATGCGCTGGCGGCCGAGGGCCTGGCGGTGACGGTGGTGGAACGCGAAGCCACCGGCAGCGGCGCCACGGCGGCCGGCATGGGGCATCTGGTGGTGATGGACGACAATCCGGCGGAGCTGGCGCTGACCGCCTATTCGCTAGAGCTATGGCGCCAGCTGGCCGACGCCGATCCCGTGGCGCACGAATACAGCGGCTGCGGCAGCCTGTGGATCGCCGCCGACGATGAAGAAATGGCGGCAGCGCA
Source organism: Collimonas sp. (assembly GCF_035566555.1). Classification (GTDB taxonomy): domain Bacteria; phylum Pseudomonadota; class Gammaproteobacteria; order Burkholderiales; family Burkholderiaceae_D; genus Collimonas. The sequence goes on from NZ_DATMRB010000156.1 coordinate 6,348, forward strand.
CACCAAGCAGATCACCTTGCAAGCACACGGCATCGCCTGCGAGCTGCTGGACGCGGCCGCCTTGTACGCGCATGAGCCGCAGTTGCGGCCTGGCTTGCGCGGCGGCTTGCGCGTCGGCGGCGATGCTATCGTCTATCCGCCGAAAAGCGCCGCATTGCTGCTGGCGCGGGCGCAGCGCCGTGGTGCACAAATGTGCAAAGGACAGGTGCAAGCGCTGACCGGTCACGGCGTGCTGCTGGCCGACGGCCGCGAACTGCGCGCCGGCAAGGTGCTGGTGGCGAACGGCAGCGGGTCCGTGCAGCTGTTGCCTGAACTGCCGATCCGGCCGAAGAAGGGCCATATTGTCGTCACCGATCGCTATCCGGGCCTGATCCGTCATCAGCTGGTCGAACTCGGCTATATCAAAAGCGCGCATGCCGCCAGCGGCGACTCGGTCGCCTTCAACCTGCAGCCGCGTCCGACCGGACAATTGCTGATCGGCTCCTCGCGCCAGTTCGATGTGACGGACAAGGCAGTCGAGCCGGCGATCCTGGCGCGCATGCTGGCGCATGCCGCCAGCTTCGTGCCGGCATTGGCCGCCTTGAACGCCCTGCGCTGCTGGACCGGCTTGCGCGCTGCCAGCAGCGACGGCTTGCCGCTGCTCGGGCCGCATCCGTCGCGGCCAGGCGTCTGGCTGGCGACCGGCCATGAAGGTTTGGGCATTACTACCTCGCTGGCCAGCGCCCAGCTGCTGGCGGCGCAGATCGCCGGCAGGCCGGCGCAGATTCCGATGGCGCCTTATCTGCCGGCGCGCTTCGAGCAACTGAGACTACAAAATGGCTGACGGCGACATCGAAATATTCATCAACGGCAGCAGCGTCAAGGTGGCTACCGCTTGCAGCGTGGCAGCCGCACTCGCCATGGCCTGTGCCCCGGGGATCACGCGGCGATCGGTCAGCGGCATGCTGCGGGCGCCGCTGTGCGGCATGGGCATCTGCCAGGAATGCCGGGTCAGCATAGACGGCCGCGCGCATAGCCTGGCTTGCCAGACTGAATGCGTCGCCGGCATGCGGATAGCAACTGCGCAGGCCGACGCATGACGCATGTGAAGCTGGACATCGTGATCGTCGGCGCTGGGCCGGCCGGACTGGCGGCGGCCAGAAGCGCGGCGCAATCCGGCGCGGCAGTAGCGCTGGTCGACGACAATCCGCGCGCCGGCGGCCAGATCTGGCGCGGCGGCCCGCAACACAGTACGCATCAGGCGAAAGAATTGTGGGACGAACTGCAGCAGATGACGAAAGTGCAGTGGTTCATGCAGAGCCGCGTAGTTGGCGCGGCTGGCGCAGCGCAACTGCTGCTGGAAACGCCGCAGCAGACCTTCACTCTGGCTTATCGCAAACTGATACTGGCGACCGGCGCGCGTGAACGGCTGTTGCCGTTTCCCGGCTGGACGCTGCCCGGCGTGACCGGCGCCGGCGGCTTGCAGGCGCTGGTCAAAGGCGGATATCCGGTGCAGGGCAAGCGCGTCGTCGTGGCCGGCTCCGGACCCTTGCTGCTGGCGGTAGCGGCGACCTTGCGGCAGCAAGGCGCACAGGTATTGCACATACTGGAGCAAAGCAGCTGGCGCAGGCTGGCCGGGTTTGCACTGCAGCTGGGGCGCACGCCTGCCAAGCTGCGCCAGGCCTGGCAATTGCGCAGCCAGCTGGCCGGCGTGCCATATCACGCCGACAGCTATGTATTGCAAGCGCAGGGCGAACAGCAGCTGCGCACAGTGCAGATGATGGTGGCCGGGCAGATTCTGGAGGTGGAGTGCGATTACCTGGCTTGCGGCTACGGCCTGTTGCCGAACACCGAGCTGGCGCAGGCGTTCGGATGCCGCATCGCGGACGGTGCGGTGCAGGTCGATGCGGAGCAGCGCAGCAGCGTGCCGGATGTGTACTGCGCCGGCGAGAGCAGCGGCGTCGGCGGTGTCGACCTGGCGCTGGCCGAAGGACATATCGCCGGCCGCCATGCCGCCGGCGGCGCAGCCGAGCGCCGCTGGCTGGTGCAGCGCCGCAGCCAGCAGGCTTTCGCCAGGCGCCTGGCGAGCGCATTTTCCCTGCGCCCTGAATTGCGCAGCCTATGCACACCCGATACCTTGGTATGCCGCTGCGAGGATGTCGCTTATGGCGTTTTGCAAGAGCACGCCAGCTGGCGCAGTGCGAAACTGCACACGCGCTGCGGCATGGGGCCATGCCAGGGCCGGGTCTGCGGCGGCGCTACCGGCTTCCTGTTTGGCTGGCAGCCGGATGCGGTGCGTTTGCCGATTTCACCGGCGCGCGTTTCCAGCCTGATGGCTTTGGCTGGCGCTGTCCCCGAGGAAAATCCAGGCGCGGGATAGTTATCGCGCTTGCAGCAGCTGCCGGTAGGCGCGCGGCGTAATCCCGACCGTCGCCTTGAACTGGCGCGTAAAAGCGCTGTGATCGTGATAGCCGCAGGCAGCGGCGATCTCGGTGATGCTCTGTTGTCCCGCCAGCAGCGCCGAAGCCGCATCGAGGCGGGTCTTGATAATCATCTGGCGTGGATTCAGCGAAAAGATTCTTTGAAAATAGCGCTCCAGCTGCGCCACTGACAGCGCGGCCAGCTTGGCCAGTTCGCCTATCTGCAGGGGCTGGTCGTAATGGCCGTGGATGAATTGCGCGGCCGCGGCGACGCGTTGATACACCGGATGATTCTTGTCAGGCATAGCGAGGTCGCGCGAAATCCCAGCCATGCCGGCGACGCCGCCGGCATGGTCGCGCAGCACGATCTTGTGCGTGACGCACCAGCCCGGCGCGCGGTTCGGATAGAGATGCAGTTCCAGCTGGTCATGGATGTCGACGCCGGTGCTGAGCACGCGCTGGTCCTGCTGGCTGTAGCTGGCGGCGAATTCGGGCGGGAAGATATCGCTCGCCGTGCGTCCCAGCAAGGCGGCTTTGTCGGCCAGGCCGCAGCGCGCCGCCAGCGTGTGGTTGACCACCAGGTATTCGGCCCGCATGCCCTTGACGAAAAACACCACGTCCGGCAAGGCGTCAAACAGCGTTTCGGCGAAAAATACATTGCCTAGCGCTGCCGCCAGCAGCTTGCGGTCGGCGGCAGTGTCGATCGGTGCGGCGGAATGATTCATGCTGGCAGCGCGGCAGTGGAAGTTGTTTGCATCATACCCTTGTGGCTGGCAGCGGCGTCCCGCTGCCAGCCATTAGATCCAAATATCAGTGCGCAGGAACGGCTACCGGCTCGCCGCCCTTGAACTGATAAATGGTGACCGGCGCGTTTTTCAAGTCATGGCTGGCGTCGAATTCATAGTCGCCGACCACGCCCGCGTATTTCATGGCCGCCAGCACCGGGCCGAATTTGGCCGGCTCGATGGAGCCGGCCTTTTTCATGGCTTCGGCGATCATCAGCATGCCGTCGTAGAAATAGGGGGCGTAAGTCAGCGGCGCCTTGCCGTAGGTTTTCTGGAAATCGCTCAGGAAGGCTTTTTCGCCAGCCTTGTCGCCCAGTACGGTGCCGCCCTGCACGCAATAGACCTTGTCGTTGACGGCGTCGCCGCCAAGCTTGCCGGTTTCGGCATTGCAGATGGCGTCGCCGCCCATCAGGACCACGTCAAGGCCGAGCTGCTTCATCTGGCGCTTCATGGCGGCAGCCTGGGCGAAGTAGCCGCCGTAGAAGATGGCGTCGACCTGCTTGCCCTTGATCGAGGTCAGGATGGCGCTGAATTCGCTCGCCTTGTCGTTGGTGAATTCGCGGCTGACGATCTCGATCTGGCTGGCCTTGGCGGCCTTCAGGAAGGCGTCGGCGACGCCCTGGCCGTAAGCGGTGCGGTCATCGATGACTGCCACCTTTTTCAGTTTCAGCTGCCTGGCCGCATAGACCGCCATGTTGCCGCCCAGCTGGCTGTCGTTGGGATCGAGGCGGAATACCTGTTCATAACCCTGCTGGGTGATGCGCGGGTTGGTGCCGACGGTGGGCATCACCACGCCGGCATCGTTATATACCTTGGAGGCCGGAATCGCCACGCCCGAGTTGTAGGGGCCGAGCACCGCCTTGACCTTGCTGTCCACCAGCTTCTGCGCCACGGCGACGCCGGCTTTCGGATCGCCCTGGTCGTCTTCAGTAAGCAGCTGGAAGCTCAGCACTTTGCCGGCGACCGTGAACTTGCTCTTGTTGAGTTGCTCGACCGCCATCCTGGCGCCGCTTTCATTATCTTTCCCTGCCGGCGCCTGCGGCCCGGTCAGCGGACTGGTCAGACCGATTTTTACGACTTCCTGCGCCGCAGAGGCGGCGCTCAATACCACACTGCAGGCCAGGCAAATTGCTTTGACGGTAAAGCTCATTTTCTTCGCTCCTGAATAGTTTTCTTGGATTTGTACTGATCTGTGCAAGATTCATGCAGAGTTCTGCACAGTATTGGCAACCCCGGCGGATGCTGCCGGCGCGAGCTTTTGCGGGTCGTGTTTTCGCTTCCTTTTTTATGTACGCGTACCTCATTTAAATATATTGCAAATATATTTGCAAGATATTAGTATCGCTTTCATCGATCTTTTTTCAACACCGGTCAATGCACCAGACTGATTCTTTTTCTTCAAGGAGCCGCACATGTCGTCAGCAAAATGGGAAGGCGTATTCCCCGCCGTCACCACCAAGTTCAAGGAAAACGAAGACCTCGACCACGCCGAGATGGAAAAGCATTACGCTTTCCAGATCGACAGCGGTGTGCACGGCCTGGTGACCTGCGGTTCTCTGGGCGAGGCCAGCACGCTGTCGCTGGATGAAAAGCTGGAAGTCACGAAAATCGCCCTGTCGGTAGCCAACGGCCGCGTGCCGGTGCTGGCCAATGTCTCCGAGCTGCGCACCCGCGACGCCGTGCATTTCGCCGAACAGGCGGCCAAGCTGGGCGTGCAAGGACTGATGGTGATGCCGTCGGTGCTGTACGTGGCCGACGCCCGCGAAGCCAAGGACAACCTGCGCACCATCGCCAACGCCGCACAGCTGCCGGTCATGGTGTATAACAATCCGGTGGCCTACCGGGTCGATCTGACGCCGCAGGATTTCGTCGAACTGGCCGATTGCAAATGGCTGGTGGCGATCAAGGAATCGACCGACAACATCCGCCGCATCACCGACCTGCGTAACGTCCTCGGCAACCGCTATCAATTGTTCATGGGCGTCGACGATCTGGCGTTCGAAGCGCTGGCCATCGGCGCCGACGGCTTGCTGGCTGGCGTCGTGGTGGCGTTCCCGAAAGAAACCGTGGCGCTGTACACGCTGATGAAAGCCAAACGCTATGAAGAAGCGCTCAAGCTGTATCAATGGATGACGCCGCTGCTGCATCTGGACGTCTCGACCAAGCTGGTGCAAAACCTCAAGCTGATCGAAGCCATGGCCGGCGTCGGCAATGAAATCGTGCGCCGCCCGCGCCAGCCGTTGGCAGGCGCGGAGCGCGCCAGAGTCGCGGCCGTCATCCAGCACGCCATCGATACCCGTCCCGACCTGAGCCAGTTCAAGCTTGACCGCTAAGCGTTCAATCTGCCGCGCGCGCTGGCCGGACTGCTATCATTTGATCTTGCCTGTGCCGGGAAACAGTACGGGGTAAGCAGAATAGGGATAGCTAAAACACCATGGTCAGCAGTAAAAAAATTGAACGCAGCCTGCCGCCGCCTAAATTACGGGCGGCGGATGTGGCCTACGACACGCTGGAAAACCTGATCGTCACCTTGCAGATCGCGCCTGGCGCACCGATCGTCGAAGCCGACCTGGTGGAGATGACGGGGCACGGCCGCACGCCCTTGCGCGAAGCCTTGATGCGCATGACCTCGAACGGCCTGATCGAGCAGATGCCGCGGCGCGGCCTGATTGTCAGCGACATCGAGGCGGCAGAGCACCTGACCTTGATCGAAACCCGGCGCGTGCTGGACCAGCTGATCGCGCAAAGCGCCGCGCGCAAGGCGACGCCGCAGCAGCGCAAGGATTTGCTGGCTTGCGCCAAGCGCATGGTGGTGGCGGCCAAGAAAGACGACCTCGGCGCTTACATGCAGGCCGACCAGGAACTCGATCACGTGGTGCACGCGGCTTGCCGCAATCCATCGGCGGTGGCCGCGGTGACGCCGCTGATCATCAAATGCCGCCGCTTCTGGTATGCCTTCCAACACGAGGGCGATATTGTGGAAGGCGCCAAATGCCACATGCAGATGGCGGCTTCGGTGGCCGACGGCGATCCGCAGGAAGCGGTGAAAGGCGCCAGCGCCCTGATCGATTACCTCGAGCTGTTTGCGCGCAAAGTCATAGACAACTAAGAAACCTTCACCACGAAAAATCATGCCCATCAGCGGACAATCCATTATTGGCAGCAGCCAGAGCAATAGCCAGGGCGCGCTATTTCACGCATTCGATACGGTGCAGGGCAAGCAGATAGAGCCAGGTTTCCATAGTGCGGGACCGCAGGATGTCGAACGCGCCTGCACGCTGGCGCAAGCCGCTTTCGATATCTATCGCGCAACCGGCCAGGAAGCGCGCGCCGCTTTTCTGGAACAGATTGCCCAGCAGATCCTCGACATTGGCGACGACCTGATCTTGCGCGCGATGGCGGAAAGTGGCTTGCCGCGCGCCCGCCTGGAAGGCGAACGCGGCCGCACGGTGGGACAGTTGCGGCTGTTTGCCGCAGTGCTGCGAGAAGGCTCGTGGAACGATGCCCGCATCGACCCGGCGCTGCCAGACCGTTTGCCGCTGCCGCGTGTCGATCTGCGCTTGCGCAATATTGCTGTCGGACCGGTGGCGGTGTTCGGCGCCAGCAATTTCCCGCTGGCGTTTTCGGTGGCGGGCGGCGATACCGCTGCCGCGCTGGCGGCGGGCTGTCCGGTGGTGGTCAAGGCGCATCCGGCCCATCCGGGCACCTCGGAACTGGTCGGACGCGCCGTGCAGAAGGCGGTCGCGGCCTGCCATCTGCCGGAGGGTGTGTTTTCACTGCTGACCGGCATCGGCAATGCGTTGGGAACTGCATTGGTGCAAAATCCATGCATACAGGCAGTGGGCTTTACCGGTTCGCGCCAGGGCGGTCTGGCCTTGATGCAAGTGGCGGCGGCGCGGCCGCAGCCGATCCCGGTGTATGCCGAAATGAGCAGCATCAATCCGGTTTATCTGTTGCCGGCGGCGCTGGCCGCGCGCGGCGAAGCCATCGCCAAAGGTTTCGCCGATTCGGTCACGCTGGGGGCCGGCCAGTTTTGCACCAATCCGGGTCTGGTGCTGGGCCTGGCCGGCGCCGACTTCGACCGTTTTGCGCAACTGGCCGGCGCAGAACTGACGCAGCGCAGCGCGGCGGCCATGCTGACCGCCGGCATTCATGCGGCTTATGAACAAGGCGTAGCGACGCTGGCGGCGCAGGATGATGTCAGGCGGCTGGCGCAGGGAGCCGCTGCCGACGGCTGCCGCGCGGTACCGGCTTTATTCGTCACCAGCGCGGCGGCTTTCCTGGCGAATCCGCTGTTGAGCGCGGAAATATTCGGACCGGTCTCCTTGCTGGTAGCGTGCACAAATGAGGCGGAACTACTGCAAGTCAGCGAGCAGCTGGAAGGGCAGCTGACCGTCACCTTGCAAATGGACGATGATGACAAGGCGCTCGTGCGCCGCCTGTTGCCGGTACTGGAGCGCAAGGCCGGCCGCATCCTGGCCAATGGCTTTCCTACCGGCGTTGAGGTGTCGCATGCAATGGTCCACGGCGGGCCGTTCCCGGCGACTTCGGACAGCCGCAGCACCTCGGTCGGCAGCGCGGCGATTTACCGCTTTCTGCGCCCAGTGTCCTACCAGAATCTGGCCCAGGACTTGTTGCCGGCTGCGCTGCAGGACGCCAATCCGCTGGCCATCTGGCAGCGGCGCGATGGCCAGCTGGACAAATAGGTTGTTCAGACTTCTCTGTGGATAAAGGGGACGTTATCGTGGATGGCTTGCCAAGAGGTAGGGTGGGCACGCTTTTGTGCCCACGCTGTGTCGGTATCCGCGTGGGCACAAAAGCGTGCCCACCCTACGCACGAAAGCATCTTTTTCACCCATAGAGAAGTCAGATGGATCGAAAAATAAGGCTCAGAAATCCAGCTCAAGCGTCATTTCCTGGCCGACGCGCAGGATTTCGCCGGCGCCGTCCTGCAAGATGGCATTGACGCCAAAGGTAGGCGCGCCGTCGACGCGCGGATTGCCGCGATAGGTCAGCAGGATATCCATGGGATCAGGGCCGAATTCACCGGTAGCCTGGTCGACCGAGGGCATCGGGCAGCGTGTGCAAGGCTTGACCGGTCGCAGGCGCACCGGGCCGGCTTCGATCATTGCGGCAAAATCTTCTTCAAACGCGTCCACGCCGTCGATCACAATATTCGGGCGATAGCGGTTCATCGGCACCGCGGCACGGCCCTGGGCCTGCAACTTCTGGTTCAAGTCATCCAGCGAACCCTGCGAAATCACGAGCATCGGAAAGCCGTCGGGGAAACGGGTCGGGACATCCGCATCGTCCGTCCATTTCTTGCTGGCCAGCCGTTTGACGGCGGGATCGAAGCGCACCAGCCGGCAAGGCTGGCCGAGCACTTGCGAGAACCAGCGGCCGGCCTTGTCGCCGCAATCGTGGGCGTGAAGCTGGTCGTCCCAGATGGTGACTGCGATGGCTGGCGCCAGTCCGGCTGCCAGCGGCGCGGTGGCAATCTCCAGCGGCAGCATGCCGGGCGCCTGCAGGAGCATGGCGCCGCCCTGCAAGGCTGGCACGATCAACGCCATCCGCGGGTGACTGCGTTGCGACAGGAATTGCCCGGCGCTGTCGACTACCATCCATTCGCGGTCATGCACCTGTTCATGGTTGAGGCCGGCGGCGCTCACGGTTGCCGCCTGCAGGGCAATGCCGGCGCAGGATTTGATCGGGTATAGCGTCAGCGTGGCAATGGTCGGCATCGCTTCTTATTCCTTTATGCTTGATTCAGCCAGGATGGCGCTTAGCCAGTTCTGGAAATCCCTAATTGTAGTTGTCTTTGTGGTATCGAAGGGCGAGACCGAGAAATAACTGCCGCGCGCCGGCGCCGTGATGTCGAACAGACGCACCAGGCGGCCGCTGGCCAGGTGATTGTGCACCAGGCAGCTGCGCGCCAGCGCAATGCCCTGGTCGGCGGCGGCGGCATCCAGCAGATGCATGGGGTCGTCGTAGACCGGTCCGCTTTGCGGTTCATGCTGCTGGATGCCGGCCGCGGTAAACCATGGTTCCCAGCCGCCATGGTGGGCAAAGCGCAAAAGGGGATGGTGCGGCAGGTCTTGCGGCGCGAGGCCTGGATGGCTGGCGGCGAACGCCGGGCTGCACACCGGGAAAATGACTTCCTTGAGCAAGCGTTCGTAGCGGTGATTCTTGTGGCCGGCGCGGCCGTACCAGATGGCGACGTCGGCGTCGCTGAAATCCAGTTCGCTCAGTTCGTGGGTGCTGCGCAAGCTGATGTTGATGTGCGGGTGCTGCTGGTGGAATGCAGCCAGGCGCGGCACCAGCCAGGCGCTGGCGAACGAGGGCGGAACGCTGACGCGCAGTGCTTGCGCCGCGCGCCGGGCTTCAACCCGACCTATGTGCAGGGCACGGTCAAGTGTCGTCAGCGCCTGCCGTATTTCTCCGGCCAGCAAACGGCCGCTGTCGGTCAGCACCATCTGGCGGCCTTCGCGCTGGAACAGCTTGCGCCCGGTGCGCTGCTCCAGGGCGCGGATCTGGTGGCTGATGGCGCTATGGGTCAGGCTCAGCTCTTCGCCGGCGCGGGTGTAGTTGCCGAGGCGGGCGGCAGCTTCAAAGGCGCGCAGGGTCTGGGTGGGCGGCAGGTGTTCGAACATGGCGGCAGGGGGGCTGAGCGGAGGATTCTGGTTGATCGGTTAATTCTATTCACATATAAGGATAAAACACTTCGCTGGCCTTCGCACGGCTTGCTCTCTAGTATCGACATATTCTGTTCCTATTAGTGATCTGCCATGAAACTCGCTACCCGTGTGTTCCTGATATTTTCTTCAGGCTATTTCATCTCTTACCTGGCGCGCGGCATCAATCTGCCGTTGGCGCCGCTGCTCAGCAGCGAACTCGGCCTGTCGCCGGCGCAGCTGGGTTTGCTGACCAGTCTTTACTTCTTTGCCTTTGCTGCTTGCCAGCTGCCTTTGGGGCTGCTGCTGGATCGTTTCGGCCCGCGCCGGGTGCTGGCCTGTCTGCTGCTGGTGGCTGCGACCGGCGCGCTGGTGTCGGCCAATGCACATGGCTTCAGCAGCCTGCTGATCGGCCGCCTGTTGCTGGGGATCGGGACTTCTGCTTGCCTGATGGCTGGCCTGAAGGCGATCGTGGCCTGGTTTCCGCACGATCACCTGCCTTTGATGAACGGCGCCATTTATGCAATCGGCGGCCTGGGAGCAGTGGCGACCGGCACTCCGATTGCCTGGGTGCTTGGGCTGACTACCTGGCGCGTGCTGTTTGCGGTGGTGGCGGGCTTGATTTTGCTGATCGTGCTGGCGCTGTTCACGCTGGTGCCGGAGAAGGATGAGCAGCATCCTAAAACTACGCTGGGGGCGCAGTTGCGCGATATCGGCGGGATTTTCCGCAGTGGGGTGTTCTGGCGTACTGCGCCGTTTGTCATGGCTAGCCAGGGTGTGTTTCTTGGGGTGCAGGGTTTGTGGGCGGGTCCTTATTTGCGGGATGTGGGTGGCTTGGCTGCGGGCGCGGCGGCAAATATCGTGGCGCTGGTGGGTTTGGCGATGGTGCTGGGGGCGGTGGGTTCGGGCTGGCTGGGGCGCCGTTTGCAGCGGCGGGGGATTTCTTTGCATGTCACGGCGGGGGCGGGGATGCTTCTGTTCATGCTGGCGCAGTTGCTGATTTTGCTTGATGCGCCGTTGCCGGGCTGGCTGTTGTGGGGAATGTATGGGGTGTTCGGGACCTCTGGCGTGTTGTCTTATGCGGCGCTGGTGCGTGAATTTCCGGCGCATCTTGCGGGGCGGGTCAGTACCGGTCTGACCTTGGCGATTTTTGCGGGGGCGTTTGTGGTGCAGTATGGATTCGGCTTGTTGCTGAATGCGTGGCCGCATGATGGCGGTGGTTATGCGGTGGTGGCGCATCGGGCGTCGTGGATGATTGCACTTGCAGTGCAACTGGCTGCAGGCGCCTGGTTCTGCCGTCCGTTGCGAGCCGTAGCGACACGAGCAACCAACCAAGCGGCTTAGCATCACTGGTAGTCCATCCGCCGCGCAGTCAAATGGGGTCGGAGTTTTTTTTCGCGGTTTTTTGCGAAAATTACTCTGACCCCATTTGACGTTCTACGGAGCGCATGTCTTGGCATACTAAGAACGATCTGCGGGTTGTTAACATCGTAGCTACTCCGTGGATGCTAGCCGGGGGTGGCCCGGCAGCCAGTCACTTTTTCTTGCTTCGCCAAGAAAAAGTAACCAAAAAGAAGGCGACCGCACAGCCGTTGCCCGCCTTCGGCGGGTCCCCAAATCCGGCGCGTGTCAGCCGGGTGGGGGACAAAACTCGCCTTCGGCTCAAACATGTCCCCCACAATTCCCGGCTGACACGCGCCGGATTTGGCAACGTCAGCATGCGGGGTACTTCAAAAGCAACGGCAACGGCAACTTCAAAAACAACCCCAACGTCAACAGCAACCCCAACGTTTAAAATCAGCGCAGCATAAAGGACATGGCCGACATGCTGTTCAGTATGCGTACCGCATACTGGACGGATGGCGCCGAGAACGTCAGGTTGACGCCGTCGACTCTTTCCACCACCGGCAGCAGGCAGAACAGATCGGCCAGCGCCGGGCTGTTGGTTTGCAGGCGGCAGGTGATGGTCGGCTGCAGGATAAAGGGACGGCAGTCGGCCAGCTTGCCGACTGCCGCCTTGGCCCCTGCGCCCAGCGCCGCCAGGGCGCTCTGCGGCGACAGCGATGTGCCGCTGGCGGCGCCTTCCGCGGTCTTGACGCTGACCAGCGTGGCTTGCGGGAACAGCGGCTGGTTCTCTGCTACGAAAACATTGTCGCCGCTGCCGAAAATCACCGGCACGCCAAATTCCCCGGCCAGTGCGCCGTAGATGCCGGCTTCGCCTAGTTCCTGGTCATTGAGCCAGATGCGGGCAAAGGAAAAACCGTTGATGGTGTGCGCCAGGATGCCGCGGCTTTGCGCGCGGCCGTGGTAGCCGACCATCATCACGCCGTCCACGCCGCTGTCGACGCCGCTCATCATGCCCAGTAGGCGCGGCTTGCCGAGGATCTGGCTGGCGGCGGGATGCAGCAGGTCGGGCAGCAGGTTGCGGAAACCGCCGTGCGAATCGTTGACCAGGATCTCGCTGGCGCCGCCGGCCAGCGCGCCTTCGATCACGGCATTGGCCTCGGCGGTCATCAGGCGCCGCGCGCGTTCATATTCGGGATTGCCGGCACGGGTTTGTTCTACGTTAAAAACGCCTGCAACGCCTTCAATATCAACGGAAATCAGTATCTTCATTGTCTTTTCAGATTCTAGGTTGGTAACCCGGCTGCGAGCTCGGAGAGGGAAAGCCGTTGATGGCCGTCGCGGCCGCTGACGGTCTGCGCGGCAAACAGAGCATTGACGATAGCTTGCTCGGTGCTGTCGGCCACCGCTTCAAACAGCGGATCGAGCAGACTGTCGTGCAGACATGCGTTCTGGCGGATGGCCTCGTGCGGACGGTAAGGCACGGTCTGGGCCGTGGAAAACGCCAGCGCCAGGTCGCCGCTGCCATGGCCGTAGATCGAGCCGGTGCGGCCCAGGCCAATGCCGCAGCGCGTCGCCAGCCGTCCCAGCTGGCGCGCATCCAGCGGCGCGTCGGTGGCGATGATCATGATGATGGAACCCATCTCCGGCGTCTCGCCGGCCATCTGGCGCAGCGCCAGCAGTTGCGGGCCGACATGCTGGCCGGCCAGGGTCAAGGCCGGCAGCTTGCCGAAGTTGGACAGCACCAGCGCGCCGACGCAGTACCGATTGCCGCCGACTTCGGCATAACGCGAAGCGGAACCGATGCCGCCCTTGAGGTCGAAGCTGGACATGCCGCGGCCGGCGCCGACTGCGCCCTGGGCAAATTCGGGAGCCGCGCTATCCAGCGCTTGCCGGTAATGCTCGGCCGTGACGGCCATCGCCTGGATATCGTTCAGGTAGCCGTCATTGCATTCAAATACCAGTGGATTGATGGTGGGATCGCTGCGGCCGATTTCCGGATTGCCATCGATGGCAGAGCGGATCTGCGCAGTCGCCACGGCGCCGACCGAGAGCGTATTGGTCAGCGCGATCGGCGTTTCCAGCACGCCCAGCTCTTGCACCTGCAGCAGGCCGATGCTTTTGCCGAAGCCGTTGAATACAGTGGCCGCGGCCGGCAGCTTGTCGCGGAACAGATCGCCGCCATGCGGCCGGATCACCGTCACGCCGGTCTGGATCGCGCCCTGCGCCAGGGTAGCGTGGCCGACCGTGACGCCGGCCACATCGCTGATGGCGTTGAGCGGGCCGGCCGGCAAGCGGCCGATATGCGGCAGCGTCAGCATCAGCGGCGGTCGATCTTCGGATCCAGGGCGTCGCGCAAGCCGTCGCCGAGGAGATTGAAAGCCAGCACCGTCAGGAAAATCGCCAGGCTGGGAAAAATCGCGATATGCGGCGCGGTCATCATGTCCGAGCGCGCCTCGTTCAGCATCGCGCCCCATTCCGGCATCGGCGGCTGTGCGCCCATGCCGAGGAAGGACAGGCCGGCGGCAGTGATGATGGAAGTGCCGATACGCATGGTGAAATACACCACCACGCCCGATATCGTGCCCGGGAAGATATGGCGCAGGATGATCGTGAAATCATTGGCGCCGATGCTGCGCACTGCTTCGATGAAAGTCAGGTGCTTGAGCGCCAAGGTATTGCCGCGCACCAGACGGGCAAACGTCGGGATGCTGAAAATCGCCACGGCAAAGATCACGTTGCTCATGCCGCTGCCGAGGATCGCCACGATGCCGATCGCCAGCAAGATGCCGGGAAAGGCGAACAGGACGTCGCAGATGCGCATGATGATGCGGTCGGCCCAGCCTTCGTAGTAGCCGGCGACCAGGCCGGCCAGGGTGCCGACCACGGCGCCCACCGCCACCGACAGGAAGCCGGCAGCCAGCGAAATCCGCGTGCCCATCAGGATGCGGCTGAAAATGTCGCGCCCCAGCGAATCGACGCCGAACCAGTGCGCCAGCGACGGCGCGGCATTCAAGGCGTCGTAGTCGAAATAGTTCTCGGCGTCGTAAGGCACGATCCAGGGTGCGGCGATCGCCACCACGATCAGGAACAATA
>NZ_DATMRB010000157.1:0-19101 GCF_035566555.1 Collimonas sp.
GAAGCCACCGGCAAGGAAAACATGGAGGGCGCGCTGGCCTATTTCGCGTGGGTCAACGCCCAGGGCGGCATCTATGGCCGCAAAATCGAACTGAAGTCTTATGACGACCAGCGCAAGCCGGAAACCACCAGGCTGAATACCGAGAAGCTGCTGAAAGAAGATAACGCGCTGGCGCTGTTCGGCTATCGCAGCACGCCGACGGTGGAAGCCGTGCTGCCGCTGCTGCTGAGCGAGAAGGCGCCGCTGATCGCGCCGTTTTCAGGCGGCCAGAGCCTGCACCAGCCGTTCAACCCCTATTTGTTCAATCTGCGCGCCAGCTACCAGGCGGAGACCGCGAAAATGATCGAGCTGTTCGGTTCGCTCGGCATCCGCAAGGTGGCGATCCTGTACCAGGACGACAGCTTCGGCAAGGATGGCCTGGCGGGCTTCCAGCGCAACCTGGCGGCGCATAAGCTGAGCGCGCTGGTGACTGCCAGCTACGACCGCAAGGATTTGAAGGTGGAACCGGCAGTCAGCGCGATTGCCGCCGCCAATCCGCAGGCAGTCCTGATGGCGTGCACGCCGTCAGCCTGCGCCGACTTCGTCAAGCAGATGCACAAGAAGGGTGCGCATCCAAGCTTCATGATGCTCTCCAACGTCAGTTCCGAGACCTTCTTTGAATCGCTGGGCGACGACGGCCGCGGGGTCAGCGTCATGCAGGTGATGCCTTACCCCAAAGACTTTGCCGCGGCCGCCACCCGCGAATTCCAGAGCGTGCTGAAGGGCATGGCCAAGCCGCCGCCCATTTCCTACTCGACGTTCGAGGGCTTCGTGGCGGCCAAGCTGCTGACCGAAGGCTTGCGCCGGGCCGGCCCCAACCCCACCAGGCCGAAGCTGATTGCCGCGCTGGAGACGATCCGCGACTACGACCTGGGCGGCGTCAGGGTGTCGTATTCACCGGACAATCACGACGGTTCGACATTTGTCGAAATGATCATGGTCGGCAAGCGCGGCGCCATTCTGCACTGATGCCGGCGGCTGCTCGGCAAGCCGCTTCAATCGGCGAAGCCGGCAGGATTCTGCGACTGCCAGCGCCAGGAATCGCTGCAGATCGACTCCAGGTTTTCCTTCGCACGCCAGCCTAGCAGTTCGGCCGCCAGGCCGGGATCCGCATAGCACGATGCAATATCGTCCGGACGGCGCGGCGCCATGTCGTAAGGCACCTGCTGGCCGCTGGCTTTTTCGTAGGCGGCAATCACTTCCAGCACGCTATAGCCGCGGCCGCTGCCGATATTCGCAGTCAGGCTCTGCTGTTTCTCCTGCAGATAATCGAGCGCCGCCAGGTGTGCCTTGGCGAGGTCGACCACATGGATATAGTCGCGCACGCCGGTGCCGTCGGCGGTCGGGTAATCGCCGCCGAATACAGGCAAACTGGTGCTGCGCCTGGCTGCGACCCGGGCGATATAGGGCATCAGGTTATCCGGATTGCCGCGCGAGTCTTCACCGATCAGGCCGCTCTTGTGCGCGCCTACCGGATTGAAATAGCGCAGATAGGCGATCTTCCAGCGCGGGTCCGACTGTTCCAGGTCGCGCAGTATCTGCTCGCCGATCAGTTTGGTCTGGCCATAAGGATTCGAGGCCGACAGGGGAAAGTGCTCCAGGATCGGCAGCGTGGCCGGATCGCCATACACCGATGCCGATGAACTGAAAACCATGTTCTGGACGCCGGCATCGCGCATCGCAGTACACAGCGTCAGCAAGCTGTTCAGGTTGTTGGCATAGTATTCGAGCGGCTTGGCAACGGATTCCCCGATCGATTTCAACGCGGCGAAATGGATGGTGGCGCCGATCCGGTAATCCTGGAACAAGCGTTCGGTACTGGCGCGGTCGCACAGATCCGCGTGCACGAAAAGCGGCGTCTTGCCGGTGATTTTCTTGATGCGGTCGAGCACCAGCGGGCTGCTGTTGGCCAGGTTGTCGACGCCGACCACCTGATGACCGGCCTCCAGCAGCTCAACCCAGGTATGGGAGCCGATATAGCCGGTCGCGCCGGTGAGCAAGATAGCTGCGTTCATATTGTCTTTAAGGCAAAGTAAAAATGGATCCAGGCACAGAGAGTAAGTAGTTTTTTGAATGCGGGCAATCGCGGCCTGCCGAAACGCGCGAAATAATCTTCCTGGCATCCCGCGGGCAATGCCAGTTAGTCAATTATTTGCCGTGCCAGCCGGCTGCGGCGGCAGAAAATCGGCTAAAGCGGGATATCCCCGCTGATCTGGCTCGCCGCCAGCAGCAAATGCAAAGCCCCTTTAGAATGCATGACAATCCGGATTTTTAGAAGGAAGCCGAGTGCAATCCATCATTTCAGTCAACAACCTGACCAAGACCTACGCATCTGGGCACAGTGCGTTAAAAGGCATCAACCTGGAGATACGGCGCGGCGAGATCTTCGCGCTGCTGGGGCCTAACGGCGCCGGCAAGACCACCCTGATCAACATCATCTGCGGCATCGTCAACCCCAGCCAGGGCCATGTCCTGGCGGATGGCCATGACGTCGTGCGTGACTACAAGGCGGCGCGCTCGCGCATCGGCCTGGTGCCGCAGGAACTTTCCACCGATGCCTTTGAAAGCGTGTGGGCCACGGTGACGTTCAGCCGCGGCCTGTTCGGCAAGGCCCCGCATCCGGCGCATATAGAGAAAATCTTGCGCGATTTGTCGTTGTGGGACAAGAAGGATGCCAAGATCCGTACCCTGTCCGGCGGCATGAAGCGGCGCGTGATGATCGCCAAGGCGCTCTCGCACGAGCCGCAGATCCTGTTCCTGGACGAGCCTACCGCCGGCGTCGACGTCGAGCTGCGGCGCGACATGTGGGAAATGGTCCGCGGCCTGCGCGAGAACGGCGTCACCATCATCCTGACTACCCACTATATCGAAGAAGCCGAGGAAATGGCCGACCGCATCGGCGTCATCCGCAAGGGCGAGATCATCCTGGTGGAAGACAAGGCGGTGCTGATGGCAAAGCTCGGCAAGAAGCAGCTGAAGCTGCACCTGCAGCGGCCGCTGTCCAGCATTCCCGATGGGCTAGGGGGCAACCAGCTGGAGCTTTCGGCCGACGGCAACGAGCTGATCTATACCTTTGACGCCCAAAGCGAGCAGACCGGCATCGCCGGCCTGCTGCGCCAGCTGAGCGAGCATGGCATCGATTTCAAGGACTTGCAGTCCAGCCAAAGCTCGCTGGAAGAAATTTTCGTCAACCTGGTGAAAGCATAAACATGAACCTGCACTCTATCCGCGCAATCTATATGTTCGAGATGGCGCGCACCGGGCGCACGCTGATGCAGAGCATCGCTTCGCCGGTGATTTCCACCGCCCTGTATTTCGTCGTGTTCGGCGCCGCCATCGGCTCGCACATGGTCAGCATCAACGGCGTCAGCTATGGCGCTTTCATCATTCCCGGCCTGATCATCATGTCGCTGATGACGCAAAGCACGGCGAATGCCTCGTTCGGCATCTATATGCCGAAATTTTCCGGCACTATCTATGAAGTCTTGTCCGCGCCTATCTCCAGCGTCGAAATCGTCGGCGGCTATGTCGGCGCCGCCGCCACCAAATCGGTGATCCTCGGCCTGCTGATCCTGGCCACGGCGCGGGTCTTCATTTCTTTCGAGATTGCGCATCCCTGGTGGATGATCGCCTTCCTGGTGCTGATCGCCGTCACCTTCAGCCTGTTCGGCTTCATCATCGGGATCTGGGCCGACGGCTTTGAAAAGCTGCAGCTGATTCCGCTGATGATCGTCACGCCGCTGTCCTTCCTGGGCGGCAGCTTCTATTCGATCAACATGCTGCCGCCGTTCTGGCAAAAGATTGCCTTGTTCAATCCGGTGGTGTACCTGATCAGCGGCTTCCGCTGGAGCTTCTACGGCGTTTCGGACGTCAACGTCCTGATCAGCGCCGGCATGGCGCTGGCCTTCCTGGCGCTGTGCATGGCGGCGCTGTGGTGGATCTTCAAGACCGGCTACCGCCTCAAGGGTTAAGAATCAAGAGTTAAGAAAATTGCCAGACGGATTCATGATGGGGTCATATTTGGGATACATAATCCCGACATTGCGTTACCCGGCCGTTACATAAGCCAGGGTTACGCACCCCACATGACGAACGCGCCATCCAAGGCGCGTTCTATTTTCCGGAGACTGTTTGATGATCAAGAATATTGGCAGGCCGGCCCTGGCCGCCATTGCCGCAATGACCGTGGCTGCCTGCGGCAGCAGTTCCACCCCTCTGACGCAGCAGACGCCTGAGGGCAGCGTACTCAAGATGGCGATCCTTGAAACCACCGATATCCATTCCAATGTGCTGGGCTATAACTACTACGCGCTGACGCCTGACGCTACCCTCGGCCTGGACCGCACGTCGACCCTGATCCAGGGTGCCCGTGCCGAAAACCCGAACAACGTGCTGTTCGACGACGGCGACGTCATCCAGGGCACTTTGCTGGGCGATTACCAGGCCCAGGCCACGCCGGTCGGCTGCAACGGCACGCTGGCGGTGCACAAGGCGATGAACGCCCTCAAGTACGATGGCGGCGGCATCGGCAACCACGAATTCAATTACGGCCTGGGATTCCTCAGCCAGATCACCAATTCCGATTTCGGCGTCACTGGCGTCGCCAAACCGGCAGGCACCTGCGGCGCACCGGCTTTCCCGCTGGTGCTGTCTAACGTCAACAGCGTCGCCAGCCAGAAGCCGATTTTCAATCCCTATGCAGTGATTCCCAAGCAGTTCGCGGCCACCACGCCGGATGGCAAGAGCATCCAGGTGCCGCTGAAAGTCGGCATTCTGGGCTTCGTGCCGCCGCAGATCATGGACTGGGACCAGAAAAACCTGGCCGGCAAGGTATATGTCAACGGCGTCCAGGAAAGCGCCAACCAGTACGTGCCGCAATTGCGCAGCGCCGGCGCCGATGTGGTGGTGGCGCTGTCGCATGGCGGCCTGGATGCCTCGCCTTACAGCCCGAAGATGGAAAACGGCAGCTTGTATCTCTCGACCACCGGCATCGATGCGCTGCTGGTCGGCCACTCGCACTTGATTTTCCCGGCCGCCAAGGAGGCCAAGGCGCCGGCGCTGGATGCCTCGCTGGCAGCCTTGCCGGCCAATATTGTCGACAGCAAGAACGGCTTCGTCAACAATGTGCCGACCGTGATGGCGCAGAGCTGGGGCCGGCGTCTCGGCATCATCCAGCTGACTTTGAAATTCACTGGCGGTAAATGGGTGATTCAGAAGCCGCTGACCACGGTCGAGGCGCGCGGCTTCAAATACACCGATGGCGTCACCAGCGTGGCGGCCGATCCTGCCATTGCGACGCTGGTCGACAGCGAGCACAAGGCGACCATCGCTTATGCCCAGCAACCGCTCGGCACCACCACTGACTTCGAAATGTCGTCTTACTTCTCGCTGGCAGGCGATGTCGGCGCGATCCAGATCGTCAACCAGGCGCAGATCGACTACGTCAAGAATTTCATCGCAAATTCTACCGACGCGACGCTCTCCAGCTACAAGAACATCCCGGTGATCTCTTGCAGCGCGCCGTTCAAGGCGGGCCGCAACGGCCCGTCGGATTTCACCGATGTCGCGCCGAATGCATCCAAGGCGAGTCCTTTCTCCCTGCAGGTGCGCAATCCGGGCGATCTCTACCTGTATAGCAACAACAATCTCCAGGCAGTGAAAATCAAGGGTTCCGACCTCAAGAACTGGCTGGAAACCTCGGCCTCGCAGTTCGGCAAGATCGATCCCAACGCCACTGCGGAGCAAGACCTGGTGCCGTCATACTCGACCATCTACAATTACGACGTGTTCTATGCCGAAGGCAATGCGATGCAATACCAGATCGACGTCACCCAGCCGGTCGGCAGCCGCATCGTCAACCTGGCTTACCAGGGCAAGCCGGTTGCCGCCAGCGATGACTTCATCGTCGCCACCAATGACTATCGCGCCGGTGGCGGCGGCAACTTCCCTGGCATCGACGGCAGCAAGACCATCATCAAGTCGCCCGATGCCAGCCAGGCCGTGGTCAGCAGCTATCTGCAAAAACTGGGCAAGGTCACGCAAGCGAATAACGGCAGCGGCCAGAGCTGGAGCTTTGTCAAGGTAGCCACCAAGGGACCGGTGATCCTGCGGTCGACCCCCGGCAAGCTGGCGGTGGCGCAAGCGCTCGGCCTTAGCCGCGTCGCTGCCGAGGGTGCGCTGGATCCCAGCGGTTTTTCCAAGTACGCGATTGATTTGAGTAAATAAGCTGAGTAAATAAGCGCGGCCGGCGAGGTCGGCCGACATGTCCGATCTACCAAGCCCCGTTACGCGGGGCTTGTCTTGTTTGATAAAGATGAAAACATATTCCCATCTGCCGGCGGCGCTGGTGTTCGGATTGCTGCTTGCCGCCTGCGGCGACCGGCCGCCGGCCATGCCGGGCAGCGCGCAGCTGGAAAGCCTGGGCGTGCTGGCCAGGCAGGGCCGGCAGGCATCTGCTGTCGATCAGTTGCAAGCCTGGGCAGAGCGTGGCTCGCCTATCGCCCAACGCGAACTGGCCCTGGCCTACGAAGACCAGGCAGCCAGCGAGAAGGATGCGGCTTTCTGGCTGATCAAGGCGGCCCGGGGCGGGGATAAAGAAGCTGCTTTTGTCCTCGCCGGCGCCTACTACAACGGCAAGCTGGGCCTCGGCAAAGATCCTGTGCTGGCAGCGCAATGGTATGGAAAGGCAGCGGCGCAGGATGACGAAAGAGCGGCCTTGATGCTGTCGCGAATGGCCAAGTACGGCGAAGGCATGCCGCAAGACGTGAAACAGTCCGTGGCATGGCTGCAGCAAGCCAGCGCCCACGGCAGCGCCCAAGCCATGTTCCTGCTTTCCAACGCCTATGCCTCAGGCGACGGCGTCGCCCAGGACCTGGCGCTGGCGCACAGCTGGCTGGAAAAATCCGCGCAGGGCGATTTTCCGCCGGCGCTGCAGTCGCTGGCGCTGGCCATGGATGGCAGCAGTCCAAATGCAGAGAAAAATCCTGAGCGTTCCTATCATTTGCTCAAGGAAGCGACTGAAGAACGGCGCATGCACTGGGACAAGGCGCAATAATTCAGCGCCTGCGGCAGGGTCCGCATGCCGCTAAACAAATCGACCGCTGCTGCCGATAACTATAAAAACGGCAGGGGACGGCATGGAACTATCAGCAGCAGGAGTCGCGATCGCGGTGGCCGTGATAATCATGGCCCTGAGCGGCTGTTATTACGTCTACAGGAAGAGACAGGGCGACAATGCCGCCCACCATGACGTCACCTCGATCACGCGCAGCCTGGTCAGCAGCAAGGCTGGCGCCGACCGCACCAGCGCACTGCTGCGGGCCTGCGGCGGTGACCGCAAGCAGGCGGAACGCCTGATCCGGCAAGAAAAACAGAAGGCGGCCGGCATCAGCCATGCCGAAGCCGTCCGCCGCGCCCTGCAGCGCCTGCTGGAAAACGGCTGACTCAATAAGCCAGCCAGAGCCTGTTTGCCTAGCTGCCGACAGCGGCCAGCGGCGCCGGCATGGTTTTCTGCTGGATGCTGTTAAGCCAGGCGGTCCAGAACGCAGCCGATGCATCTTCAAAGCCGGGGCCGAACTGTTCGGTGTCGGCGCGCAAGCGTGCGGGGTCGATATCCTGCGTATGGGCCAGTTCGTGCGCATGGCCGATCAGCCAGCGCTCGATCATGCGGATATCGAACTCGGGATGAAACTGCAAGGCCAGGCAGTTGCGGCCCCAGGCGAACGCCTGGTTGCGATAGCGGCCGCTGGCGGCAAGGTGCTTCGCGCCCTTGGGCAGGTCGAAAGTGTCGCCGTGCCAGTGCAGCATCCTGATCCCGGCGCCTATCAGTTTGCGGATATAAGGGCGCTCATCCGCATCTTCGCCTGCGCTCAAATGCTCCCAGCCGATTTCCTTGCCGGCCGTGCCCGGGTAGACCCGCGCATGCAGGGCCGCCGCCATCAGTTGCGCGCCTAGGCAAATGCCGAGCGTCGGCAGGTCTTCCAGCATGCGCGCGCGCAGCCACGCCACCTCGGTGTTCATATACGGGTAGGTCTTGAAATCGTAGACCGAGACCGGGCCGCCGAGCACGATCACCAGGTCTGGATTCAGCGGCGAGGTGGTGGCGAACGAAGCGACGCCGACCTCGAAATAGCTGACGTCGAAGCCGCGCTGGCTCAATAGGGGCGCCAGCTGCCCCAGGTCTTCAAATGAAACGTGCCTGAGCACGAGTGCGGTTTTCATGGCGCTTTCAGGCTTTCTTTAACATTTTTGCAAATGGCTCTTGTCCGGCGCTGCGGCGCTTTGCCGCAGCCGACGATGACAGATTCGCTATATTTTAGCGTATACAACGATGCCGTCATAGGGCGGACCGGAATCCGCAGGCACGGCGCCGGCGAGTTTGCGCACATCCCTGTCGCTTTGGCCTATCCGGCGTTCGCATCTTCTCTATATACCAAAGAATATAGCGAAGCCAGGATTTAGCGCCTATTCTTTCCTTGGCTTGCGGCGCAGTGGCGCTGGCCGGCCGCAAGCGTATCTTGGCAGGAAAACCATAATCAGCGTTTGCCCCTATGGGGAATTTGCAGCTTGCCTCATGGGCGCGCTATAAATTAACTTGGAGAATTGATGTCATATGTGCCTATTTCTATAGCAACCGGATCGCAATACCAGCAACGCCAGCAAGCTCAGCAACGTGAACAACACAGCGCGCCCGACATCAGCCCGCCGCGCGACAGCACCTTCCACCCGGAAGACTGGAAAATCCTCAGCAAATTCTGGTATCCCGTCGCCTTTTCCTCTGACCTGACCGACAAGCCGATCGCCGTGCGCCTGCTGGACGAGCGCCTGGTTGCCTACCGCGCCGAGGGCAGGGTGGTGATCGCCAAGGATATGTGCGCGCATCGCGGCGTGCCCCTGAGCCTGGGCTGGGTCGAGGGCGGAAACATCGTCTGCCCGTATCACGGACTGCGCTACGGGCCGGACGGCAAATGCCGCCATATCCCGTCGCAGCCCGACGGCCATATTTCCGAGCGCCTGAAGATCTGCATGTATCCGGCGCAAGAGCGCTACGGCCTGATCTGGACCTCGCTCGGCGGCGGCCACGAAGCCTTCCCGGAATTCCCGGCCTGGGATGATCCGGCTTTCCAGCAGATCCTGCCGCCGTCGATCGATATCGCCGCTTCTGCCGGACGGCAGGTCGAGGGCTTCATCGACGTCGCCCATTTCGCCTGGATCCATGAAGCGACCTTCGCCGACCGCAACAATCCCTTTGTGCCGCAATATGCCGCCGAGCGCACCGAGAGAGGCATGCACGCCGAATACATCAGCACGGTCAGCAATTTTCCCAAGCGCATGCAGCACCGCGCGCCGCTGGATTATCAGTGGCGCCGCGTGTTCAATATCGAACTGCCGTTTACCGCCAGCCTGACGGTCGATTTCCCCGAAGGCGGCGTGCTGTCGATCCTGAACGCCGCCAGTCCTGTATCGGCGCGCTCGACGCGCCTGTTCGTTCCGATCACGCGCAACTTCGACAAGGACCAGCCCTTGCAAGAGGTGTACGACTTCAACCGCCAGATTTTCGAAGAAGACCGAGCGATCGTGGAAACCCAGCGGCCCGACGACCTGCCGCTGGATAGGGGCGTCGAGGCGCATATCCTGGCTGACCGTTCTTCGGGCGCCTATCGCCGCGCCATGAGCCTGCTTGGCCTCGGCAGCGCCTATTCAGGCTAAGTCTCCCGCAACTCCGTGTAGGCAAGATCGCCGCCGGCGCCGTGCAGACGCCGTCTCTCATCGCCCTGGCCAGGTGCCGAGAGCGGCTGCATGGCGCCGCGGCAATCCGGATCACGGCAAGAACCAACGTTATATCGAAGAGAACAATATGCGCAAATGGGAATGTGTAGTGTGCGGCTTCCAGTACGACGAAGCCGAAGGCATGCCGGAGCACGGCATCGCGCCGGGGACCAGCTGGGAAGACGTCCCGGACACATGGTTCTGTCCTGACTGCGGCGTCGCCAAAGCAGAATTCGAGATGGCGCCGGTCTAGACAGTCCCATCGTCCCCCATCAACCAAGAGGTTTCATCATGGCACCAATCATCATCATCGGCAGCGGCATGGCCGGTTATACCGTGGCGCGCGAGTTCCGCAAGCTGAACCGGCAAACGCCGCTCACCATCGTCAGCCGCGATTGCGGCAGTTTTTATGCCAAGCCCATGCTGTCGAATGCTTTTCAACAGGGCAAAGACATGGCCGGGCTGGTCAATTTCACAGCACAGCAAATGGCCGAACAGCTGGATGCCACCATTCTCAGCCACATCGAAGTCGAAGCGATTGAACCGAATAGCCGCAGCATTACCGTGACCGGGCAGCGCCTGTCCTATAGTGCGCTGGTATTGGCTGTGGGAGCAGACCAGCGCCAGCTCAAGCTGGACGGCGACGGCGCCGCCGACGTCATGACGGTCAACGACCTGGCCGATTACGGCCGTTTCCGCCAGGCCCTGAACGGCATCCGCCGCGTCGCCATCCTCGGCGCCGGCCTGATCGGCTGCGAATTCGCCAACGACCTGGCCAACGCGCAGTTCGAGGTAGCGCTGGTCGATCCGGCCGCATGGCCGCTGAGCCGCCTGCTGCCGCAGCAGGCCGGGCAAGCCATGGCCAACGCCTTGGCCGGACTCGGGGTAGCGCTCCATCTGGGTAAGACGCCGCAGGCCATCACCCGGCGCGGCGCTGGCTACACCTTGCACATGGCGGACGGCGAAACCCTGGAGGTCGAACGGGTAGTGGCGGCGGTCGGACTGGCGCCACGGCTGGAACTGGCGCGCAAGGCCGGGCTGTTCGTCGACCGCGGAATCGTCACCAACGCCTGGCTCTACACCAGCGCGGAACAGGTGTATGCCTTGGGCGATTGCGCGGAAGTGGACGGTTTGCTGCTGCCGTACGTCATGCCGATCATGCAGGCAGCGCGGGCACTGGCCAAAACACTCAACGGCGAGCCGACCCGCGTGGTGTACCCCGCCATGCCGGTGGTGGTGAAAACGCCGGCGCTGCCGGCCGTGATCGTGCCGCCGCTGTTGTCGGACGGCCGCTGGGAACCGGCGGAAGCCTGGCGGGCAGAGGGCATCGTCACCGGCATGCGCGCGGTGTACACCAACCAGCAGGAAGAAGTATGCGGCTTTGCCTTGCTGGGCGACTGCGTCAAGGAAAAGGGCGTCATGCTGAAAACCCTGGAACCCTGGCGGCCTTGAAGCGGCGGCAGGCTGGCTACCAGTCGGCCAGGCCGTCTTTGGTGTTTTGTTCGGCCCTGGCCGCGCAGATGCGGTAGTCGCTTTCATCGAGGATGGAGAAGCCGGTGATGCGCATGGTTTCCAGGCTAGTGCGCAGTTCCGGCGCCTGGCAGCATACGCTTAGGGCCTGCCGTAGTTGCGCCAATACCGTTGCAGACGTGCCCAGCGCGGTAATCAGCGGCAGGCCGGGCATGGGTTCGGTAAAGCCGATGGCGGCAAGCCTGTCGAAAACGGCGGGTTCCTGCTGCCGCAGCAGGAAAGCGCTGACGCAATCGAGGGCGGCGATGTCGGCCGCGCCAGCGGCGACCATCTGCGCCGAGCGGCGATGCGCGCCGCTGAAGCGCACCTGGGAAAAGAAGCGGCCGTCGCGCGCCAGCGGCGCCACCGCGGTGCGCAATGCATGAAAGCCGGATTGCGAATGCCGTTCGTTGCAGACGGCGACGGTGTCGTGATACTCAGGCAAGGACGTGCGCCGCTCGTCTTTGCGTACCAGCAAGACGCTGCTGTAAGCACTCAGTTGGCAGCCGGGTACATCGAAATGAAACGCCCCGACCACCTGCATCTTGCCGCGCAGCAGGGTAGAAACCGGATAGCCGCACGCCTGGCTCAGCAGCAGATCGTGACGCTGCCAGTGCTCAGGCAAGTCGTCAGGCTGCGCCAGCTCCTGCGGCAGGCCGTCGATGCCTGCCTGCTGCAAGCTGGCGCGCAAGGCGGCCCAGAACGTTCGCAGGCTATCTGCCGGAAACGGATACATCGGCAGGGCGCAGATCATGCTTGCGCCTGCTCTTGCAAAGCCGCGCCGGAACGCGGCGTCCAGCGGCGCGCCAGCAATTCAAACAGCTGGTCGGCCACGATCGCCAGCAGGCCGACCAGCAGCGCACCCTGGATCACGTAGGCAGTATTGAAGCCGCTGAGGCCGACAATGATCGGCAAGCCCAGGGTTTTCGCGCCGACCGTCGAGGCTACCGCGGCGGTGCCGATATTGATCACGATCGAGGTGCGCACGCCTGCCAGTATCACCGGCGCCGCCAGCGGCAGTTCGACCCGCCACAGGATCTGGCGGCGGCTCATGCCGATCCCGCGCGCCACTTCCAGCACCGGCTGCGGGACGGAAGACAAGCCGGTGAGCGCGCCTTGCGCCACCGGCAGGATGCCGTACATCACCAGCGCGATCAGGGCCGGCGTTTCGCCAAAGCCGACCAGCGGCACGGCCACCGCCAGCACCGCCACCGGCGGAAACGACTGGCTGATGGCCAATACCGTTTCCAGCAGCGAGCGGAAGGCCTTGCCGGCCGGCCGCGTCACCAGCAAGCCGGCGCCGACGCCGCCCAGCACAGCAATGCCGCCTGAGATGGCGACTATGCGCAAATGCGCCAGCACCAGGGTGAGAAACGAGTCCTGCAGATAGATGGGACGTTCCAGCTCCGGAAACACAGTGTTGAACAGCGGTCCCGCCAGCGGCATGCCGAAGATCAGGCCGGCCAGCAACAGGCTGCTGATGACCAGCCCGCGATAGCGATGCACGAAGCTGCCTGGGCGTTTCATGTCCGCTCCGCCAGCAAATCGGCAAAATGCAGCACGCCGGCCGGCTGCCCGTGCTGATCGACTACCGGCAGGCTGTACACCTTGCGTGTGATGAAAGCGGACAGCGCCTCCCGCAGGGTGTCGTCGCTGCGCAGCGGCTCCCCCGGAATCGGCGCTTCGGCGCGCACCCGGGTGGCGATCTTGTCCAGCCCGAGCAGGCGTACGCCGACATCGCTCTGGCCGACGAAGTCGCGCACCAGTTCGCTGGCGGGCGCCAGCAGGAAATCGCGCGGCTGCCCCTGCTGGACGATGCGGCCATGGTCCAGCAGGATGATCCGTTCGCCCAGCGCCAGCGCTTCATCGATATCGTGGGTGACCAGGACGATGGTCTTGCCGGAACTGGCGTGGATACTGGCAAGCTCCTGCTGCAAGCTGCTGCGGGTGACCGGATCGAGCGCGCCGAACGGCTCATCCATCAGCAGCACTTCGGGATCGGCCGCCAGCGCGCGCGCCACGCCCACCCTTTGCTGCTGGCCGCCGGACAGCTGGTGCGGATAGCGGCCCCGGAAGGTGTCGGGCGCCAGGTGCAGCAGGGTCAACAGTTCGTCGACGCGCTGCCGGATGCGCGCCTTGGGCCAATTCAGCAGGGTCGGCACGGCGCCGATGTTCTGTTCCACGGTCCAGTGCGGAAACAGGCCGACCGACTGGATCGCATAACCGATGCGGCGCCGCAGCTGTTCCGGCGAATAGCCGGCGATATCGTTGCCCAGCAGGCGGATATTGCCGCTGTCCGGCTCGAGCAGGCGATTGAACAGCTTCAGCAGGGTCGACTTGCCGGAACCTGAGCTGCCGATCAGCACCGCCAGCTCGCCGGCCTTGATGCTCAGCGAGACGTCGCTGAGCGCGGGGCGGTCGTCGAACGACTTGCTGATATTCTCGATTTCAATCATTGATTTTCCTGAATTTTCCTGGTGAGCAATGCAATCGCCACCTTGAACGCGGCATCGACGCAGATCGCCAGCAGCACCACCGGGATCACCCCCAGCAGCACCAGGTCCAGCGCACTGCTGGCCATGCCCTGGAACATCAGGGTGCCGAAGCCGCCGGCGCCGATCAGCGCGGCCACTTCCACCAGCCCTACGGCCTGCACGGTGGTGACCCGTACGCCGTTAAGGAATACCGGCAGCGCCAGCGGCAGTTCGACCTGGAAAAAGATCTGCGAGGCAGACATGCCGATGCCGCGCGCCGCTTCGCGTACCGCGGCGGGCACCTGCTCCAGTCCCGCCACGGCGCTGCGGGTCATCGGCAGCAGCGAGTAGAGTATCAGCGCCAGCAAGGCCGGCGCCATGCCGATGCCGCTGATGCCGCTGCGCGGCAGCAGCAGGCCAAGCAGGGTCAGGGGACCGATCAGCAAGCCGAACAAGGCAATCGAGGGAATCGTCTGGATCACGTTCAGCAGCGGAAACAGCAGCTTGCGCAGGCGCTGGCCGCGGAAGGCCAGGGCGCCGCAACTGGTGCCGATAACCACCGCAGGCAATACCGAAAACAGCACCAGCTGCAGATGCCGCAGCAGCGCCTGGTCGAAGCTGTCCAGATGGTTGTGATACTCCTTCAGCAGCGACAGGCTGTCCGGCTGGCCGCTCAGCAGCAGCCCGAGTGCCGGCAATGAGGCTAGCGCCACCACCGCGACCTGGATCGGGACGGAGAGCTGCAGGCCGCGCAAGGCCTCGGCCAGCTGCAGCCAGGCGACCAGCGCCAGCAGCCAGAATGCGCCGCCGAACGAAACGCGCGCCAGCGAGCCTTCGGCACCGCTGCGTACAGCGGCTTCCTGCCCGGCCAGCGCCAGCAAGCCGCAGCTCAGCAGGGCAGCCGCGACTATCAGCAATAGCCGGCTGACACGACTCGGACGCAGCCACGGCGCGGTTAGCAGCGGCAAGGCTGGGATCGCCAGCAGCCAGTATGAGCTGGCGTGGCCGAACAATTCGTACAGAGAGATGCCATGACCGCTGAGCAGCCGGTTCGGAGCAAACGTGAGCAGCGGCAAGCCGGCGGCGGCGAGGACGGCCACCGCCAGCAGCAGCAGGTGTACCGGATTTTGCAGTCTGATCGAGAGCGGAGCCAGTGCGCCGGACCGCTGCGGCGGGGTCACCAGGCGCTCTGCCGTCATTTAATAAAGCCTTTGCTGCGCAGATAGTCGGCGGCGACCTTGCGCGCGTCGCGGCCTTCGATGGCGATGCCGGCGTTGAGTTTTTGCAGGGTCACGCTATCCAGCGAGTTGAATACCGGCTGCAGCAAGGCGGCAATCCTGGGTTCCCTGGCCAGCGCGTCGCTGCGGATTACCGGCGCCGGCGCGTAGACCGGCTGCACTGACTTGACGTCATCCAGCGTCACGAGGCCGAGGGCCGCCACCGCACCGTCGGTGCCGTACACCATGGCGGCGTTGACGCCGGAGGTCTGTTCCGCGGCGGCCTTGATGGTGGCGGCAGTGTCGCCGCCGGCCAGGGTCAGCAGCTGGTCCTGTTTCAGCTTGAAGCCGTAAGCGCCTTCAAACGCCGGCAAGGCGTCCGGGCGCTCGATGAATTCGGCCGAGGCAGCCAGCTTGATCTTGCCGCCCTGGCTGATCCAACGGCCGAGGTCGGTCATGGTCTTGAGCTTGTTGGCTTGGGCGATTTCCTGGCGGATTGCGATCAGCCAGGTGTTGTTGGCCGGCGAGGGCGTCAGCCATATCACGTGGTTCTTGTCGGCATCCAGCTTTTTCACCAGCTGATAGCCGGCGCTAGCGTTTTTCCAGGCCGGGTTGCTGCCGTCGGCAAAGAAGAAGGCGCCGTTGCCGGTGTATTCCGGATAGATATCGATGCCGCCGGCCAGCAGTGCGCCGCGCACCACCTTGGTGGTGCCGAGCTGCTGCCGGTTGACGGTCTTGATACCGTTGGCTTCCAGCACCAGCTGGATGACGTTGCCGAGCAATGCGCCTTCGGTATCGATCTTGGAGCCTACGCGGATCGGCTCGGCCGCCTGCGCAATGGAAGTGAACAGAGTAAAGAAGAATAGGATGGTCAGCTGGCGGAGAGAAAGATTCATGTGGACGTCAAGGTTGTCATACTGGCTCAGGCAAAAGGATGAACATCGGTAATCACAGGGGTGCTGCGATAGCGCCACAGCAGGCGGAGATAACCGCGTTCCACGAACCCATCCGACCGCTCCAGGTAGTTCTCGCGCTTGGCCAGGTAGGCCAGCCGCAGATGGAACCATGGCAGTCCGGGATGAAGGTGATGTACCAAATGATAATTCAGATTCAGGAATAAGAGGCGCCAAGGCCAGGCAGCTTCGTTTATGACCGAGCGCCCATGCTCGGATTCTACCGCCCGGTGCTCGAACAGGGAGCGCACCATGGTCAGGCTCAGCGCCGGATAGGCGATCGCCAATATGTAATACAGGGGCGATATTCCGGCACGCTGCAGCAGGGCCAGCATGCCGGCCAGCAGCACAGCGTGGCCACCCCAGGCCCGCAGGGTTTTGCGGTCGCGCGTCTGCCATGCCGTGCGAACCGTGTGCGACCAGGCGAGCGCCGGACCGATCAGCAGGCGGCCGCCGGAAGTGTTGCGGAAGCGGCGCAAGCGCGCACCGTTGGCGCCGGCGTCTGCCTTGGATACGTAGTAGGTTTCCGGATCGATGCCGGGCAGGGTCAGGGTCTCGCTATTGTGGTGCGCAAGGTGGCTGTCGCGATAGACCGTATAGGGATACCACACGGCCAGCGGCAATTGGCCGAACAGGGCGTTGAAACGGGCGTTGCGGGTAGGGTGGCCGTGTATCAGCTCATGCTGCAGCGACATGTACCAGGCGCTCAGCACAATCAGCAAAGGCGTTCCCAGCCACGGTCCCAGCGCCTGCCAATGCAGCACGCAAGCCAGCCAGCCGCCGTAGATGGCGGCGATCAGGCCCCAGGTCGGCAATTCCAGGCGCGACCACCAGCCCGCTTTCGCGATATGGAAGCGCTGTTCCTCGGTCCGGCGGTCGAAAGACGGGATTGAGGGCGTGCGGGATGTAGATGGCATGGGCGGCTCTCAATTGATTTTCCGCCAATATATAGCGCGCCTCAGTGCTAACTGAACGAATCATTTTGAGCATCCATATGCGAATCCTGGCGCTACGTAAAAACCGCTGACTGCACATCGGGATTCCTTTTCCGAGGGATGGGCCGCGCAGTCGACAGTTTGTATAAAAGAAATTTATAGTTGTATTTTTACCACTCATTATTGCCATCAGACAAAACCTTGAAAGCATGCAAGAATGGCATCGCTCGGCAGTGGGAGCTGCCAGCGTGGATTTATTCAAACAAGGGGAATTGGATGCTTGATTTACAAAAGAAGAGTTTCATCAAGTTGGGTTTGATTGGATTTGGCCTGTTGATAGTAGTGCTGTGGGTGTGGCCATTCGGTTCGGTGCCGACCGGTAACCGCGGCGTGGTGACCTCGTTCGGCAAGATCGTCGGTATCGAGAATGAAGGGCTGGTGATCCTGCCGCCGTGGAAGAAACTGACCATCTTCAGCATCCGCGCCGAACGGGCCGACGTCGAAGACGCCGAGGGCAGCACTTCGGATACCCAGCCGGTCAAGGTCAGCATGACGGTGCGCTACTCGATTTCCACCAACAGCGTCGCCGAGGTGTATGAAAAATACAGCCATGACGGCGATCTCTCCTCTTACGTGCAGACCGCGACCCAGGAAGTATTCAAGGCCGTCACCGCGAAGTACAGCGCGCCGGACCTGATCGCCCGCCGTTCGCAGGTGAGCGTGGATATCAGCACGGCCTTGCGCGACAAGCTGAAAATCTACGGCGCCCAGGTGATCGGCATCGATATGCGGACTTTCTCCTTCTCGCCGTCCTATATGGCGGCGATCAACGAGAAAGTCACTCAGGAACAGCTGCGCCTCGGCGCGGAAAACAAGCTGAAGACTGTCGAGGCGGAGCAAAAGCAGAAGGTGGCGGTAGCGGAAGCCGAAGCGCAGGCGATGCGCGCCAGCGCTGACGGTGAAGCTTACTCCCAGTTGAAGATCGCCACCGCGCAGGCGGACGCGCTGAAGATCCAGAACGCGGCGCTGGCGCAAAACAAGGATGTGCTGGAGCTGCGCCGGATCGAGGTCGACATGGTCAGGGCCAAGCAATGGAAGGGCGACGTGCCGACCACGATGTACGGTTCGGCGCCGATTCCGTTCGTGACCAGCAAATAAGGCTGCCGATTGCTTGCTATCCGGGCTGCCGCAGTATTTGCGCAATGCGCTGCTGCAGAACCGGAATCAGCGCGCTTTCAAACCAGGGATTGCGGTTGATCCATAAATTGTTGCGCGGACTGGGATGGGGCAGCACGATGATGTCCGACGCCTGGTTTGGCCAGTCCTGGACCGCCTCCGTCAGGCTGGCGTAGCGGCCGGGAAAGTAGTGCGCCAGCGCATACTGCCCGATCACCAGGGTCAGCGCGATATGCGGCAGCTGCGCCATGATCCTGGACCGCCATTGCGGCGCGCATTCGGGGCGTGGCGGCAGGTCGCCCGCTTTGCCTGTGCCGGGATAGCAAAATCCCATAGGCAGGATCGCCAGCGCCTTTTCGTCGTAGAAGGTCTCCCGCCCGACGCCAAGCCAGGCGCGCAGTCTGTCGCCGCTGGCGTCGTCGAACGGAATGCCGGACAGATGGACTTTCTTGCCGGGCGCCTGGCCGGCGATCAGGATGCGCGCCTGTGGATCGGCCTGCAGCACCGGACGCGGGCCGAGCGGCAAGAGGCCGGCGCAGACCTGGCAGCCATGGATTTCCTTCAGCAAGGAGCGGAATGCACGGGTATTCATGGAAGTTATTCTATCCCAGCGGACCTTGGCCGCAAGCGCCGATAGCGATCAATGCGCGCTGGTGCGAGCCATTGGCTGTGCAATGCCGGCGTGCAGGTCTCCTTTTGTTAATATGTCGCTAGTGACTTAATCAGACAAGGAAGCCAGGACAATGGAATTCAGACATGCAACAGAGAAGGACCTGGCGTCGGTTGTGCGCCTGCTGGCCGACGATGCGCTGGGAGCCAAGCGCGAACGTTACGAACAACCCTTGCCGCAGGCTTATGTCGACGCTTTTGCGGCGATCCAGAAGCAGCACGGCAATTGCATTCTGCTGGCGCTTGAAAATGCGGAAGTGATCGGCTGCCTGCAGCTCACCTTGATACCCGGGCTGGCGCGGCTCGGCATGACCCGGGCGCAGATCGAAGGCGTACGCGTCTCCGCGGCGCACCGCGGCAA
>NZ_DATMRB010000158.1:0-32234 GCF_035566555.1 Collimonas sp.
GCCGCCGACGCTGACCTGGCCGACGCCAGTCACCTGACAGCTTTTGCGCCAGGATGGTATCGGCGGCGTCGTACATCTGGCCTTGCGTCATGCTGTCCGAGGTCAGCGACAGGATGATGATCGGCGCATCGGCCGGATTCACCTTGCGATAGCTTGGGTTGCTGGGCAAGCCGGTCGGCAGCAGGTTGCGGGCGGCATTGAGCGCGGCCTGGACGTCGCGCGCGGCGCCGTCGATGTCGCGGCTGAGATCGAACTGCATGGTGATGCGGGTCGAACTCAGCGTGCTGGAGGAGGTCATTTCGGTGACGCCGGCAATCGAGCCGAGCGCACGTTCCAGCGGCGTCGCCACGGTGGCCGCCATGGTTTCCGGGCTGGCGCCGGGCAGGCCGGCCGAGACCGAGATGGTCGGCAGGTCCACTTGCGGCAAAGGCGATACCGGCAACAGCCGGAACGCCACCATGCCGGCCAGCGCCACGCCGATGGTCAACAGCGTGGTGGCGATCGGCCGTTCAATAAAGGGACGCGATATATTCATGCTGTCGTCACGGCTTAACCGGCTCCGCTGCAGCGCTGTCGTGTTGGTCATCGTCGCCGTCGGCGTCCTTGCTGCCGAAGCGTTCACGCATGCGGCGCGCCAGGTTGTCGAAGGCCAGATAGATCACCGGTGTTGTGAACAGGGTCAGCACTTGCGATACCAGCAGGCCGCCGACCATGGTGATCCCCAGCGGTTGCCGCAATTCCGAGCCGACGCCAGTACCCAGCATCAAAGGCAACGCGCCCAGCAAGGCCGCCATGGTGGTCATCAGGATCGGCCGGAAGCGCAGCAGGCAAGCCTGGTAGATCGCGTCACGCGGGCTCTTGCCCTCGTTGCGTTCGGCGTCCAGGGCGAAGTCGATCATCATGATGGCGTTTTTCTTGACGATACCGATCAGCAGGACGATGCCGATGATGCCTATGATGCCAAGATCGCTGCCGGCGATCATCAGCGACAGCAGGGCGCCGACCCCGGCCGACGGCAGCGTCGACAGGATGGTAATCGGATGGATATAGCTTTCATACAGCACGCCCAGCACGATATACATGGTGACGATCGCCGCCAGGATCAGGATCAGGGTATTGCTGAGCGAAGCCTGGAACGCCAGCGCCGCGCCCTGGAACTGGGTCTGGATACTGTCCGGCATGCCGATCTCCAGCTCCGCCGCGTGGATCGCCTTGACCGCGTCGCCCAGCGAAGCGCCGGCCGCCAGGTTGAATGAGATCGTGGTGGCAGGGAACTGGCCGATGTGGTTGATCACCAGCGGCGAGGTGCGTTCTTCGATGGTGGCGATGCTGGACAAGGGCACCTGGTTGCCGTTGCCGGCCACCAGGTAGATGCTGTTCAGCGCCGTCGGGCCTTTCTGGAATTCCGGCTTGACTTCCATCACCACCCGGTACTGGTTCGACTGGGTGTAGATGGTGGAGATCAGGCGTTGGCCGAAGGCGTTATACAAGGCATTGTCGATCGCCGCGGTAGTGATGCCGAGGCGCGAGGCGGCGTCGCGGTCGATCGCGATATACGCCTGCAGGCCGAGATCCTGCTGGTTGCTGGCGATGTCGGCCAGCTGCGGGATCTGGCGCAGGCGCTCGATCAGTTTCGGTACCCAGATGCTGAGCTCTGCCGGATTGGCGTCCTCGACGCTGAACTGATACTGGGTGCGGCTGACGCTGTCTTCGATGGTCAGGTCCTGCACCGGCTGCATGTACAGCGTGATGCCGCCGACCTGGCGGTCCAGTTCCGGCTGCAGGCGGCGGATGATGTCGCTGGCGCTCATGTTGCGCTGGTCGCGCGGCTTCAGGTTGATCAGCATGCGGCCGCTGTTGAGCGTGGCGTTGCTGCCGTCGATGCCGATGAAGGAAGACAGGCTTTCCACTGCGGGATCCTTCAGCACCACGGCCGCCAGCGCCTGCTGCCGTTCCGCCATGGCGGCAAAGGAGACCGACTGGCTGGCTTCAGAGATACCCTGGATGACGCCGGTGTCCTGCACCGGGAAAAAGCCTTTCGGAATGAAGATGTACAGCACCGCGGTCAGCACCAGCGTGCCGATGGCGACGAGCAGGGTGGAGTACTGATGACGCAGCACCCATTGCAGGGCGACGCCGTAGCGGGCAATGATGTTGTCGAAAAATGCACCGCTCTTGCGGTAGAACCAGCTTTGCTTTTCTTCCGGGATGTGGTGCAGCAGCTTGGCGCACATCATCGGCGTCAGGGTCAGCGAAATCACGGCCGAAATCAGGATCGCCACCGCCAGCGTGATGGCGAATTCGCGGAACAGGCGTCCCACCACGTCGCCCATGAACAGCAGCGGAATCAGCACCGCAATCAAGGAAAACGTCAGGGAAATGATGGTGAAGCCGATCTGCTCGGCGCCTTTCAGGGCTGCCTGCAAAGGCTTCATGCCTTCTTCGATGTAGCGCGAGATATTCTCGATCATCACGATCGCATCGTCGACCACGAAGCCGGTGGCGATGGTGAGCGCCATCAGGGTCAGGTTGTTGACGGAAAAGCCGGTCAGGTACATGACGCCGAAGGTGCCGATCAGCGACAGCGGCACCGCCACGCTTGGGATGATGGTGGCTGGCACACTGCGCAGGAACAGGAAAATCACCATCACCACCAGCGCGATCGACAGCAGCAGTTCAAACTGCACGTCCGACACCGAGGCGCGGATGGTGGTGGTGCGGTCGGTCAGGATCTGGACATCGATGGCGCCGGGCAGGGTGTCCTGCAGTTGCGGCAGGATCTTCTTGATGCTGTCGACTACGCCGATGACGTTGGCGCCAGGCTGGCGCTGGATGTTCAGGATGATCGCCGGCGACTGGTTGGCCCAGGCCGCC
The DNA here is from genome assembly GCF_035566555.1 of Collimonas sp. GTDB lineage: Bacteria > Pseudomonadota > Gammaproteobacteria > Burkholderiales > Burkholderiaceae_D > Collimonas. Next base: position 2,875 of record NZ_DATMRB010000158.1, read on the forward strand.
AGCCTGACGTTTTCGGCATCGTCGACGACGTCGGCAATGTCGGAGACGCGGATCGGCGCGCCGTTCTTGTAGGCGATGATCAGGTTGCGGTATTCGTCGGCTGAGCGCAGCTGGTCGTTGGCGTCGATGGTCGAGGCGCGCGAGGGGCCGTCGAAACTGCCCTTGGCCTGATTGACGTTGGCGTTGCCGATGGCAGTGCGGATATCGTCAAGATTCAGTCCCAGCGCGGCGACGGCGCGCGGATTCAGCTGCAGCCGCACGGCCGGCCGCTGGCCGCCCGACAGGCTGACCAGGCCGACGCCCGGCACTTGCGAAATCTTTTGCGCCAGGCGGGTGTCGATCAGATCCTGCACCTTCGGCAGCGGCAGTGTCTTGGACGTGATCGCCAGCGACAGGATGGGGGTGTCGGCCGGATTGACCTTGTTGTAGATCGGCGGCGTCGGCAGGTCGGAAGGCAGCAGGTTGCTGCCGGCGTTGATGGCTGCCTGCACTTCCTGCTCGGCGATATCCAGGCTCAGGTCCAGGCTGAACTGCAGCGTGATGACTGAAGCGCCGCCGGAACTGGTGGAGGACATCTGGTTGAGGCCTGGCATCTGGCCGAACTGCCGTTCCAGCGGCGCCGTCACCGAGGAAGTCATGACGTCAGGGCTGGCGCCGGGATACAGCGTCACCACCTGGATGGTTGGATAGTCCACTTCAGGCAGCGCCGAAAGCGGCAGCTGCTTGTAGGCGACGACACCGGCCAGGAAAATCGCCAGCATCAGCAAGGATGTGGCGACCGGCCGGAGAATAAACTGGCGTGAGGGATTCATGCGTTCCGTTCTTTACGGCCGATTATTGGCTGTTGCTTTTGTTGGCGGCGGGTGCTGCGGCAGTGTCGCTGGCGGCGGCAGCGCTGCTGCTGGCATCCTGGCGATGGCGGTGGCCGCCCTTGTGGGCGCCGGCGGCATCGGCCGTACCTGCACCAGCTGCTGCAGCTGCCGCAGCAGGGCCGCCACGCGTTATTGGCTCTATTTTTGCGCCTTCTTTCAACTTGTCGATGCCGTCGACGACGACGGTTTCGCCGATGGCGATGCCTTTCTCGATGGCAGTCGATTCGCTTTCGGTCGGGCCGGCCGTCACCTGACGGATAGTGACGGTATGGTCAGGCTTGACGACATACACAAAAGTGCCTTTGGCGCCGCGCTGGATGGCGGCGTTGGGGATCACGATAGCGTCCTTGCGGGTGTCGAGCAGCATGCGGGCATTGACGAACTGGCTGGGGAACAGAGCATAGCTGGCATTCGGCGATTCCGCCTTGAGCTTGACCGTGCCGGTGGTACTGTCGACCTGGTTGTCGATGGTCAGCAGGTAGCCGCTGTCGAGCTTGTTCTTCTGGTCGCGGTCCCAGACGTCGGTCGGCAGTTTCTTGCCGGCCTGGATCTGCTTCATGACGCTCGGAATATTATCTTCCGGAATGCTGAATACAGTAGTGATCGGCTGCAGCTGGGTGATGATGACGATGCCGTTGGTGTCGCTGGCGTGCACCACGTTGCCGAGGTCGACCTGGCGCAGGCCGAGCCGGCCGCCGATAGGCGCCGTGACACGCGAGTAGGTAAGTTGCAGGCGGGCGCTGTCGAGCGAGCCCTGGTCTGATTTGACCGTGCCTTCATATTGCTTGACCAGCGCGGCCTGGGTATCGACCTGCTGGCTGGCGATCGAATCTTGCGCCAGCAAGGTGCGGTAGCGTTTCAAATCGATCTGCGCCGCTTGCAGCAAGGCCGTGTCTCTGGCCAGCTGACCTTCGGCCTGCGTCACCGCAACCTGGTAAGGACGCGGATCCAGCTCCGCCAGCAGGGCGCCTGCCTTCACCACCTGCCCCTCCTGGAAATGCAGTTTCATCAACTGGCCGTCGACCCGGCTTTTGACCACCGCCGTGGCTTCCGGAGTGACGCTGCCCAGCCCGGCAATGTAGATGTTGATGTCGCCGCTTTTGGCGACGGCGACACCGACCGGCAACGGGCCGCCGGCGCCGGCGAAAGCACCGCGCTTGCCCCCCTTGCCGCCGCCTTTGCCGGCGCCGCTGGTTGCTGCTCCCGCCTGGTCCGGTTTTCCTGCCGCGCCGTCGGCGGGCTGGTGGCTGCGGCCCCAGATCAGATAGGCCGCCAGGGCCAGCACCACGACTGCAATCAGCCACAGCCAGCCGCGCTGAAATCCGCCCTGGCGCTGGTTTGGAAGTGGGGCTGGCCGGGGCTGGCTAGGTTGGTCGATTTTTGGAGTCGGTGTAGTAGTCATCGCAGGCAGGAGGTCAGTCAGAGTATGGTCAGGTGCAATGCTTGGATCCGCTGAAATCAGGACTCAGAGGATTGCTGAAGTGCAGTTACATGAGTTTAGCGAGTAAATTTTACCGGCGTGTGTATTTATTAGAAATTGTTTCAATTTAATGAACGGCGTCTGGCAGTGTAGCGGCAAGCGTTGCGGACGGCAATTGGCGCCGCTGCGCGCTGCAGGAAGGCGCGCAGCGGCAAATGACGAAGCCGCAGGGCTGCGCACGGTGATGCGCGCAGCGTCTACGGCTTCGCCATATGCCCGGCCCGGCTGGGCCCGGTCCCCGGTTTCAGTTATGGACGGCTTTCCTGTGCGCCGTCAGGACCGCCGCGGTGGAAGCCGCGATGGCCGAAACGGTGCTGTTCCAGGCGCTTGAAGTGTTCGTCAAAGACTTTTTGCTGCACCGGTGTCAGTACAGCGTAGAATTCCTTGACGGCCGCGGTATGTTCGGCCAGGCGGGTTTCAGCCCGTTTCAGGAATTCCATGCGATGGTCCAGGCGTTCCGGGGCGGTCAGCTTGGCCCAGTCTTCCTTGTTCGGGCGCTGCGGCGGGACGGCTGGCTTGACCGGCTTGATCTTGCCGACAAAGGTTTGCCAGGCCGGCTCTTGCGCTGCGGTGATCTTCAGGTCGTCATGCCATTTGGCCTGCATTTTTGCCATGCGGTCGGCAAATTTGGCTTGTTGTTCCGGTGTCGGCGGGCCCTTCTTGGCGCCGTCGGTCTGGGCGTAGGCAGTCAGGCCCATGGCGGCAATGCTCAATGCAGTCACGCCGATCAGTAATTGTTTGCGAAGCTTGAACATGGTGGAGTCCTTCTATGAATGTGAGTGCAATCTGCACAGTTCGTATTGGAACGCGCCGGTGTGTCGCCGGTTTTTCATAGAGCCCAGGCTTTGTATCTGCTTGTATGGGGTCAAGTTTGCTTTGTATCCTAAAGTGTCGGGGTGCGTGGCGGATATGCCAATATACAAATTACTATCGTCTTTCCTGCGCCGGCTTGCCATAATCCTGAAAACGACAAATACTTGCTGTCGATTTACATTCGTTTCGTATCGGCTATAGTTTGCCTTGCCGGCATGGATAGCCTTATTTTTGGATTGGCCGTATTTCCGGTCTTACTGCAGCTACTAGGATAATTATTAAGCATATGGAAACTGCTGCTCATATATTGGTGGTCGACGACGACCACGAAATCCGGACTTTGCTGGCCGAATATCTGGACGCCAACGGCTTCCGCACGCTAATGGCGACCAACGGCAGCGACATGCGCAAAGTGCTGTCGGAAACCCGGGTCGACCTGGTGGTGCTGGATCTGACCCTGCCGGGCGAAGACGGCCTGACGCTATGTCGCAACCTGCGCGCCGATTCGAATATCCCGGTGATCATGCTGACCGCGCGCGGCGAGCCGCTGGACCGCATCCTGGGCCTGGAAATGGGCGCCGACGACTACTTGTCGAAGCCGTTCGAGCCGCGCGAGCTGTTTGCCCGCATCCGCAGCGTGTTGCGGCGCACACAAGCCTTGCCGCCGAATATGGCGTCGCCAGAAGCCCAGCAGATCCAGTTCGGCCACTGGACGCTGGACCTGATCGCGCGCCACCTGGTCAACAACGACGGCCTGGTGGTGGCCTTGTCGGGCGCCGAATATCGCATTCTCAAGGTGTTCCTCGATCATCCGAACCGTGTGCTGAACCGCGACCAGCTGCTGGAACTGACCCAGGGCCGGGAATCCGATCCTTTCGACCGTTCGGTCGACATCCAGATCAGCCGCCTGCGCCAGAAGCTGGGCGACGACGCCCGTACGCCGGTCATCATCAAGACTGTGCGCAACGAAGGCTATGTCTTGGCCACCGCAGTGACCGTAGAGTCGTGATGCGGATGCCTGCGCCCGTTGCGGCTGCCGCGCAGTAGAAAAGGGAATGCTGTCAGTGAGAAATTTCTTTGGCTCGGTGGCGAACCGGGTATTCCTGATCCTGCTGGCCGGGATCCTGGTTGCGGTCGGCAGTACCGGCTGGCTGGCTGACAGCGAGCGGCGCAAGAACTTCAAGGAATGGTACGACTCGCGGATCGCCGACCGCATCGAGCAGATCGTCATTTCCATCGACAACGTCGGTCCGGATACGCGCAGCATCGTGTTGCAGACCAGCGAAAAATTCGGCCTTGAATCAACCCTGGTCAACGAAGCAGAACCGAAGGTCGATGATAATCCGTCGCTGACGGCGGCTATCAAATCCAAGCTGGGCGGCGAACGCCACGTGACTGTGGTCAAGCAGAAGGATTGCAAGCTGCGTGAGCGCAGGGGCCCGGATCCGCGTCATTTCGATGAGTGCCAGGCCGTGTATGTCAGCCTCAAGGATGGCGCCGTCCTGAAGGTCAAGCTGCGCGTCACGCGCCAGCCCGGCGCTCCCGGCGGCGGCCCGCCGGGCATGCCTTTCCCTGCCTTGTATTTTGCCTTGTTCATGCTGCTGATCGGGGTGCTGGCGTTCGTGGTCGCCAAGATGACGGCACGGCCGATCCAGCTGCTGGCGAACGCTGCCGGCGAGCTGGGCAGCGACATCGACCGGCCGCCGCTGGATGAGAGCGGTCCGACCGAAGTGCGGCAGGCGGCCACCGCCTTCAATGCGATGCAGGCGCGCATCAAGCGGCAGATTCAGCATCGCACGCATATGCTGGCGGCGATCACGCATGATTTGCAGACGCCCTTGACGCGCTTGCGGCTGCGGCTGGAAAAAGTGGGCGACGGCGAGTTGCGCCAGAAATTGCTGGAGGATCTCGCGGTCATGCAGAGCATGGTGCGCGAGGGACTGGATCTGGCGCGCAGCATGGATTCGGCGGAAGCGATGCAGAAGCTGGATATCGATTCCTTGCTCGACAGCGTTTGCTCGGATGCGGTGGATGCGCGGCAGGACGTCACGCTGGAGGGACGGACCCGGGCTTCGATCGTGGCGCAGCCCAATGCTTTGCGGCGTTGCCTGACCAACCTGGTGGATAATGCGACCAAGTATGGGCGTTATGCACGCTTGCAGCTGGTGCGCGAGGGTTCCGATATCGTGATCCGGATCCGGGATGGCGGGGTAGGGATTCCGGCGGAATTGCTGGAGACGGTATTTGATCCATTCTTCCGGCTGGAGACGTCGCGCTCGCGGGATACCGGCGGCACCGGCCTGGGGCTGACGATCGCGCGCAATATCGCAGAGAATCACCGCGCCACTTTACAGTTGCGTAACCATCCGGCAGGCGGCCTGGAAGTGACTTTGCGACTACCCGCCCTCAGCTAAACTCTCCGTCAACCACCGACTACGCAGTCAAATGGGGTCAGAGTTTTTTTTCGCGTTCTTTGCGAAAATTACTCTGACCCCATTTGACGGGCTACGGAGTGCGTGCGGTGGCAGGCATGTACTTTCTTTTGCTTGCGCGCCAAGTCAAAACAACATCTACGACAATGCGCCTGTTTAGACTATCCCCGTCAGATAGTAAGCTCCAATCACCACAAACACCGCCGCCGTCTTGATCAAGGTCACGACAAAAATATCCTTGTACGACTGCCGATGCGATAGCCCGGTCACCGCCAGCAGGGTGATCACAGCGCCATTGTGCGGCAAGGTATCCATGCCGCCGCTGGCCATGGCGGCGACGCGGTGCAAGACTTCCATCGGGATGCCTGCGGCCTGGGCGTTTTCTATGAAGGTGTGGGACATGGCGGCGAGCGCGATGCTGAGGCCGCCTGAGGCAGAGCCGGTGACGCCGGCCAGGGTGGTGACGGTGACGGCTTCGTTGACCAGCGGATTGGGGATGCTTTTCAGGGCGTTGGCGATGACCAGGAAACCTGGCAGGCCAGCGATAACGGCGCCGAAGCCGTATTCGGAAGCAGTATTCATCGATGCCAGCAACGCACCGCTGACGGCGGCCTTGCTGCCTTCCGCGAATTTTTCCTTGACGGTTTTAAAGGCAAACAGCAGCACTGAAAAAATCCCGATCAGCAAAGCCGCTTCCACTGCCCAGATCGCCACGACGCCAGATACCTGGGTGACGATCGGCTTGCTGGAACCGGCCAGCGTCATTTCATGGCTGGCGCCATAGACTGTCGGAATCCAGCTGGTGAACAATTTATTCATCACGCCCACCAGCACCAGCGGCAGCAGGGCGATCAGGGGATGCGGCAACTTGCCGTCGGCGACCGCTTCCGGTTCGTTCAGCAGTTCAGTGCCGTAGCCCTCGCCGTTGGCGGCAGCCCTGCGGCGGCACCATTCCAGGTACGCCAGGCCGGTAGCCAGGATGAAGACGGTGCCGATCACGCCCAGCCAGGGCGCGGCCCAGGTAGTGGTGTTGAAAAAAGTAGTGGGAATGATGTTCTGGATCTGCGGCGTGCCTGGCAGGGAATCCATGGTGAAGGTAAACGCGCCGAGCGCGATGGTGCCGGGAATCAGGCGCTTCGGGATGCCGCCCTGGCGGAACATTTCGGCGGCAAACGGATAGACGGCAAACACCACCACGAACAGCGATACGCCGCCGTAAGTCAGCAAGCCGCATACCAATACGATGGAGAGCATGGCGCGCTGCCGTCCGACCAGCTGGATGACGCTGGAGACGATAGCTTTGGAAAATCCAGAGAGCTCGATCACTTTGCCGAATACCGCGCCGAGCAGGAACACCGGGAAATAGAGCTTGACGAAGCCGACCATTTTTTCCATGAAGACGCTGGTGAACATCGGCGCCACCATGGAGGGATCGGTCAGCAGCACGGCGCCGAGGGCGGCCGCCGGGGCGAACAGGATGACGCTGTAGCCGCGGTAGGCGACAAACATCAGGAACAGCAAAGCCAGAATAACAACGATGAAACTCATCCTCTATCTCCTTGGGATTGCAGCAGGTCCATGCCGAGGGATTGAATAGTGCCATGAAAAAAACGATGGCGTGGCATTGTCAATATTGTAACTGGAGGCGCGGCCGGGCCGCATGCGGCAAAGATGCACTGCCGCGGAATCGCTGGAGGGAGAGTGTGAGGCGCGGATGCGCAAGGAAATAGGCGGCCCAGAATGCACAAAGACATGCCGCGGCATGTCTTTGTCTTTTAGCGATCCGCCTGGATCAGTAAGGCGTGTAGTCTGGCGGCGGACCGTAGTTACCGCGTTGTTGCGGCGGGTAGTAGTCAGGGGGCACCGAGTACTGTGGCGCCGGTGCATATTGCGGCGGCGCATACTGGCGACGGCTGTTGGCGTAGCCGCCGGAAACCGGTACCTGGTTGCCCTTGGCGTACATGCATTGGGTGTACACATTATTGTATTGGCGTTGCATGCCGTAGCTGCTGCCCGCAGCCGAGTTGCTGGCGACCGAGCTGCCAGCCAGCAGGCCGACGCCGCCGCCGATGGCAGCGCCTGCGCCGGCCCGGCCGGTTGCAGCGCCGATCAGGGCGCCGGCTGCTGCGCCGATGACGGTGCCCGCAGCAGCAGTGCCGACCGCATTATCCGCCGCCGCTTGCGGCGCATACGGGCCGATACGGTCCTGCGCTGCACGCTGGCAGACTGCTTCGTCGTTCTGGAACTGCTCATAGCTCTTGCCCGCACCCGGCAGCGCCATCACATTCGGTCCGGTCGGCGCCGTGACGCAGCCTGACAGCAGAACGGCCATCGAGACCGCAAATACTTTGGTTGTACTGTTCATTTTATTTACACCGCCTTATCGAGGTTGAGCTTCATCCGGCAATACTTTCATCCAGCCTTTAGGGCAGCGCGGGACCTGCGGATAATAGCCAGCCGGACTAGCGCAGTAATAGGCGTAGTTGGGCGCTTTCTCTATATAGGTTTGCGGCTCAGGCTGAACATAGACCGGCGGCGGCGCGTAATACACTGGCGGCGGTGCGTAGTACACCGGTGGCGGGCCCCAGTACAGCGGTCCGCCGATGGTGACGCCGAAGCGCGGGCCGTAGAAGCCGCCATGTCCGTAATAACCGTAAGCAAAGCTGGCCGAACTGGTCGCCATGAGGGCTGCTGCAGCCAGTACCAATAGAGCAATTTTCTTCATGATATATCCCACGCATTTCTCAGTGATTGAATAGTAGGCCTGGCAGTTGCAAGAGCCAAAAGGAGTTACTTCTGGTTGCACATGTTGCCTGCCGCTACATGCTTGATACTATTTTAACCCGTTGGCGGCGGCTAGCCGCAACAGGCTTGGGAATGCGGGCAATTGTTGCATTGCGGAATTTTTTTGCGCCAGTCCCCCTGTCCGTATCGCCGACAGCAAAGTTTGCCCGTGAGCTGGGGTCGTCCCTGGCCGTGCGGCCACCGACATATCTTATAATCAGCCGATCCACAGCCAGCAGATTATAGACATGACCCAGCCATCCGCAGAACAGCAATCCTCCCTCCAGGGCGTCAAGGTGATCGAGCTCGGCACCCTGATTGCCGGGCCCTATGCCGCCAGCCTGCTGGGCCAGTTCGGCGCCGAAGTCATCAAGATCGAGTCGCCCGGCGACGGCGATCCGCTGCGCAAGTGGCGCAAGTTGCACAATGGCACTTCGCTCTGGTGGTACTCGCAAAGCCGCAACAAGAAATCGCTGACGCTGAACCTGAAATCGGAACAGGGCCAGCAGATCGTGCGCGAGCTGGTCAAGGATGCCGACATCGTGATCGAGAATTTTCGTCCCGGTACGCTGGAAGGCTGGGGCCTTGGTTGGGAAGATTTATCGAAAATCAATCCCAACCTGATCATGGTGCGGGTCTCCGGTTACGGCCAGGACGGTCCTTACCATGCGCGTCCGGGATTTGCCGCGATTGCCGAGTCGATGGGCGGCTTGCGCAACCTGGCTGGTTATCCGGACCGGCCGCCGGTGCGGGTCGGCGTCAGTATCGGCGATACGCTGGCATCCTTGTATGGCGTGATCGGCGCGCTGCTGGCCATGCATCACTTGAAGGCCAATGGCGGCAAGGGGCAGTTCATCGACATCGCCCTGTATGAAGCGGTGTTCGGCGTGATGGAAAGCCTGATTCCCGAATACGCCGAATTCGGTTTCGTGCGCGAACGCACCGGCGCCAGCTTTCCCGGCATTTCACCGTCCAGCACCTATCCCTGCCGGAGCGACGAGCGGGGCGAACACTATGTGATCATCGCCGGCAATGGCGACAGCATCTTCAAGCGCCTGATGCACGCCATCGGCCGCAGCGACCTGGCGGAAGATCCGCGCCTGGCGCGCAACGACGGCCGCGCCCAGAACAACGATATGCTCGACGCCGCCATCAGCGAGTGGACATCGCAGCATGCGCTGGAACACGTGCTGCAAGTATTGGAACAGGCGGAAGTGCCGAGCAGCAAAGTGTATACCGCTGCGGATATCCACCAGGACCCGCATTTCCGCGCGCGCGACATGATCCTGCAGCACAGTTTGCCGGATGGTCAGACTATCGACCTGCCCGGCATTGTGCCGAAGCTGTCGGCGACACCGGGCCAGACGAACTGGGTCGGTCCGGAGCTGGGCCAGCACACTGCTGAAATACTGGCCGGCATCGGCAGGAGTCCGGAGCAGATCGCCGTGCTGCGCGAGCAGGGCGTGATCTGAACCAGGTTTTGGGAATCGTTACTTGGTCATCCACCCGCGCCGGATCAGCGGCGCAAACAGGTAGCCGTAGATGCCGGAAGCGCAGCGAAACAGCGGCGGCATGAACCAGGGCGCGCAGCGATGGCAGAGGATTGCGCTGACGGCCGAGACCATGGCGGCGCCCGCCATGTCGAACGGATAGTGGACCCCGAGATACATGCGCGACCACGCCATCGGCAAACCGAGTAAAGCATACGCCACACCGGTGGCGCGCAAGCGCTTGTGCAGCAGGAAGCTGAAGGCGACGCTCCACTGCAGCGTCAGGTGATCGCTGGGAAACGAGGAGTCCGGGCCGTGCGCCAGGAAATTGGTGCCGAGGCCGATCGCGAAAGGGCGCGGATGCTGCCACAGCACGCCGATCAGCATGCTCGCCGAGAGACCGATGATGCCGGCCATGACTGCTTCCAGCATCAGCTTGCGGGTGTCGTCGGAACCGCGCAGCCAGCCGGCCAGCAGCGAAACCGGAATCAGGTAGATCAATATCTCGGCGAAGAACATCGCCACATTCAAGGTTAGCGGATTGGGATGGGTACTGGCATTAATCAGCAGAAACAGCGATTGATTGAATTCTTCCATGGGGCCTTTATGCTTGGATGACTGGCGGAACGTTGCTGCGGACAGCGTTCAATTGGGTCGTTTGAGACAAACTGACAACAGGATAGTTGCAAATACTTAGCGCTTACTGAGGAGGCGGGCTGGATGGTCCGGCAGGAGAGCGGTGGATTTATTTGCGGCAATAAATTGCTGGAAATAAAAAAAAAGCCGGCAAGACACTGGTCCTTGCCGGCTTCAAGCTTTACAGCGCTCCCGGCGGTGAAGCCGGGCTGGTACAAGATCAGAAGCGGGTGCGCATGCCCACTGCAAATTCAGTCTGGTTCTTGAAGCCGTTGGCCGAACCGACGCGATAGCCGTCGCTCAGTTTCATGTAGTCGGCAGCCACATACAGTTCGGTACGCTTCGACAGATGGTAGAAGGTGGAACCGTACAGGGTTTTCTTGTTGCCGCTGCCGGTGGCGGTCGAGCCGCTGGCGTCGGCGTAGGCGTTCAGGGTGCTGGTGCCATCTGCGCTGTAGGCAGCGTTCTCAGCCTTCATCACCTGATAACCGATTTCATAGTCGAAGGAACCGGATGGTGTGAACTTGGCCGATACGGTGTAGGCGTCGTCCTTGCGTTGACCCAGTGCGCCCTGGTCGGCCGTGTAGTGGAAATAGCCGGCGTTCAGACGGACCAGGTCAAACATGTAGCTGCCGCCGATCGAATAGGATTTGTGTTTTTCCAGGCTGGAATCAATGCCGTTGCCAACGTCGGCCTGATTGATAAAGGCGGAAACGACGAAGTTGGAACCGTTATAGCCGATCGCTGCGGATTTGGTCGTATTGTGCGCGAACTGGCCGGCGACGTTGCCGAACTGGTAGCCGAGGCCGGCCACCACGCCATTGTTGAATACTTTCTTCCACACCAGGCCGTTGTCGTAGCGCGTGCCGGTGGCGCTGCCCGAGTAGAAAATCAATTGCTTGAAATTGTTATTGTTGGTGTAGCCGCCTTCTTCCAGGCCAAGCTTGGAGCCGTAGGCGTCACCGTACACTTGCGAAAAATCGCGCGCCAGCGTGTTCTGCCGGCCCAGTGTGATCTGGCCGAAGGTCTGGTCTTGCAGGCCGACCCAGGCGTCGCGGTTGAACAGGACGCCCGGTGTGTCCATGGCGCCGGTGCCGACCACGAACTCTGCTTCCAGCTTGAAAATGGCTTTCATGCCGGCGCCCAGGTCTTCCGCGCCGCGGAAGCCAAGACGGTTGCCGCTGAACCATGCAACCGGAATTCCGGTCAGGCGGTCGCCATTGCTGTCAGCGTGGTTCACGGTGCTGATGGTAGCGTCGATCAGGCCGTAGATGGTGACATTCGATTGGGCTTGGGCAGCGCTTACGGATCCCAGGCTCGCGAGGGCGGCCAGCGCCAGCAGCGATTTTTTCATTTTTGTCTCCAGATATTTATAGTTTAATTGGCCGATCGCGTGGATCGGTCCGCAGACTATAAAATTCGCAAGCTTACTAACTGCTTTCAGAGCGCAAATCAGGGTGGCGCGACTGTGGAAGCCGCGCCACAGCAGGCGGCAAATAAATCCTGGATTTGAAAGCCGGCCGTAAGCTTTCGTCGGGAAGGGTTTTACTGCGCCGCAGGGGCAGCGCCGGGCAGAGGCGGAAAGCTGACCGTCACCAGCAGGCCGCTGCCGCAGGCCGGCGTCGACAAGGTGACCTCAGCCCTGCTGGCCACTGCGATTTCGCGGACGATTGCCAGCCCCAGGCCGCTGCCGTCGGAGCGTTCTTCCTGCAGGCGATAGAAGCGTTCGAAAACCCGTCCGCGTTCGGCCTCTGGAATGCCGGGGCCGTTGTCTTCAACCCGCAGCAGCGCGCCGAGCTGGCTGCTGTCGACCGCAACCGTCACGATGCCGCCGGCCGGCGTGTAGCGCAGCGCATTGTCGAGCAGGTTGGCCACCAGTTCTTCCAGCATGACGGGCGTGGCCCGCACCGTGACCGGGCTGGTGCAGAATTCGAAGCCGAGGTCGATGCGCTTGCTTTGCGCGACGGTAGCCTGTTCTTCGATCACTCTTTGCACCACCTCGATCAGGTTGACGTCGCTTTGGCGCAGCGGATGGCCGATGCCGGTTTCGGCGTTGGACAGGGTCAGCAGCTGGTTCACCAGCCGGATGCCGTGCTGTATGCCCTTGTTGATCGCGCGCAGCGCGGCGTCCTTGCCGGCGCTGTCGTCGCTGCGCAGGCCGTAGTTGACCTGGGTGTTGAGCACCGCCAGCGGCGTGCGCAACTGGTGCGACGCATTGGCCAGGAAACGGCCCTGCGCCGACATGTGCTCGTCCAGCCGCTGCACATAGTCATTGATGGCATGCACCAGCGGCGCCAGTTCGGTAGGCACCGGCGCGGCGTCCAGCTCCTCCAGTGCGCCTGGCTTGCGGCGCTGTACGCGGTCGCGCAAGCGCATCAGCGGCGCCAGCCCGTGACGCAGGCCGAGCAGCAGCAGCAGTCCCACCAGCAGCAGGATTGCCAGTTGTTGCTGCACGGTGTGTTCCCACATGCGGTCCGACAGGATCTTGTAGGAATGCTGGGTTTGCGCGACTTCGATCATGACCGGCGCGCGCTCCGGGTTGCCCAGCACCTGCTGGAAAAAAGCGACGATGCGCACCGGTTCGCCGCGGAAGTTGGCGTTGAAATAGACGGCTTCTTCATTGCGGCTGGTTTTCGGCGGCGCCGGCAGGTCGGGTTGTCCCGCCAGCAGCGCCCCATGCGAGGTCACCACGCGGTAATAGATCAGGTCGTGCGCATCCGACTGGAACAGTTCCAGCGCCGCCGGCGGAATGGTTGCCTGCAGCGCCTCGTCTTCATAGCGTATCTGTTCGGCGATGATGCGCGCCGAACCCAGCAGCATGCGGTCATGCACCACGGTCGCCATCTCGATGGCGTTGTTATAGGTAACCCAGGCGTTAAAGGCGACGAACAGCACCAGCGGCACCAGCAGCCACAGCAGCAGCTGACTGCGCAGGCTGTTAAACCGCATGCTGGTGTTGCAGCAGATAGCCGAGGCCGCGCAAGGTGATGATGGCGGCGTCGCCATGTTCCAGTTTCTTGCGGATACGGTGGATGTAGACTTCGATGGCGTCCTGCGACACTTCTTCATCCATGGCGTACAAGCTCTCGGCCAGGGCTTGCTTGCTGACGGTCTTGCCCATTTTCATGATGAGCGTTTCCAGCACGGCGTGCTCGCGCCGGGTCAGGGTGAGCGGGGCGCCATCAATGGAAAAGATCAGGCTGTTGCTGTCATAACAGAGTGAGCCGCATTGCAGGATCGGGTTCTTCTGCTGGTTGGCGCGCCGCAACAGGGCGCGGATGCGCGCTTCCAGTTCGTGCACGTCGAAGGGCTTGGCCATATAGTCGTCGGCGCCGCTGTCGAGGCCGCCGATGCGGCCTTCGACCGAATTGTTGGCAGTCAGGATCAGCACCGGCACATTGTTGTGACGCGCACGCAGCCGCTTGAGCACTTCGCCGCCTTGCAGCTTGGGGAGGGACAGGTCAAGGATTACCAGTTCATATTGCTGCGTCAGCAGCAGGTGATCGGCATCGGCGCCGTTATAGACGCAGTCGACCGCGTACTTGTTACGGTGCAGGGTCAGCGTCAGCCATTCGGACAATGGCCGGTTGTCTTCTACCAGCAAAATTCGCATATTCGTTTCCGGCTTGGGCCTGTTAGCATTTGATTTGGGAGATGCGTTCAAACCAAAACGTGTGCTGGCAAGGCGCTTGGCGTAGCTGGGGCTGGTGCCCCAGCAAGCCATGCAACGCGGCCAGCGCACGTTTTGGTTTGAACCCTCCGGGAACGGCTGCAGGCGTCACATGCCGTCGTTGCAGCTCCTTGCCGTAGCACTGCTACGTCGCGTCGCTGCGCCTACGCCTGTAACGCCTGCCGCGCGTTCGCACTCCCAAATCAAATGCTAACAGGCCCAGGGGATGCCGCATGTTTATTGCCATGCGATGACGCGAATTATAAGTCCGCAACCGCGGCCGTAGCGCATGCATTCCGGCAGATTGGCGTTATAGCGGGATTCCGAGCATTTTCAATTGCCCGCTCGAAATGCTGCATGTTAGTATTGGTCCAGCCAATAGACCTTTTGACTTGCGCACGCCAATTGCCGCCGTGCGACGGCGTTGGGTTACTGGCTTACTATGCTAAACCGGCTGCTCCGGCCGCAAGCCGGGAGTACTCTGTATTGATTGTCGCAGGAAGGATGAGAGGTAATGGTTCTTGATAACGGCGGTTTCATGCGTATCGACGCCCATCAGCATTTCTGGTTGCTGTCCAACCGGGCAGGGCAGTGGCCGCCGGCCGGACTGGCGGCCATCCATCGCGATTTCCTGCCGCCCGACCTGGCGCCATTGCTGCAGCAGCACGGCATAGGCGGCAGCGTGCTGGTGCAATCCTTGCCGAGCATGAGCGATACCTTGTTCATGCTCGGCCTGGCGGAGCAGAACCCGTTTATCCGCGCCGTGGTCGGCTGGACCGACTTGAAATCGGCCCACGCCACGCAGCAGATCGCGGTGCTGGCGAGCCATCCGAAAATGCGCGGCCTGCGGCCGATGCTGCAAGACCTGGCCGACGACTGGATCGCCGATCCGCTGCTGGCGCCGGCTGTCGCCGCCATGCAACGCCATCAACTGAGCCTGGATGCGCTGGTCCTGCCGCGCCATTTGCCGGCCTTGCTGGCGTTTGCCAAGCGTTACCCGGAGCTGCCGCTGGTGATCGACCATGCCGCCAAACCGCACATCGCCGCTGGCCGGATGGAGCCGTGGCGCGCGCTGATCAGCCAGCTGGCGGCCTTGCCGCAGGTGTACTGCAAATTGTCGGGACTGGTGACGGAGGCGGCGGCCGACTGGCATGTTGCTCAGCTCCAGCCTTACGCCACGCACGTGCTGGAAGCATTCGGGCCGGAGCGGGTGATATGGGGTAGCGATTGGCCGGTGCTGAACCTGGCGGCGGATTACGGCCGCTGGCTGGATGTCAGCGAGGCGCTGCTGGTAAATTTAGACCCTGGGCAGAAGCAGCAGGTCATGGGCGCGAATGCACAGCGCTTTTATCGCCTTTAGCGGGGATGGCTAGCGCAGGAACACCTTGTTCATGATCTGCGTCACCGGATAGGCCACCATGGTCTGCACGGCCGGCGGCAGGTCCAGCGGCCGCATGATCATCTTGATAGTCATGTCGGCAGACAGGTGAGCGCGGATGGTGGTGTTCATCTTGCTGTGGATACGCTCCAGCGTGGCAGGGTCGCCGGCATGCGAAGGCGACCTGGTGCCGAGCACGTGGCGCAGGGCGCAGGCGGCGTCTTCATTTTTCATTTCCATGGTGCGGCGGCGCAGGGCGCCAAAGATGCGGTGCCGGCGCAGGCCCTCGTTCTGGCGGAAGCGCCGGAAGTAGCGGAAGAAATGCTTGTAGTGATTCACCTCGTCCTTGGCGATGCGCGACGCCAGGTCTTTCAACACCGGCTCGCTGGTGCTGCGCGACAGCGCGCTGTAGAAAGTGGCGGTGCCGGCTTCCACCACGCAGCGCGCCACCATTTCCAGGCCCTTGCTGGGCTCCAGCAGCTCAACCTTGCAATAGCTAGAATACTCGCTCAGGAAATTGGCGTAGGCGGCCGGCCAGTCGAATTCCGGCCAGATATATTCGACATAGGCGCGCAGCGCCTGGCCGTGCTGCAGTTCTTCGACTTCCCATTGCTCTCGCAGCCAGTTGGAAATTTCCGGCTCGTCGCCGTAATAGTCCACCAGATTCTGCGTGTAGAGATCTGAACCGCTCTCCACAAACGAGGCGCAGGTGACCAGGTAAAACAGGTTTTCGTCGGGACGGACTTGCGCGATATCGATTTTTGAAAAATCCAGATCGGCGATTTTCCAATGCGTACTCTCTTCGCGACCTTTGTGCATGATCAATCTCTCCAGTTGGTTGTGACTGATAATAAGGTATGACGCATTCCTCGCTAATAGGTTCAAGGTACACGATTTTTCAGCAATGTGCGTATTTCCGGCACGTGCTACGATTATCCTTATTTGTAGCGAGGTGAATGTATGAGCGATCAAAGCAGCCAGAACGTCGAATATCGCGGCTATGTGATTACGCCGAAACCGGTCCAGGGCCACGACGACCTGTGGCATGACGGCTACCAGATATTCAAGGGCGACGCCAGCGGCCCCAGCGTCTCCAGCCGCACCAATACCGAAAGCGCGCACAGCACCTTGCATGCGGCTTACGACAGCAGCGTCGAGTTTGCCAAGATCGAGGTCGACAACCTGGTCGCTCTTAACGGATAAGGCTGCGGCAGCCGCGCCGCGTATTGCTTGTCAGTCTGTGGATATTTTATAAATAAATTATAAAAGCCGCTTATGCGATCAGTCTTTCCCCTCACTCCCGGTGCGCTGGCCTTGCTGGCAGTACTGGCAAGCGCGCCCGCCCAGGCCAAGGAAGCCGCAGCCCTGCCTGCCGCCAGCCAGGTTTTCCGTGCCGCCGGCTTGAAAAAGCCTGCGGAAATATTGGTCGACCAATGGGGCGTACCGCACATATACGCTGCGAATCAGGACGATGTCTTTTTCGCCCAGGGCTTCAATGCCGCGCGCGACCGCCTGTTTCAGATCGATTTGTGGCGCCGCCGCGGCCTCGGCCAGCTGGCGCAGGTGTTCGGACCGGCCTATGTACAGCAAGACCGCGCTACCCGCTTGTTCCTGTACCGCGGCGACATGCAGCGCGAATGGCAGTCCTACGGCCCGCATGCGCAGCAGGTGGCGACGGCGTTCGCGGCCGGCATTAATGCCTACGTCGCCTACCTCAAGGCCAATCCGGACAAGTTGCCCTTCGAATTCAAGAAACTCGGCTATGCGCCAGCCAGATGGCAGGCGGAAGACGTGGTGCGCATCCGCAGCCATGGCCTGACGCGCAACCTGGATAGCGAAGTGGCGCGCGCCAACGTCGCCTGCAAGGCTGACCTTAAATCCGATGAAATCCGCGTCGGCCTGACGCCGCCGTGGCAAACGACGCTGCCGGAAGGCCTTGATCCCTGCCTGCCCAAAGATCTGCTGAATGTGTTCAAGCTGGCGACCCAGGGCGTGAAGATCAGCAAGGACAGCCTGGCCGCCGGCAGCAGCAGTGACGCCGTCGTCATGGCGGCCGCGGAAAATCCGGAAGAAGTCGCCGAGGGCAGCAACAACTGGGTGGTTGCGCCGGCCAAATCCGCCACCGGCCGCGCCATCATGGCCAACGATCCGCACCGTGCCTACTCGACGCCGTCGCTACGCTACATCGCCCATCTCCATGCCCCGGGGCTGGACGTGATCGGCGCCGGCGAACCGGCGCTGCCCGGGATTTCGATCGGCCATAACGGCAAGGTCGCTTTCGGCCTGACGATTTTCAATATCGACCAGGAAGATTTATATGTTTACCAGCTCAATCCCGAGCATGAAAACCAGTATAAATACCAGGGAAGATGGGAGCCGTTCAATATCATCAAGGAACAGATCGAGGTCAAGGGCGCAGCACCGGTCGAGGTTGAACTGACCTTCAGCCGGCACGGTCCGGTGATCTTCGTCGAGCCTGGCAAGAATCGCGCTTTCGCGGTGCGCTCCGGCTGGCTGGAGCCAGGCATGTCGCCTTATTTCGGCAGCATAGAATACATGCGCGCCACCAGCTTCGCCCAGTTCAAGCAGGCCTTGCTGCATTGGGGCGCGCCGACCGAGAACCAGGTCTACGCCGACACCAAGGGCAATATCGGCTGGGCGCCAGGCGGGCTGGCGCCGATCCGGCCCAACTGGGACGGCTTGCTGCCGGTGCCGGGCGATGGCCGCTATGAGTGGGCCGGCTTCTGGTCCGGCGATCAGCTGCCTTCCAGCTACAATCCGAAACAAGGCTGGTTTGCCTCGGCCAACCAGATGAACCTGCCGGCCGGCTATCCCTACCGTGAGCGCAAGCTGGGTTTCGAGTGGACCAATAATGCGCGCTTCACCCGCATCAGCGAAGTGCTGTCCTCTCTGCATAAAGTCTCGCTGGAAGATTCCATGCGTTTGCAAAATGACGACCTCTCGATACCGGCGCGGCGCCTGGTCGCATTGCTCAAGCCCTTGTCCTCCGGCGACGCGCAGACGCAGGCAGCGCTCAAGCTGCTGGCCGGCTGGGATGCGGTGGAGCGCGCCGATTCGGCGCAGGCCGGCTTGTTCGAGGTCTGGCTGTCACGCCATCTGGGCAAGGCCTTCAAGGCGGCGGTACTGAGCCCGGCCGCGGCCGATGCCATGGGCGCGCCGGATACCGCGGTGCTGCTGGATACGCTGGAGCAGCCGCAGGCACGCTTCGGCCAGGACGCCGTGCACAAGCGCGACCAGGTCTTGCTGGCCAGCCTGACTGCCGCCTACGCGGAAATGGAAAAACTGCAGGGCAGCGACAGCGCCCAATGGCAATGGGGCAAGCTGCACCACAACCTGATGGAGCATCCGCTGGCGGCGGCCGTGGATGATGCGACCCGTGCCAAGCTGAATGTCGGACCGCTGCCGACCCATGGGGGCGCCTATTCGCCCAACCAGTCGACTTACCGCAGCAGCGATTTCCAGCAGACCAATGGTCCCTCGTTCCGGGTGGTGGTCGATGTCGGCAACTGGGATAACTCGCGCGCGGTCAATTCGCCCGGGCAGTCGGGCGATCCGGACAGCCCGCACTATCGCGACCTGGCCGACAAATGGCTTAAGGGGGAATATTTCCCGCTGCTGTATTCGCGTGCCGCGGTAGAGAAAGCGGCAGTCGAGCGGATCAGCTTGCAGCCGGAAAATTGAATCTGGCTCAGGCGGGCAGCACAGGGCTGCACGCCCAAGCCGTCTTTCAGGCAAGTTCGATGCGTTGCGTGGTCTCGGGATCAAACCAATGCAAGGCCGCGGCATCGAAGCCAGCGGTAATCTGCTGTCCGGCTTCGACCGCAGTCGCCGCCGGCACCCGCATCACGAGCAATTGATCCCCAATCGAGGCATGCACCAGCAAGTCGGCGCCCAGCGCTTCCACCAGTTCCGCCCGCAGGTTCAGGCCGGGCTGGCCAAAGATCAGCTGCTCAGGACGCAGACCCATGATGCAATCGTGGCCGGCAATCGGATTGCAGCTGAAGGGCAGGCTGACTGCGGCGGCATTGTCGATGGCGAAGCTGTTGCCGTCGGCTGCCACGCGGCCGCGCAGCAGGTTCATCGGCGGCGAACCGATAAAGCTGGCGACAAAGGTGGTGGCGGGGCGTGCATAGACTTCCGCCGGCGTGCCGATCTGTTCGGCGCGGCCGCCGTTCATCACGATCATGCGCTGGCCCAGGGTCATGGCTTCGACCTGATCGTGCGTCACGTACAGGCTGGTGGTGCCCAAGGTGCGATGCAGCTTCTGGATTTCCAGGCGCATCTGCACGCGCAGCTTGGCGTCCAGGTTAGAGAGCGGTTCGTCGAACAGGAACACTGCCGGTTCGCGCACGATGGCGCGTCCCATCGCTACCCGCTGGCGCTGGCCGCCCGACAGCTGGCGCGGGGTGCGCTGCAGCAGTGCGCCCAGTTCCAGGATCTTGGCCGCTTTTTGCACACGCGTCTCGATATCGTCCTTGCCCAGGCCGCGGATCTTCAGGCCGTAAGCCATGTTTTCGTAGACGCTCATGTGCGGATACAACGCATAGTTCTGGAACACCATGGCGATGTCGCGGTCTTTCGGCTCCAGCTTGTTGACCACGCGCTCGCCGATCACGATATCGCCCGAGGTGACTTCTTCCAGCCCGGCCACCATGCGCAGCAAGGTTGACTTGCCGCAGCCGGACGGGCCGACCATGACGATGAATTCGCCATCGGCGATATCGATCGAAATGCCGTGGATCACATCGACGGCCTTGGGCGCCTTGCCGTAGGTTTTCTTGACGTTCTTCAGATGTACTTGTGCCATATCACTTCTCGGAATCAACCAGACCTTTAACAAACCATTTTTGCATCACCACGACTACCAGGCCCGGCGGCAGCATCGCCAGCACCAGGGTGGCCATCACCATATTCCATTCCACTGCGGAATCGCCGCCGACAATCAGGGTCTTGATGCCGATACCGATCGGATACATGTCCTGGTTGGTGGCGATCATCAGCGGCCACAGATACTGGTTCCAGCCGTAGATGAACATGATCACGAACAGGGCGATGATATTGGTGCGCGACAGCGGCCAGATCACATCCTTGAAAAAGCGCAAGGGGCCGGCGCCATCGATGCGCGCCGCCTCCGCTAGTTCATCCGGAATGGTCAGGAAGAACTGGCGGAACAGGAAGGTGGCGGTAGCCGAGGCGATCAGCGGGATGGTCAGGCCGGCATAGGTGTTGAGCATGTGGAAATCCGACACCACTTGGTAGGTCGGCGTGATGCGCACTTCCACCGGCAGCATCAGTGTCATGAAGATCATCCAGAAGAACAGCGAGCGTCCCGGGAAGCGGAAGTAGGTCATGGCAAACGCTGACAGCATCGAGATCGAGATCTTGCCGATGGCGATCGCCAGCGCCGAAATCAGGCTCACCATCAGCATGCGGCCCACCGGCGGCGCCGAGACGTTGCCGGAGCTGCCCTTGGTCAGCAGCGCGCTGTAGTTTTCGATGAAGTGGGTGCCGGGCAGCAGCGACAACGGCGCGGCGGCGGCCTGCTCCGCGCTTTGCGTGCTGGCGACGAACGCCACATAGAGGGGGAAGGCGATGATGATCACGCCCAGGATCAGCACCAGGTGGCTGACCATGTCGAGGATGGGGCGGCGCTCAATCATGGGCGTCTTTCAAGATGATTTTCATGCGTACTGGACTTTCTTTTCAACATACTTGAACTGGACCACGGTGAGGACGATGACGATGGTCATCAGGATCACCGACTGCGCCGCGGCGCCTCCCAGGTCGCCGCCCTTGAAGCCGTCGTTGAAGACCTTGTAGACCAGGATCTCGGTATCCTTGCCGGGACCGCCCTGGGTGGTGGCTTCGATGATCGCAAAGGTGTCGAAAAAGGCGTAGACGATATTCACCACCAGCAGGAAGAAGGTGGTCGGCGACAGCAGCGGGAAAACGATGGTGGCGAAACGCTTGACCGGACCTGCGCCGTCGATGGCGGCCGCTTCGATCAGCGACTTCGGGATCGACTGCAAGCCGGCCAGGAAAAACAGGAAGTTGTAGCTGACCTGTTTCCACACCGCGGCGATGACGATCAGGATCATGGCGTGGCGGCCGTTGAGCACATGGTTCCAGTCGATGCCGATGTAATGCAGCCAATGGGAGACGATTCCCAGCGTCGGGCTCAGCATGAACATCCACAGCACACCGACCACCACCGGCGACACCGCATACGGCCAGATCAGGAAGGTTTTATAGACGGCTGCGCCTTTCGCCACGCGGTCGGCAAAGGCGGCCAGGATCAGCGACAGCGACAGGCCGAGCACCGCGACCAGTACCGAGAACACCGCCGTGGTCTTGAACGAGCCGAGGTAATTGCTGTCGGCGAACAGGGTGCGGAAATTATCGAACCAGACGAATTCCGAGTAGCCGCCGAAGGCGTCCTGCAACAGCATCGACTGGTACATGGCTTGCACCGCAGGCCAGACGAAAAACAAGAGGGTGACAATGATCTGCGGCGCCACCAGCGCATAGGGCAGCCAGGCAGATTTGAAGCGAGCGCGTTTTTCCACGATGGGACTCTCTATCGTCCGCGGCGATGCGGGATATCAGGGTAAGACGGAGCTGCAATTGGTAGGGTGGGCAAAAATGCCCACCCTACGTGCTACAGGAAAGACTAACTATCAGCTTGCTTTATTTATTGGTTTTCTCAAAACGTTCCAGCAGCAGATTGCCGCGTTCCACCGCGGTGTCCAGCGCCTGCTTGGCCGTGATCTTGCCGGTCCAGACGTTTTCCAGTTCTTCGTCGATGATGGTGCGGATCTGCGGCATGTTGCCGAGGCGGATGCCGCGCGACTTGTCGGTGGTCTTGGTGATCATCTGCTTGACTGGAACGTCGGTGCCGGGATTGCGGTCATAGAAACCGGATTTGCGGGTGATGTCGTAGGCCGCCAGGGTGGTCGGCAGATAGCCGGTTTCCTGATGCCATTTGGCTTGCACTTCCGGCTTGGACAGGAATTTGAAGAACTTGGCCACACCTTTGTAGTCCTCGGTTTTCTTGCCGCCCATGACCCACAGCGAAGCGCCGCCGATCATGGTGTTCTGCGGCGCGCCCGGAACATCGTTGTAGTACGGCAGGGTAGCGATGCCAAATTTGAACTTGGAATTCTTTGCAATATCCGCATAGCTGGATGAGGAGCCGGTCAGCAGACCGCATTCGCCGGAATAGAATTTCGAGGTTGCCTCGTCCTTGCGGCCGGCGTAGGTGAACAAGCCTTGCTTGGCCCAGTTGGCCAGGTTCTCGATATGCTTGACGTGCAGCGGGCTGTTGAACTTCAGGCGGGTATCCAGTCCGTCGAAGCCGTTGTTCTTCGATGCGAATTCGACGTTATGCCAGGTCGAGAACGACTCCAGCTCCACCCACGACTGCCAGGTGGTGGTGTAGCCGCATTTGGCGCCGCTGGCTTTCAGCTTGGCGGCGTCGGCCGCCAGCTCGGTCCAGGTAACTGGAGGCTTGTTCGGATCGAGACCGGCCTTGGTGAACATGTCCTTGTTATAGAACATCACCGTGGTCGAGCTGTTGAACGGCAGCGACAGCAGGCCGGCGCCTTTCGGGGCCGCATAGTAGCCGCCGATAGCCGGCACGTAAGCGGCCGGATCGAAGGGCTCGCCGGCCAGCTTCATGACTTCCGACACCGGCTTGATGGCGCCCTTGGAATACATCATGGTGGCGGTGCCGACTTCGAAGACCTGCAGGATGTCGGGGGCGTTGCCGGCGCGATAGGCGGCGGTTGCCGCGGCCATCGCTTCATCGTAGGCGCCTTTGTAGACAGGCACTACCTTGAATTCCGTCTGGCTCTTGTTGAACTCGTCGGCCAGGCCGTTGACGCGATCGCCGAGGGCGCCCGCCATCGAATGCCACCAGGAGATCTCGGTAACGGCATGTGCCGATACGCTCACAGTGGCGAGTGCACAGGCGATGGCTAGTGCGTTGAATTTGAATTTCATGGGGCCCCCGTAAAATTTTTGATGGTAGCGAATCGTTATGACCACCACATGACTTTGTGGACTTGTCCCCGCTCTTGTCACGATTAGGGATTCTTTAAAGCCGGATTCTATAGGTGACTTTATGAGCGGCGCAATGTTTGTTTTACCATCCAGCAATGACAACCGGCATGCGCATGCCGTCCGGCGCCGGCCGCTGCGGATGACAACCAGGATTCAGTCATGACCAATGTGTAATAATTATTACTATCTGCTTGAGGTACTGCACTAGCTTTAAGATTGACAAGCGATAAATCCTTAAATACCATCGATCGGGTAATTTTTTGATCAGGAATTGATCAAGGTGTAAAATAAATTACACATTATAAAAATACCAGGAGATGCAATGATCCCGCGTCAGTTGTTCAATGCCGACCATGAAGAATTCCGCCAGAACCTGCGCCGTTTCCTCGCTGCCGAGGTGTTGCCGCGCCACGCCGCCTGGGAAGAGCAGGGCTTTGTCGACCGCGATATCTGGCAGCGCGCCGGCGAACTGGGTTTCCTTTGCACCAACATGCCGGAAAACTATGGCGGTTCCGGCGTCGACCGCAAGTTCAGCACCATCGTGCTGGAAGAGCTGGCCAGCACTAACGCTTCCGGCATCGGCTGGCCGCTGCATTCGGACATCGTGGCGCCTTATTTGCTGCGCTACGGTAGCGAACAGCTGAAACAGGCCTGGCTGCCGAAGATGGCGGCCGGCACGGCGATCACCGCGATTGCGATGTCGGAACCGGGCACTGGCTCGGACCTGCAGGCGATACAGACTACCGCGATAGAAGACGGCGACGATTACATCGTCAACGGTTCCAAGATTTTCATCACCAACGGCTATAACAGCGATATGGTGGTGGTGGCGCTCAAGGTGGGCGACAAGGCGCGCGGCGCCAAGAATGTGTCGCTGCTGGTGATCGAGGCTGACCGTCCCGGTTTCAGCAAGGGCAGGCCGCTCAAGAAGATCGGCATGAAAGCGCAGGATACCTGCGAGCTGTTCTTTGATAACGTCCGCGTGCCGAAGTCGAATATCGTCGGCGAGGTCGGCGCCGGTTTCAGCATGCTGATGCAGGAACTGGCGTGGGAACGCCTGCTGATCGCCATCACCTCGGTGGCGAATGCGGAAGCCATGCTGGACGTTACCATCGCATATACCCGCGAGCGCCAGGCATTCGGCCGTTCGGTCTCGTCCTTCCAGAATACCCGCTTCAAGCTGGCCGAGATGAAGACGGAACTGCAGATTGCCCGTGTGTTCGTCGACCGCTGTGTCGAGCTGGAGGTCAAGGGCGAGCTGCAGGTAGACGCTGCGGCGGCCGCCAAGTACTGGTGCTCGGATCTGCAGGGCAAGGTTCTGGATCAATGTTTGCAACTGCACGGCGGATATGGTTTCATGCAGGAGTACCCGATTGCACGCGCCTTCATCGACGCACGGGCCCAGCGCATCTACGGTGGCACCAATGAAATCATGAAAGAGATTATTTCCCGCACCATTTGATCCCAGGATGGCGGAATACGGTTTTTCAATTATTTAAAGATAGATATCATGGCAAATGAATTACGAAATGAATTGCGCTATGACGGCCGCGTGGCGATTGTCACCGGCGCCGGCAATGGCCTCGGCCGTGTGCATGCCTTGCTGCTGGGAGCGCGCGGCGCCAAGGTGGTGGTCAACGACCTCGGCGGCGACGTCCATGGCGGCGGCAAGTCGAGCGCCGCTGCCGACCAGGTGGTGGCGGAGATCGTCGCCGCCGGCGGCACGGCGGTAGCCAATTACGACTCGGTGGAAGCGGGCGGCCAGATCGTGCAGACTGCGCTCGATCATTTCGGCGGCATCGACATCGTTATCAACAATGCCGGCATCCTGCGCGACAGCAGCTTCGCCAAGATGAGCGAAGACGACTGGGACCTGATCTACCGCGTCCACGTGCTGGGCGCTTTCCGCGTCACCCACGCCGCCTGGCCGCACATGCGCAACAAGGGCTACGGCCGTATCGTCATGACCACCTCGGCCGCCGGCATCTACGGCAACTTCGGCCAGGCCAACTACAGCATGGCCAAGATGGGCCTGATCGGCATGGCGAATACGCTGGCTGTCGAAGGCGCCTCCAAGAACGTGCTGGTCAACACCATCGCGCCGCTGGCCGGTTCGCGCATCTCCGAGACGGTGATGCCGCCGCAGATGCTGGAAGCGCTCAAGCCGGAATACGTCGCGCCGCTGGCGGCTTATCTGTGCCACGACAGCTGCAAGGAAAGCGGCAGCCTGTTCGAGGTCGGCGCCGGCTTCCATGCCAAGCTGCGCTGGGAACGTACCCAGGGCCATCATTTCCAGGGCCAGGCTTTCGGCCCGGAGGAGGTGGCTGAGAAGTGGGCCGAGATCGGCGACTTCAGCGATGCAACTTATCCCAAGACCATCGGCGAATCGCTGATGTCGATACTGCAAGGCGTCAACTCGCCGTTCGGCCAAAGCAAGTAGCCCAAGCCTGACAGCCATGGCTAACCCGCTCCTGTCCGGTATCCGGGTGCTCGACCTGACCCGTTTGCTGCCCGGTCCGTTTTGCAGCTTCTACCTGGCGCAGCTGGGGGCCGAGGTGATCAAGCTGGAAGAACCGCAGGGCGGCGACTACGCACGCTTGCTGGCGCCGGAACTGTTCACGCTGGTCAACCGCGGCAAGCAGTCGGTCACCCTGGATCTGCGCCAGCCGCAAGCGGTCGAGCTGCTCAAGCAGATGGCGGCCGAGGCGGACGTCCTGATCGAATCGTTCCGGCCCGGCGTGATGGACAAGCTGGGCTGCGGTTATCAGGTTCTGAAGCAGATCAATCCGCGCCTGGTGTACGCAGCGCTGACCGGTTACGGCCAGACCGGCCCCTATAAAGACCGTGCCGGCCACGACATGAATTATTGCGCCTACGCCGGCGTGCTGGACCAGACCGGCGCCGCCGACGGCGCGCCGGTATTGTCGAATTTCCAAAGCGCAGACCTGGCTGGCGGCGCGCTCACCTGCGCCCTCGGCATCCTGGCCGCCGTCATCGGCGCGCGCGCGTCGGGACAGGGTACGCTGGTCGACGTCGGCATGCTGGACGGCACGTTGGCATTGCAGGCGCTCTCCTTAGCCACCATCCGCACGCTGGGGGAGAGCAAGGCGCGCGGCAGCGATGTACTGAGCGGCGGCCTGCCGAATTACAGCATCTATCCCTGCGCCGACGGCAAGCATGTGGCGCTGGCGGCGCTGGAACCGAAATTCTTTTTCAATTTCTGCCAGGCAGTCGAACGGCCCGACCTGGCCGCCTTGCCGCTGGCGCCCGGAGCCGATGGTGCTGCTCTGCGCGAAGCGCTGGCCGATCTGTTCAAGACGCGCAGCCGCGATGAATGGGAGTTGATGCTGGCGGAGCGCGATTGCTGCGTGTCCGGCATCTATAGCCCGCAAGAAGCACTCGCCAATCCGCAGGTGCGGGCCCGCGGCCTGATCCGGATGGAAGACGGCAAGCCCTTGTCCGATCTGCCGATCCTCTTCAGCGATACTGCTGTCGCGGCGGCCGGCGCTTGTCCGGCTCTGGGCGCTGATACCGCCAGCGTGCTGGCCAGGCTGGCCGGCATTGACGATAGACAGCTGGCCGCCCTGGCGGCGAGTGGTGCGATCTGATACAAACGAATGTAGAGCAAGGCGATATCGAGCAAGACCAAAGAAAATATAAAAACCAGCAGTAATTTCCTGAACTTCACACGAGGAGACACCCGTGGACGGACAAAAGAATTCAGTGCAAATGATGTTGCAATGGGCCGCGGCCAAGCCCAATGCGCCCTGGCTGTTCCAGCCCGTTCTGGGACAATGGAAAGTCACTACCTGGGCGCAGGGCAGCGACCAGGTAAGGCGCATGGCGGCGGCGCTGAAGGCCATGCACTGGGAACCGGGCAGCCGCATCTGCATCTCTGGCCGCAATACCGCGCACTGGATCATGGCAGACCTGGCGATTTCCATGGCCGGCCATGTCAGCGTCGGCATGTATCCGAAACAGGCTGCGGCCACCACCCGTTATATCTTCGAGCATAGCGAAGCCAAGGCGGTGTTCCTGGGGCCGATGCCGGACGCAGACGATTTCACCGGGGCGATCCCGGATTCGGTACGCACCATTTCCTTTCCCTATCAGGAAGCGCCGGCCGGGCAGCTCACTTGGGATGAACTGGTCGCCGCCACCGCGCCCATGGCCATCGAGGAGTATCGGGCGCCGGCGCCAGAGGCGCTGATGACCCTGATCTACACCTCCGGCACCACCGGCAAGCCGAAAGGCGTGATGCTCAGCTACAGCAATGTGCTGTTTGCCGTCTACAGCATCATGAACCTGGCGCCGTCGCTCGGCCAGGAGCGTTATTTTTCCTACATGCCGCTGGCGCATGCCTTCGAGCGTTTTGCGATTGCGCTGCCGAGCTGCTATAACGGCGGCGAAGTGCACTTCCTTGAAAACGTCGACAAGATGGGCGAGCAGCTGGCGCAGGTCGCGCCTACCCGTTTCTTCGGCGTGCCGCTGGTCTATGGCCGTATCCAGACCGCGATCCTGCACAAGATGCCGCAGCAGAAGCTGGATCGCCTGATGAAGATTCCCCTGTTGCGCAGCATCGTCCGGCGCAAGATCCGGGTCGCGGTCGGTTTGCAGCATGTGCGCTTCTGCCTGTCCGGAGCGGCGCCGATACCGGCCGCGCTGCTCGACTGGTACCAGCGCAATCTCGGGCTGACGGTGCTGCAAGGCTATGCGCCGACCGAAGCCTCGGTCTATTCCAGCGCCTGCCTGCCGGACCAGAACCGGGTCGGCTCGGTCGGCAAGCCGCCGCAGAATGCCGGTTTCAAACTGTCTGACGACGGCGAGATCCTGTTCAAGCATCCAGGCCTGATGATGGGCTATTACAAGGATCCGGACAGCACTCGCGCGGCATTCACTGACGACGGCTATCTGCGCACTGGCGACCAAGGCCGGGTGGATGAAGACGGTTACCTGTATATTACCGGCCGCGTGAAAGACATCTTCAAGACCGCCAAGGGAAAATACGTGGCGCCGGCGCCCATCGAATGTTCGCTGGCGCGTAATACCGATGTCGAAAACCTGCTGTTCATCGGCAACGGCATGAACCAGCCGGTGATGGCGGTGACCCTGACCGCGGCGGCGCGCAGCAAGCCGCGGGCCGCAGTGGAGCAGGGACTGATCGATGATATGGCGGCGGTCAATGCGACGCTGGAGCCGCACGAAAAGATCGCCAAATGCGTGGTGCTGAAAGATGCCTGGAGCATAGACAACGGCTTGATGACGCCGACCATGAAGGTCAAGCGTAGCGAGGTAGAAAAGCGCTATGCCGGCCTGATGGAGCGGGAACTGCAGGTGCGCAGCGCGGTCGGATGGGAATGACGGGCTGCGCGCGGCTTGCCTATGGCGGAAAATGACAGCAGAATTTTTAAAACAAACTGAGGATAAAGAAATGACCGTAAACGACATCATCAAACTCATGCCGAGCGCGCTGGATACCGCCGCCGCGTTGAACATGAAGAACAGTATCCAGTTCGATATCTCGCAGCCGATGTATTTGCTTATCGATCACGGCAAATGCACAGCGCACGAAGGCGTGGTCGATGCGCCCGACGTCGCGCTGACGATGGCGGATGAGGACCTGAAGGCGTTGCTGAAAGGCGAGCTCAATGGCGCCATGGCCTTCATGAGCGGCAAGTTGAAGCTGAAAGGCGACCTGATGCTGGCGCAACGCATTCCATCCT
>NZ_DATMRB010000159.1:0-26731 GCF_035566555.1 Collimonas sp.
GGCGTTTTCGGATTGATGCCGGCGCGGAACAGGCTTTCGGACGCGTAGATATTGCCGACCCCGACCACGATATCGC
This sequence comes from Collimonas sp., assembly GCF_035566555.1. GTDB lineage: Bacteria > Pseudomonadota > Gammaproteobacteria > Burkholderiales > Burkholderiaceae_D > Collimonas. Next base: position 77 of record NZ_DATMRB010000159.1, read on the forward strand.
CCGCCAGCAGAACCTGCTTGATCGGCGCGCTGCGCTTGCGCGTCTCTTTATACAGAATCTGCGCCGAGAAAACCTGCTCCAGCGGTTCCAGTCCAAGACCCGCCAGCAGCACATGCTGCTCCAGCGGACCGTCGGCGTCGGCATGCCACAACACGGCGCCGAAGCGGCGCGGATCGGTCAGGCGCAGCAGCTGCGGGCCGACCACCAGGTCGAAATGGTCGTGCTTTTGCGGCGCCGTGCCGCGCTCCAGGATGCGCAAATGGCCGGACATTCCGAGGTGGATCAGCAGCGTGCCGTGATCGAAGCGCAGCAGCAGATACTTGCCGCGGCGCTCGACCCGCAGCACAGGACGGCCGACCAGCAGCGCCGGCAAATCTTGCGGGAACGGCCAGCGCAAACCGCTGTGACGAAAAGTGACAGCAGTGACTACGCGGCCGTCCAGATGCGGCGCAACGCCGCGGCGGGTCACTTCTACTTCAGGTAATTCTGGCATAAGTCTCTATTCCGGCAGACAGGCTTGAGCAGCAACTGACAAATTCTGTCGCGAACTCTCCAGCTTCCGGCTGATCAGATAAACGGTTAAATAAGCGCTCAAGCAAGCACGCTACACAAAGAGCGGCATCCGCATGGAGCCGCTCGATACATTTTTTGAAACAAAACTCCCGCCTACCGCTGCGCATTGCTTCCGGGTTGGGCGTAAAATCAGGGTTACCTCTGAAATTCAGAACTCACTGCTGACAAGCTAGGATATGTCCCTTGAAAAAAGCCCTTGCCATTGTAACGCTCTCTACCTTGCTGTCGGCTTGCGCCGCTGTTTCGCCAAGCAACAACGATGCCACAAGCCCCGCCGCCAATGCTGACACACCTTCCGCTGCAAGCCAGGCGGCAAGCTCGGCGGCCAGTCCGGAGCAACTCAAGGCGCGCAAGCTGGCGACCCGGCCGATGCCGGTCAAGCCGCCTGAAGAGCACTTGCCGGCAGTGCCGCTGACCAAGGAAATCCTGTTCAAGGTGCTCAGTTCGGAAATCGCTTTCCAGCGCGGCAACTGGCAATCCGCCTATGTGACCTTGCTGGGCGCCGCGCAGCAGACGCGCGACCCGCGCCTGGCCCGGCGCGCGGCCGAAATGGCGCTCAGCGCCAAACAGGCCGGCGAAGCGCTGGTGGCGATCCGCCTGTGGCGCGAACTGGCGCCCGATTCGGAAGAAGCGACCCAGTACTATCTCGGCTTCATCATGCTCAGCAATAACCTGGCCGAAGCCAAGCCGATCCTGGAAAAACGCTTGCTGGATGCACCGCCGCAGGCGCGCGGCGTCATGATGCTGCAGATCCAGCGCTTGCTGACGCGGGCGCAGGACAAGGCCGGCGCCTTCACTCTGCTGGAACAACTGGTGACGCCTTACACGGCGATGGCCGAAGCGCATCTGGCGCTGGCGCAGCAAGCCTTCAGCAGCGGCAATACCGCCCGCGCCAAGGAAGAAGCGAGCATCGCCCTGAACCTGAAACCCGATTCGGAGCTGGCGATCCTGACCAGCGCGCAAGTGGCGGATAGCACCGAAGTCGAAAAAATTCTCACCGATTTCCTGAAAAAATATCCCGGCTCGCGTGAAGTGCGGGTGGCTTACGCACGCACCTTGATCGACCAGAAGCAATACGAGAAGGCCCGCAGCCAGTTTGAAATCCTGCTGAAAGGCGACAAGCAGGACCCCACCACCTTGCTGGCATTGGGCTTGCTGAATGCGCAGATCGGCGACACCCTGGCGGCCGAACGCTACCTGAGCACCTACGTCGACCAGCTCAGCAAGCATCCGGATGAAGCGCGCGACAACACCCAGGCCTTGCTGATCCTGGCGCAGATCTCGGCCGACCGCAACGACATCGACGGCGCCCTCAAATGGCTGGCGCAAGTCGAACCGGGCGATGCCTACCTGGATGCGCAGCTGCGCCGGGCCCAGCTGCTGTCGAAGCGCGGCGACCTTGACGGCGCGCGCCGGGTGCTGGCGGAAATCGACACCAACGGCGAGCGTGAAAAGACTCAGGTCACCCAGGTCGAGGCCCAGTTGCTGCGCGAAGCCAACCGTCCGCAGGAAGCATTCAAGGTGCTGGAAACCGCGCTCAAGGCACAGCCGGACAATCCCGACCTGCTGTACGACTATGCGATGGCGGCGGAGAAGCTGGACAACCTGAGCGCCATGGAGACCGCCTTGCGCAAGCTGATCGCCATCGCGCCGGGAAACCAGCAAGCCTACAACGCGCTCGGCTATTCGCTGGCGGAGCGCAATATCCGCCTGCCGGAAGCGCTGACCCTGATTCAGAAAGCGCTGACCCTGGCGCCGCAGGATCCTTTCATCGTCGACAGCATGGGCTGGGTGCAATACCGCCTGGGCAACCTGCAGGAAGCCGAGACGCGGCTGCGCACAGCCTACGGCTTGCTGCCAGATCCTGAAATCGCCGTGCATCTGGGCGAAGTGCTGTGGGTCAAGGGTCAAAAAACCGATGCGCAAAAACTGTGGCGCGAAGTGCGGCAGAAAGATCCGCAGAACGACGCCCTGAAGAGCACTCTGGCAAGACTGCGCGCGACCTTATGATGGGCGCAGGACGCATGAGCAGACTGCTGCCGGCCTTACGCCGCGCCGGCAATGGCGCCTTGATGCTGGGCGCCATTGCACTGGGCGGCTGCAGTACATTGCAATCGTCGCCGGGCAGTTCGGCCGCGGCAGGCGTCGGCAGCGGCGCCGCGCGCGAGTATCGCCAGATTATCGACGTCAGCGGCCGGCTGTCGCTGCGTTATCAGCAGGACGGCAAGGAGCAGGCCGTGTACGGCAGCTTTACCTGGTCGCAAAGCCGCCAGGAAACCGCCATCACCCTGCTCTCGCCGCTGGGCCAGACGCTCGCCACCATCAATATCGGCACCGGCCAGGCCACCCTGCGGCAAGCCGGTCAGCCGCCGCGCATCGCCAGCGATGTCGACGCCCTGACGGTGCAGGCGCTGGGCTGGCCGCTGCCGATCGCCGGCTTGCGCGACTGGCTGCAAGGTTTTGGCGAAGATGCCGGCGGCCGGCGCTTCACCGCGATCCCGAATGCCAGCGACAGCTTTAGCGTCACCACTGCCGACCAATGGCTGATCCAGTACAGCAACTGGCAAGACAGCGGCGCCGAGAGCTATCCGAAGCGGATAGACCTGGCGCGCAATACCGCACAGGCTGGCCAGGTGGCGATCCGCATCGCCATCAGCAGCCGCCAACCGCATTGAACCTCGCCTACCGAACTACGCAATGACCCGTACGCTGAACAACTGCCCGGCGCCAGCCAAGTTGAATTTATTCCTGCACGTCACCGGCCGCCGGCCGGATGGCTATCATTTGCTGCAAACCGTATTCCAACTGGTCGACTTCAATGACCTGCTGCATTTCGAATTGCGCGACGACGACCAGATCCGGCGCAGCACCGAGATTCCGGGCGTGCCGGAAGAAAGCGACCTGATCGTGCGCGCCGCCCGTTTGCTGCAAGGCGCGCTCCGGCAAAAAAACAGCGCACTTGCCGGCACGCCGCTGGGCGCCAATATCGGCATCGAAAAAAACCTGCCCATGGGCGGCGGACTGGGCGGCGGCTCTTCCGATGCCGCCACTACGCTGATGGCGCTCAATCACCTGTGGCAAGGCGGCCTGTCGCGCCAGGAACTAATGGATCTGGGCCTGCAATTGGGCGCCGATGTGCCGTTTTTCCTGTTCGGGCGAAATGCATTTGCAGAAGGCATCGGAGAATCTCTACAAAAGCTTGACACTCCCGGGCTATGGTTCGTTATAATTCAGCCCGGCGTAACAATTCCGACGGAAATAATTTTTTCATCTTCGGAATTGACAAGGAGTACGAAACCCGTCAAAATGACGGACTTTTCGATAGGTACTAAAAAACTTTTCGGAAAAAACGATCTGGAAGCCGTGGCAGTTAGTAAGTTCCCGGAAGTTGCAGAAGCCATCAAGTGGCTGGGCAATTACGGAGAAGCCAGGATGACCGGTTCAGGTGCTTGTGTTTTTTGTGCGTTTACCGAAGAACACGATGCTGACAAGGTGCTGAAATCAGTACCTTCCCAGTGGAAAGCATGGAAAGCCAAGGCGATGCAGGAACATCCTCTCGCCGGGTTGTTGGAAAATTAGTTGTACAGAATTCGGTTTAGCATCAGATTCAAGCGCAGCAGATAATGCTGGCGCGGATTTATGATAGACAACAAGTTGCGTAGGGGAATCGCCAAGCTGGTTAAGGCACTGGATTTTGATTCCAGCATTCGAAGGTTCGAATCCTTCTTCCCCTGCCATTAAATACGGACAATAATGTCCAGCAGGCACTAGTCTTATAGCGGCAGTAAGTTACCCCGCATCAGAAATACAACACTGCACACAGCGAACACATAAGCCGCCAACGCAAGACTGCACCAGTCTGGCATTGTCGGCTTTTCAACTTTTTAACGACAGTATCCAGGGAACTCCATGGCAAACGAAAACCTGATGGTTTTTACCGGCAACGCAAACCCGGAACTAGCTATTGGAGTTGTCAAGCAACTCGGTATTCCGCTAGGCAAAGCCAACGTTACCAAATTCTCCGACGGCGAAGTGATGGTCGAGATCAACGAGAACGTACGTGGCAAGGATGTGTTCGTGCTGCAATCGACTTGTGCACCGACCAACGACAACCTGATGGAAATCATGTTGATGGTCGACGCTCTCAAGCGTGCATCCGCCGGCCGCATCACCGCCGCGATCCCATATTATGGCTATGCACGGCAAGACCGTCGTCCGCGTTCGGCGCGAGTGGCGATTTCCGCCAAGGTGGTTGCCAACATGCTGCAGGAAGCTGGCGTTGAACGGGTCCTGATCATGGACCTGCACGCTGACCAGATTCAAGGTTTCTTCGATATTCCGGTAGATAACATCTACGCCTCGCCGATTCTGCTGGGCGACCTGGTAAGCAAGAACTACGACGACCTGCTGGTCGTATCGCCGGACGTCGGCGGCGTGGTGCGCGCCCGGGCATTGGCAAAGCGCTTGAACTGCGACCTGGCGATCATCGACAAGCGCCGTCCGAAGGCGAATGTGTCGGAAGTCATGAACATCATCGGTGAAGTCGAAGGCCGTAACTGCGTGATCATGGATGACATGGTCGATACCGCCGGCACCCTGACCAAGGCTGCCGAGGTATTGAAAGAGCGCGGCGCCAAGAAAGTGGTTGCTTACTGTACGCACCCGGTCCTGTCCGGCCCGGCCCTCGAGCGCATCGTCAATTCGCCGCTGGATGAGCTGGTGGTGGTCGACACCATTCCGCTGTCGGCAGAAGCCAAGGCCTGCGGCAAGATCCGCCAGTTGACATGCGCCAGCTTGCTGGCCGAGACGTTCAAGCGTATCACCAAGGGCGATTCGGTGATGTCGCTGTTTGCTGAGTAAATATTCAGCATACTGAATTCGTATTCCCTGCTGCGCCAACCGAAAGGCGGACGTAGCAGGTTAACAAAACCCTCTGGTCGCGGAGGGTTTTTACCGCCGGACTTCTATCCGGCACACAATGGAGCTTCAAAATGAAAGTAATCGCATTTGTACGCAAAGAGCAGGGGACCGGAGCGAGCCGCCGCCTGCGCAATGCTGGCCAGACACCAGGTATCGTTTATGGTGGTTCCGACGCGCCGGTCAATATCTCGCTGGACCACAATGCGCTGTACCACGCGCTGAAAAAAGAAACTTTCCACTCCTCGATCCTCGACCTCGAAATCGACGGCAAGGTACAGAAAGTTCTGCTGCGCGACTTCCAAGTCCACGCATACAAGCAACTGGTCCTGCACGCTGACTTCCAGCGCGTCGATGCCAAACAGGCAATCCACGTCAAGGTGCCGCTGCACTTCATCAATGCAGAAGTTGCACCTGCAGTGAAACTGTCCGGCGCCATCATCAGCCACGTTCTGGCTGAACTGGAAATCACTTGCCTGCCAGCTGACCTGCCAGAGTTCGTTGAAGTCGACCTGACCAGCATCGAAGTCGGTCACTCGATCCACTTGGCTGACCTGAAGCTGCCTAAGGGCGTTTCGGCTGTATCGCAAGAAAACCTGACTATCGCTACTGCATCGATCCCTGCAGGCAAGGTCGAAGCTGAAGCCGAAGCTGCTGCTGCACCGGCCGCTCCTGCTGCTGACGCTGCCGACAAGAAGTAATAATCGCTGCATTTGCCAGAAGGCTTTTGTTCTGGTCGAAAAACCCGCCTTCGTGGCGGGTTTTTTATTGTTGGCCTCTGCTTCTTCTATAATCTGCGCTAGTCATCCATACGAAAATCAAGCAAACATGTCCATCCGCCTCATCGTCGGCCTCGGCAATCCCGGTCCGGAATACGAACAAACGCGCCACAACGCCGGTTTCTGGCTGGTCGACAACCTGGCCAACGATCTCGGCTGCCGGCTGGCCCGGGAAGCGCGCTTCAACGCCTTCGTCGCCAAATCCAGCATCGCCGGCCAGGAAGTCTGGCTGCTGGAGCCGCAGACCTTCATGAACCGCTCCGGCCAGTCGGTGGGCGGCATCGCGCGCTTCTACAAGATCGCGCCGGAAGAGATCCTGGTGGTGCATGACGAGCTGGACCTGCCGCCCGGCAGCGCCAAGCTGAAAAAAGGTGGTTCCTCGGGCGGCCACAATGGCTTGAAAGACATCACGGCCGCGCTCGGCACCCAGGACTACTGGCGCCTGCGGCTGGGCATCGGCCATCCACGCACGCTCAACCTGCAACAAGTGGTCGCCGATTTCGTGCTGCACCGGCCGCGCAAGGATGAGCAAGTGCCGATCGAAGAGGCAATTGCCGACAGCCTGCAGATCATTCCCATGCTGTGCGAAGGCAAATTCGAAGCGGCGACCATGCAGTTGCATACCGCCAGATAAAATTGCTGCCTGCCGTCAGGCAATTGCTTGCGGTTTAAGGGCGTTAGCAGCAGCTTCCGGTAAAATAGCGGGTTAATCCAATACCTCACTCTGTAAAGTCCATATCATGAGTCTCAAATGCGGCATCGTCGGCCTACCCAACGTCGGCAAATCCACCCTCTTCAATGCCCTGACCAAAGCGGGCATTCCGGCGGAAAACTATCCTTTCTGCACCATCGAGCCGAACGTCGGCATGGTTGAGGTGCCGGATCCGCGCCTGAAAGCGCTGGCCGAGATCGTCAAGCCGGAACGCATCCTGCCGGCGACCGTGGAATTCGTCGACATCGCCGGCCTGGTGGCAGGCGCCTCCAAGGGCGAAGGCCTGGGCAACCAGTTCCTGGCCCACATCCGCGAAACCGACGCCATCGTCAACGTGGTGCGCTGCTTTGAAGACGACAACGTGATCCACGTGGCCGGCAAGATCAATCCGCTGGACGATATCGATGTGATCCAGACCGAGCTGGCGCTGGCCGACATGGGCACGGTGGAAAAAGCCATCCACCGCGAAAACAAGAAAGCCCGCTCCGGCGACAAGGATGCCGCCAAGCTGGTGGCCCTGCTGGAACGCCTGATGCCGGAACTGGACCAGGCCAAGCCGGTGCGCGCCTGCGGCCTCGACGCCGAAGAAATGGCCCTGATCAAGCCGCTCTGCCTGATCACCGCCAAGCCGGCCATGTATGTCGCCAACGTCTCCGACCACGGCTTCACCAACAACCCGCTGCTGGACCAGCTGACCGCTTACGCCGCTTCGCAAAACGCCCCTATCGTGGCCATCTGCGCCGCCATCGAATCGGAAATCGCCGACCTCGACGAAGCCGACAAGCACGAATTCCTGACCGACATGGGCATGGAAGAGCCTGGCCTGGACCGCCTGATCCGCGCCGCCTTCAAGCTGCTCGGCCTGCAGACCTACTTCACCGCCGGCGTCAAGGAAGTACGCGCCTGGACCATCCACGTCGGCGACACCGGCCCGCAGGCAGCCGGCGTGATCCACACCGACTTCGAACGCGGCTTCATCCGCGCCCAGACCATCGCCTATGACGATTTCATCAGCCACAAGGGCGAGCAAGGTGCAAAGGAAGCCGGCAAGATGCGCGCAGAAGGCAAGGAATACGTGGTCAAGGATGGCGACGTCTTGAACTTCCTGTTTAACGTCTAAGCAAAACGCTGCTGTTTCGTTCGCGTTTCGCCATTGGCACAAAAACCGCAGCACTCTCGGAGTGCTGCGGTTTTTTTTAGGCCGCACCGCAGCGGCTGATGCCTATCCGCCGTAAAACACGATAAGCGGTCCCTCTTCACATCGCGGCTGCCTTTCTGCCCTTCTTCCTTTCGTAAGCCTTGACTTAATTGCACAGTATTTGTTGCTATAAAAGCACCGAATTGCAATACTTCTCGCCACTCCCTGGCTATCCGGTCCTGTACCGATTCTGGCGCATCCGCCATGGCCCGCGTGCCAAGGACCAACGATAAGAATCGCTTTCAGCTACCCATAGGAGGAGTTTGATCATGATCAAGGAACGGAGGCTACCGCAGGCGCTGCGCGTGATGTTTTCAGGAAGTGTGGCTATCGGCCTGGGCCTGCTGGCCCAGCCGCTGCAAGCGCAGGAGGACGACAAGGAGGAGGAAGCGCCGCAGCAGATGCAGCGGGTCGAGATTACCGGCTCGTCGATCAAGCGCCTGGTCGCGGAAGGCGCATTGCCGGTGACGATCATCAAGGCCGATGACTTCGCCAAGCTGGGATCGACCACCGCCGGCGAAGTGCTGTCCAACGTGTCGGGCAACCAGACCAACTACACCACCACCGCCAACGTCGGCGCTGGCCGGACTGTCGGCGCCGCGGCTGACCTGCGTGGCCTGGGGCCCAGCAAGACACTGGTGCTGCTGAACGGCCGCCGTCTCGCCAACGCCGCATTCGACGGCTCGGCAGTCGACCTGAACGTGATCCCTGTGGCGGCGCTGGACCGTGTTGAAATCCTGCGCGACGGCGCTTCCGCCATCTACGGCACCGACGCCATCGGCGGCGTCATCAATTTCATCACCAAGCGCTCCTACACCGGCCTCAACCTGAGCGCCGAAGGCATCGCTCCAGAACAGAGTGGCGGCGCGGAAAAGCGCTTCAACCTGTCGGGCGGCTTCGGCGACCTCGACAAGGACGGCTATAACATCTTCGGCGTGATCGATTACCACAGCCAGAACGCCGTGAAAGCCAGCGACCGCAGCTTCGCCGCGCCGGGCGGGCAAAATCCCGGCCTGGGACTGAATGCCGGCAGCGGTAATACCTATCCCGCCAACTACTACGACATCAACGCCGGGCAGTCCGGCAATCCCTACTACGCTTCAGGCTGCCGGCCGCCCTACGCCTTTGCCCAGGATGGGGTCTGCCGCTACAACAGCCAGGCGGTGATCGGCATCGTGCCGAAGACGGAGGAAATCGCAGTGATCGGCAAGGGCACGTTCAAACTGGATGCCGACAATACGGCATCGGTCGAATACCTGCATGCGCAAAGCAAGGTCAAAACCTATGTCGCCGGCGACGTCTTTGGCGGCGACGGCAGCGGCGGCAGCAACGACTATGTCATCAATCCGGACAGCCCTTACTACCCCGGCAACGGCATTACGCCGGGCAGCGCCAGCGGCGGCCCGCTATCGCTGAACTGGCGTTCGGTCGACGCCGGCCAGCGTGTCAGCGAATCCAGGAACAGCACCGACCGCCTGCTGTTCAGCCTGGATGGCACGCTGGCCGGCTGGGATTACAAGACCGGCCTGGCTTACGCCATGAGCAAGGCCAGCGACGCCTTGGTCAGCGGTTATCTGGACAGCAACAAAGTGAGACAGGGATTCCTGAGCGGCATCCTCAATCCCTTCGGTCCGCAAAGTCAGGCCGGTCTCGATTTCCTGAAGGATGCGCAGGTAAGCGGTGTCACCCTCGACGCCAAGACACAGGTGACCTCGCTCGACTTCACCGCCAGCCGCGAACTGCTCCAGCTGCCGGCCGGGCCCCTGGGCTTTGCGCTGGGCGGCGAATTCCGCAAGGAACAGGCCAACTTCAACGTCAACCACGCGCTGTCCGACCTGGTGGAGAGCACCGGCTCGCAGGATGCCAAGTCGGCCTCCGGCAGCCGCAGCGTCAAAGCCCTATTCAGTGAACTCAACGTCCCCATCTTCAAATCGCTGGAGGCGCAACTTGCCTTGCGCTACGACGGCTACAGCGATGTCGGCAGCACCGTCAATCCCAAGGTCGCGCTGCGCTTCCAGCCGGCCAAGGAAATCATGTTCCGCAGCTCGTACAGCACCGGTTTCCGTGCGCCCAGCTTGTACGAATTGAATGATCCGAACGCAAATACCTATACGGCGGCCCCATACAACGATCCATTGCTGTGCCCGGGCGGCAACGTTGCACCGGGCGGGATTCCTGCGCGCGATTGCAAGCAGCAGTTTTTTAAAATGCAAGGCGGCAATAAAGACCTGCAGCCGGAAAAATCCAATTCCTTCACGCTAGGCATGGTGATCGAACCGCATCCGAACATTACGGCTTCCGTCGATTACTGGAATATCAGGATCAAGGACCAGATTTCGGTGCTTCCCGAAAGCGACATTTTTGCCGATCCGGTGAAGTACGCCGACAAGTTCGTGCGCAATCCCGACGGCTCGCTCAGCCACATCATCGATACCAATGTCAATCTCGGCAACGTGCATACTTCCGGTTTCGACCTTGGCTTTGCCTGGCGCCTGCCCAAGACCGCCTGGGGCAATTTCGGCCTGTCCCTGGACGGAACTTACGTCAGCCAGTACGATTACCAGACCGAGGCCGGCGGCGAGTACCTCAACAATCTGGCGGTCTATTCAGGCGGCGGCGTGATTTTCCGCTGGCGCCATGCCGCCACCTTCAACTGGAGCCGCGGCCCATGGAGCGCGGCCTTGCAGCAAGTCCACACCACCGGCTATCGCGACCAGAACGGCTCGCAGGTGGCTGAGGGCTACAACAATCACCAGGTCGGTTCCTATACCCGCTACAACGTATCGGGCAGCTACACCGGCTTCAAGAACCTGACCCTGACGGCGGGCATCAAGAATCTGCTCAATACCGATCCGCCGGCTTCCAACGTCACCGATAACTTCCAGTATGGCTACGATGCCCGCTATGGAGACGCAATAGGTCGCGCGTTCTTCGTGCGTGCCAACTATCAATTCTTTTAATCACCCGGCCATCGCAGGTATTTCCGTCATGATCGCTGCGCAGTAAAAAAACCGGCATGCCAGACAGAATGCCTGGCATGCCGGTTTATGGGCATCCGCTACCGTCACCGCAGCTGATAAGCGTTCAACGCGTGGTATAGCCGCCATTGGCGAATATCGTCTGCCCGGTAATCCACCAGCCATCCGTCACCAGGAATTTGATCAGTGGCGAGATGTCTTCGATATCCGTCAATCCGGTCTTGGAATATTTTCCCAATGCCGCAGCGGCCTTGTTGTAGGCAGCCGAATCCGCGGTTTCCTGGCCATAGAAAAACGGCGTCTCCATCGGGCCCGGACCTACCGCCGTCACGGAAATGCCGCGACTGCCGAACTCTTTCGAAGCCGCTCGCGTGTAATGCTCCACCGGTGCTTTCGAGCCAGGATAGATGGCGTATGAATCGGTATAGGCCGCCAGCAGGGAACTGACGATGGTGCAGATCTTGCCGCCATCGCGCAGTTTTTTGCCCGCTTCCTGCATGAAGAAGAAGGCGGCTTTTGAGTTGACGTCAAAAATCCTGTCGTAATCTTCCTCGGTCACATCGACGATCCGCTTTTTGATCACCATGCCGGTGGTGTTGATCGCGATGTCGATACCGCCGAACGCGGCGATGCCGGCATCGAACAGTTTGGCGATATTGGCCGGAAGGGTCAGGTCGCCCTGTACCGAAATCGCCTGGGCGCCGGCAGCCTTGACCGCGGCCACCGTATCATCTGCGGCGGCCTTGGTGGCATCGCTGTTGTAATGGACGACGATGGCCGCGGCGCCAGCCTTGGCCAGGTCGCGGGAAATCAGGCCACCGAGATTTTTGGCGCCGCCGCCTATGAGTACGACTTTATCTTTCAAGCTGTGATCCATTTTCTATCCTTTAGATTGCGTGACGAACCATCAATGACGATGAAAAAAGGCACTATCCAGCCGCTGCCAGTCGCGGCGTAATAATTGAATAGTTGCAAAGAGTTTATCGTCAGCATGCCTGCGGATAAAGACGAACTATCCACATAGACTATCCACGAATCAAGAACAATTCCCATCTGCAACTCATTGTGAACAAATGTCAGAACAGCAGCCATTGTTCGCTGAATGCGATACAAAATCACCCAAACTCACTAAACTATCCAGCGTTTCCCTACTAAAGAGCGATCATGGATAGAGTCGAAACCATGCAGGTATTCGTGCGCGTGGCCGAGACCGGCAGTTTTACCAAAGCTGCGGACAGCCTCGGCCTGCCGCGCGCCACCGTATCCTCTGCGGTGCAGCAGCTGGAGGCCAGCCTGGGTGCGCGGCTACTCCAGCGCACCACGCGCCGGGTGCACCTGACGCAGGATGGCAGCGCCTTGCTTGAACGTTGTTATCAATTGTTGTCCGACTTTGAAGAAATCTCGGGGCTATTCAAGCAAGCGCCGGCGCAAGCCAGCGGCAAGCTCAAGGTCGACGTCCCCAGCCGCCTGGCCCGGCGCATGATCGCCCCGGCCTTGCCCGCTTTCTTCAAGCTGTATCCCGAGATCGAACTGGAACTGCGCTGCACCGACCGCGCCATCAACCTGATACAGGAAGGCGTCGATTGCGTATTGCGCGTCGGCCAGCCGGAAAACAGCAGCATGGTGGCGCGCCCGCTGGGCCAGTTCGAACTGATGAATTGCGCCAGCCCTGCATACCTGGCAAAACACGGCGTGCCGGACAACCCTGCCGACCTTGCCCGGCATTGGGCCATCAACTACATTTCCCCCACCACTGGCCGCAGCACGCTCTGGGAGTACAGCGAGGACGGCGTCATCGTCAATCTGGAAATGCCTAGCCGGGTGGCCGTCAACAATGCCGAGACCTATATCGCCTGCTGCCTGGCCGGCATGGGCCTGATCCAGGTGCCGGCATACGACGTGCGCGACCACATCGCCAGCGGCGAACTGCTGGAAGTCATGCCGCAGGCGCGCGCCGGCGCCATGCCGATCTATGCGCTGTACCCGCACCGCCGCCACCTGTCGGGCCGGGTGCAGGTGTTCATCGACTGGATCGCCACCTTGCTGCCGCCGGATCTGCAGGCCCGTCCCTTGCTCCTGGCGCTGCCGCTGGCAGACTAGGCAGCCCTTCCTGACGCCTCAGGAAAAAGCAGAAAAGTACAGCATCATCAATATTTGTAACTGTACTTTAAATCTACTGCGCTGACTGTACATGCCGGGGTAGAAAGCTGCCAATTACACTCCACCCTATCCTGCGCATTTTGCGCAATCCGCACTACGTGGCTTCGGCAGCGTCACAAGGAATCATTTTGAGCAACGAGAAGATCGAGCAGTACAACCATCCCGCCGGCGGCTGGGGCGCCCTGAAGTATGTCGCGCTGCACCTGCTCAAGGAAAAAGTGCCGGGCGGCGGCATCCGTACCCTGCTCAAGCAAAACCAGCCGGACGGCTTCGACTGCCCCGGCTGCGCCTGGCCCGACCGCGACCATGCCTCGACCTTTGAATTCTGCGAAAACGGCGTCAAGGCGGTGGCAGCGGAAGCCACTTCCAAGCGCGTCACGGCCACCTTCTTCGCCCAGCATAGCGTCGCTGAACTGCTGCAGCAATCGGATTACGAACTGGAAGAACACGGCCGCCTGACCGAGCCGATGGCGTACCATGCCGCCAGCGACAAATACCAGCCGATCTCATGGGCTGACGCCTTCGCGCTGATGGCGGATCACCTCAATGTGTTGCCGGATCCGAACCAGGCTTCGTTCTACACCTCCGGCCGCACCAGCAACGAAGCGGCTTTCCTGTACCAGCTGTTCGTGCGCGAGTACGGCACCAACAATTTTCCCGACTGCTCCAACATGTGTCACGAGCCGACCAGCGTCGGCTTGCCGGAGACCGTGGGCGTCGGCAAAGGCACGGTAACGCTGGACGACTTCGACCTGGCCGACACCTTCCTGATCTTTGGCCAGAATCCCGCCACCAACCACCCGCGCATGATGGGCGAGCTGCGCGAATGCGCCAAGCGCGGCGCCACCATCGTGTCCATCAATCCCTTGCGCGAGCGCGGCCTGGAACGCTTCTCCAGCCCGCAGCACCCGTCCGACATGCTGTCGCGCGCGGGCACCACGATCAGCAACATGTTCATCCGCCCGACCCTGTGCGGCGACCTGGCGCTGGTCAAGGGCGTCATCAAGCGCGTGCTGGAACTGGACGACCTGGCGCTGCAAAACCGTGACGAGCGCATTATCGATGTGCAGTTCATCGCAGAACACACTGCTTACTTCGACGAGTTCGCCGCCGACATCCGCGCCGAAAGCTGGGACGACATCGTCACCGAATCCGGCGTCGGCCGCGACGATATCGAAAAGCTGACGCAAGTCTACGTGCGCGGCAAGAACGTGATCGCCACCTGGGGCATGGGCCTGACCCAGCACAAGCATGGCGTCGACACCATCCAGATGGTGTCCAACCTGATGCTCTTGCGCGGCAATATCGGTCGCCCGGGCGCCGGCTTGTGCCCAGTGCGCGGACATTCCAACGTGCAGGGCGACCGCACCGTCGGCATCGATGAAAAGCCGACCGCGGCTTTCCTCGACCGCATTGAAAAAGTCTACGGCTTCAAGCCGCCGCGCGAACATGGACTGGACGTGGTCGGCACCATCGAAGCGATGCTGCAAGGCCAGGTCAAGGTGTTCATCGGCCTCGGCGGCAACTTCGCCATGGCGACGCCGGATACGCTACGCACCTGGCAGGCATTGCAATCCTGCGCGCTGACCGTGCACATCACCACCAAGCTCAACCGCAGCCACCTGATCCACGGCAAGGATGCGCTGATCCTGCCGACCATGGGCCGCACCGAGATCGACATGCAGGAAAGCGGCGCGCAGGGCGTGACGGTGGAAGACTCGATGAGCATGGTGCACGTTTCGTACGGCATCAACAAGCCGGTCGCCAAGACCTGTTTGTCGGAAGTCGACATCGTCGCGCGCCTGGCCCACGCCACGCTCAAGGACAGCAGCATCCCATGGCTGGAGTACGTCAAGAACTACGCCCTGATCCGCGACGAAATTGAAAAAGTGTACGACGCCTTCAAGGACTTCAATGCGCGCATCGCCCATCCGGGCGGCTTCCATCTCGGCGTCGCTTCGCGCGAACGGGTCTGGAAAACCGCCAGCGGCCGCGCCCAGTTCAAGACCCTGGCGATTCCGAAAGACACGCCGGTGCACCGCGCGCGGCGCCAGCACGGCCCCGAGCTGATGGTCCTGATGACCACCCGTTCGCACGACCAGTACAACACCACCATCTACGGCATGGATGACCGTTACCGCGGCGTGTTCGGCCAGCGCCGCGTGGTGTTTGCCAACCCGCTGGATATCGCCATGCTGGGTTTCCAGGCCGGCGACTGGGTCGACCTGGTCGGTGTCTGGGAAGACGGCATCGAGCGCCGCGCCGATCGTTTCCTGCTGGTGGAATACGACATCCCGCGCGGCTGCATCAGCAGCTACTATCCGGAAACCAATCCGCTGGTGCCGCTCAACAGCTTTGCCGACAAGGCGCGCACGCCGACCTCCAAATCGATCCCGGTGCTGCTGCGCCGCTCCCTCCAACTGGCGGCGTGATCCGATGCTGATACTGGAAAATGACATCGACGAGGCCGTGCTGCTGATCCTGTCGGCGCTGCACGCCGACGCCAGCGATCAGGACAGCCATCGCGGCGATCCCGGCCTGTCGCTGGCCAGGCTCAGCAAGCGCACCGAACTGCGCATGAGTACGCTGCGGCGGCATCTGACGGCGCTGGAGGATGCGGAAATTGTCAGCGTCGTCGTCAATGAGGACGGTACCGGACGCACCGCCCTGACGCCTTACGGCATGGCGATTTTCGATGCATTGGATGAGAGTCAGAGCGCCGACATGGCGTGACGCCGAAGTAGATTTTTGAGAATTTCATAAAACACGACCAATCCGTCACCCGGTTTTCGTCGCACATGACTCACGCAGCTAACTGGGGTCAGAGTGAATTTTCTGCACGCTTTTTGCAGAAAATTCACTCTGACCCCACTTAGCGGGCCACGGAGCGCATGCCGTGTTGCGTTAACACATCCGTGCAGCGCATGCTATTTTTCACCGAATCCGTCATCTAGGGTCAGACGGTGTAGCGCCACAAAACGCCGGCATGGCGAGATGCCAGGGTAGATCAATCCAGCATATCCGCCGCCAGCTCGCTCAGCCGGCGCAAAGCCAGCTCGATCTGCGGCGTCCAGCTGTAGCTATAGTTCAGGCGAATGAAACTGCGGTAGGCGTCCGAGGTGGAAAACAACCGCCCCGGCGCAATCGTGATCCCCTCTGCCAGCGCTTGCCGGTAGAGTGCCATGGAATCGATGGCCGCCGGCAGCTCTATCCACAGCACATAACCGCCGCTGGGCCGCGTGATGCGGGTGCCGGCCGGGAAGAAACGGCCGACGAAAGCGCTCATGATGTCGCAGCGCTGCTGCAAGGTGCGGCGCACCCGGCGCAGGTGGCGGTCGTAACCGCCCGCGGTCAGATAGGCGGCGATCGCCCGCTGCGGCAGGCTTGAAGTGCTCAGCGTATTGAGGAACTTCAGTTTCTCCACCTGCGCCCGGTAACGCCCCGGCAAGGTCCAGCCGATGCGGTAAGCCGAGGTCAGGCTCTTCGAAAACGACGAACAGTAGAGCACCATGCCGCGCTTGTCGTAGGCCTTCAGCACGCTCGGATGCGCATTGCCGAAATACAGTTCGTTGTAGACGCCGTTCTCGATGATCGGCATGTTGTAGCGTGCTCCCAGTTCGACCAGCTGGCGCTTGTTTTCCTCCGGCATTTCAAAGCCCAGCGGATTCTGGAAATTCGGCATCACCATGCAGGCCGCCACCGGCTGCGACTGCATGATCTTGCTCAGCGCCGCGATATCCATGCCCAGCCGCGGATCGGTCGGCACTTCGATGGCCCGCATGCCGAGCCGCTCGATGGCGTGCAGCATGGCATAGAACGTCGGCGACTCGACAGCGATGGTGTCGCCCGCCTTGGCCACCGCCTGCAGGCACAGGTTGATCGCCTCGGTAGCGCCGACCGTCACCACCACATCGTCCGGGCTGATGCTAAGCCCGGTTTCCAGATGGCGCCTGACGATCTGCCGTATCAGCTCCGGATGCCCCGGCGGCAAATCGTCGAGCACGCCCAAGGGGCCGCCGCTGCGCAAGACAGAACCATGGTACTGGCTGATGCGGTGGGCAGGAAACAGCAAGGGATCGGGATAGGGCGAACCGAGCGGAACAGCGTCATGCTGATGTATCGATTTCAGCGTCGCCAGCACATGGCGGCTGACATCGACTTCCGCTGACACCGGCAGCGGCATCGAGCGGCCCGGCTCGTCCGGCGATGCCGGCAAGGCCGCAGCGGTAAAACGGGCGCGCACAAAATAGCCGGATTGCGGATGGCTTTCGATCAGGCCGCTGCTTTCCAGCAGCTCGTAAGCCCGCACCACGGTCGTGATGCTCAAGCCATGCTGCGTGGCTGCCTGCCGTACCGAGCTGAGGCGATCGCCGGGCCGCAGCACGCCATTTTCCAGCGAAGCCCTGAGCTGTTCGGCAAAACGTTGGTACAGCGGTTGGCGCGTGGTTTTCAATGCGGACGGAGACAGGAATCGGGGATAGTCGCATTATAGTGAGAATCAGACAATTCCCTGATGTATATCCATGATGGCAACGACAGTTGTCACACAGGCATGGCAAAAATGCAGTATCGCTCTACTATAGTGGTTAACGGCAGCACGGCTTGGGCCTCGGCGCATACCTTACCGGTGATTTCATGGCGACCCTGATTTTTACTCCGCAACTTGCCCGCTTTACCGCCGCGCCGCTAGTCCATACCGACGCTCTCACCTTGCGCGCCGGGCTGGAGGCCGCGTTCTTGGGCAATCCGCGCCTGCGCGCCTACCTGCTCGACGAACAAGGCTGCCTGCGGCCGAATGTCGCCATTTTCATCGACGGCCATGCCGTACGTGACCATGTGCGCCTGGACACGCCGCTGACGGCGCACAGCAAGGTGCATATCCTGCAAGCGCTCTCTGGAGGTTGACCATGACTGAACGGGCCTGGATCGCCAGCCGCAAAGGACTGTTTGAACTGCTGCAGCAAAACGGCCGCTGGACGCTGGGGCCGATCGCCTTTCTCGGCGAACCGGTATCCATGGTGCTGGCCGACCCGCGCGACGGCGCGGTGTACGCCGCGCTGAATCTTGGCCATTTCGGCGTCAAGCTGCATCGCAAGGATGCCGGTGCCGCGCAATGGACTGAAATCGCCGCACCGGCCTATCCGCGCAAGCCGGAAGACTGCGCCGATCCGGTCGACTGGACAGTCAGGTTCATCTGGTCGCTGGCCTGCGGCGGCGCCGATGAACCGGGCGTGATCTGGGCCGGCACCTTGCCGGGCGGCTTGTTCCGTTCGACCGACCGCGGCGCTTCCTGGACCCTGATGCACTCCTTGTGGGATGCGCCCGAGCGCAGCGAATGGTTCGGCGGCGGCTACGACGTCCCCGGCATCCACAGCATCTGCGTCGATCCGCGCGACAGCCGCCACGTGCTGGTCGGCATCTCCTGCGGCGGCGCCTGGGTCACGCATGACGGCGGCGCCAGCTGGACCTTGAGCGCGCGCGGCATGCGCGCCAACTACCTGCCGCCGGAACGCGGCGACGACCAGAACGTGCAAGACCCGCACCGCATCGTCGGCGCCAGAGATACCCCCGATCAGCTGTGGTGCCAGCATCACAACGGCATCTGGCGCTCCGCCAACTTCGGCGCCGACTGGCAGGAAGTCAGCGCCGCGCCCTTGTCGAATTTCGGCTTTGCGGTGGCGGTCCATCCGGCCGACGGCAATACCGCCTGGTTTGCGCCGGCGCTGGCGGACCAGACGCGCATTCCGACCGATGCCGCGCTGACCGTCACCCGCACCACCGACGGCGGCCGCAGCTTCACCGCCCTGCGCGCAGGCCTGCCGCAGCAGCACTGCTACGACCTGGTCTACCGGCACGGCCTGGCAGTGGCCGACGATGGCCGCACCCTGCTGATGGCCTCCACTACCGGCGGCGTCTGGCTGTCGGAAAACGGCGGCGACAGCTGGCGCACTATTTCCAGCAGCATGCCGCCGGTGTACGCCGTGTGCTTCCAGTGAAAAATTATCTATAATGCAATTCAGATATCAATAGAACAATCCGGCATATAGATAATGCAAAAAAATATTGGACGCGATCCTTACCAACACCGATACTCTCGGGTCATCCGGTTCATGCCGCCTTTTAAGGCATGTCACCTCACTGTTTACCCTACGCGCTGCAGCAAGACCCGCAACGCCGATATTCCCGTGATTACTCTATGAACATTTTTTCTCTCTGGTTCCGCATTCCCTTTTGGCAGCGCGTGCTGGGCGGCTTCGTGCTTGGCGCACTGGCCGGCTGGCTGGTCGGCGCACCGGCCGAAACCTGGTTCGGCCCGCTCGGCAAGCTGTATGTCACGCTGATCAAGATGATTGCCGTGCCGCTGGTGTTCTTTGCCGTCACCAACAGCATCTCCAGCCTGCATGGCATGAAGAGCGTGGCGGCGCTGGGCGGCAAGACCTTCCTCTGGTTTGCCATCACCGCCGTGCTGGCGGTCGGCGTCGGCCTGGCCGTCGCCAGCTTCACCAATCCCGGCCAGAATCTCGGCCAGCTGGCCATCGCTGCCGATTACACCGTGCGCGAAGTACCGACGCCGATCCAGGTGCTGCTGGACGTGGTGCCGTCGAATCCGTTCAAGGCGCTGTCCGAAGGCAAGATCCTGCAGGTGATCTTCTTCGCCGCCCTGCTCGGCATGGCGCTGGTCAAGCTGGGCGACAAGGTCAAGCAGGTGCGTGAACTGATGGGCGAAGCCAGCAGCGCCATGATCCAGATCACCCGCTTCGTGCTGGAAATGACGCCGCTCGGCACCTTCGGCCTGATCGCCGCGCTGGTCGGCTCCTACGGCTTCGAGCGCCTGCTGCCGCTGGGGAATTTCGTCTTCACACTGTACCTGGCTTGCGCGCTGCACATCGTGGTGGTGTACGGCGGCCTGCTGCTGACACACCGCTTGAATCCGATCCGCTTTTTCCGCGGCGCCTTTCCGGCCATGCAAGTGGCCTTCACCAGTTCGTCCAGCTTTGCCTCCATGCCTATCGCCTTGCGCAGCGTGGTGCATAACCTCGGCGTCAAGCAGGAATATGCCGCATTCGCGGTGCCGCTCGGCGCCAGCATCAAGATGGACGGCTGCGGCGCCATCTACCCGGCGATCGCTTCGATTTTCGTGGCGCAGTACTTCGGCCTGCATCTGGACATGTCGCAGTATTTCATCATCATGCTGGCCTCCGTACTGGGTTCCTTCGGCACCGCCGGCGTACCCGGCACGGCGATCGTGATGGTGACGCTGGTGCTGAGCTCGGCCGGCCTGCCGCTGGAAGGCATCGGCTACCTGGTGGCGATCGACCGCATCCTCGACATGATGCGCACCATGACCAACGTCACCGGCCAGATGCTGGTGCCGGTGCTGGTGGCCAAGGAAGAAGGCTTGCTCGATCTGGAAATCTACAATGCGGCCAACAGCGATGTCGGCCTGGACCAGAACAGCAACGCGGCTGCCTGAGCCCCTGCCAATGACGTAGCGTGGGCACAGCGTGCCCACGCTACTTTTTTTAAGGCTCGCCATCCCAATAGTCCAGATCGTTTTCAGCGCGCTGGATCACATCGAATACCCGTTCGCCGCCGGCGGACGCGGTCGCCAGGAACTTGCCGGAATCGGGGTATTCGCATACCTCGGGCTGCTCCCTGGTGCTGACTGATAAATATTTCAAAGGCTGGTCCGAGGTATTCACGATCTGGTGCGGATACTCCGGGCCAGGCGGAATGAAGATGATATCGCCGCTGACCAGCGGCAGCATTTCTCCCGCCACCCTGAGCGAACCGCTGCCCTCCAGGATGATGAACATTTCTTCCTGTGCGTAGTGGAAGTGATACGGGCAGGATATTTTTCCAGGGGCGACAGTATCTATGCTAGCGCCGAGTTTCTGTGCCGCCGTACCTGTCGCCAGGCGCGCACAAACCGAATCGTACAAGGGTGCGCGCAGGTCGTGCGTGGTGGGAACTGCATTGAAATTGCGGATCAGGCGCTGACGCAAACTCTCTACTTTTTCACTCATTCGTTTCTCCGGGTGATGTGCGCTCCGAAGCGCGTGCCAAGAAGAATACACGCAAGCAACTGTCTCTGCCTTGCCCTCGCCATCGCCCCCTGCCGCCGGCAAAATTTCCTCTTTTCCTCAGCCAAAACAAGGCGCACCATTGCGGACAAACGCGTTGCAAAAATGGTGCAAAGCCGCATTCCAGCAACACCTGCGGGCTTTGCCTGCACCACATGGGCACAGTTTCGATGCCACAAAATACACATCTCGAAAAAGAAAATAAATTTCCTTTACTTGAAATGAAAATGAAAATATATTTACACAAATTATAAAAAACAATCACCGGGGATAGCCAGTGCAACACGCCGCAGTCACAGCATGGCAACGCGAAAGCGCGGTTGCCGCACGTATAGGCAAAGCCTATCCGGAGCTCTCGAAAGCGCATCGCAAGGCCGCCGATTACGTCCTTGCGAACGTGTTTCGCGCCGCCACCATGACCATCGACGAGCTGGCCGACGTGGTCGGCATTTCGCTGGCGACCGCCAACCGCTTCGCCCACGCGCTCTCGTTCGACGGCTACCCAGCATTCCGCGCCGCACTGGTACTGGACTTTGCTTCTTCCCTGGCGCCGGTGGAAAAACTGCGCGACCAGGTGCAGCGTGCCGCCAGCAGCGCCGAAATCATCGCCGCGGCCCTCAGCGCCGACATGCAAAACCTGGAAGCCACCCGGCGCGCCCTCTCGCCCCAGCAATGCGACCAGGCGGTCAGCATGATCCTGAATGCGGAACGTATCTTTATCCTCGGCTTCGGCGCCAGCGCTTTTTTAGCCGGCATCATGGCCCATGCATTGGAGCCGTATTGCCGCACGGTGCAGTCGGTGGCGGGCCCCGGCGGCCCTTCCCAAGCCAGCCGCCAGTTCTTCAAGCTGGACCAGCGCGACCTGGTGATCGCCCTGGCTTTCCCGCGCTATGTTACCGATACCGTCACGCTGGCGACACGCGCCAAGGAGCGCGCCGCGCAAGTGCTGGCGTTTACCGACAGCCCGACCTCGCCGCTGGTGCCGCTGGCGGATGTCACCCTGTATGCGCAAACCGAAAGGCAGTTGTCGCCGACCTCGGACGCCGCCGCGCTGTCCCTGATCCAGGCAGTGTGCGACGCCGTCGCGCATCGCGCCAACCGCTCGGTGCATGCGGCCTCGAAAATGACCGAGGCCGTGCTGCCCTGGCTCTACCACGCCGACGGCATCAGTGCGCCGAAGAGCAAAAATAGCAAAAGCGGCAAAACCGCCATCATAAAATCAGCAGCGAAAGCGAAATAACGTGTCTACTTCTACCAGCAGCAAAGCCGTCATCGCCATCCACGGCGGCGCCGGCACCATCTTGCGCAGCGCCATGAACAGCGACCAGGAAAAAGCCTACCACGACGCCCTGAGCGAGATCCTCAGCGCCGGCCAGGCCATCCTGGCCGCCGGCGGCAGTGCGCTGGACGCCGTCGCCAAGGCTGTCAGCATGCTGGAAGACTGCCCGCTGTTCAACGCCGGCAAGGGTGCGGTCTACACGCACGCCGGCACGCATGAGCTGGACGCTGCGATCATGGACGGCGCCACGCTTGGCGCAGGCGCGGTAGCCAACGTCGCCCACGTGCGCAACCCGATACTGGCGGCGCGCGCCGTGATGGAACATAGCGAACACATCTTGCTGGTAGGCGCCGGGGCGGAGGAATTCGTCGCCCAGCATGGCGCCGAGCTGGTGCAGCCCGAATACTTTCATACCGAAGCACGCCACGCGCAATGGCTGCGCGCGCGCAAGCAGGAAGGCATGCTGCTGCTGGATCACGACGCCGCCAGCCAGGCCGCGGCTGCCGAAATCGCCCCCATCGATCCGGACAACAAATTCGGCACGGTCGGCGCCGTCGCCCTCGACCTGCACGGCAACCTGGCTGCCGCCACTTCCACCGGCGGCATCACCAACAAGCGCGTCGGCCGCGTCGGCGACTCGCCGCTGATCGGCGCCGGCTGTTATGCCAATAACCGCAGCGCCGCGATTTCCGCGACCGGCACCGGCGAAGCGTTCATGCGTACGGTAGCGGCCTACGATATTTCTGCGCGCATGGAATATGCCGGACAGTCGCTGCAGGATGCTGCCCAGCACGTAGTGATGGACCTGCTGCCGCGCTACCAGGGCCGCGGCGGCCTGATCGCCATCGATGGCGAGGGCAACGTGGCGCTGCCGTTCAATACCGAAGGCATGTACCGCGGCTACGCCAGGGTCGGCGCGCCTGTGGTCACCGCCATTTACAAATAACGTCAGCCACGGAAAGCGATCATATGAACATGCAAACAGGCCGCCGGGTGCTGACGGTAGAGCAGATGAGCGTCGGCTTTACCACCTCCGAACGCAAGGTGGAAGCGGTGCGCAACCTGTCCTTCCATATCGACGCTGGCGAGACGCTGGCCATCGTCGGCGAATCCGGTTCCGGCAAATCGGTCTCATCGCAAGCCATCATGCGCCTGATCGACTACGGCGGCGGCCGCATCACTGGCGCGCGCATGGATTTCCAGCGGCGCGACGGCAGCATCATCGATCTGGCCAGCGCCAGCCAGAACACCATGCGGCATATCCGCGGCTCGGAAATCGCCATGATTTTCCAGGAGCCGATGACCTCGCTCAACCCGGTCTTCACGGTAGGCGAACAGATCGCCGAATCGATCCGCCTGCACCAGGGCAAGAGCATGGCCGAAGCCCGCGCCGAAGCCTTGCGCATGCTGGAAATCGTCCGTATTCCGGAAGCACGCCGCCTGCTGGACCGCCATCCGCACCAGCTGTCCGGCGGCATGCGGCAGCGCGTGATGATCGCCATGGCGCTGTCCTGCAAACCGTCGCTGCTGATCGCCGACGAACCGACCACTGCCCTCGACGTGACGATACAGGCGCAGATCCTGCAACTGATCCGCACGCTGCAGGATGAAATGCAGATGGCGGTAATTTTCATCACCCACGACATGGGCGTGGTGGCGGAAATCGCCGACCGCGTGGTGGTCATGTGCCGCGGCGAGAAGGTCGAAGAAAACAATGTGCACGCAATCTTTGCAGCGCCACAGCATCCCTACACCCAGGCATTGCTGGCAGCGGTGCCTCGGCTGGGCGCCATGCACGGCACCGACCAGCCGCAACGGATTGCCATCGCCGGCGCCGTCATCACACCGGAAATGGCTGCGGAAGCAAAAATCATCCGCAGCATTCCGGGCGCCGATCCACAGCAGCAGCCCTTGCTGAAAGTGCGCAAGCTGACCACCCGCTTCGATGTCAAGAGCGGCGTCTTCAGCCGCGTCAAGCAGCGCGTGCATGCGGTCGAGCAAATCAGTTTCGATCTGTATCCTGGCGAGACACTGGCGCTGGTGGGCGAATCAGGCTGCGGCAAATCGACCACCGGCCGCTCGCTGCTGCGGCTGGTCGACATCACCAGCGGCAGCGTCGAATTCGGCGGCCGCGACCTGGCCAAGCTGCCGCGTTCCGAGCTGCGCTCGCTGCGGCGCGAAATCCAGTTCATCTTCCAGGACCCGTTCGCCTCGCTCGATCCGCGCCTGACGGTCGGCTACTCCATCATGGAACCGCTGCTGGTGCACGGCATGGCCGAAGGCGCGCAGGAAAAAGTCGCTGCCTTGCTGGAAAAAGTCGGTTTGCTGCCGGAACATGCGCAGCGCTATCCGCATGAATTCTCGGGCGGCCAGCGCCAACGCATCTGCATCGCGCGCGCGCTGGCGCTGAATCCGAAGATCGTGATCGCCGATGAATCGGTCTCGGCGCTGGATGTCTCGATCCAGGCACAGATCGTCAACCTGATGCTGGACCTGCAGCGCGAGCTGGGGATTTCCTTCATCTTCATCTCGCACGACATGGCGGTGGTGGAACGCATCAGCCATAGGGTGGCAGTGATGTACCTTGGACAGATCGTCGAAATCGGCCCCCGCCGCGCCATCTTTGAAAACCCGCAGCATCCATATACCAAGAAGCTGATGGCGGCGGTGCCGGTGGCCGATCCGAATCAGCGCCATCGCCAGCGCGAGGTGCTGGCGGGCGAAATTCCAAGCCCGATCCGCAATGTCGGCGATCTGCCGGTGGTGGAGCCGCTGAAACAGGTCGGACCGGGACACTTCGTAGCGATGCACCGAATTTCCAGCGCCTACTGAACGGCTTTGTTGTTTTTCGCTTTATCTGTCTGTTTGTCTTCAATGACTTTTTGAACCAGGGGAGTAACACATGCGCACTACTCGATACTTCGGCAATCATTTCGGCAAGATCGTTGCCAGCACCGCGGTTGCACTGACGGCCCAATTCACCGCCGGCCACGCTTTCGCCGCCAAGGACGTCACGCTGGCGGTCGCTTCGACCTTCACCACGCTCGATCCTTACGACAGCAACGACACCCTGTCGCAAGCTGCGATCAAATCGTTCTACCAAGGCTTGTTCGGCTTCGACAAAGACTTGAAACTGGTCAATGTGCTGGCGGACGGCTATGAAGTCAGCAAGGATGGCCTGGTGTACACCATCCGCCTGCGCAAGGGTGTCAAGTTCCAGGACGGCACCGACTTCAAGGCAGATGCAGTCAAGGTCAACCTGGAACGCGTCATCAATCCGGACAACAAGCTCAAGCGCTTCAACCTGTTCAACCGCATTGCCAAGATCGACGTCGTCAACGACTACGAAGTCAAGATCACCCTGAAAGAGCCGTTCTCGCCATTCATCAACACCCTGGCGCACTCTTCCGCCGCGATGATTTCACCGGCCGCGCTGAAACAGTACGGCAACAAGGACATCGGCTTTCACCCGGTCGGCACCGGCCCGTTCAAGTTTGTCGAATGGAAGCAGACCGACTACATGAAGGTCGTCAAGTTCGACGGCTACTGGAAAAAGGGCTATCCGAAGGTCGACAGCATCACCTGGAAGCCGGTAGTCGACAACAATACCCGCAGCGCCGTGATGCAAACCGGAGAAGCGCAGTTCGCCTTCCCGCTGCCTTACGAACAAGCTGAACTGCTGAAGAGCAAGCCGAACCTGGACCTGATCTCATCGCCATCCATCATCCAGCGCTACCTTTCGATGAACATGTTGCAGAAGCCTTTCGATAATCCGAAGGTGCGGCAAGCGATCAACTATGCGATCAACAAGGACGCGCTGGTCAAGGTCGCCTTCAGCGGCTACGCCATGCCGCAGGATGGCGTGCTGCCGCAGGGCGTCGACTATGCCCTGAAGACCGGACCATGGCCTTACGATCCGAAGAAGGCCAAGCAGTTGCTGACGGAGGCCGGCTATCCGAACGGCTTTGAAACCGA
>NZ_DATMRB010000160.1:0-19669 GCF_035566555.1 Collimonas sp.
TTTTACGCCGCCCCGGCTTGCCAACCGTCTGAGTCACTCTGTCCACACTTCGCTCCATGGACACTGTCACTGAGTGCCCCTGCGCATTATCATGCCGACATATTTCAGGTGCCGCTAGACGTGTCGGACATCACGCTTACGTTCTTCGGAACAAGCCTCGAATATTAGACGTAGTATTACGAGATAGTCGACAAATGTAACGGGCGGCCATCGGCTAAATCCGGGCAGTCAAATCCCCGACCAAATCAGCGCCAAAACGTTATTGCCGGGCAATTTTATTCATGTCATTATGACGTCGGGTTATGCGGTCTTACTTCACAATTATTTAACTCAACGCTAGAACAGTGTCACTCCGATGCCAATTCAAATCACCGCAGAGAAGACATTCCAGGTAGGTCAACCAACTGTAGTGGAGAGCTCCGCGCCCGAAGGATTGTATGTCGCGATCTTTGAAGACGACAATGCCACTGGCTACTTCTATGCACTTGATGCGTCGCATGAAGTGCAACCGATCCAAGATGCACTGCATATCTATAACGTTGCAAACATTTCAGATCGCGACAAGCCATCAACCGTCAAAATCGGATGGTCTCTCGACAGTCAGAAGGCCGTCTTGCTTATCAATGGATACCCACACGCCGTCTTTGATTTCTCATCTAAGCAAGGCTACTGCCGCACAGGATTTCCGGCATCGGCTCACAATGCTACTTGGGGGAGTCAAGGCCATGAGTGGAGCGAAGACGCGATTGAGCTATTTGCGTGACGCGCTCCCAGATTTCGATCGAGACGACTTCCCCTGATAGGTCGGGTCAAGCGTCTCATTTCAAATGTTGGACGTTCGTTCATGGAAAGCGCAATCGGCCGCTAGAGCCAAATCAACCTGTAGCGATCGTCTCAAAACGGCCAGGAGCGGGCAGTCGGGCTTTTACTCTAATGCGGCCATTCCGCGCGTTAGCTCGCAAAAGTAAGCGGAACACAATCTTCGGTAGAAAAATCTTTCAGGAATTAGGTATGGCGTTACATAGCCTTGCAAAAATCGGGGTAACCATAGATTTATTTTAGCGGCTTGCAACTTTAACGCGGAAAAGTTGCTTAGTATCTATGCTCTCCTGTCGCCACCCTCTAATTCATTAATCATAAATACTATGAAGCTTGTATCAATTAAATTAGTACTTGGTTCAATCGTTCTTCTGATGCTTGCTGCATGTGTTGCGCCTGGTGGGGGTGACAAATCGCGCCACGTTTATGAGGGACCGAAGAGGCAACGCAGCGAACTTGCCGTGGTCTTCACACAGTACGGCACATTTCAGCCGGGACAACTTCACTCATACATTGCCAGGGTCGACGGAAAAATGGTTGCGGCCATATATGGTGCGCCTGATGAAGTTTTGCTGCTACCTGGTAATCACCAATTAGGGATGGTGACTGCCACCGGGTTCACTACCTCCAACTACGTAGTGGAATTGGATGGCCTTGCGGGCCATACGTATGAGCTTCTGTACCGCTATTCGGACTCGGCACGGACAAAGGTTTCTTATGCTGTCCTGGATAGAGGAATCAACTTTGTACGCCCCCCTCATTTGACGCCTTAAAGTACAAAAAGCTGATGGCAGCACGAAAGATTTTAAGCCGCGCCTGTGAAACAGGATGGCTGCATGCTTTGCAATCAGCGTGTCGCGACCGGCTCAAAACGGCCAGAAGCCGCCAGTCGAGCATTCAAGGTCGAACGCCCACTTCAGACTGGTTGCTACAGTCAGTTCGACCGTCATTGCAACCTGACTCAATGGAGTTCTGCTAGGCAGATAATGCTTTTCACACAGTCTGGGCCGTCTTCAGTCTATTTAATAGAATTTGAAGTAAGGGCTAAATGCAGCTGCTGGTCAATTTACACTCATGTACGTTAAGCACGAATCGTTATTTTTATTTGGTTCTGAAAACTTCATGATTATTGAATAATTTTTGCCTTTATTGAAGATATAAGAACCTACCCACAACCCTTGAGGAATCCGTTCTATACTTCTCTCCAATTTCCAGCCTTGACGTAATAAAGCGTCTGATATTTGTCCTTCTCGAATACATATTACTTTCGGCATTACTTTCGGTACATTTTCAAATACCGACTGATCACCATCGATGTGCATAAACATCATTTGAAATGCCCACGCAGGCTGTTTATCGATTTCACGTAAATGAATATACCAATCTCCGTCAATAGGAATGGGGCCGGAATCTATTCGTAAAAATCCATTATTTGCGCGATGCGTTTTCCATGGCCATGCGCCGACATCGAAAATATTATCAACAAAATGTACATAAACTTGATTTTCTGCACCTGCTGTAATTTTCAACAACCTCTCTAACAAGGCATCTCCCGTGCGAGGGAATTGCGGAATTTTAGGGAGCGCCGCTTTAAACTCTAGCAATTCCTGTCGTTGTGAAGAAGCTACCGAAGTATCTGTAGCAGTCGATGCGTTAGCACTCACAACGAAACAAAATGGTGCAACTACCGGTAAGAACCACTTCTGAAAAAAATCCATTAAATGTCCTTGTAATAATACAGCCTTGACTATGAAAAGAGGAATCTGTCGCATCCGTTACGCATATTGTCTGTGCGCTCCGATAATCGGTAGTGAATATCGAAATATGTTTTCGAAGAGGCGATTTGACGATTGCTGAGATCATATCCCAATACCTTACTCACCGGCTTTGAGCAAGTCGGGGGGGGGGAGGGGCGAATAAGTCGAAATCCAACTGACCACCTGTCACTCCAGATTAACGACAGTCTCCTTTGGGGCGATAGCGGTCTATCCCCCGTGGTTGCAATCGGCCAGTTGCGGACGGTGTTCGCCGTTCGATCGAATGACTGCTTTGGACAAGGATCGAGGGACGTCCCCTCGGCGCAAGGCTTAGGAATCAGGCTGGCTGCAAACCACTTCGATGTTGTGCCCATCCGGGCCAATCACAAAAGCTGCATAGTAGTTCGCGTGGTAGTGCGGGCGCAGGCCAGGCGCGCCATTGTCTGTGCCGCCCGCCGCCAGGGCCGCGCGATAGAAGGCGTCGACTTGCTGGCGACTCTCGGCCGTGAACGCCAGGTGCAGATGCGCCGGCTTCTCCTCGGTTTGGTACAGGCACAATGAAGCCTTGCCCTGTGGAGGACAAAGCTCGACACCGTATGTCGGCGGCCCCTCCGAGACAACAGCTACGCCAAGCGGTTCGAGTGCCTTGAGGAAGAACGCTTTACTCGCCGCATAGTCGCTGACGCCGAATTTGACGTGGTCAAACATGAGTTCTCCTCAAAAGTGTGTGGGTCTAAGTGTGTGGGTCTGCGCGAGGCCTGACGCAATATAGTGGATCGCAACCCGTGCCGTCTATATTAGCGGAACAAAATCTCTTCATCAGCGAGGGGCTGCAAATCTCCGCTATCAGTCACAAGCGGTCATAATTCGGAGCGCGGCGAATGCCCGTTTCAACTTTTACGGAAAAATCACATGACAGACCGGGAATTGATCGTCCCTCCGGCGATGCAAGGCATCGTCGAGCGCGCAGGCTATGTGCCGGCGGTGAAGGTCGGCGCCACCGTTTTTTGCGCCGGGCAGGTCGGACGTACCGCCGATCTCGAAGTAATCGCCGATCCCGAGGAACAGTTCCTGGCGTGCTGGGAAAATCTGCGCGTACTGCTGCAAGCGGCCGATTGTACTTTTGAGGATGTTGTCGATATGACGACGTACCATGTGCAGATGAGCCAGCACATGTCTGTATTCCGCGAGGTAAAGAATCGGGTTTTCCCGCGCGGCACATGCGCATGGACCGCAATAGGCGTGTCCGATCTTGCCCATCCGGGCTTGCTGGTCGAGATCAAGTGCGTGGCTGTGAAGCGGGATTCAACTGCAGCGTGAGATGTTGTGAAATTGGAAAATCTGTGGCGCCCACGCTATTGTTGATGTACAGGTACCCGTTGCAGTAGCATCTCTATTAGAGACAGGGAGCCGAGGTAATGAAACTTCTCGTAAACATCGACGTCGACAATCTTGAGAAGGCCATTGATTTCTACGCAGCGTCGTTTGGCCTGACGGTCGGCCGCCGCTTCGGCGCCAGCGGCGTGGAAATGATGGGGAGTTCCGCGCCGATCTACCTCTTGCTCAAAGCGGAGGGAACGCAAGCAGCGAGCGCAACTGCTCAGTGTCGTAGCTACGATCGTCATTGGACGCCAGTCCATCTTGATTTTGTCGTTGACGACATCGAATCTGCGGTGCAGAAGGCGGTCTCGGCCGGGGCGCGTCTTGAGGAGGCCGTCGCCACGCACAAGTGGGGGCGGCTGGCGCTCATGGCGGATCCTTTCGGCAATGGCTTTTGCCTGGTTCAATTTCTGGGGCGAGGTTATGACGAGATTGCGCAGTAACCGTGGAAAGTCAAGTTAGGCAGCAGTCGGCCAAAATCGGACTCTTGCAAATGAAATCTGGACTCTTGGTTGTAGTGCGTCCAGCCGCAGCGAGCTAAAGTCTCTGTATCGCAAATCACCCGAAGGAATTATCGCGAAACCGCCGCGGTCGCTTGCAGGACTGGCGCGGCTGGCGGCTTGCTCTTCAGCTCAACGCAGCACAACAAGGAGATTGCCATGCAGGACAAACCCGTCGCTCTGGTCACCGGAGCTAATCAAGGAATCGGTTTTCAAGTCGCGAAGGATCTGGTGACAGACGGCTTCACTGTGCTGGTCGGGTCGCGCAATCGCGAGCGCGGCGAAGCTGCGGTCAAGGAGATCGGGCTGGATGCACGCGCGCTCCAGCTGGATGTGACGGATCAGGCTTCGATCGCTGCCGCGGCGGAACGCATCCGCACGGAGTTCGGCCATCTCGACGTGCTGGTCAACAACGCGGCTATCTCGCATACCAGCAAGCTGGCTGGCATGTCCGTGATGGAGTATGCCAAGCTGACACGCCCGAGCGTCGTGTCCCTCGATGAGGTGCGCGCGGTGTGGGAGACCAATGTGTTCGGCGTCCTCGCCGTTACCCAGGCGATGTTGCCGTTGCTGCGCGAGGCGCCGGCTGCCCGCATTGTCAACGTATCGAGCGGCGTTGGATCGCTGACGCGGAATGCGGACCCGGCCTTCCCATATCGTTCAATCTTTGGCCCGGTCTACCCTGCATCCAAGACGGCTCTCAATGCGATGACGCTGGCCATGGCAATTGAGCTGGAGCCGGCCGGGATCAAGGTCAACGCCGTCTCCCCGGGTTTTACCAAGACTAACCTCAACAACTATGAGGGCACGGACACCTTGCAGGAGGGTGCCCGCGAGGTGGTGCGCGTTGCGCTGCTCGGCCCGGATGGCCCGACCGGCACGTTCACGCACGCAACACTCGGCACGCTCCCGTGGTGATGCGGATGCAAGCGGACGGTTAGCCATCTTCCGCAAACGGATTCCCTTTCAAAGGTTGCCGCGCCCTGCATGCTGCCTGTTAGGCTGCACGAGCGAGGAAGCTGGCGGAGCGGGAAGGGCGCAGCAAGATCGCGAATACCAATACATGCGTCCAAAGCAAGAGCGGAACGCCGACAGTCGGGATGAACCAGGCGCCGCCGAGCGTGGCCGGGTCGATGCCGACGCCGATCACGCCTTGGTAGAAGGCGAATAAAAGGTCGGCAAAACCCCACAAGTTGAAGGTCCAGATCGCGATGCGCGAATAGCGGCCCGATCCCATCAGCAGAGCGACCCAGGCCAGCGCCATGGCAAGCAGGTCGCCGTATGCCGCGGGCGCGGCGAATCCCGCCGCAAGACTGGGGCTGACGACACCGGGCACGATGAAAGCCAGACCTATAAACCGGAACAAGTGCAGGTGCAGGACAGGGCGTATCGCCGCGTGCAGGGGGAGCTCGCGCATGCGCGGCCAGACATAGTTTAAGAAGAATGCTCCCCAGGCGAGCAAGCCGAAGGTAACGCTTGCCGCAAAGGGAAGCAAGGTTGCAAGGTTTCTGACGGGTTCCATACAAGACTCCTGCAAATGTTGTCGACATGGACGCCGGTGAGTAGTGCTTGATCTTGCCACTGCCAGGCGGCATCGGATTTCCACTTGCAAAATGCAAGTATAGACTTGTATTTTGCAAGTATTTTGGATAAAGTCAAGCCATGCACGATCAAAATCCGCTCCCGCTCCGGCGGCCGTTGCCAAGGGGCTCCCTTGCCACGCGCTAAGCAGGGCGCTGCCCACCTCCAACACACCGCGAGCCCGGCTCAAAACGGGAATCGGCGTTCGGTGTGCCCGGTCGCGTGCACCTTGGACCTGTTAGGCGACAAGTGGACGCTGCTTGTGGTTCGAGATCTGCTGCACGGCAAATCGCATTTCAAGGAGTTCCTGGCGTCGCCGGAGGGAATCGCAACCAACATCCTTGCCGAGCGGCTGGCCCGGCTTTCTGCCAACGGTCTGGTCGAACACTACCCATCCGGCGACATCGCTGGCAAGCAGGGTTATCGATTGACTGAAAAAGGGCGCTCGCTGCGTGCATTGATGGCCCAGATCAGGATCTGGGGATTGGATCACATTGATGGCACCGATGCGCGGCTGCAGGCGGATGGCTCAACGCTCATGTCCAGCTGAGCAGCTATAGAAAAATGGAAATATGAAAAATCCGTCAGCCGCCAATCAGGAGCGGCCAGAGGCAGGCGCGCCGTCGCGATCGCTGCCGCCGCGGCCGACATCGACGCCCATGTCGCCAGAAGAAGCCATTGCCAAAAAACAGGCGCGGGAGCGCAGGGATGCGCTGGTGCGTGGCGTCACGTCAATACAGGAAATGCGTGAAGCGATAAAGTGCGCCGGGCGCAGGCTCCCAACCATTTCTGCAGTGCCGCGCATGGGCCCTCTCGACGCCGCAGGGTTTCGCGCCCGTGCAGCAGAAGGTCTGCCATTCATCATCACCGGGCTGGTCGGCAAGTGGCCATTGTCCGCGCTTACGCCGCAAACGCTGCGCGATCACTTTGGCGAGCTGCAGGTGCGCGCCAGGGTGGGCGACTATATCAATACCGCGTTCGCGCCGGACCGGGCGATGCAGGACATGTCGCTGCTGGCCTATCTTGAGCTGGTTGCCGATAACACGCAGGAACTGCCGCCGTACCTGGGCAATCTGGAACTGCGTGAATTGAACAGGCTGTGCTACTGGCCAGCTTATTTCAAGAAAATGGGTCCGCCGCGCTTCTGGCTTGGTCCTGCCGGAACAGTGACCCCGCTGCATTGCGACTATGACGACAATATCTTTGCGCAGATCTGGGGCAGCAAACGCATTTTCCTGGCGCCGCCGCATCACGACGAATTCCTGTATCCGCGCGAGGCGAACGCCATCCTGTTCGGTTCGCCGTTTGACCCGGAGGCGCCGGATTTCGAGAAATTTCCGCTGGCCCGCCAGGCCGCACTGGTCGAATGCATCATGCAGCCTGGTGAGCTTTTGTATGTGCCGGCCGGCTGGTACCACCAGGTGCGCGCGCTGACTTTTTCGCTGTCGGCCAATCGCTGGGCCAGGTCGCAGCCATTGGCATTGAGCGGCGATACATCGCTGACGGCCGGCTAAGCAGAACGAGTTCGTCAGCTCCCGGCCATTTAAGTGCAGATCGATGTGCGTTGGATTTTGAGAGGTCGCACCACCAGGCCGCAGCCTTTGCACGGCAGTGGCGACTGGATCAACCGGATAGGGGCAACTTCGCAAGCAAAGGAATATTCTCTCCGTCAGTGTGTGCTACATGGCTTGCTTCGCCTTCTGCATTTTCAATCCATCCACGTTATCAAAGCGAAACTCGAATCCCCACCCCCAGTGGTGCAATGAATGCAGGTCATTGCTGATGGCGATCTCGACTTCGTTTTGCCCGCTTTGCAGGGGCAAGTCGAAGCCGCCATTTTGCAGCGACATGCGGCCCAAGGGCGGTTTTCTGCCAGACGCAGGATAGTAGAAATTCTTGTCGGCGTAAGCCGGCTTACCGTTGACGAAAACCCATATTTGCCGCGCCCAGCCGATTGCCACGTGCTTGCTCTGGTTGCGGTCGGAATCGATATTCGTCTTCAGCCATATGAGATCAGGTGCGCCGCCCGGGTTTCCATGCTTGCGGCTGATGTTGACGAAGCCCTTTCTCTCCGCAGCAATAGCTTCCCATGCCTCGGCCTTGGCCGGCATCGCTGAAAACACGGCTTCCTGTCCTGTCGGGATGGTCAGCGCTGGCGATAAAAACCAGTTGCGCACATAGTTCGGATCGCCTTCTGTCACGTCCTTTGCCGGTTCCGGCGACAGGCCTTCCGTGGCGCCTGGAACAAGTTTCAGGTTGGCAAAGGTGGCGTCTCCCCGCAGCTGGATAGCGCCGGAAAGAGCGCCGCCTTCCAGCCTGCCAACCTGCAGCGATGGCGCTGTTTCGCCATTGATGTAGACGTTCATGCGTTTTCCGGAAATCACCAGCTTGACGTGATTCCAGCCATGCGCATGCACCGGCGCCTTGGCCTGATATTCAGGATAGACGTCCCACTGCACGTTGCCGTGACTGACCGGCGCATATTGCACGCACTCAATCGAGCTGGGACAATCGGAATCCGTGCGCAGATAGAAATTCTCGGCGGTGTCCTTGTCCTGCTGGCGAAACCAGATCCCGGCAATGCCCTGGTTGTCGGCATCTTCGCTGATATCGTATTCGATGGTGCCGCTGTCAAACGTCCGGTTTTTCAGAACGGCGCCACCGTCCTTCACAGATATCAGTCCGTGCGGGTATCCTTGCTGTTGCTTGAATGTCACCTTGCCGTTGGCTTGCCATTGATCGGCAGTCAGCGCGATTTGTTCAGGCGCGGCGGCCATCTCCATCGCGCTACCCAGCAACGGCGTGAGCAATATGCCCAGCACGAGACAGCGTGGAATGCGACAGGCCTTTTTCGCAACGGCGTACTTATTCAGCATGGTTAAGCTTCCTTTGGTGAATCCTTGTAGGTTGGCGAGGAGAATCATCTTTAGCATATCTTAATCGGGTAGCTGCTTGCCGACGTCCGCAATCTTGTAAATTGCTGATAAAACATAGCTCGTTTCGACACTGGATCTTCACCGAGCCGCATGGCGATTACATCCGATGTAATTGCCGCGTCTCACGCCTGCCTCTACTCTTTGATTCTCGCGCCGCCAATCCGGTGGCGCTCACCGCCAAGGAGACACCATGTCCAGCTATCCCGTCCACACCATCGACTCCGCACCCGCGCAATCGAAGCCCGTGCTGCAGCAACTGCAACAGGCGTTCGGCCTGATCCCGAACATCGCGGCCACGATGGCTGCTTCACCGGTGCTGATCAACGGCTTCATCGGCCTGTTTGAACGCGTCCATGCCAGCAGTCTGACGGAGCCGCAGATCCAGGTGCTGCTGCTGACCAATGCGGTCACCAACGCCAGCGAGTGGCCGGTGGCGTTTCATACCGCGCTGGCGTTGAAGCAGGGCGTACATTCCGCAGATGTCGACGCAATCCGGCGCGGCAGCCTGCCTGCTGACACCGGGCTGGCCGCGCTGTCAACGCTGGCGCGTGCGCTGATCGAAAAGCGCGGCCGCCTTGCCGAAGCGGACCAGAGAGGTTTCCTCGAAGCGGGATTCAGCAACGAGCAGGTGCTCGAGGTGATTGCGGTGGTTGCTGCATCCACTATCACGAACTACACTGGCAGCGTTACCCAGCCGCCGCTCGAAACGCCGTTCCAGGAATTCGCCTGGCATGCGTCGGCATCCTGAGCCAGTCAGCTTGGCCCGCCTTGATGAGGAAACCAGATGAGCGTCACCAGTTCTGCTCCGAAAGTGCCGACTGGCGGATTTGGCGATTTGCTGCGCTATTGGCGCGACGTGCGTGGCGTCAGTCAGCTTGATCTGTCGCTCGAAGCCGGCGTCTCGCAACGCCAGATCAGTTTCATCGAGAGCGGGCGCAGCGTGCCCGGCCGCCACACCATCCTGGCCCTGGCGCAAACGCTAGACGTGCCGCTGCGCGAGCGCAATGCGCTGCTGCTCGCCGCCGGCTACGCGCCGGCGTATTCGGAGGCGGCATGGAATGCTCAGGAGATGCATAGCGTCGTCCGTGCGCTCGAGCGGGTCGTGCGCCAGCATGAGCCGTTTCCGGCGATCGTGATGGACCGGAACTGGAACGTATTGATGACCAACGATGCCGCGCCACGCTTTTTCAATCACTTCATCGACATGGCGGCACGCCAAGGGCCGCGCAACATGCTGCATCTGATCTTCGATCCGCAGGGCATGCGTCCGTTTGTGGCCGATTGGGATAATGTCTCGCGCAGCCTGCTGCAGCGCGTATATCGCGAATCGGTCGGCCACGTGATTGACGGCGGCACCAGAGCTCTGCTCGACGAACTGCTGGCGTATCCGGACGTGCCGCGCGACTGGAAAACGTATCACACGCCGTCCGCGATGCCGGTTGTCCCGCTTGGTTTCATCAGCGAGGGCATGGTTCTGCGCTATTTTTCGATGGTGACTAGCGTTGGAGCGCCGCAAAATGTCGCCGCGCAGGAGTTGCGCCTGGAATGCATGTTTCCTGCCGACGATGCTACTGAAGAACGCCATCAGCAACTGTTTGCAGTGGATTCAAGGGAAGGCTGAGGGTCTTGTGGATTCCTTGTGGCCGCGTGGAGCACTTAAGAAATCCGAGGCGCCGAGTGCGTTAAGAAAAGTCACGATTGATATAGCGCAGCATGCCGGATGACTTTAAAAATGCCTCAAGTTTGAGTCAAATCAATCTGTCGCGGGCGGTTCGACGCGGTTGTTGTGATTTAGGCTAAGACGGTGAAATTGCTGTGCTGTCGCCGACCGCATTTGTCGAAGTGCTCGTCATTACTGCGGCGGTGCTATTGCAGATATCCTACCACCAGGCGCGTGGTCTCCTCGATCAGCCTTTCCGCCACTTCATCCGTAAACATTTCAGAGTGGTGCAAAACCGCAGTATGGGCCAGCGCCTCTATGGATGTCGCGCAGACATAGGTCGCAAGTTCCAGGTCGAGCGTGCGGAGTTCGTCGCGATGGACTTCTAGATAAGCTCTGACGAGAGCATGGGCTTCGCGATTGAAGGTTTCTACATTTTCAAGGCTGCCGGTGCGCGGAATCTGTTCTGCAAGGACGCGATGCAGCTTGGGATCGACGCGATGTGCTTCGATCGCCACGACAACTAGCCTGCGCACCGCTTTTTCAAGCGGCTGGGCAGCGACCTCGGCCAGCGCGCCACGGACGAGCTGCATGATTTCCTGGTTATGACGCTCCATGACAGCGGCAACGAGCGCCTCTTTGCCTGGGAAATACTGGTAGAGCGAACCGACGCTCACGCCCGCCACTTCAGCGATCCGGTTGGTGCTGGCCTTGTCGAAACCTTCCTTCACCAAAATGCGAGCGGTTGCCTCAACAAGGGCGTCGACTGTCGCCCGCGATCTCTCCTGAGAGGCGTGTTTCCTGGGTTTCGTCAGAGGCTTGCGTGCCATTTCCGGTGCTCCAAACACGAGTATAAAATACGAGCCATCGCTCATATTATAACTACAGGCGGCGACCAGATGACAGGAGTTGCCGCTCGCCGAGCCAATCAGGCAGGCCGAACTCACACATCAGGAGGATGTAGCCATGAGCGTTGGGAAAATATCATCAGCACAGCAGCTTCGACTGGATAGGGAAAGCGTGCAGGCGCTACAGCCGGACGATGCCAGGCCGAGCTGGCAGAGCCGCTGCATCAATGGCCTGCTGCGGCTTCTCCCGATCAAGAAGCGGCTGGCGTCCGCGGCTGCCGTGCAAGAGCATGTGCGCAGATTGGCATTGCGGCCGGCCTCCTATGAGCCGACGGGCTTGGGCCGTGGCGTCGAAGTATCCGTGAAGAAAAGCGCGCAGGGGTGGCCGGTCTATCATACGGCGTCGTCCGCGCATCCAGGCATCGGCAACTATGTGCTATTCCTGCACGGCGGTGGATTTATCAACGAGATCGTGCGCGCCCATTGGCGCTTCGTCGCTTACTTGAGCCGCCATGCGGGCGTTCGCTGCGTGATTCCCATATTTCCGCTGGCTCCCGGCGCCACCGCGAAGGACATTGTGCCGGCCATGGGCGAGCTGTTGCGCAAGCTGCTGGAAGACGCGGGGGCCGCCAAGGTCACGGTGGTCGGCAATTCGGCGGGCGCCAATCTGGGGCTGGCGGCGGTTCAATGGCTAAGAGATGCCGGCTACCGTCAACCGGACGGGCTGGTGCTGATTTCGCCGGGACTGGAGGCCTCTGTGAGCCGCGCGGAGCAGATCGAGATCGCTGTGCGCGATCCGCTGCAGGATATTCCCGGTTTGGTCGAAGCGGGGCGCATGTATGCCGGCGAGCTGGATCTCGCCCATCCGTATGTCAGTCCGCTGAATGGTGATTTCCATGGGCTGGCGCCGATGACCGTATTCTCTGGCACACTTGACCTGCTCTATCCCGACAGCGTTGATCTGGCCGCAAAGGCGCGCGCAGCGGGGGTTCCGGTCGAGCTTCATTTGCGCCATGGCCAGCCGCACAATTATGCGGCGATGCCGACGCCAGAAGGCCGGCAGGCACGTGCGGCCATCGTGCGTGTCCTTGCCCAGGGGCTGCCGTGACAGCCAGGACTTGCAAAGTCAGCGTCGCCGGACAAGCTTGCCCGCGCCAGCTTTCTTGCTGCTGCCGAAGCGCTGCCTGATGGCGTTGTTTCCCTGTTTTGCGTCAGGCAAGCCAGCCCCCACGATTGCTGCGCGCTGGTTGGCTGCCGCCAAGGATTCCTCGACGGCCCCCAGGCGGCCCTTTGCGCCCGACAATTCGCTGTCGAGCACGGATATTTTTTCGCGATAGGCGTGTGCAGCGGCCTTGCTTTCAGTC
Organism: Collimonas sp.; assembly: GCF_035566555.1. Lineage (GTDB taxonomy): Bacteria > Pseudomonadota > Gammaproteobacteria > Burkholderiales > Burkholderiaceae_D > Collimonas. The sequence continues at coordinate 12,846 of NZ_DATMRB010000160.1, forward strand.
TCGATACGCGTGAATTCGGTTTTCCATTGCCGGGATTCCGCGCGTGCACGGTCGATTTCCAGCAGGCTGTGCTTGCGCAGTCCATCCAGTTCCGCCAGGCCGGCCGCATGCTCCTCGGCCTTGCGGCTGAGTTCGCCGCCCAGGCCGGCGATGCGTTCATCTTTTGCCTGTAGCGTGGCGCGTTGTTCGGCTAATGTTTCTTCCAGCCGCTTGATCTGCTCATCGCGGCTCAGCAGGGCGGCGTTGGCGATAGTGAGTTTCCCCTTCAGTTCATTGGCGATCTCGATGGCGGCGAGGGTGTCTTCCTGTGCCAGGTCGATCAGTTTTTCCGCTTCGGCCTTTTCTCCGGCCAGCGTGCTGCGCTCGGCGGCGAGCGTATCGTTGGCTGACTCCACGGCGAAACGCCACAGTTCGCGGGTGAGGGTGGCTACGGCATCCGGCAGGCCAGCGACGCCTTTATCCCGTTTCAGCTTGAGCAGGTCGGCATACCAGTCATTGATGTCTTTCTGCACATCGCCGTCGGATCCTTTCTTGGCGCCGGTGGTGGCAATCGTCCATTCGCGCACCAGGCCGATGGAGGGCTTTTTGCCTTGGGCGGCAAGCGTATCGCAGGCGGTCCAGCTGAGATTCTGGCGTTCGGACATGGTTTTTCCTTCAAATGGCTCTCGATAGCAAGATTTTACTAAATTATTCAAATAAAGTAATAAAAATTACGTAATTTAAAAGTAATCATAATTACGTATATACATATTTAGTCGAGATTACGTTAATAATCTCGATTAAATGCAATGTCGTGATATTCTCCTCAGTTCCCTGGGAATACTCCCGCTTTTCCTCTTTTTTTATCTGCTTCAATATCGTTAATGGACCATTTCGCGCTGATAGATCTGGAACCGCCGGACAGAAACGTCAACACGCCGACGCTGAGCATGGATCTGTTCGCCGGCAGTGCAGAAGCGGAACCGCTGGTGGCGGCGCGCTCGGACTCCGAGTTGGCGCGCGCCTTTCTTTACAGCAGCGAACTGTCTGAAAACTCGATCAAGAGCAGCAAGAAAGACCTGGGACGCTTCCTGCTGTGGTGCCAGCATCATGGCAAGATGCTGTACCAGCTGCATATTGAAGACCTGATCGCCTACAAGGCTTTCCTGAAAGACCCGCAGCCGGAAGAGATCTGGGTCTGCGCCACCAAGTGGCCGCGCGACGACCCGCGCTGGCGGCCGTTTTCCGGAGCGCTTTCCGAACCCAGCATGCGCCAGGCTTTCCGTGTGGTGAAAGCGTTGCTGGAATTTGCCAAGGATGCCGGCTATTTGCGGCGCAACGCCGGCGCCCTGGTCAAGAACGTCAGGACTGCGCGCGACGCGCGGATCACGCGCTACCTGAGCATGCAGGCCGTTGCGCATGTCCATGCCGCGCTGGATGCGCTGCCGGCAACAACCCCGGCAAAAATGAAAGCCAGGGCGCGCGACCGTTTTCTGCTGCTGGGCTATATCACCACCGGCGCCAGGCTGTCCGAGCTGACCGGTGCCGCAATGGGAGCGATATACACCGAGGGAGACGGGCGCTGGTGGCTGGATGTGATCGGCAAGGGCGCCAAGCCGCGCCGGCTGCCGGTGGCGCCAGAGATGCTGGCGGCGTTTCGCGCATACCGCTTGGCGTTCGGACTGCCGGCGCCAGCGGCGCGCAATGACGCCACGCCGCTGGCGCTGTCGAGCCGCGGACAGGCGCTGGTCTCAATCACGGACGAGGCTGCGTCCAATGCCATGAAATCCTTGTTTGCCGCTGCCGCAATCCTGGCTGAGGCGGCCGGCGATCTGGATGATGCCGAGGCCTTGCGCCAGGCGTCCGCGCACTGGCTGCGGCATACCATGCTGACCATGCACGCCAACAACGAGGTCTCGCTGAAGGCACTGCAGGATACGGCCGGCCACGCCAACATCTCGACCACTGCGATCTATCTGCACAAAAGCGACAAAGAGCGGCATGACGAGTTGATCGGCTCGCTTTCCCGCAAGCGCTGAACGGCAGGAGCGGCCGCTATTCAAGTTGGCCACATCGATGAGATTCCCTGTGGAAATATTTATATTGCTATAATGTTGTTTGTTGGAAACATCAATTGGGTTGAGCTTGTTACGGCAGCTCAGCTAAATCCAGTTCGACAGCGGCAGCGGGCGCATCGCCAGCTTCGCACCGTTCCGGACTTACTATCGGAGAACAAATCGATGCTGAAAAACCTGCTGTCCGGCCTGTTCGCATGCGCCGCAATCCTTCCTGTATTCGCTCATGCGGCCAATCCGGCGGCAAGCGCCGGCATGGTGGTCGAGAGTTTCAGCGGTCCGGTCACCAGCAAGGAAGTCAATTCCTTCAAAGCGTATATCCAGACGCTGACGCCGGCCAGCGACAATATCGGCAATCAGTGGGCCCAGGGAGCTAGCGGCGAACAGACCAAGGCGATGGGACTGGTCTACGAAATCAATGGCGACCGCGCCATCCTCAACAAGATGCTGGTGTTCTGCGACAGCGTCCTGTCCGAGCGCAACGACCTGGCGCCGGCGCCGCTCGGCCAGCACAAGATCTGGACCGGGAGGATAGATCCGGTCTGGCCCAATGATGTCAGCGCCACGCCGATCGGCACCGGCGGCGAGCAGGGCGACCCGGTCGGACATCTGGGTTACTGCGCCAGGCTGATCCTGGCGACGCCGGCGATCTGGCATCTGAAGGTCGGCAGCGGCGATCCGAAAAACTATGGCGCCGACTACTATAGCCGCGCAAAAAAATATGTGACCGAGGCGGACTACAGCCTGGACCAGCACATTTTCAAATCCCTGCTCAACCTGACGCACAACAATCTGTATTATTTTTCCGCGGCCTCGCCTTACAAGTCCGGCCTGCCGGTGCCATGGAACCAGCAGATGATGTTCAACTACGCTTTACAGAACCTGGCCGCCTGCCACGAAATTCTGGGCGACGATCCCTCCCGCGCCAGCAGATACAATGCCATCGTCAGCGCCAGCATTACCTCTTTTTTTGCGACTGGCGTGACCTCGTACAAAAGCAAGAAGGGCAGCGATGTCTACGACTGGGGCTATGCCTTGCCTGACAAGAGCGGCGAAGACAACAACCACGGCAGTCTCGACATCGCCGGCTTCTACCGTGCCTATGCGACTGGCCGCTACGCAATTACCGAGGTCCAGATGACCAGGTTCGCCAATACCTTCGTGGATGTGGTGACGCGCGGGCCGCAAGACTATGCGGGAAGAATCAACGGCAGCGACGGCGCCGGCAACAGCGCGCCTACCACCACGGTGAGAAGCGGCTATCTGTTGCTGGCAGAATTTTTACCTCAGCAGTATCAAAACATGGTCGGCGCGGATTTTACAATCGGCAAGGCCAGCGGCAGGATCGACCAGTTTTCACGTTTCCTGTGGGTCAAGAACCGGCGCGATATCAAGGCTCGGCAAGCCGGCGGCAGCTGAAACCCGGCTCGCCGCCTTGCATCCTGATTGTCAACCTGGCGGTCGCCACGGTATTTGACAATCAGTTTTGCACGCTGCGCACTTCCAGTTCGCCTGGATAAGCGTGTACGATTGCTCCTCGTTGCAAATGCATTCTGCATTTGCAAAAAAATTCAAGACGCAGATTGCCGCCAGCCCGCACGCCATCGTCAGAACGGAGGGACGTGGCGCTAGCAGCTGTCTGGCCTGACTGTCATTTCCCTTTGAAATCTTTCAATTCGAGACGCCTTATGATTGAGCAGCTTCGCATCTTTTCCTGCATGAAAATTTCACTCCGGCGCGCCGGTTGGAGCGCCATCGCCCTGGCCGCCGCCTTGGCAGTGGCGCCGGCGGCGGTGGCCCATGCCGCGGATGCCAAGCCTGAGGCCAAGTCGGACAGCAAGCCGGAGAGCAAGGCTGGCGCCGAGAAGAAAGATGAAAGCGAGCTGCTGCCGCTGCCCGAAGACAAAACCATCTCCCAGAGTATCCGCAGCGGCGGCAAGACGCTTACATACGAAGCCACGGTGGGCCTGATTCCGGTGCGTAACGCCAAAGGCAAGAAGATCGCCGAAGTTGTCTACACTTCCTATACGGTTCCTGGCGGCGCAGTCGGCCGGCCGGTGACTTTTGCCTTTAACGGCGGACCTGGCGCGTCTTCGGTGTATCTGAACATGGGCGCCATCGGCCCCAAGCGCGTGCCGTTCGGGACCGCCGGCGACGCGCCGTCGGATAGCGCCGTGACCCAGGACAATCCGAATACCTGGCTAGACATGAGCGACCTGGTATTCATCGATCCGGTCGGCACCGGCTTTTCGCGTTCGCTGGAAGATGAAGACACGACCAAGAAGGATTTCTATTCGACCGACGCCGATATCAAATACCTGTCGCGCGTCGTCTACGACTGGCTGGTCAAGCATGGCCGCCTGCGCGCACCGAAATATGTAGTGGGCGAAAGCTACGGCGGCTACCGGGCGCCGCGCATCGCCTACGCGCTGCAGACCGAAATGGGCGTGGGCGTGAGCGGCCTGGTGATGGTGTCGCCATATCTTGACCCGGCTGCCGTCGGCGATGGCGACGCCTTGTCGCCATTGCCCTGGATGATCAACCTGCCGTCCATGACAGCGGGCAACCTGGAGCGCCAGGGAAAACTGAGCACTGCGGCGATGAATGATGTCGAATCCTATGTGCGGTCGCAGTTCGTCACCGATTTTCTGGCCGGCCGCTCCGACCCGAATGCGGTGGGCCGCATCGTGCAAAAAGTCTCCGCTTACACGGGCCTCGATGCGGCGCTGGTAGCCAGGCTGGATGGCCGTGTCGATACCAATACCTATCTGCGTGAAGCGCACCGGGCCGACAAGAAAATCGGCAGCATCTACGACTCCAATGTCACCGCATGGGACCCGTTTCCGAGTTCCAGCGACCGCCAGTCCGGCGATCCTATCCTGGAAGCGCTGATCGCTCCCACCACCAGCGCCATGGTCGATTTTGTCACGCGCGAAGTGGGCTGGAAAACCGATACCCACTACGAGGCGCTGTCATCCAACGTCAATAAGCTGTGGGACCGCGGCTCGCCCGACGACAAGCCGGTGGCCGAATTGCGCAAGGCGATTGCCAACGATTCCAAGATGCGCGTGCTGATTGCGCACGGCTATAACGATTTGTCCTGCCCGTTCTTTACTTCGCGCCTGATCCTCGACCAGATGCCTGCCTTCGGCCAGGAGCGGCGAGTCAAGCTGGCGGTGTATCCGGGCGGCCACATGTTCTACAGCCGCGGCGCCAGCGCGGCGGCGTTCAAGGCCGACGCCAGGACCTTGTACGGCGCATCTTGAGACGGTCCTGAGCGCCAGGGCAGTAACAGCGGAGCCGGCCAGGGCAATGGCCGGCTCCCTGAAGTGCAGCGGCTGCTCCTTGGACGCTACGTGTGAATCAGGCGGCCGCCGCCGAACGACCAGTTTTCCCAGCTGGTTTCCTTGAAACAGACCATCACTTCTTCGCTGTTCAAGCCTTGACCGGAGAGGGTGGCCATCAGTTCTTCCAGCAATTTGCGCTTGACCTTGACGCTGCGGCCGACCGACCAGAGGATCTCGATCAGGACGAAATTCTCGATCCGCTCCGACTTCAGGTCCGGGTAGCCGGGATCATAGCGGAAGTCTTCTGCATCGAGCTCGATGACGCGCTGGAACTTATCGGTGGCCGGCACCCCGCTGGAGACCAGCGCAGCGTGTACGGCGTCGAGGATGCCGGCCTTGAATGCGGCGGATTTCGGTTTGCGGACAGTGATGGTGACGAGCGGCATGCTGACTCCCTGAAAAAATATAGGCGCCCTGACCAGGCCGCTAGCGCCGTACCGTCTCCCTAGGCAAACAGCAAGCGGTCGGTATAGTGGAAATCGTCAGGATCGAAATAGGGCTTGGCCCAGTTATCCGTGGTCGACAGGAACCAGCCTGCGGCCACCGCAGCTTGCTGCTTGGATACAGGCATTTTAACGGGCGCCGGCGGTGCTGCGCTAGCCATGCGGTCGAGGAACTGGAAATGGTCGACCAGGCCTACAGCCTCGATCGCGAACACGGTGGCGATGTCGCCGTCGTAAATCGCCAGCAGGTTGTCGCCGTTGGCCTGTTCGCCGCCGACGGCGAGATTGGATGAGCCGCAGAACACCACCGGGGCATTGCCGTTAAAGTCGCACACCACGAACTTGTGATGGATCTGATGGCCGATGCCGGCGATGGTGCGGACCTGGTCGAAAGGCGGAGGCAGGATCGCTTTCCCTGGTTTGCCGGTCACCAGCACGCCGGTTTTCTTGCCCGGCGCATACAGGGAAATACCGCTGTTGCTGTCCGAGATGCCATAGCTGAAGATGTTTTCATCGGCATGCAGGTTCTTCAGGGCGGCGTAGACCGGGCTGGTGCCATTGTCGATTTCCATCACCGCGAACAGTACGCTGGCCTGCTTGGCCGATTTCGTTCCCTCCTGCTGGATACGAGCCGCGATCTCGCCGAGATTCTTGTTAACGAATTCGGCCGAATGAGGGGCGAAAGTAATGTCGGTTGCGGGCGAGTCGCCCTGCGCTATCGAGAAGGTGGCCGAGGAAAACGGCGCTTGCAGGTAGGGGGCGAGCTTGACGCCGCCTTGCCATACCGTCTCGAACAGCTGCCCGTATTCGGCGGCGACCACCGGGTCGTCGAATACCAGCACATGGTTGGAGTTGACGTACAGGCCGGTGACGGAGAAATTGGTCGATCCGGTCAGCACCTTGAGCGCGCTGTCCTTGTTGAAGCTGACGAAGACCTTGTCATGGGCGTAGCGCTTGAAATGGCCGCGCAGGATGTCGGC